>NZ_JAJTHI010000070.1 GCF_021298855.1 Gemmatimonas sp.
CGCGCAGCGTTTCGCCGCGCACATACGGCATCACGTAGAAGAGCAGCCCATCGGCCGCGCCGGAATCCAACAGCGGCAGGATGTGCGGATGCTGCAACCGCGCCGTGGTGCGGATTTCACTCAGGAACCGCTCGGCGCCCAAGGCCGCGCCGAGATCGGGGTGCAGCACCTTGATGGCGACGTCGCGCTCGTGCTTGAGATCGTGCGCGAGGTACACGGTGGCCATACCGCCGGCGCCGAGCTCGCGCTCGACGCGGTAATGGGTGGCCAGCGCGGTGGCAAGACGAGCGACGAACTGATTCACGGGCACACCGAGGCAGAGGCGGGCACAATCATGGCGGACCGACGCGCTGCCAACGCGGCCGCGCCGCGATCACGGCGCGGTATCACGGCTCGGACGTCAACGGATCGACGACTTCGATGAACGGGAAGCGGGAAAACCCGGTATCGCGCGTACAGATGCGGCGGATGCCGTGTTCGCGCATGAGCACCGCCGTCTCGGCGTCATGCCACAAGTTGCCGGTGATCAGAGGTACCGCCGACATGACCTCCGCGAGCACGGCAGCATGGCGATCCGTCGGGGAGAGCATGGAGAGTCCCGGTGACTGTTGCACAGCCGTGAGAAACTCGCCAGCGGCAGGAGCGCTCCAGGGTTTGCGCAGTACGCGGGGATGCGTGACGATCCTGAGGAACTCGTAGCAGTTGCCCCAGGTCAGATACCACGCGCCGTGCTGCACGCGCCAGCGGTCGAGGAGGGCGCGGCACCGCGGGTGTTCCGGTGCGCTGACGTCGGCCGCGTAGACCAACACGTTGG
Source organism: Gemmatimonas sp. (assembly GCF_021298855.1). GTDB lineage: Bacteria > Gemmatimonadota > Gemmatimonadetes > Gemmatimonadales > Gemmatimonadaceae > Gemmatimonas. The sequence goes on from NZ_JAJTHI010000070.1 coordinate 815, forward strand.
TGTCCACCACGAACACCTATTGCTCCTCCATGACGCGATACAGGGCGTCACGATCGGCCACGTCCACCAGCGCGCCACCCGAATCGAACGACGGCAACGGGGACAGCTCCGACACCGGTGACCGACGCTGCAGGAGATGCCGTAGCGCGGTCTCGACAAGCTCCGACATGGTCCGGCCGGTCCGCGCCGACTCGCGCCGAAGACGGTCCATCACGGTATCGTCAATGTTCAGCGTCGTCTTCATATGGTTAACCATATGCCAGTCACGGTTGTATGTCAAACCGCAGCGAGACGGGAAAGGGCGGCGATCATGCCAGCGGGCAGCCGGTGCGGGGGAACTCGGCGCCCATGGTTGCGCGCAGCCGCTCACGCCGCTCCTCCAGCGCGCGGCGCCCTGCCTCGGTCTTGCCCTCACCGGTGAGGTCCGCCACCTCGTCGAGCAAGGCCTCGACGCGCGGGTTCCTGATGTTCACGGCCCTGGTGTAGTTGGGGCGAAGGCAGGTCGAGGGAAAGTGCACCGCGCTTTGCCGCGCCACACATCCTGGTTGCCCAACATCGTGCGGTTCACCGCCGCGCTCATCGCGTCACCCCGTTCATGCGCCACAGGTACACATCGCCGCGGTAGTCCTCCACCAGGCAGGTTCCCACTGGTGCCCGCGTGGCCACGACGGCTGACGGGACCTTGCACCGCTCGGGAAGCGCCATGGCCACCGGCGCCCGCCCGCTCACCGGCGCGCGCGGATCGAGGCGGCGCAGCACCGGCTGGCGGCGGGCGGCATCGAAGTCGCCGTAGTACACGAAGCCGTCGTCGCGCCAGGAAAGCGCCGTGCCGATGGCCGGCCCCGGCACGCGCTCCAGCACGGTGGGCGCCCAGCGGTCGAGGGGGGTGGTGGCGAAGGCCGTTTCGCGGGGGCCATGCACTTCGACGGCCAGCCGCGTCTCGTCCGGGCTCAGCGTTGCCGCCATGACCAGCAACGAATCGGGCACAGGGAGCCGACGCGGCGCCCGGTCGCGGGTGTCGGCCACCAGGAGGGCCCGCAGGTTGGCGGCAACGCCGGCGAAGCCGTCGGCGCCGAGCGGCAGGATGCCCGGACGCCAACTCCCGTCGGCCGCGACCGACAGCGCGGTCACGGTGGGCTGCGCCTCGACGTTCACTTCGAACGTGCGGAGACTGTCACCGACATAGCGTTGGAAGACCACGCGGCGCCCGTCGGGGGAGACCAGCGAGTAGATGGACACCCCGGCGCCGTTCCCCGTGGTGAGCGCCTCCTCCACCGGCTCGGCGGCCCCGAGCTTGACCCGGAACAAGTTGTCGCCATTGCCGTTGCCGCTGAGGTAGTAGATCGCGCTGCCGTCGGGCGCGATGGACGGGTAGCTGTACCATGACGTGCCGCTGGTCACCTGCCGCGACTCCGCCCGCATCGTGACCGGCTCACCGAAACGCAGCGGGAAGGTGTGCAGGTCGCCAGTGGCGTTGCCGGTGACGATGGCCACCAACCCGCTCTGCCGGGCCACGTCGAAGCTGCCGCGGAACACCATCTGCGCGCGTGCGGCAATGGGCACGGGCTGGCCAACGAAGTGCCCCTTGGCGTCGACGGCCACGCGCAGAAAATCGTCGTCGCGCCCGGCGGCGGGCTGGAAGAACAGCAGGGCCTCACCGTCCGGCGTCCAGCGCAGGTGCTGGCGCGATACGGCGGCCAGCGAGTCCGCCGTGCCCGAGGCGCGGTCGACGAGGTACAACCGCCCGCGCGAATCGGACGTGGCGATGCGCCGCCCGTCGGGCGACCACGCCACGGCCGTGAGCACCGGTGACGGCATGCGCACGCTGTCGGTGACCTGGCCGGTGGCCAGAGGCACGACGTACGCGTACGCGGCGCTGCTGAACTCGGGGGTGCCGGGCAGGATGAGGACCGTGTCGCCGCGGGCATGCACGTCGATGAAGCCCATGCCCCCCACGCGGCGTGGCGTGCCGCCGAGGCGGGGAAGCACGTAGGTGCCCTGCGACACCGAGTCGAGCGCCGCGGACAACACGAGCGCGGTGCCGGCGGGGGCCCAGCGCACGTCCCGCACCTCCCGCACCCCGCGGAGCACCTCGGCGGGCGAGGTGCTGCCGGTATCCTGCACCAGCAGGCGGTCCACGCAGGGCACCGCATCCACGCCGAACGCGAACTCGCTCTGGTGGCCGTCGTGGCTGGGCTGGGCACAGCGCCGCTCCACGTAGGCGAGGACCTGGCCATCGGCCGACAGCGCGGGAATCCCGGCGGCGCCAGTGAAGGTGACCTGCACTCGCGTGAGCGACGCGACGTCGGCCTGCGCCGCCTGTTGGCGGCCCGTGCCCCACACCCCCCAGCCGGTGGCCACGCCAAGCAGTGCCGCGATACTCCAGCCGGCAACAAGGCCGGCGCGCGACTGGCGCGCCGCCGGGGCAGCGGCCACGCTCGCCGGCGCGGCTGTGGCCGCCGTATCGGCCAATTCGAGGGCCGCCCGGAAGGCGGCCACCGAGGTGTACCGGTCGGCGGGCAGCTTGGCGAGAGCGCGCCGGATGGCCGCATCGACGGCGGGAGGCACGGTTTTCCGCACGAGCGCCAGCGGCTCGGGGTCGGCGCTGATCACCTTGGCGATGACGGCCTGCACCGTGGCCCCGGTGAACGGCGGCTCACCGGCCAGCATCTCGTACAGCACGGCGGCGAGGGCATACTGGTCGCTGCGGGCGTCAATGGCCCGCTCGCCCATGGCCTGCTCGGGGCTCATGTACTGCGGCGTGCCCAGCGACAGCCCGGTCTGCGTCATGCGGGCGCCGCCGGCGGTCTGCACGGCCAGCGCAATGCCGAAGTCGGCCACCAGCGCGTGCCCATCCTGCAGCAGGATGTTCTCCGGCTTGATGTCGCGGTGGATGACCCCCTGCGCGTGCGCATACTGGAGCGCATCGCCCACGGCACCGGCAATCCGCCGCGCGTCGTCGAGCGGCAGCTGCCGCTCGCGCGTGAGCCGTTCGCGCAGCGTCTCGCCACGCACGTAGGGCATGACGTAATACAGCAGCCCGTCCGCGACCCCGCTGTCGAGCAGCGGCAGGATGTGCGGATGCTGCAGCCGGGCCGTGGTCTTGATCTCGGTGAGGAACCGCTCGCCGCCGAGCGCGGCGCCCAGGTCCGGATGCAGGACCTTGATGGCCACCTCGCGCTCGTGCTTGAGATCGTGCGCGAGGTACACGGTGGCCATACCGCCGGCGCCCAGTTCGCGCTCGACGCGGTAGCGGTCGGCGAGCGCCGAAGTGAGTCGCGCCAGCACATCGCTCACGCGCGTGGGCTCCGCGCCGATCGGCTTTTCGAATCTGTGCAGTGCGTCACGCTCGTAAACTGCACGCGGTTGAGGCTGCAGTCGAGCGCTACTCGCCGAGCGCTACTCGATGAGCGCTCCTCGCCGAGCGCTACTCGCCGAGCGCTACTCGCCGAGCGCTACTCGCTGAGCGCTACTCGCCGAGCGGGTGCCGCCAGCGCAATCCGGGAAAACGTGCAAAGTCGCGATCCGTGGTGACCCATTC
>NZ_JAJTHI010000035.1 GCF_021298855.1 Gemmatimonas sp.
ACAAAGGGCGGCAGATCGTGCACCCAGCTTTTCTGGTTCTCGCGAACCGGTGCCGGGAGCGCGCCGAGGGGAGCCTGCGCATCGCGCCCGAAGAACTCGAGGCCGATGAGCAACCCGCGGTCATTGGCGGTGCCCCCGGTGGTGAAGCGTCCCACGAGAATGGTGACCGGCGGAAAGACGGCCTCCGGATAAAGCGCCTGGATCTTCCCGTAGTTGGCCCGGATGGTGTTGAGCACCGTGGCGCGATCAGGCGTGGTGCGCCACCAGGCGTGCAGGGCGTCGAGATACGCCGGGTAGGCGGTCGCCACTTGCGCAAGCGACGCGGCGCTGAGCTGCCGCAGTCCGATGAAGTCCCGGAGCCCGGCCGACGCGCTATCGAGATAGCGCTGCTGAAAGGCGCTGGCGCTGCCGCTGCGCCCCCCGTTCTCATAGGCGCGCCAGAAGCGGTCCACGTCTTCGGTGACCAGCTGCGCCAGCGCGGGACTCGCGGCAATCTCCACCGTCGGTGCGGTGGAGGGCTCGCCACGGCAGGCCGCGAGCAGCAGCAGGCTCACCAGTCGGATGGGGGTCACGCCCTGTTTGAGTAGTCTCATCCCCCAGTTAGACGGCAGTCACCCCGGCAGGGTTTCTTCGGCGGCCTGTGCCCGCACGTAGTAGCTTTGGTCCATGCGTCGCATCTTCCTCTGCCTGCCCATATGGGTGGTGGCCACGCTGTTCGCCGCGTGCGACACGCCACAGCCGGCCCCGCCCCGGACGAACGTCGCCATGGCGCCGGTCTCACGGCCCCCCACCCCCAGCGATTCCCTGTGTCCGCGCGACGGGCGCTGGCGCGACTGTCATCTGGCCGACCGCATCACCAAGGCGGGCATGGGGATCTCGGTGATGGACACCATTACCGTGCCGTACTTCACGGCCCCAGGCACGCGCTATCGGTTGGGGAAGACCGCCAAGCTGGTGGCGTTCTACTTCGCCGATTCGGCGGCGGCGGTGACGGCGACCGCCGGACTGCATGCCCAGCGGCTCACCCCCGGCGGCGACACGCTGGGCGCGTGGCCGAGCCGGCCGCTGGAGACCATCCGCAACGCGAATCTCGTGGCGGTGCTGTTCGAGGTGAACGCCACGCAGGCCGAGCGGGTGCGCCTGGCGCTCACGGCGGGGGCGCCGCAGCCCTACACCGAGCAGCCGCAGATGCTGCCGTCGGCGACGGCGCGATGAACCGCGCCTGCTGGGGCCTGGTGGTTCTCGTCGGAATGAGTGCCGGGGCGGGTCCGCGCGCCGCCCTGGCGCAAGGCCCGGTGGCACCGGGCGTGGGCGTACCGGCGGCGCCCGCAGACTCCACCGGTTTGGCGGGGCAGTACGCCATCATCGCGGCGGGCAGCGTGGCGGCCGCGACGTGGAATCAGGCCATTGGCCTGCCGGACGCGTGGCCGCGCACGTGGCGGGGGTACGGTGCGCGGCTGGGTGATCAGGCCGGGTTTGCGGTGGCGGAAGAGTCGCTGCGCGCCGGTCTCGGGGTCCTCGTGCCCTGGCGCGTCGTACGCTCGCCCTGCGAATCGGCACGGCGAGGGCACCCCCTCGGTCGGCGGGTGGTGGCGGCCACGCGCTGCGCGGTGCACGACCGCTTCGTGGCACAGAACGCCGCCGGGGAGGCGCGCCCCAATGTGCCGTTTCTGGGGGCTGTGGCCGGGGCCAGCGTCATGAGCCTCGCGTGGCGCCCGGAGCGGGCGGATGCCCGCAGTGGACAGACCTTTGTGGCGACCCGCATCGGCATCGTGCTGGCCGGCGCCGTGGCCAAAGGGATGTGGCAGGCGTGGCGGGAGCAGCCCTGACAGCGGGGCTCCGTGGTGCTGGGCTTTCGGCAGCACCACGGGGGATACGGCGGGTGGGGGTCAGCTGGCCTTCTTCACCGGCATCGCCGCCTGGCTGTCCAGCACCGCCCCCAGGGCTTCTGCCGTCCACGTAATGGCGTTCGTGTAGAACTCGCCTGCCTTCGCCGGGTCCACGCCCATCTCCCGCGCGATCCCCGCCGCGTTCTCGAACAGGCCCAACTCGTACGATTCGGCGAAGGTGATCGCGTCGGCGTAGGGGCCGGTACGCTCCAGGAGCGCATCATTGGCCTCGGTGCTGAGGACCACCCGTTCGAGGATTTCCGCGAGCGGCATGCGGAAGACGACATCGAGCAGCGAGAAGAGCCCCACCAGGAACAGGGTGCCGGCATCGCGTCCGGTCCCGACGAGCTGTTCGCACAGCCGACCGCGCTCCACGGCCTGGCGCACCAGCTCCTGGTCGATGCCGTTCTTGCTCTTGCGCGCGGCGGCCACCGCCACGGCCAGCCACCGGAGGAACGCGCCTCGGCCAATGAGGCGCAGCGCCTGCCCGATGCTGGCCACACCGCGGCCGCCGAGCGCCGCGCTGTTCACGAGTCGCAGCAGCTGGAACGTCAGCACCGGGTCAATGGCGATCACGTCCGTCAGCTGCTGATCACTGACGTTCGGGTCGCGCGCGAGCCCCATGAGGCGCATGGCCGCCACCGTGCTCTGCGGCATCTCGGCCGAGGGCAGCGGTTCAGGGCGACTGAAAAAGGTGCCCTGAAAGCCATCGAACCCGCGTTCCAGGGTGGCTTCGTACTGCTCCAGCGCCTCCACATTCATGGCAACCAGCTGCAGCGCCGACCCGTGGGCCCGGAGGCGATCGCAGGTGGCGTTGATCGTGGCCGGATCGCCGCTGCGCGCGTCCACGCGGACCCATTGCACCAGGGGAAGGAACGCCTCCGCCGGCACCGGCTCCGCGCCCACCGCCTCGATGGCCAATGGCACGCCGGCGGCGCCTAGGCGCTCGAGGGCGTCGGTGACCTCCGGGTCCGGCGTGAGTTCGGCGGGGAGCATCACGATCACCGATCCGGGCTCCGCCACCAGAAACCCATCGCCCAGCAGCTGCTCGCGGGAGGCTGACACGAACGCCGGCAGGCGGTTGCGCACTATGTCGAAGGTGCCGCTCAGGAAGCTTTGCGCGAAGGAACCTGCCCCGTCGGTCTCGTGAAACCGGATATCGTACCCGAGCAGGGAACCGGTTGCCCCGAAGACTGGCTGGCGAACGAGAGCAAAGTCGGACATGGCGTGGAGAAATTCAGCGTGGAGACCGCAAGGGGTGGCGCCGAGGCGCCTGCCCTGACGAGCTTCAGACGATCAGACGCCCCCAAGGGGCACGTGCGGCCGACCGGCCGACCCGCACGGTATCCAGTATCGTCCGCGAACCTTCCGAGATGAGTCTGTCGACCCTCGACGGGACCCTGCACCGCGGGTGCGGGGGCCGTTATGCGCTGCAAACGGAAACGGTGACCATGCGGCTGAGCGGGATGGCCGCGGAGGTGACCCGTGAGTTCTTCCGGTGCGAGAAGTGCGCCCATGAACAGCGCACCATCGAGCAGCGGGACGCGGCGGAGAAGGCGGCCACCGAGCACATCCGGGCGGCGCACAACCTGTTGGCGCCCAAGGCTATCCGTCAGCTGCGCGAATCGCTGGGGCTCACGCTGCCGCAGTTCGCCGAGCTGATCTACGGGACCCCCAAGGGGATCGTGGATGGCTGGGAGAAGGGGAAATACCTGCAGAACCGCGAGGCCGACGCGCTCATCCGCGGCCTGGCCGATCGGGACACGCTGGAGCTGCGGGCGGCCAAGGCGGGGGTTACGCTGCCGGCCGTCGAGCTGGCCGCGGCTCCGGTGGCGTCTGCGTCCCCCGCCCAACCGGCTACCTGAGGGGGGCGGGCAGGGGGCGCTGGTGTTCCCTCGCCAGCGCTCGCGCCAAGAGGGCGTCGCGCCCGTACACGTCGGGGCGGAACTGCAGCGTGCCGCCAAGGTCCAAGAACGCGGTGGCATAGGTGATCCGTACCGGCACCGGCGTCGTGAGCGGCACCGCCGTGCGGTGGCCGGTGGCAATGACCGAGTCGAGACGGGCGCGCGTCCACCCGTCGGCCCCGAGCAGCAGTTCGGCGAGGTCGTGCGGGCGCTCCACGCGAATGCAGCCGTGCGAGTGGGCACGATCGGGGAACGCAAACAGCGCCTTGGCCGGCGTGTCGTGCATGTACACGTTGAAGCGGTTCGGGAACATGAAGGCGATCTGGCCCAGGGCATTCCACGGCCCTGGTACCTGCTGGATCTCGCGGCCCACCCAGATCATGTGATTCCGCTCGAGGTAGTCGGGCTCCCGCCTCAGCTTGGGCAGAATCTCCTTCGCGGCGATGCTGGGCGGCACATTCCACGCCGGATTGAGCACGATGGTGGTGAGCGTATCCACGAACATCGGCGTCTTGTGTTTCCGGTCGCCAATGACCACCCGCGTGGCGAACACGGGCTGGTCATCGTCGATGACGAACGCCCGGTAGTCGGCCAGATTCACGGTGATCCACCGATTCCCCGTCACCGGGGGGATCCATCGGGTGCGCTCCATGCCGAGGCGCACCTGCTCGAGCCGGTCGCGCACGGGCACGTTGAGCGCAGCACCGGTCGCGCGACCGACCAGAGTATCCACGGTCAGGCCATGCCGCTCCTGAAAGCGTGCCACGGCCACGGCCAGCGCCGCGTCGAAGGTGGCTGTGCTGTCTCCGTCGTGCGGCCCCTCCAGATCGCCGCGCTGCCGCAGCAGCCGGCGCAGCTGTGCCACGCGCGCCCCCGACATGCCGAGCCGCAGCGTGGGACCGGCGGGCAGCGTATCCCAGCCCCCGCGCTGTTCAAGGGCGCGGAGGTGGTGCAGCGTCTCGCGCAGCCGCACGTAGCCCGGGGTCGCTGGAGCTGCGGCGAGCAGGGCGCGTCTGGCATCGGCGGCGTCGCGCAGGGCGCGAAGCACCGAGTCCCCGCGCAGCCGCGGCCGCACGAACGCGTGGTCGCGGTGGATGGCGCCGGGTACGGTGAGCCCCACGCCGAGGTCCTCGGCGAAGCGCAGGGCGATGAATGACAGCCGCACGTCGGCGCGGGCGAGGGCGGTGGTGTCTCGCGGATCGGGGGGCTGGAAGGCGTATGCGCGCGCGTCGAGCCCCTCGTCGTTGGCCGTAGCGAGCGCCTGCGTGAGGCGCACCCCGGCGGCTGTGAGCCCCCGCGCATCGGTCCACGCCGGGGTGAAGCGCTGGTCCGTATAGAATCGGATGACCGCAAGCAGCAGGGGCCGGTCGTGCCCATCGGCGGCCGATGGGTCGAGCGCGCGCACGACCGCTTCAATGGAGGCAGCGGGCGGCTCTGGGGCCAGGCGCGGCGGTGGTGTTGCCGCCTGCGGCGATGCCGAACGCACGAGGCTGGCGGCGAGCAGTGCCGCGGCACTCACGCGGCAGATCAGGGCAGCGGGTCCCATGGCCGGAAGATGCGCGGCGCCGGTGGCATATTCCGTCAGACATTTCCTCACGCCTCTTTCCTCGAGAGCCCGCATGCCCCGTTGCCCGCTCCGGACGCTTGCCCCCATCGCCGCCCTGCTGCTCACCTCGCCGGCCGGTGCCGTTGGGGCGCAGGACCGCTCGCAGTCCCGCTCCATGGTGCAGTCCCACCTGGGGGTCGTGGCGAGCGAGAGTGTGCTGGCGTCGCAGGTGGGCGCGCGCATTCTCGAACAGGGGGGCAACGCGGTGGATGCCGCCATCGCCGTGAACGCGATGATGGGGCTTGTGGCCCCGATGAACGACGGCATTGGCGGTGACCTTTTCGCCATCTACTACGAAGCGAAGACGGGGAAGCTGTACGGACTCAATGCCTCGGGATGGGCGCCCAAGGCGCTTACGGCCGAGTACTTGCGGGCCAAGGGGAACACCCGCATGCCGCAACGTGGGATCGATGCGGCCACGGTGCCGGGTGCGGTGAAGGGGTGGGAGGCGCTGCGCACGCGCTTCGGTCGCCTGAGCTTTGCGCGGATTCTCGCGCCGGCCATTCAGTACGCCGAGACGGGTTTCCCGGTGGGCGAGGTGGTGAGCGTGTACTGGAAGGACAGCGAAGAGGTGCTGCGGGCCGACGCAGCCACGGCGAAGACGTTCCTGCCCGGCGGCAAGCTGCCGCAGGTGGGCGACATGTTCCGCAATCCCGAGCTGGCGTGGACGTACCGCCAGATCGCCGCGCAGGGCGCGAAGGCGTTCTACACCGGCAACGTGGCGGCCAAGCTGCTGGCCAGTTCGAAGACACACGGCGGCACCATGACGGCCGCCGATCTTGCGGAGTACGACGTGGAGTGGGTCACGCCCATCTCCACCACGTACCGGGGCTGGACGGTGTACGAGCTGCCGCCCAACGGGCAGGGGATCGCCGCGCTCATGATGCTCAACATGATGGAGCAGTTCGATCTCAAGGCCATGGGACACAACTCGGTGCAGGCGCTGCACCACATGATCGAAGCGAAGAAGCTGGCGTACGCCGACATGCAGCGGTACGACGCCGATCCGCGCTTTGCGAAGGTGCCGGTGAGCGGGCTGCTCTCCAAGACGTACGGTGCGGCCCGTGCGAAGCTGATCAACGCGTCGGCGGCCAACTGCAACGTGCCGGTAGGCACGCCCGAAGGCACCGACAATGGCACCACCTACCTGAGTGTGGTGGACAAGGAGGGGAACCTCATCTCCTTCATCCAGAGCAACTACAGCACGGTGGGCTTTGGTGCGGGGCTCACCGTGGCCGATGCCGGCTTCGTGTGGCACAACCGCGGGGGCGGTTTCTCGCTCGATGCGGCGAGCCCCAACGTGATCGCGGGGCGCAAGCGTCCGTTGCACACCATCATTCCCGGTTTCATGGAGAAGGGCGACGAGAAAATCGCCTTCGGCATCATGGGCGGCTGGAACCAGTCACAGGCACACGCGCAGTTCGTGGCGAACCTCGTGGACTTCGGCATGAACATTCAGGGCGCGCTCGATGCACCGCGTTTCTCGAAGGAAACGTTTCCCGGGTGCGACGTGAACTTCGAATCGCGCATTGCGAAGAGCACGCGGGACTCGCTGGCGGCGATGGGGCACCAGATCGTGATGCGCGGCGACTACTCGAGCACGCGCATGGGGGCGGGGCAGGCGGTGCACCGGCACTTCGTGACGAAGGTCAACGCGGGGGCGTCGGATCCGCGCAAGGATGGGGCGGCGATTGCGGAGATGATCGTGGCGGCGCCGGTGCGACGCTGATGCATCATCGAGAGCGCTCGATGGCTCCGCGGCTTATGTTTGCGGGCAGCCCCTCTGACTTTCCCTCGTGACCGATCTTTCCAGTACGCTCGCTGCCGTTCTCGGTACCGCCTATCGTCTCGAGCGTGAGCTCGGCGGCGGCGGCATGAGCCGTGTATTCCTCGCTGAGGAAACTGCGCTCGGGCGCCGGGTGGTCATCAAGGTCTTGCCGCCCGATACCGCCGCGGGGGTGAACGCCGACCGCTTTCGCCGCGAGATCCTGCTGGCGGCGCAGCTGCAGCATCCGGCCATCGTGCCGCTGCTCACTGCCGGGGCCAGCGAGGGGTTGCTGTGGTATGTGATGCCCTTCGTGGAGGGGGCGTCGCTGCGCGCCAAGCTGGCGCGCAGCCCGCAATTGCCACTCGACGAAGCGGTCCGTGCCTGGCGCGATCTGCTCGAAGCCTTGGAGTACGCGCACGAGCACAATGTGGTGCACCGCGACATCAAGCCCGAGAACATCATGCTGAGCGGGCGCCGCGCGGTGGTGCTCGACTTCGGCGTGGCCAAGGCCGTGTCGGCGTCCACGGGGACCGTGGCGGCGGGGATGACGGGGCTGGGGATGGCGATCGGGACGCCGGCGTATATGGCGCCGGAGCAGATTGCGGGGGAGACGAACAGCGACGGCCGTCTCGACCTCTACGCCGCCGGTCTGGTGATGTACGAGATGCTCACGGGGCGCGGACCGTTCGAGGCGACGACGGCCAGCGAGCTCATGGCGGCGCATATTGCCAAGGTGCCGGCGCCATTGGGCACCTTGCGGGCCGGATTGCCGTCGTCGCTCGAACAGCTGGTGATGCAGTGCCTCGAGAAGAGCCCCGCTGCCCGCCCGCGCTCGGTGGCCGACGTGCTCCAGGCCCTCGACGCCATGAGTGCCGAGATCTCCGGCGCCCGCACCCCGTCGGCGGTGCCCGCGCCGCGCGCCGGCACGTCCCCCCGGCGCCGCCTGCCTCGCGCCCTGCTGGCCACGGTCGGGATTGGCCTGGTGGCTACCGCCGCCTTCGCCGGCAACCGTTATCGCGAGCAGCGCGCCGACACCATCGCCCGCCGCGGCGAGAACCTCGCCGACTCGGCGCGCCTCGCCGTGCTGTTCCTCCCCGCGGTGTCCGACCCCGCCGACAGCGTGCTGGCGCGCGGTCTGTCCAGTGCCGTGCTCAATGCCGCCCAGAGCGACCGCCGCCTGCTGCCACTCGGCGACCAGCGGGCCATTTCCATGGCGCTCGAACTGGGTTTGGAGCCCGGCACCGTGAGCCGCGACACGCTCTTTGCCATGGCGCGTGACCTCGGCCTGCATGGCACCGTGTCGCCAGCCGTCGCCCGCGTCGGGAACGGCTTCCTCTTCAGTACCGAAGCCCGGGTCACCGCCAACGACAGCGCCCTCTTCCGCCTCGAGGCCTCGGCCGCCGATGCCGCCGGGGTGTCGGCGGCGCTGACGTCGTTGGCCGAGCAGACGCGGGCCGGGCTGGTGCGCGCGTTCAGCCGGGTCCCGAGGCCCCAGGCCACCGGAAAGCTCATCGGCACGACGCCCGAGGCGGCGCGGCTCTGGACCGAGGCCATCGAGCTGATCGACCGGCAGGACTATCTGCGGGCCGCTGACAAGGCGCGGGCCGCGGTCGCGCTCGACAGCAGCTTCGCCGGTGGCTGGCAACTCCTGTCCGTGTCGCTCAGCAATGCCGGCGTGCGACCGCACGAGCGCTTCGTGGCCATGCGCGAGGCGTATCGGCACCGCGACGGGGTGCGCTCCCGGTGGGTCCGATCGCTGGCCACGGCCCCCTATCTCCGCGTCATCGGCAAGCCGGCCGAAGCCGTGCAGGTCCTCACCGCCGGCGCCCTGCGCGACCCGGGGCAGTTCCGGGGGCAAACCGAAAACGAGATGGCGCTGGCCTACTCCGCCATGCGCCGCCCCGACCTCGCTGTGCGCTACTACGCCATTGCCCGGGATTCGACGCGTCGCGCACCGCGGGTGTCCGACCGGAACCTGCTCACGGCCCTGCTTACGGCCGGGCAGGTGGACGAAGCGCGACGGGAGTGGGGCCAGTACGCGGCCGTTGCCGGCGATTCGAACGACGTCGTGCGGCGCATGCGCCACGAGCTGGCCTTTGCCCTCCGTGACGTGGACAGCGCCCGAATCATCGCCGCCCGACGGGTCGCTACGGCCAAGTCCTCGTCCGTGCAACTCACCGCCGGCCGGGCGCTCCGCAACGCGCTCGTGGCGGGCGGGCAGCTCGACTCCGCGTGGCGCGTCGAGCGCCGCCGCCGCGAAATCCTCACCAGCCTGCGCGACACCGCGTCACTGCTGGCGGCTGACATCACCGAGGCGCTGGCCCGCGCGGAGTTCGGCGAAGGTGCCGGGGCCGCGCCCCGCCTCGAGCCCATCCTGCGCGATGGACGACTGCAGGCCCTGCTGCCCCTCGATCGACCGTACGGCGCGCTGGTCACCGCCCTCGTCGCCACCGGCCGCACGGCCGATGCCCGGAGGGTGCTGACGGAATGGACGGCCAGTGTGCCCCCCGATCTGGCGCGGGTGCAGGGGTGGTCCATTGCCACCGCGCGCGGCGAACTCTTCCTCGCCGAAAAGAACGGGGCGGCTGCTCTCGCGGCCTTCCGTGCGGGCGACTCCTCCGGCTGCCTCGCCTGCGCGTGGCCCAACTACGCCCGCGCCTACGACCTCATGGGCAAGCGCGACTCGGCCATCTACTGGTACGAGAAGTACCTCGCCTCCTCCTCGGTGGCGCTCGCGGACTCATCCCACGCGCGCCTGCTGGCCCGGGGCTACCGGCGCCTCGCCGAACTCCATGAGGACGCCGGCCACACCAAGGAGGCCTTGCAGCGCTACAGCGATTTCGTGGCGCTGTGGAAGAACGCCGACGCGTCGCTACAGCCGGCGGTGAAAGCGGCCAAGGAGCGCATCGCGCGTTTGCAGGCCACGCGAAACTGAGGAGATGCTGGTGATCCGCCCGAGCCGGTTTGTCTGTCCCGCCGTCGCGCTGATGACGGTGGTGTTTGGCGCCTGCGCACGCCGCGGTGCGGCGCCGGTCACGTCGGCGAGCCCCGCCACGCCGGTACCGGCGGCGTCCGCGCCTGCCTCGCCAGTGGCCGCGCGCCCGGTGACCGTCGTCCCCAATCCCAACGCGCCCAAGGTGCTGGTGATTGCGACGGGCGGCACCATTGCCGGCGTGCAGAACGCGCCGGGAACCCTCGGCGGCTATCGCGCCGGCACGCTCACGGCGGAGCAGATCACGGCGTCGGTGCCGGAGCTCGCGCGCTACGCGCGGGTGGAGACGGAACAGTTCTCCAACGTGGCCAGCACGATGGTGACGCCGGAGATGTGGGTGAAGCTGGCCAAGCGCATCAACGCCGTGCTCCAGCGCGGTGACCTGGCTGGTGTCGTGGTCACGCACGGCACCGATCGGCTGGAGGAGACGGCGTTCTTCCTCTACCTCACCGTGCGCTCCAGCAAGCCGGTGGTCGTGGTGGGGTCGCAACGCCCGGCGACGGGCATCAGTCCTGACGGTCCCATCAACCTGCTCAGTGCCGTGCGCACCGCCGCATCACCCAAGGCGACGCAGAAGGGCGTGATGGTGGTGATGGACGACCGCATTCTGTCGGCGCGCGAGTCGCGCAAGTTGTATCAGCGCACCGGCGGCTTCAGCACCGGCGACATGGGTATGCTGGGTGTGGTGGCATCGCAGGGGCCGGAGTTCTTCTTCGCGCCGGTACGTCGCTTTGGCGAACGCAGCGAGTTCGACCTGGACGGCGTGGACACGCTGCCCAAGGTGGAACTGACGATGTCCTACCCCGGTGGCACGGGGCAGACGTTCACTACGAACCCCAAGGGTGTCGTGGTGGCCACGACAGGCATGACCGCCGCCGAGAACGCGACGTACCGCGTGCTGCGGCAGACGGGGGTGGTGGTCGTGACGTCGTTTACGTCGGGCGAGAACGCCAACGGTGGCGGTGGGGGCGGTGACGGCCCCTCTGCGCCTGCGCGGACCGATTCCACGGCCCGTCCCGATTCCGTCGCCCGCCCCTCGGCACCGCCCGCGCCACCGGTGCCGCCCGCCGTTGTTGCCCAGCACCTGACGGCGACCAAGGCGCGCATTCTGCTCATGGTCGCGCTCACGAGGACGCAGGACCCGCGCGAGATTCAGCGGATCTTCAA
>NZ_JAJTHI010000069.1 GCF_021298855.1 Gemmatimonas sp.
CGGAACAGTTCGTCGGCCCCCTCGCCGCTGAGCAGGACCTTGACGCCGTGGTCGCGCGCCAGCAAGCAAACCTGCGAGAACGGGACGCCACTCAAGTTCTCGATGAGGGGGGACTCATGGTGCCACGTGCACGCCACGATGTGGTCGAGCAGGGCGGCAGGGGCGAACCGTGACGTGTGCAGAGGCAAGTCGAGGTGCGCGGCAAGCGCCTGCGCGTCCGCCAGCTCGGAGTACTGACCAACCACCTCGGATGTGTAGAGCGGAAGCGAGTGGCCCGCACGCCTGCTGAGGGCCGCGATGAGGCTCGAGTCGAGGCCACCACTGGCGAGCACACCGACTGGCGCATCCGACATGAGCATGGAATCCACACTTCGAGCCATCAGGCGGGCCAGCTCCCTGGTGATCTCCTCGTACGGCATCCCGTCGAGTTCCCGACGGTATGCCGCGTCAAGCATCGACGTGAGGGAGAAGTACAGGGCAACCTTGGGGGCCTCGCCGGCTCGGGTACTGACGTGACCACCAGGGGGCACGTGGACGATTCCCTCGAACACGGAGTAGCGGTGGGAGTTGTTTCCCCCACCGGCAATGCTCAGGATGGTCTTGAATGGGTCGGGGCGGCAGGGATGCAGTTCACGCAGGGCCTTGATCTCCGAGCCCCACGCCAGCGTACCGGACCGCCACGTGTAGTAGAGCGGTTTGATGCCGAAACGGTCCCGACACAGATGTAGCTGCTGCTGCTCGTGCTCGTAGAACGCGAAGGCGAACATGCCGCGCACGGCCCGCAGCGTCTCGGGGACACCGAGTACACGGAGCGCATGAAAGAGGGTCTCCGTGTCGGAATGGCCGATGAATCGCACGCCACGGGCCTCGAGCACCGGCCGCAGCGACGCATGGTTGTAGATCTCGCCATTGTAGGCCAGCGTGAATCGCCCATCCGACATGGGCTGATATCCCGCCGTAGAGGGATCGACGATGCTCAACCGCGCGTGCGCCACTCCGAACGGCCCATCGGTGAGTACGCCGGCATCGTCCGGGCCGCGATGCCGCAGCGCCGTGGCCATGCGCTCAACCAGTTGGGGCGATGCCACGCCACTCGGGGCGTGCAGCACGCCCGCCAATCCGCACATGGGAGACTGTCCTCTTCATTGACATGAGGCGCAACGGCATGCCATTCACATGTCGTCGTGATAATGGTAAGCGTTTCTCACGGCGCCGTCTACTCGCTCGGCGTGTGGGCCCACCCTCCGGCTGCTACCCCGCTACGGTTCACCACCGCGCGGAATTTTCCGTGACGAGTGCGCTCCTGTTCCGGCACCGTACACACCTCCACCCGCACGGCGCCGCACCGTTCCTGCAGCCGGCTCACCAAGGCGCGCCGGCTCGGTTCACTCAACGCCCCGTCGGCCACCACGTTCAGCACGAATTCGTCCGGCGACTCCTGCACCACCTGCACGCTGCGCACATCCGCCAGCCCCAGCGGCAGGGAATGAAAGCGACGTACCCGCGTGCCGTCGCGCAGGATCACGTCGTCCTCCACCCGCCCCACCAGCTCCTCGATGACCGGCATGCTGCGCCCGCAGCCGCACGGCGCGGCCGACGGTACCGCCATGTCTCCCGTGCGATAGCGAATGAGCGGCTGGTCGAGGTTGAGCAGCCCGGTGGCCACCATCTCGCAGGGCTCCGTACCCTGCGGCGGGTCCCCTGCGTTCTCCAGGAACTCCACGACCCCCACATCGGGGTTGAGATGCAGGCGCCCATGCCCGCACTCGCCGGCCAGGCAGCAGCTCTCCACGCCGCTGTAGCCGTCGTACACGCGGCACCCCCACACCCGTGACAGCGTGGCCCGCATGTCGGGGCGCAACGGCTCGCTGCTGGTGAGCACTGCCGCCAGCGGTTGCGGCGTGCGCCACCCCTGGCGCTCCAGTTCGTCGGCCAGCGCCCAGAGCGCCGAGGCGTACCCCACCAGATAGCGCGGCGCGAAGCGCACAATGGCCGCGGCGTAGCGCAGCGCCGTATCGGGACCAATATGGAACGCCGACATGTACAGCTGGTGCTCGGCCCAGTTGGTGCGCCAGAAGGGGCCGCGACGGTCCTGCGCCGGCACAATGAGACGCCCGCCAATCATGACGCGCCGGTCGCCGTACCCCACACCCGCCCAGCGGCGGACGCGCGCCTCGTACGCCGCCATGAACCGCCGGTGCGTGTCGGCCGAGGCCATGATGCGAAGGGGCGTGCCGGTGGTGCCACTCGTGAGCGCGGCGCCCAGCCGGCCTCCCGGCTGCGAGGCCACGAAGTCGTGCGGCGCGCGGCGCAGCGCTTCCTTGTCGAGCAGAGGAAAGAGCCGCAGCGCCTCGAAGGGGCGGTTGCCCTCGAGCAGGTGCAGCGCGTCGGCCCGCATGGGGAGGCGGCGATACGCCGGGACCGCCTGCAGCGCGTGACGCAGCAGCGCCGCCAGGCGGTCGCCCTGATACGCCTGCCACTCGGCGGCCGACAGGAAGTCGCGCGCCGCGTATTCGGCCACGTAGCGGTGAAAGGCACCGCCCAACCGGCGCTGCCGCCAGAGCAGCCCATACGCCGACAGCAGCGCCGACTGCAGCACCGGCGGGGTGTGCGCGTACACCCGTTCCTTCAGCCCCACGGCCGGCCCCCCGCGACCGGCGGCATCAGGCAAGCCTCCAGGCCTTGATGAGCGTGCCCGCCAGGTGGTCGCGCCACGCTTCCAGCGTGAAGCGTTGCGCGTGCGCAATGCCGGCCAGCGGAAGCGCCGGGTTGGCGGCAAGGCGCGCTGCGCCGTGGCGAAATGCCTGGGCCAAGGCGTGCCGATCGCCAAAGGGCACGAGCGCGCCATAGGCTTCGTCGCCCGTAATGACCCGGTTGGCGGCGCTGGTGGTGACCACGGGCAGCGCACCACAGCCGAGGGCTTCCACGACGGCCTTGCTGAACCCCTCGGTGCGTGACGGGAGGGCAAAGAGATCGGCGCCGGCCAGCAACGCGAGCACCTGCGGGTGGGGCAGGTTGCCGTGAAAGTGCACACAGGTGGCGAGTCCGTGCTGGGCGGTGCGGGCGCGCAGCGCACCGCCTTCGGGGCCGCTGCCCACAATGTGCAGGATGGTCGGCACGCCCTCGTGCACCAGGTCGGCCACGGCGTCTATGACGAGCCCGTGGTTCTTGTTGGTGTTGAGCGCGCCCACCGAGGCAATGGTGAGGGGCCGGCCCGACCGTGCCGCAGACAGGGCGGCGGTGCGCCGGGCGTGGCTCTGCTGCAGGTCGTGCGCGCTCATGGAGGGGGAGAAGGTTTCCACCTCGTGTGGCGCGAGCGGGTCGTCTACGGGATACACGAACACCGGCCCCGTGAACAGGCGGCGCAAAAGCCAGCGCTGCGCGCGATAGGTGCGCGGTTCGCCGGCGTAGCCGGCCCAGTTGCCGGTGTACACCGCCTGCCTGTGGTGCCCCCGAAAGAGGCCGGCCAGCAGCGCCGCGCCCCCGATGTTGCTGGGGCAGCGCAGGTGCACGGCGTCCACGAGCGGCTCCACCTGCCGCATGACGTGCAGCCACGCGGGTACGGCGCGCGCCAATGCCAGCTTGTCGCGCACCGTGTTTCCGCCGGCGAGCGGAATGGGGTGAAAGACGACGTTGTCAAAGGGGTACGGCGCGTGATCGTGTCGCACGTCGCGCTCGTCAATGAACGGTGCCACGATGTGCAGTTCGCCAAAGAGCTCGGCCCACACGGCGAACTGCCTGAGCAGCGGAGCCAGCGTGAACACGGTACCCTGGGCATCGCGCCGGTGCAGTGCATCGCTGATGATGGCGCAGCGCAGCCGTTTCAACTCCGGAGCTACTGACATCAGGTCACACGCCTGGAAAGACCGATGTAGATGTCACGCACCTGAGCGGCCTGCCGCTCCAGGGAGTAGCGGGATTCCACCAACGCGCGACCACGAATACCCATGGCTGCGCGCTCTTCGTTGGTGAGCTGGCACATGCGTCGCAGCATGTGGGCAAGGTCATCGGCGGTGGTACCACGTGCCGTAACGCAGCAACCATGCTTGAGCGCTACAGAGTAGATGTTACCGACGGGTGTGGTCGCGTAAGGACGTCCCGCCGCCATATACTCGAGTGCGACGACGGGCCCTGCCTCGTAGGTGGAAGCGACAATTCCGAAGTCGGCGGTATGCATGGCAGTTGCCACCTGGTCGATGGATCCGAAGAACCGGATGCTCGATTCGAGACCCAACTCGCGGACGAGCGAACGCACCTTGCGGCCAACATCGCTTCGGTCCCCTCCGCCAACGAAATGCAGCTCGACCGACTCCCGCAGGTCGGGGGAGGATGCCATCGCACGAACCAGCGCTTCGTGGTTCTTCTCTGCCCGCAGGTTGGCTACCAGCACACCCTGAAGTCGCCGGTGGCGTCCTTCCGCGTGTCGCGAGATGCGTTCCGGGAATCGACTGATGGGTACGCCGTTGTTGATGACGGTGCAGCAATCGCTTGGAAGCTCAGCCGAGGTAATCGCCCAATCCCTGAGCGCCTCGGAGACGCACACGTAATGGTCTGCGTAGC
>NZ_JAJTHI010000030.1 GCF_021298855.1 Gemmatimonas sp.
CCCTTCGCTCTGCTCCCTGCCTTGTCATGAGGGGCGCGCCGTCCGGCGCGCCCGTTCCGTTGACAAGGGAGGCAGCCGGGGGCAGGCGATCAGGGAGAAGGGGGAAGCGACAGCCGGCGGCTGGCTTCATCCCTCACCCTGATCCCCTTCGCTCTGCTCCCTGCCTTGTCATGAGGGGCGCGCCGTCCGGCGCGCCCGTTCCCTGGTCAACAAAGAAGCGGGGGCGCGCCCGCCAGGACGCGCCCCCATACATCCCTACCCTGCCGCCGTGCTCAGAACGCGAAGCGAATGCCCGCCTGAATGCGGTAGAAGTTCGCCACCGAGTTCGTCACGCGGAACGTCTCGTCGGCGTCGCGCGGATCGAACGTGTAGACCATCTGCGGACGGCCCTGCGCATCGTTCTGCGCCCCCACCACGTTGAGCACCGACTGCGACGGGAACGCGCCACGCGTGCGGATCTTGCCCCACCCGGAGTTCAGCAGGTTGGGGAGGTTGAACACCTCGAACTGCAGCTGCACGCGCTGCCCCGCCACGGCGGGAAGCCCCTGCCGGATGCTCAGGTCGAGCGTCGACCACCACGGATTGGCGCAGGCGTTGCGCTCGAGAATCTGCCCCCGCGCGTTGCGCAGGCACGCCTGGCCGCTCACGAAGCGCTCGAACGCGGCCGCCTGTTCGGCGGCGGTGAACGGGCGGCTGGCGCCGACCGACGGCACGAAGAACGAGGCGTTCTGGAAGAGCATCTCGCCCGCGTCCGACGCGCTGCGCGGCACGTAGATCGGATCGTTGCCGATGTAGCCGTCGGCGTTCAGGTCACCGCGACCGCCGTTGCCCGTGGCGGTCCACACCACCGGCGTGCCGGACTGCAGCGTGTAGTTGAACGCGATGTCCGTGGGCGCGGTCTTCCACGGCGCCGTGTACGTGCCGGTGAGCACGAAGCGGTGCGGCATCTGGAAGGCGCTGACGCCCAGCTGCGTGTCGAGCGCGTTGCCCGAGAGCACGCGGCCGTTGATGAAGTTCGAGCGGGCCACCGACGACGTCGCGTCGATCACCGAGCGCGCCTGCTGGTACGTGTACGAGCCGTTGATTTCCCAGCCGTTGCTGAAGCGCTTGCGCAGCTGCGTCATGAGCAGGGCCGACCAGGCACCGCTCACGTTGCGCGCATCGAACACGCCGTTTTCCTGCCCCACGTACGTGGCAATGCGGCCGGCGGCGCGCGAGGCGACCCCCGCCGACGTGCCCGTGGCGGCGATCGTGCCGTACATCGTGCGGCCGTTGCGATCGGTGGCCGTGGGCGTGGCCTGGTTCAGGTTGGTGTAGAAGAAGTCGTTCACGCCGTACGTGTACGTGCCTTCGATCGTGGCCACCCAGTCGTTGCCGAGGTCCCGATCGTAGCCCAGCGTGGCGCGGGCGACCTGCGGGAAGCGGATGTCGTCCGACACCGTATTGACCGTGCCGACGGTGCCGTTCGGGTTGAACGCGGCGATTTCCTGGCCCGACGGGCACCGGGGCGGCGGCGTGGTGGTCACGTAGTTCCCCGTGGGCGACGGGACCGTGGTGCCGCGGTTGGTGATCGGGTCGCAGACCAGCTGCGAGAAGTTGTTGCCGGTGTTCGTGAACGTGTTGGACATGAACACGAACGGCGGCGGGCCCATGAAGACACCGACCCCACCACGCACCTGATTCTTCTGGTCGCCGGTCACATCCCAGTTGAAGCCGATGCGCGGCGACGCGTGCAGGCGCATGGACGGGAGCGCGCCGCTGCGGCCGAAGTCGCCCTGCAGGCGGGGGAGCGCGAACGGCTGGTCCTGGAAGTCGACCCAGTCGGCGCGGAAGCCGGCGGTGATGCTCAGGCGATCAGTGACGTTCCAGAGGTCCTGCGCATACAGCGAGTACGTGGCAGCGGTGAAGCGGGCGATCGGATCGCCACCCTGCGGCACCGGGGCGCCGACTTCGAAGCGGCGGGCCACGCCGCGGTCGAGCGAGTCGAGATTGGCGAAGGTCCAGACGCCGAACGAGTTCTGCGTGAAGGTGTTCTGCGCGCTGTAGATCTCACCGCGGGCGCCGAAGGTGAGCGTGTGACGCCCCACCGGCACCGTCAGGTCGTTGCGGATTTCCAGGATGTCCTGGTACAGCGAGTTGCCCTGCGACGAGTTCTCGGCGCCCGCCCGCAGGCGCGACACCCCGCCGTTCGGGTTCGGCACGTTTTCCACGATCACGGCCGGCGCGCGGGCCGGCAGGATGCGCTCGAAGTCCTGCGTGTTGTAGCCGACCTGCAATTCGTTGGAGATGCCGTTGCTGAAGTTGCTGAACAGCTGGAGGCCGGTCGAATTGCTGATGTCGTTGCGCTGGAAGGCCCAGCTGGTCAGATCGAAGAACGGGTTGGCCGTGGCGTTCGACCGACCGAAGTCCTGCGTCTTGTTGTTGTTGTAGTTGTTGCGGAGCACCAGGCGGTGCTGGTCGTTGATCTTGAGGTCGAGACGCGCCAGCACATTGTAGAGCGGCGTTTCGTTGGCGACCGCAGTGCCCGCGCCACCGTTGAAGCCGAAGAGGCGCTGCACGCCGCTGTTGAAGCGGTCGATCGACGCCTGCGTGACCGGCACCGGCACGGGCGAATTTGCGGCCTGGCCGAAGAACGGACCGGCCGCAGGGGCCTGCTCGCTGTTCACGTCGGCCGCCACGAAGAAGTGCAGGCGATCTTTCACGATGGGGCCACCGAGCGAGCCGGCGTACATTCGACGCTGGAAGCTGGTGTTGCGGGTGAGCGGGTCGTTCGCCGACATCTGCTGGTCGCGATACTGCAGGGAGAGGCTTCCCTGCCAGTCGTTCGTGCCGTTCTTGGTGATGATGTTGGTGAGGCCGCCGGTGAAGTTGCCCTGGCGCACGTCGAACGGCGACAGCAGGATCTGGAACTCCTTGATGGCCTCGAGCGTGATGCCGCGGCCGTTGGCCTGGGCCCCGAGCTGCTGATCGGAGTTGAGGCCGAAGCGGTCGACCGCCGTGAGGCCGTCCACCTGGATGTTGTTGTAGCGCGCGTTCTGCCCGGCGAAGCTCGACACGCCACCGCTGCTGGGATTGGTGGCCACGTAGGGCGACGTCTGGATGAGGTCGGTGATGTTGCGCGTCAGGTTGGGCAGGCGACGCACCAGCGAGTCGGAGACGCGCGACTGGGCGCCCTGACGCGAGGGGTTGAAATCGGAGGCCGACCGGCTGGCGGTGGTGACCAGCTCATTGAGCTGGACCGCCTGGCGCGAGAGCTGGAAGTTGGCGCGGACGTTCTGCGTGACGCGCACGACGAGGTCGTTGCGCGATTCGGGGCGGTAGCCGATCAGGCGGGCCGAGACGTTGTACGTGCCCGTTTCGAGCGCCTGCAGCGTGTAGGCGCCGCCCCGTCTCGACTGGGTGGACTGGCGGAAGCCGGTCGCCTGGTTGACGGCGGTAATGGTGGCCCCTTCGAGGCCGTTGCCGGACGAATCGGTCACGATGCCCGAAATAGCACCGGTGGTGGGGCCTTGAGCGGACGCATTGCTCACCGGCACCACGGCAGCACCGGCGAGCGCCCAGAGAGCGATCGCAAGCTGGCGGAAGTGTCGCATGGATGTGTGGGATTAGTCGAGGGAAGCCCGATGTCGGCCGGGTGTGAACACCCCGGCAACAGTCGGTACAGCAGACCGGTCACAATTGCCCAGAAAAGCGGCGGACTCGGCCACCCGACTGAACGACATTCCGGTGCGGAAGGTTCTCGGGGAAGGCTCCACGGTCTGGAATGGCAACAGCTCCGTAACGGCCCCCTCGTCCCGTCCCTCTGCGACTCAGCCCCGGACCGGTTTCGTTACATTCCGGCGGCCGGTTTCCGTTCCGTTGCGGCGGGGTGTCTCCCCGAACCACCGGCCCCATCCCCTCTCGATCTCAGGAGCATTTCATGTTTCACCTGATCCGGCGTGCTGGTCGCAGCTGGATTGCGGGCGCTGTGGCGTTGTTCGCCCTCGCTTCCGCTCGCCCCGTCGAGGCGCAGGTCACCACGTCCGCCATTCGCGGCCTGGTGACCGACTCTGCTGGCAAGCCCATCGAAAACGTCCGCATCGACGCCGTGCACCAGCCCTCGGGCACGCGCTACAGCACCGGCAGCCGTGCCGACGGCGGCTTCAGCATCATCGGCATGCGTATCGGCGGCCCGTACCAGATTACGGCCTCCGCCCTCGGCTACCGCAAGGAAACGCGTGAAATCCCGGGGCTGAGCCTCGGTATCACCACCGACGTGCGCTTCCGTCTTTCCACGGCCGCCGTGCAGCTGCAGGCGATCACCACGCAGGCCGACCCCAACGCGCTGAGCACCACGCGCACGGGCGCCGCCACGTCGGTGGGCCGCCAGACGATCGAGGCCCTCCCCACGATCTCGCGCCGCATCGGTGATTTCACGCGCCTCACGCCGCAGGCGAGCGGTTCGAGCTTTGCCGGCCAGGACAACCGTCTCAACAACATCACGGTCGACGGGTCCTACTTCAACAACTCGTTCGGCCTTGGCGGACAGCCGGGTGACCGCACGGGGGTCGCGCCCATTTCGCTGGACGCCATTGAGCAGATCCAGGTGAACATCGCCCCGTACGACGTGCGTCAGGGCAACTTCACCGGCGCCGGCGTGAACACCGTGACGCGCTCGGGTACCAACGAGTTCAGCGGCTCGGTGTACACGTTCATCCGCAATGAGGATTTCGTGGGTCGCCAGGCGGGCGCGAACGCGTTCAACCCCGGCACGTTCAACTACCAGCAGATCGGTGCCCGCATCGGCGGCCCGCTCATCAAGAACAAGCTCTTCTTCTTCACGAGCTTCGAAGATGAGCAGGAAACCCGCCCGGGGATTCTGCGCACCGCCAACCCCGGTGGCGCGCCGATCACGGGCAACATGACGCGCGTGCTGGGCTCGGACCTCGACCGCCTCAGCACCTTCCTGCGCGATCGTTTCAACTACGAAACCGGCCCCTACGCCGGCTATGATTTCGAGACGCCGGGCACCCGCCTGCTCACGCGCCTCGACTACAACCTGAACGACAAGAACAAGTTCAGCCTCCGCTACACGATGCTGAACTCGAACACCGACGTCGGGCTGTCGACGTCGGGCTCGCTGGGTTTCGGCCGCTCGAACAACAACCAGTTCCTCTCCTTCCAGAACTCCAACTACCAGATCCAGGAGAACATCCGGTCGGTGGTGGGGGAGTGGAACTCGCTGATCGGCGACCGGATCTCCAACAACTTCATCATCGGCTACACCTCGCAGGACGAAAGCCGCAAGTCCCGCGGCACGGTCTTCCCGTTCGTCGACATCCTCGAACAGGGCGCCACCTACACGTCGTTCGGTTTCGAGCCGTTCACGCCGAACAACGAGCTGCGCTACAACAGCTTCCAGCTGCAGAACAACCTGACGATCTCGCGCGACAAGCACGACTTCACCATCGGCGCGTCGCTCGAGCGCTACGAGTCGGAGAACGTGTTCTTCCCGGGGTCGCAGAGCTCGTACGTCTACAACTCGCTGCAGGACTTCTTCACCGACGCCAACGACTTCCTGGCCAACCCCAACCGCACCGCATCACCGGTGACGGCACGCCGTTTCCAGGTGCGTTGGGCGAACCAGCCGGGGCAGGTCAAGCCGGTCCAGCCGCTCGAGGTGCTGTACGGTGGTCTCTACGCGCAGGACGAGTGGCGCGCCCGCGAGAACCTGCGCCTCACCTTCGGCCTTCGCGTGGACGTGCCGCGCTTCGGCAACACCGGCTTCACGAACCCGCAAGCGAATGGCCTGACGTTCCGCGACGAAACGGGAGCGTCGGTGCAGTACCAGACGCAGAAGCTGCCCGATGCCAACCTGCTGTGGAGCCCGCGCTTCGGCTTCAACTGGGACGTGAACAACGACCAGAAGACGCAGATCCGCGGTGGTACGGGCGTGTTCACCGGCCGCCCGGCGTACGTGTGGATCTCGAACCAGATCGGCAACAACGGCGTGCTCACCGGCTTCGAGTCGGTGGACAACACGCGCAACCGGCCGTTCAATCCGAACCCGGATGCGTACAAGCCGCCCGCCAGCGCCATCACCGGCGCCCCGGCCGCCTCGTACGAGCTCGCGCTCACCGATCCGACGTTCCGTTTCCCGCAGATCTGGCGCTCCAACGTGGCCGTTGATCGTCGCCTCTTCTGGGGGCTCACGGCCACGGCCGAGTTCCTGTACAGCAAGGACGTGAACGGCATCTACTACATCGATGCCAACCTGCCGGCCACCACGCAGAGCTTCGTGGGCCCGGACAACCGGCCACGCTACAGTGACACCTGCCCGGCCGCCGGTCTGCAGGTCCGCATCAACTGCAACGTGACCAGCGCCATCGTGCTCAAGAACCAGAACGTGGGCGAGGCGTGGAACGCCGCGTTCGCGCTCGAGCGCGGTTTCCGCAACGGCCTGTTCGCCAAGGCCGCGTACAGCTACGGCATGTCGCGCAACACGGTGGACGCGGGCTCCATTGCCTTCGGCTCGTGGAACGGCAACCCGCATGCTGGCGACCCGAACAATCCGGGCGTGGGCATCTCGGGTACGGCCGCCGGCCACCGCTTCTTCCTCACGGGCACGTACGAGAAGCAGTACTTCGGCTTCGGCAAGACGGGCGTGTCGGTCTTCTTCGAAGGGCGCAACGCCGGCAATACGAGCTACACCTTCAACGGTGACCTGAACAGCGACGGGGGCACGGGCAACGACCTCATCTACATCCCGCGCGACCGCTCGGAGATGAACTTCGAGGCGTTCACGACCACTGGCACCGGCGGCCGCACCTTCACGGTGCAGGAGCAGCAGGACGCGTGGGAGCGGTTCATCAACCAGGACAGCTACCTGCGCGAGAACCGCGGCAAGTACGCTCAGCGTGGGGCCGTGTTCCTGCCCATGGTGTACTTCGCCGACGTGAGCATCACGCAGGACATCTTCGCCAACTTCGGTGGCAAGAAGAACACGCTGCAGGTGCGCTTCGACATCCTGAACTTCGGCAACCTGCTGAACGACAACTGGGGCCAGGGTTTCCGCGCCATCAACAACCGCCCGCTCGTGGCGCGTGGTGCCGATGCCCAGGGGCGTGCGCTCTACCGCATGGCCACCCAGTCGGCGTCGGAACTGCTCTCGCGCAGCTTCGAGCGCACCGCCAATACGGGTGACGTATGGCGTATGCAGTTGGGGTTGCGGTACATCTTCAACTGAGGCGTAGGCCTGGTGGAATGAGGACGGGGGAGCCGGCGGTGCCGGCTCCCCCGTTTTGTTTGCAAGGGAGGACGCAGGAAGAAGAAGGTCAGGGGGAGGGGTGAAGCGACAGCCGGCTTCACCCTTCTTCCTGACCCCTTCGACCTGCATCCTGCCTTGTCACCCAAGGGCGCGCGTCAGCGCGCCGCTCCACCCCGCCCCACCGTGGCGTAGTACACCGGCACCCCCAGCAGAATCACCCCGAACACACCGAGGGTCGGGACGCGCTGCGCCGGGTCCATGAGGGCGTTGCCGAGCAGGAAGAGCACGGCGAGACAGAAGAGGGCGGGCACGAACGGGTACAAGGGCGTTCGGACCGGTGGGTTCCAGTCGGGGCGCCGACGGAGCTTGAAGACCGCCCCGATGCTCATGATGTAGAACACGAGGCTCGCGGTCACGAAGATGTCGGCCAGCTGCTCGAAGCTGCGCAGCAACACGAAGGCTACCCCGAGCGTGCCGGTCATGATGATGGCCACGTACGGGGTCTTGAAGGTGGGGTGCACCTTGGCCACCTGCTTGAAGAAGAGCCCGTCGTCGGCCATGGCGAAGAAGATGCGCGGCCCCGTGAGCAGCGAGCCGTTCACGCTGCCGAAGGTGGACAGCAGCACGGTGAGCGACACGAGCGTCACGCCCACCGGACCGATGAGCCGCAGCGCCACGTCCGCGGCCACCAGTGGTGCCCGGCGCATTTCCTCCACGTTGAGTACGCTGAGATAGGCGATGTTGGCCAGCAGATAGATGGCGATGATCGCCAGCGTGCCCAGCACGATGGCCTTGGGCAGGGTGCGCTCGGGGTCCTTCACCTCGCCCGAGACCTTGGCCAGATCCCCCCAGCCGTCGAAGGCCCAGAGCACACTCACCAGCGCCAGGCCGAAGGCCGAGACCGAGAAGCTGCCCGGCGGGGCGGCGGGGGTGAAGTTGCCCCCCGTTTTCGGGAGCCCGAGGGCGAAGGCCAGCAGCACGATGAGCACGAGCCCGCCGTACTTGGCAATCGTGGTGACGTTCTGCACGAGCGACCCCCAGCGGAGCCCCACCACGTTGATGGTGGCCATGAGCACGAGCGCGGCGGCGGCGAGGTAGTGTGCGTAGTCGTCGTACGGCGCCACGCTGGGGTCGATCCCCACGGCGCGCAGGGCGTACTGACCGAAGGTGAGCGAGATGCCCCCCAGCGCCGCGGCCCGGATGAGGGTGAATTCGGCCCATCCGTACAGGAAGGCGGGGAGCCGCCCCCACGCTTCCCGGATGTAGATGAAGTAGCCGCCCGTGCGGGGCATGGCCCCCGCCAGCTCGGCCAGCGTGAGGGCGCCGCAGAGGGCGAAGAGGCCACCCACGGCCCAGACGGCCATGAGCGGCAGTGGGCCGGGCAGCTTGTCGGCGATGCCAGCCGGCGACCGGAAGATCCCGGAGCCGATCGTGGTACCAACCAGCACGGCGATGGCACTCCAGAGGCCGAGGGAGCGGGGGAGCTCCGTGGCGGGGGCTGCCGAGGCGGGGGCGGCGGCAGCGGCGGGAACGGACGACGGGGGCTTGGCCATGGGCGCTATGGTAGTGCACGGGACGGGGGTTCACCACCTCGGTTCACCGTCTAGTTTTCAATTGTCATGAACTCCCCGATTGACTCCTCACTCCCGACCACCCTCGGGCCCGTCCTGTTCTGGGCGGCGGTGATTGCCTGCAGCGTGGCGCAGTGGTTCATCTTGCGCGCCGTGTTCCGTACGCTGCCCACGGCCCCGGCCAACAGCGACGTTCCCGTGCCGCGACGGTGGGCGGAGATCGTGCAGGTCATCCTGCCGATCGCCGGCCTCGTGGCTCTCTTCTATGGCGCCTGGCGCGCCATGCACTCTGCGTGATATGGCAACCGGCATCGCCCCTGTGAACGGGAACCCGCCAGTCGGGGCTCCCCCAAGCCCCGTGGCCGACACCCCGCTGTCGCGCGACCTCGTCGCGCTGACCAAGCCGCGCATCATCTCGCTGTTGCTGGTCACGACCGCCGCGCCCATGTACGCCGCCGGCAGCCCGAGCCTCTGGACGGTGCTGCTGGTGATGGTGGGCGGGTATCTCATGGCCGGTGGCGCGAACGCGGTGAACATGTACATCGACCGCGACATCGACGACGTGATGGCGCGCACGCGGCTGCGCCCCATTCCGAGCGGCCGCATGTCCCCCACGCAGGTGCTGGCGTTCGGCGTGTTCTGCGCCACGCTGGCCACGTGGATGCTGGCGCATTTCGTGAATGTGCTCACGGCGGGGCTCGCGCTGGCGGGCTTCTACTTCTACGTGTTCATCTACACGCGCATCCTCAAGCGCACGAGTCCGCAGAACATCGTGATTGGCGGGGCCGCCGGTGCCTTCCCGCCGCTGGTGGGATGGGCGGCGGTCACGGGCACGCTCGACGTGACGGCGCTGTGCCTGTTCCTCATCGTGTTCTACTGGACCCCGCCGCACTTCTGGGCGCTGGCGCTGCTCAAGCAGGTGGACTACGGCCGCGCCAAGGTACCCATGGCGCCGCTGGTGTGGGGCGAGCGCGAAACGATGCTCCAGATGGTGTGGTACACCGTGATTCTGCTGGCGCTGACGGTCCTGCCGGTGCTGTACGGGGCCTTCGGCCTGCTGTACCTGGTGAGCGCCCTCGTCCTGGGTGGCCTGCTCCTGTGGGGCGTGCTCAAGGTGCTCTGGGCCGCGCAGCAGGGGCAGCCGTGGACGGGGCCGGCATGGTGGGTGTACAAGTACTCGCTGCTGTACCTGGCGCTGCTGTTCGTGGCCATGGGGATAGATCGGGCGCTCGCGCGATAGCGGGGAAAAACGCGGGGGGACACGCGCGATCGACGACGCGTTGGCAGGGACGCGTTGGCGAAAACGCGTTGGCAGGGACGCGTTGGCGGGGACGCGGAGGGGCGCGGGCACCGACGCGGGCACCGACGCGGGCACCGACGCGGGCACCGACGCGGGCACCGACGCGGGCACCCACGCGGGCACCGACGCGGGCACCCACGCGGGCCCCCACGCGACAACCACGCTGCAACCACGCGGGGCGACCGAGGCCGAAGGCCAGGTCGCCCTCGTCGTTGCCCCGCGTGGGCGCCAGCGTGGCCGCCTGCGCCACTTCGCGTTCGTGCCAACGCGTTCGTGCCAACGCGTAGTCGCCAACGCGTCCCCGCCAACGCGTCGTCGATCGCGCGTAGTCCCCACGCGCAGTTCGCCCGCCCCGGCGGTAGACAGCCGTGTCTCCGTCCGCAATCTTCCGGCGTGCCCAAGGCTTCTCTCTCCTTGCAGCCGCTCAGCCGGCTGCTGCCGCTCGTTCGCCCGTATCGCGGCCGATTGGCGATTGCCTTCGTCTTCCTCGTCATCGCCGCCGGCGCGGGGCTGGTCTTCCCGGCGGTCATGCGCTTCCTGCTCGACGCGGCCTTCGAGCAGCGCGATCGCCCGGCGCTCGATCGCATCGCGCTCATTCTGCTGGCGGTATTCGCCGTGCAGGCCGGCGCCAACTTCGTGCAGGTCTACCTGCTCAGCTCCTCCACGGAACGCATCGTGGCGGCGCTGCGCGCCCGCACCTTCGCGCATCTCATCCGGCTCTCCCCCGCCTTCTTCACCGAACGGCGCACCGGCGAGCTCACCAGCCGCCTCAGCAGCGACCTCGGCCTGCTGCAATCGCTGCTGGGCACGTGGGTCTCCGAGCTCTCGCGCCAGGTGCTCTTCCTGCTGGGCGGCGCGCTCATGATGTTCGTCACGAATTTCCGCCTCACCCTCACGACCCTCGCCGTGGTACCAGTCGTGGTGGGCGCCGCCATCTTCTTCGGCCGCTCCCTCCGCGCGGCGAGCACCAGCGTGCAGGATCGCATCGCCGAGGCCATGGGCATGGCCGACGAATCGTTCGGCGCCATCCGCACCGTGCAGAGCTTCACCCGCGAGGCCGAAGAGACGCGGCGCTTCGGGGCGGCACTCAAGGAGCTCGTGGGCGTGGCCGTCACGCGCGCCCGCACGCGGGCGCTGTTCTTCAGCGTGGTGGGCTTCGTGGCCTTCGGCGCGGTCGCGGCCGTGCTCTGGCAGGGGGGCACGCAGGTGCTCGCCGGCAAGCTCACCGCCGGCACGCTGGTCGCGTTCCTGTTCTATGCCCTGTTCGTGGCGGCGGCCGTGGGCTCACTCGCCACCCTCTTCGGCAACTTCCAGGAAGCGGTGGGCGCCGCCACCCGCGTGTGGGAGCTGCTCGATACCCGGCCCAGCGTGTGCGACCCGGAAATTCCCCTCTCGCTGCCGGCGCCGCTGCGCGGGGACGTGCGCTTCCACGACGTGTCGTTCCGCTATCAGCCCAACCAGCCCGATGTCGTGCAGGGCATCACCCTGGCCATGGCGCCGGGAGAGATCGTGGCGCTCGTGGGGCGCAGCGGCGCCGGCAAGACCACCATTGCCAGCCTGCTGCCGCGCTTCTGGGATGTGAGTGGCGGCAGCATCACGCTCGACGGCATCGACATTCGCGACCTCACGCTCGATACGCTGCGCGCCGCCATTGGCATCGTGCCGCAGGAGCCGGTGCTCTTCAGCGGCACCATTCGCGAGAACATCGCCTACGCCAACCCGCGCGCCAGCGACGCCGACATTCTGCGCGCGGCGCGCGCGGCGCACGCGTGGGAATTCATCACGCGCCTGCCCGACGGCCTCGACACCCTCGTGGGGGAGCGGGGAGTGAAGCTCTCCGGTGGCCAGCGCCAGCGCATCGCCATTGCGCGGGTCTTCCTCAAGAACCCCGCGGTGGTCATTCTCGACGAGGCCACGTCGAGCCTCGATACCGAGAGCGAGCGCTACGTGGAGCAGGCGCTCGAGGAGCTGCTGGACGGGCGCACGACGCTCATCATTGCGCACCGGCTCAGCACCGTGCGGCGCGCCGACACGGTGGTGGTGCTCGACGCCGGCCAGATCGTGGAGACCGGCACCCACGCCGAACTCCTGGGACGCGAAGACGGCGTGTACGCCCGTCTCTACGCGATCGGGGGCTGACCTAGTACGCGAGCTGCAGGCGCGTCTGCACGCCGCCGTCCACGCGTACCCGCGTCTCGCGCGTCCCGAGGCGCTCGTGCCACACGTGCAGGGTGTAGCGGCCGGGGGGCACGCCGTCGAAGCGGAAGGTGCCGTCGGCCGCGGTGACGGCCACGAAGGGATGCGGCGCCACCACGAGCCACGCGCGCACCCACGGATGCAGGTCGTCACTCACACGCACGAGGCCGGGGGCCGCACTGGCCTGCGCGGTGGGCACCACCTGCCCGGCATCGGAGAGCAGCAGCGTGGCGCGTGGCGCGGCCTCGCCGGTGGCGGTGAACTGCAGCCGTGACATCATGGCGTCGCGGCTGTTGACGAGCAGCGTGCTGCCGGCGGCCATGCGCTGCACCCGCGGCGACAGCCGGCAGCCGTCGAGCGTGAGGCGCACGCGCCGCGGAGCGTCGTCGCGCGGGCCGCTGCCCACACCGTTCAGCCACACCACCGCATCGCCAACCCCTCCATCGCGGCTCACCAGGAGCGTTTCGCTGAAGGGGCGGCACACGGCGAGATCGTGCGTGGGGGCAATGCTCGTGTCCTTGGGCGAGCCGCCGCTGATCATGCCGAGCACCACGCCGGGGGTGGGAGCCGGCTGTACACGATAGTCGGTACCGGCCGGGCCCCCCGCGGCGCGGGCGAGTGACCCGCCTCGGGACGCGTCGCTGGGCGCGCCGGCCGGATTCGCCGCCGTGCCGATGGTGGCCTCGACATCGGCGATGCGCGTGCGCGCTTCCGATTGCGGCGCGCAGCCGATCATCAGCAGCAGTGATAGCACGGTAATCGACCAGCACCTGCTCCCTGTCTCCTGCGCCCGGCTGCCTGCCTCCTTTGTCGGAACGCGGGCAGCGGGGGACAGCAGGCGGGACGCCGGACGCCGCGAACGGATCAAACGACCCAGAGCTCCTGCTGGATCTCGCCCGGCGTGATGATCAGGGCGTCGTCGCCCACGTAGGCGTTGACCTCGCTGCGCACGCCGAACTCGCCCGTGAGGTAGACGCCCGGTTCGATGGAGAAGCCAACGCCGGGAATCAGGACGCGATCGTCGCGCGACTCGAGGTTGTCGATCTGCGGGCCGCTGCCGTGCAGCTCGCGGGCATCGATGCTGTGGCCGGTCCGGTGCCAGAAATCGTTGCCGAAGCCGCGCGCCGTGATCACCGCGCGCGCCGCGTCGTCGGCCTCCCCGCCACGCACGATCTCCCCCGCCGCAATGCGGTCCCGCAGCAGCGTGAGCGCGGCGTCACGCGCATCGCGCACCGCTTCCCACACCGTGACCACCCGCGTGGCGGGCGTACCGAGCGATGCCATCCACGTCTGGTCGGCATAGATGCCGTTGGGCTCCTTCGCCCACAGGTCGACGAGCAGCACGTCACCCTGCTGCACGAGGCGCGGCCGGGAGGCCGAGGGGACGTAGTGGGGATTGGCCGCATTCTCGGAAGCGGCAACGTCGGGGCCGTGGTCGGTGAGGAGCCCCGCCCGCTCGAAGGCTTCGAGAATGCGCTGCTGCAACTCGTGTTCGGCCGCCGGGGTGCCCGCCGCCACACACGCGCCCGCATGGGCGATCGTGTCGCGCGCGACGCGGGCAATGTGCTCGGCCGCCCGCTGGTGCGAGGCCAGCTGGGCCGGCGTCCACGTGGCGTAGACCTGCGACACCAGCTCCGCGCTGCTCACCACGGTGGCGCCACTCGCGCGCACCATTTCGAGCACACCGGCGGGGATGCGGTCGAGGTAGGGAATGGCATCACCCGGCGAGTATTCCATGGCGACGCGCTTGCCCTGCACCAACGTGGCCAGTTCACTCTCGAGGGCGCGCCAGCCGCTGTACACGCGCAACGGCCAGCCCTTGGGCCACTGCTTCCACGGTCCCGGTTCGATGGCGTGCTGAATGCCAACGGGGAGTCCGGTCCGCGGAATGAACGCGAACACGCGGCGTGAACACAGGCCGCCGAAGCCCAGCAGCCCGGCGGCGATGGCGTTGGTGCCACGGAAGTCGTACAGCAGCCAGCCGTCGAGGTCCGCGTCGGTCAGCAGCTGCTGCAGACGCGGCAGCAACTCAGGGGTGAGCATGGGGAAGAATCGGACGAGGTGGGGGTCAGCGACGACGCCACTCGGCGCGCCACTGGCAGCTGTGGTCGCCGCGGCTGCGACACATGACATGCTCCACGGCGCCATCGGCGTCGGCGAGGAGCAGCAATGATTCGCGGAACGCCGCCTCGTACAGCCCGCACCCGGCGCCCTTGGGCGCTGCATCGGCGGAGACGGGGGCCGGCACATCGAGCAGGAGCGTACTGCCCTGCCGCACCAAGGTACCGTCCATGTGGCGGCGGGCAAGCCGGCGCAGCGCCCCCAGGGCGATGGGTCGAGCCAGGAGCGCCGGCAGCGAGCGGGCCGCCCCGCGTCGGGCACCGCCCACGGTGTCTACAATGGCCTTGGCCCAGCGGCGTCCTGCCTCGCGGAAGGCCAGATCGGCGTCGGGACGCCGTCCGATGAGCCGGGCCAGGGCGAGGATCTCGTCGTAGGTGATGCGCTGCCGCGCTCGCACGGCATCGCCGTACCGGCGGATCTGCTGGAGGACGGTGTCGCTGAGCCCCAGTCGCTTGTTGCGCAGCTCGTGCACGAAGTCGGCATCCAGCTCCGCCGCCGGCGTATCGATGGCCTTGACCGCCTCCAGCAGCGCCAGCGGCAGGCGCGCGTCGAGGGACCCACCGCTGAGCGGCAAGACGGTGTCCGACGCGAGCGGCGTGGCCCGGGAGCTCCGGCCATCGTTGGCGAGTGACGTACGCGGCATAGTCGTCCATGCTAACGTGTTCCCGGTCGTGCAAACAAGCGGAAACTGTTGCCGGCGGCGCACCTGTGGGGGCCGTGCCACACAATTCATGGTCGCGCTTGCGAACCAATTGACAGGTGGTCAGCGTTTGTCTCTCATGAATGCGCTGCGGTTTCCCGTGCGTCCCCGCTCCGACCGTATGGCCGGGGCCGCCGCGCGGGACGGCGCGACCGTGGCTCCCGCCCTCAAATCTCCCCCAGCCGGTTCACTCCCCCTGGCCGCTGACTGCTTCATCAGTCGACTGCACCTCCACGACTACGTGGATGGTGAGCTCGATTCGGATCTGCCGGGTTCTGCCTTGCGCGAGATCATTCACGCGCACCTGCGGCACTGCGCGCGCTGCGCCCGTCTCGAACGGCAGGTCCGTGCGCTCCGGCTGCGGCTGCGCGAGTGCGCCGTAAGCACCGCGGCCGCTGCGGAGGAGCGCGCGTCGCCGGAGTTCCGGGCGCGCATGACCCGCCTGCTGGCTGGCTGACCGCGCGTGCTGCCGTCGGCGTTGCTGTCCGACGTGCTGCTGGGATTCGGAGCGGCCGCCGTCATTGTCACCGTCGCGTGGCGCGCCGGCACCCTGGCGCGAAGCGGGGCGCTGGCGGCCACTGCCGTGGGCGGGGTGGCCATGACCGCCGGGCGAAGCTGGGGGCTGTTCCTCGTGCTCTGGTTCGTTACGGCATCGCTGGCCTCGCGCCTGGGGAAGCGCACCAAGGAACGGGCCACGGCCGATGTGGTCGCCAAAGGCGGGCAGCGCGACGCGGCGCAGGTGCTGGCCAACGGCGGGGTGTTCGCCGCCTGTGCCCTCGCCAGCCTGCTGGCGGCCGGTATCGGTGACACCGCCGCGCTCATGGGCGCCGCGGCGCTGGTGGCCGCCGGCGCCGACACCCTGGCCACGGAAACCGGGACATGGTGGCGCGGACGCCCGTGGTCGCTGCGCACGCGGGGGCCGGTGCCTGTCGGCACCTCGGGAGCCGTAAGCCTCGCCGGTTCCGCCGGGATGGTACTGGGAGCATGGACACTGGCGGCCGCGGCGGCGGTGATGGCGCTCATCCCGCCGTCGGCGGTCCTCGTGGTTACCGCGGCGGGGATCGCCGGTGCGGTAGCGGACACGGTCGTTGGCGCGTTCTGGCAGGCTCGGCGCTGGTGCGCCAGCTGCGCACGCGAAACGGAGCAGATCGTGCATCGGTGCGGAACGCCAACGCAGCCGTGGCGCGGGGTGCACTGGCTCGACAACGACCTGGTGAACCTGCTGTGCACGCTCGTGGGCGCCCTGGCGGTGCTGCTGTTGGGGCGCTGATGGGGCGCTGATGGGGTGCTGATGGGGCGCTGATGGGGCGCTGATGGGGCGCTGATGGGGCGCTGATGGGCCGGTGCGGTTCCCCGGGGCGAACCTGGAACCCGATCGGGGGGTTAAACTCCCGTGAACGCCATGCATCGTGTCCAAGTCCTTGTCGTCGGCGGGGGCCCCGCCGGGAGTGCCGCCGCCTGGCATTGTGCCCAGGCGGGACTCGACGTCTGCCTGGTGGACCGCGCACGCTTCCCGCGTGCCAAGCCGTGCGCGGAGTACGTGAGCCCCGAGGGGTCGCGCATTCTGCACGCCATGGGGGCGCTCGAGACGCTCGAGATGCAGGCCGCGGCCCTGTCGGGCATGGTGGTGCACGCCCCGTCCGGCGACCGCATTCACGGCGAGTTCGTGGCGCGCCATGGGTTCCGCGGCTTCCGCGATCGCGGACTCGGGGTACGACGCGAGGTGCTCGATACCGTGCTGCTCGACCGCGCCCGTGCCGCCGGGGTGCAGGTCCTTGAGCAGGCCAAGGTGGAGCAGCTGCTGCAGCAGCCCGACGGCACCGTTACCGGGGCCACGCTGCGCACGCCGGCGGGCGAGCGCACCGTGCACGCCGCGCTGGTAATTGGCGCCGACGGGCTGCGCAGCGTGGTGTCGCGCCGCCTCGGCCTTGCCCACCAGTCGCGCTGGCCGCGCCGCGTGGCGCTGGTGGCACATTACCGCCACGTGAGCGGCGTGGGCACGTTGGGCGAGATGCACGTGACCCGCCGCGGATACGTCGGGCTGGCGGCCGTGGGCGACGGACTGGTCAATGTGGCCCTCGTCGTGCCCCGCCGGCACGCCGGCGACATGCGCGACGGCACCGCCGCGTACCTCACGCGCTGGCTCGAGGCGCACCCTACGCTGGCGTCGCGCTTTGGCGGCGCGACGCGGGTCACCCCCGTGCGCGCGACCGGCCCCTTCGCGTCGCGTGCCCGCCGTCCGTGGCACCCGGGGGCCATACTCACCGGCGATGCCGCCGACTTCTACGATCCGTTCACGGGCGAAGGGATCTACTCGGCGCTGCGCGGTGGCGAACTGCTCACCGAGTACGCCCTGTCGGCCGTGCGCGCCTCGTCACGCGATGTGCACGTGCGCGCGCTGCGCGGCTACGAGCGTGCCCGGCAGCAGACCTTCGGCGGCAAGTGGCGCGTGGAACAGCTGATCGGCATGGCGGTGGGGATGCCACC
Organism: Gemmatimonas sp.; assembly: GCF_021298855.1. Taxonomy (GTDB): domain Bacteria; phylum Gemmatimonadota; class Gemmatimonadetes; order Gemmatimonadales; family Gemmatimonadaceae; genus Gemmatimonas. Next base: position 17,622 of record NZ_JAJTHI010000030.1, read on the forward strand.
ACTGCTCAACCACGCCGCGCGCGTGCTGTCGCGCGACCGGGATCTCGCCGACCTGCTCATTGGCGTGACCGGCGATTTCGTGCCGCCACGCGCCGTGCTCACGCCTCGCACCCTGCTGCGCTTTCTCGGGTGAGCCGCGCGCTCCCCGTTTCCCCCTCCCTGTCTCGTGTGATCGACTCCGACCTGTTCCGCGCCGTCCTCGGCCGTTTTGCCACGGGCATTACGGTCATCACCACCTGCGACGCCACCTCGACGCCGCACGGCATGACGGTGAGCGCCTTCTCCTCGCTCAGCCTGTCGCCGCCGCTGGTGCTGGTGTGCATCGGCAACGAGGCCACCATGGCCCCTGTCATTGGCGCGGCCGATTCGTTTGCGGTGAATGTGCTGAGCGCAGGACAGGAGGCCATCTCGCGCCGCTTCGCGGGCAAGGTGGACGACCGGTTCGCAGGCGTTGGCTACACCACCGGCGAACTGGGCGACCCGATACTCGACGACGTGCTCGCCTCGCTGCAGTGCCGCATCGTGGCCCGGCATCCCGCAGGCGACCATGTGATCGTGGTGGGGGAAGTCGTGGCGGGCGCGACCTACGAAGGGAAGCCGCTGCTCTATTATCGCGGCGGCTACGCCGTGCTCGAGCGGTAACCACGGCCCCCATGTTCACGCCGGCGCGGCGCCGCGGGTCGGAGATCCTCGACGACCCGAACGCAGACCCCGCGCTCTCGTTGCGTTCGCTGCGCGACATTGCCCTGGCCAACCGGTTCTTTGGCGGGCGCAACGCGGTGGTGCGCACCCTGCGCGCCGTGCTGGACACACGCCCCGCCGGTGGGGCGTCGCTCACGCTGCTCGACATCGGCACCGGGCTGGGCGATATCCCGGCGGCGGCCGAACGGGTGGCGCGCGCGCGGGGCGTGGTGCTGCGCACCATTGGTCTGGAGCGGGCGCCGCTGCTGGCGGGCGCGGCGGCGGCGCGCTGTACCCACGGGCTGGCCGCCGACGCCATGCAGCTGCCGTTCGCCACCGGCAGCATCGACATCGTGACCCTGTCGCAGGTGCTGCACCACTTCGACGGTGCCGAGGCCGAGCGGTTGCTGCAGGAGTGCACACGGGTGGCGCGCGTGGCGGTGATCGTGGGGGATCTGCGACGCAGCTGGCTGGCCGTGGCCGGGTTGTGGGTCTCGTCGTTTGCGCTCGGCTTTCACCCGGTGAGTCGCCACGACGGCGTGCTGTCGGTGTTGCGCGGGTATACCCGCAACGAGCTGCAGGCGCTGGTCGAGCGCGCGACCCGGTGCCCGGCCACGGTTCGGCGCCGGCTCGGCTTTCGCGTCACCGCGCACTGGTCACCGGGGTATCTTGCCCCATGATGCCGTGACGGCTTCTTCCTCCTGCCAATGATCATGACGTCTCCACAGCAGTCCGCCGCCGATCCCTTCGTGCTGGGGCCGCCTCCCACCGGGCGTCTTGTCACCACCGTGGACGAACTGGTGGTGCGGGCGCCGGCCCAGCGCATCTTCGAGGTGGCCGCGGCGGTGGAACATTGGCCCGCGTATCTGCCGCACTACCGGTACGTGCGCTTCCGCGAATCGCGACGCGACGGCGGCGGCATTGTGGAGATGGCGGCCAACCGGCCGTTCGGCCCGTTCAATTGGCCCACCTGGTGGCTCTCCGAGATGGCGGTGAATCGCGAGGTGCCGTGGGTGCGGTTCCGGCACATTGGCGGCGTCACGACGCGCATGGATGTGGAGTGGAGCTTCACGCCGGTCGACGGTGGCACGCTCACGCGCATCGTGCACGTGTGGGACGGCCCCAACTGGCCACTCATTGGCCCGTTTGCCGCCACGCAGGTCATTGCCCCCGTGTTCGTGCACGGCATCGCGTCGCGCACCCTGGCGGGGCTGGCGAAGGTCGCGGAGCGCCACACATGAACGACGACACGTCAACGTCCACGCCGGCGGCGCGCGCCGGTGCCCCTCGCCGCCGTGTGGCCATCACGGGCATCGGTTGCGTCACTCCCATCGGCACGGGGGTGGAGGCGCTGTGGAGCGGGCTGCGGGCCGAGCGGTCGGTGGTGCAGCGTCTCACGCGCTTCGACGCCAGCATTTATCGCTCGCAGTGCGCGGCGCAGGTGAACGACTTCGATGCCACCACGTGGATTGACGCCAAGCGGGTGAAGCGGCTCGACCGCTACAGTCAGTTTGCGGTGGTGAGTGCGATGCTGGCGTTGGGCGATGGGGCGCTCGATCTGGAGGCGGTGGACCGCGAGCGCATGGGCGCGATGATGGGGACGGCGCTGGGGGGTGTCGGGTATGCCGAGGAGCAGGCGGCCCGCTTTGCCGAGGCGGGGCTGCGGGCGGTGGATGCCACGCTGGCGTTGGCCGTATTCGGGGGCTCATCGAGCTGCAACATGGCCATCGAGTTCGGCATCAGTGGCCCCAACTCCACGAACGCCATGAGCTGCGCGAGCGGCAGCATGGCCATTGGCGAGGCGTTCCGGCAGATCCGTGATGGCCACGCCGACGTGATGCTGGCCGGTGGCAGCGAGGCGCCGCTGGCGACACTCTGCTTCGGCGCGTTTGCGCTCATTCGGGCGATGAGTACCCGCAACGATGATCCGGCGGCGGCGTCACGCCCCTTCGACGCCGATCGCGACGGCTTCGTGATGGGCGAGGGTGCCGCCGTGCTGCTGCTGGAGGAATGGGAGCATGCCACGCGCCGCGGCGCGCGCATTTATGCCGAGCTGGGTGGATACGGCACCACCAACGATGCCCATCATATGACGGCGCCGTTGCCGGGTGGGGCGCAGGCGGCGCGCTGCGTGCAGATGGCGCTTGCGGATGCGCGCGTCGCGCCCGTCGACGTGGACTACATCAACGCGCACGGCAGCAGCACGCCACTCAACGATCCGACGGAGACGGAAGCGATCAAGCGGGTGTTCGGCGCGCACGCGCGGGCCGTTCCGATCTCGAGCACCAAGGGGTACTACGGCCACGCGCTCGGTGCCAGCGGCGCCTTCGAGGCGGCAATCTGCGCGCTGGCGATTGCGCGCGGCTGGATTCCGCCCACCGTGGGGCTGCGTACGCCGGATGCGGCGTGCGACCTGGACTTCGTGCCCGGCAACGGGCGGGCGCTGTCGCCGCGCGTGGTGGTGAGCAATTCGTTCGGCTTCGGCGGCATCAACGCCGCGCTGGTGCTGCGGGCGCCGTCGTAGACGGAGCGGTGAGTCGGGGTCGGGGTCGCGGTCGGGGTCGGGGTATCGTCGCGCGATCGACCGCCCGCCGCGGTTCCGCACCACCCCTTCGCGCGTGGCTTCGGGGGTGGCCGGGCGCCGCCGCGCTGTCGCGCGGCGCGCCGGCGTCACCCCCTCAGAGACGCGCGGCGGGGGGCGCGGCCCGCTGCGGGCTGGCATTGCGTGCAGGCCCCCGCGCGCACGACGCCCGCACGCGCCGCCCGCACGCCGCCCGCACGCCGCCCGTAGG
>NZ_JAJTHI010000033.1 GCF_021298855.1 Gemmatimonas sp.
ACGCACACGGCCCGCCCGGCGCTCGGCGTCGCGCTCGCGCGCCATGGCCATGGCGTCGGGGTTCACCTCGATCACACTGCGCAGCCGGGGGCCTGCCGCATCGATAGCCGCAATGCGCGCGAGATACGCGGCCGTGAGCGTGCTCGACGTGAGCGTACCGGCCTGCATGCGCGCGAGCAGCCCGGCGGCCGTGGCCTCCTCGAAGGCGAAGGCGGGCGGCTGCGTGGCGGACGGGGTCGGGTCGGTGACGGCGGCGGGCGCCGCCGCGTGGACGACCTGCGGCACGAGCGCCGCCCCGGCGGCCACCGCGCCGGCGGTGTTCAGGAAATGGCGACGATCCATGGTCAACTCAGGAGGTGATCAACGAAGCGCCGCGGCCAGATCGGCGAGCAGGTCCTGCACGTCTTCCAGCCCCACGCTCAGGCGCACGAACCCTTCCGACACCACATCGCCACCCCAGCGCGCGCGGCGTTCGGCACTCGTGTGCAACCCGCCGAAGCTCGTGGCCTCGTACACCAGCTGCGATTGCGCGAAGAAGCGCGCGACGGCGTCGGCACTCTCCAGTTCGAAGCTCACGACACCGCCGAAGGCGGCCATCTGCGTGGCGGCAATGGCGTACGAGGGATCGTGCGGCAGCCCGGGATAGCGCACGCCCCGCACACGGTCGTGCGCCGCCAGGAACTGCGCCACCTGCATGGCCGATCGGCACTGCTGCATGAGCCGGACATGCAGCGTGCCCAGCGATCGGTGCGCCAGCCAGGCTTCCATGGGACCGGGAATCACTCCCATGCGCGTGCGCCACAGCCGCAGCGACTCCACGTGCTGCGGATGGCGCGCTGCCACGTGCCCCAGCACCAGGTCGGCATGCCCCGTCATGGCCTTGGTGTCGGACACCACGCAGAAGTCGGCCCCCAGGGCAAGCGGCTGCTGCAGCAGCGGGGTGGCCGTGGTGTTGTCCACGGCCACGAGTGCACCCAGGGCGTGGGCGCGCGCCGCGAGGGCGGCAATGTCGCACACGTCGAGCCCCGGGTTGGTGGGCGACTCGAGCCAAAGCAGCGACACACCACCGGGCCCCGCCTCGTCGAGAGCGCGACGCAGCCCATCGCCCGCCGTCGGCGCCATGATCACCCGTATGCCCTGCGACGCGAACCACGCGCCGTCGAACGGCTGCGACGCAATCACGCGCGTGGTGTAATAGCACTCCTGCGGCATGAGCAGCGTGCCGCCGGGCGGGACCATCGTGGCCAGCAGCGCGGCCGTGGCCGCCATGCCGCTGGGAAAGAGCAGGCACGGCCCCCCTTCGAGCGCGGCCAACGCCGCCTCGTAGTGCGTCCACGACGGGTTGTGAAAGCGGCCATAGGTGTACGGCGACTGCGTGGGGTCACCGGGCGCATGATAGGGCGCCGCGAACACCGGCCCCGGCAGATACGGCGTGCCCGCCGCCTTGGGCGGCAGCCCGGCGCGCACCACCTGCGTGGCGCCCTGCCACGCCCTGTCGTTGGCGCTCACCGCCCCCTGCTCGCTCACGAGGCCGACGGCGCCGGCGGATACACCGCCTCGTCGAGCGGCTCCGCCTCTTCGATGAGCATCACCGGAATGCCATCCTGCACCTTGTACACCAGCTTGCTCTCACGACACACCAGCACCTCCGGCGGGCCGGCGTGGTACTCCAGCGGGGCCTTGCTCTTGGGGCACACGAGAATGCGAAGGAGTTCCGGGGCGAGACTCATGTCGGCGAGGGCGGAAGAAAGGCGGGGCGTGACGTCAGGACGGACGATGATGGCGCGGCGACTCGGCGGTGAACGCCAGCCGCGGTCCGCCCAACAGTTCGATGCAGTACGGGATGGCGCCCCAGACGGCGCGCAGGCACTCCTCGATCGCCGCCGGCTTCCCCGGCAGGTTGATGATGAGGGAGCCCCCGCGGGTGCCCGCCAGTTGCCGCGACAGAATGGCGGTGGGCACCGACTTGAGGCTTTCGGCGCGCATCTGCTCGCCAAACCCCGGCAGCACCCGCTCACACACGGCCAGCGTGGCTTCGGGGGTCACATCGCGCGGTGCTGGCCCGGTGCCGCCGGTGGTCACGATGAGATGGCAACGCGCCGCGTCGGCCAGCTCGCGCAGCGTCGCCTCGATGACCGGCTGGTCGTCGGGCACCAGCGTGTAGACCTCGTGAACCGGCGTGGCCACCCACCGCGCGAACACCTCGCGAATGGCGGGCCCGGAGCGATCATCGTACACGCCCGTGGAGGCGCGGTCACTGATGGTGACAATACCGAGGGAGAGCATCGTGGCAATCTACCACCCGCGCCCGCCCTCCCGAACGGCTAGCGCGGTGTCATCCCCGCGCACTGGTCGGCCCCCAGGGTGTCGGGGGTCCCGTACATCGACTTCACCACCTGCGCCTTCCCACCCTCGCGCGCCGGGGTCACGAGGAACAGGGTGGCGTAGCTCGCGTCGCAGATGTCCGGCAGCGTGGTGCCGGCCAGCGCGTTCACGATTGCCGGAATGGTGTTGGAGTGTCCCACCACCAGCACCACCCCGCTGGCCTTCATCACCGCCGCCGCCACGTTCTTCACATGTTGGGCATCCAGCGGAATCACCGTGGGGGTCACCCCCACCCGCTGTTGCACCACCGCCGCCGTTTCCGCGGTGCGCTTGCGCGGGCTCACGACGATCGTGCCGGGGGCCGAGAGCGCGAGCGCCTTGTCCAGCGCGTGCGCCCGGGCCACCCCCGCGTCGCTCAGCGACGGGTCGTCAGCCGGAGCCGGCTGCTTTTCGCCGTGCCGCACCAGCACCACGAGCGAGGGCTGGGCGGTAATCTGGCGAGGCACAAACGCGCCAGCACAAATGCAGAAGAACGCCAGCAGAATGTTTTTTGTCATGGTCTTCCCAGGTTAGCTCCCGGCGCGCTCCCTGTCGAGCAGCGCGCGCTTGCGCTCCAGCCCCCAGCGATACCCGCCAAGTCCACCGTCGGCCCGAAGCGCACGATGACAGGGAATGAGCACCGCCAGCCGGTTCGCGCCACACGCCGTCCCCACGGCCCGCACCGCCTCCGGGTGCCCAATCCCCGCCGCCACCTCGCCGTAGCTCACCACCGAGCCGGCGGGCACGCGCAGCAGGAAACGCCACACCTTGATCTGAAACGCCGTGCCCCGCACATCGAGCGGCAGCTGCGGACAGGGGCCGTCCCCCTCCACGTGCGCGGCCAGCGCCTCCATCCACGCATCGAGCGGTTCGCGCGCCGACTCCAACGCCGCTTCGATCGTGGCGTGGGGATAGTGCGCGTGCAGCCGGGCCACCAACACGTCCCCCTCGTCACCGAACTCCACCTGGCACACGCCGCGCGCCGTGGCCGCCATGAGCAGCGCACCAAAGCCGGTGTCGCGCACCGCGTACACGATCGACTCCCCGGCGCCGCCGGCCCGATAGGACGACGGGGTCATGCCCAGCCCACCGGTCACCTGCTCGTACACGCGGCTCGATGAGCCGTAGCCGGCGGCGTACGTCGCGGCCAGCACCGCCTGTCCGGTGCGCAGCGCCTCCTTGAACTGCGACAACCGGCGCGCGGCCTGGTACTGATGAGGACTGACCCCCATCACCGCGCGAAAGGTCCGCTGCAGGTGATGCGGACTCATGTGGGCTTCCCCGGCCAGTCGCGCCAGCGGCAGCCGTTCGCTGGCGTGCGCCTCGATGAACGCGGCCAGCTGCTGGATGCGCGCCACCAGTGCGGGAGAAAAGGGCTTGCTCATCGGGATGGCTCGTCGTGATGCATGCCCGCACGAAACGGCGCGGGCCGCGGCCGCGCACTCCGAATCGTGCGGAATTGGCAGAATGTCGCATATTGCGCCGCATGCTGCTGATTTATGGCGCCAATGGGTTCACCGGCCAGCTGATTGTCGAAGAGTGCGTGCGACGCGGGCTGCGCCCCATCGTGGCAGGGCGCAACGCCACGGCCGTGCGCGCGCTGGCGGCGCACCATCAACTGGAAGCGCGCGTGGCGCCCCTCTCCCGCCGCCTCTCCCCCGATCTGCCGCGCCTGGCACCGCCGGACACGCCGCCCCCTCCGCCCAGCGACGAACTGCTCGCCATCCTCGACGGCGTGCACGTGGTGCTGCACTGTGCGGGGCCCTTCTTCCGCACCAGCGGCCCCATGGTGCAGGCCTGTCTCGACGTGGGGGCTCACTACCTCGACATCACCGGTGAAATCGCCGTCTTCGAGGCGTGCCGGCTGCAGCACACGGCGGCGCGGCAGCGTGGTATCGTCATCCTCCCCGGCGTGGGCTTCGATGTGGTCCCCACCGACTGCCTCGCCGCCCGCCTCGCCCCGCAGCTCCCCGGCGCCACCTTGCTCGAGCTGGCCTTCGCGGGCGGTGGCGGTTTCAGCCGGGGCACCCTCAAAACCATGCTCCTGGGCGGCAGAGACGGCGCCATCCGGCAGGATGGCCGCATCGTGACCGTGCCGCGCGCTTGGCGCACGCAACGCATCCCCTTTCGCGACCGGCCACGCACCGCCATCACCATTCCGTGGGGTGATGTGAGCACCGCGCAGTGGAGCACGAAGATCCCCAACGTGCACACGTACCTCGCGCTCCCGCCCGCCACCAGGCGCCTGCTGCCGCTCCTGTCGCTGCTGCAGCCGCTGCTCGCCCTTCCCGCCGTGCGCCGGTTCACCGAGCGGCAGATCGACGCCCGGGTGAGCGGCCCCTCCGCCACCGTGCGCGCCAGCGCCCGCATGCAGCTCTGGGGTCGGGTCACGCACCCCGACGGACGCACCGTCGAAGAGACCGCCACGGTCCCCGAAGGCTATCGGTTCACGGCCATCGCCGCCGCGGAGTGCGCACGGCGCGTGCTGGCGGCAGCGCCCGCGACGGGTTATCACACCCCATCCACCGCCTTCGGCGCCACCCTCCTCGACGATCTCTTGCAGATCCCCTAGTGCCGAGCTTCCGCGTGATGCCTCCCTACGCCCTGCTGGTCGCCACCGCACTCTGCCTCGGCGCCGCCGCCACGGCCACCGCCGGCGCGCAGTCCAGCGTAGCCCCACCGCCCGCCTTCGACGATCCCGACCGGCTCGGCACGCTGGCCCGCACCATCCCGGCGGTGGACAGCGTCATGCGCACGTTCATGGAGCGCACCCGCGCCCCCGGTATCGCCTACGGCATCGTTGTTGATGGCCGGCTGCTGCACGTGGCGGCGCATGGCCTGCGCGAAGTGCCGAGCGGCGCCCGCGTGGATACCAGCACCGTGTTCCGCATCGCCAGCATGACGAAAAGCTTCACCGCGCTCGCCATTCTGCAGCTGCGCGACGCGGGCCGCCTGCAGCTCGACGATCCGGCCGAGAAGTATGTCCCGGAGCTCCGGCAGCTGCGCTACGCCACCAGCGATGCGCCGCGCATCACCATTCGGCACCTGCTCACGCACGCGGCCGGCTTTCCCGAGGACAATCCCTGGGGCGATCAGCAGCTCGACGCCACTGAGGCCGGCCTCTCGCGTCTCATGCGCGCCGGCATTCCGTTCGCGAACGTGTCGGGCGTGGCCTACGAGTACAGCAACTTCGGCTTCGCCATTCTCGGGCGCATTGTCGTGAACGTGAGCGGCGTGCCGTACGCCCGGTACATCAAGGACCGGGTGCTGCGTCCCCTCGGCATGACCAGCACGACCATGGAAGCGCGTGAGGTGCCCGCCGCGCGACTGGCGCACGGCTATCGTCTGCAGGATGGCCAGTGGCTCGAGGAGCCGCCGCTCCCCGACGGCTCCTTCGGTGCCATGGGCGGCATGCTCACCAGCAGCGCCGATCTGTCGCGCTGGGTGGGGCTCATGTTGAGCGCGTGGCCGGCACGCGACGGAGCCGAATCGCCGGTGCTCAAGCGCTCGTCGCTACGCGAGATGCAGCAGCTCTGGCGCTACGCCGGCGCCACGGCGTCCCGCACGGCCGGCGGCGCCCTGTCGCTCAATGCCGGCGGCTATGCCTACGGCTTGCGCGTGTCGCAGAACTGCGAGTTCGCACACATCGTGGCGCACAGCGGTGGCTTGCCTGGCTTCGGCTCACAGATGCGCTGGCTCCCCGAGTACGGCGTGGGCATCATTGCGCTGGGCAACCTCACCTACACCGGCTGGAACACGCCCGTCGACGAAGCCTTTGCGGCGCTCAAGCGCAGCGGGGGGCTCGTGCCGCGTACCGTGCGCCCGGCACCGGTGCTCAGCGCGATGCGCGAGCAGGTCACGCGGCTCGTCACCACCGGCTGGCGTGCGCCGCTGGCCGACAGCATCGCGGCCATGAACCTGTACCGCGACGAAAGCCAATCACGGCGCGCGGCCGACCTGGCGCGCCAGGTCAGTGCGGCCGGCGGCAACTGCCGCCCCGACGGCGAGATGTGGGTGGAGAATGCGTTGCGCGGCGAGTGGAAGCTGGCGTGCGCCAGCGGCAATCTCCGCGTACGCATTACCCTGGCCCCCACCACTCCGGCTCGCGTGCAGTATCTCGCGGTCACGCCGCTACGCCCCGGCGAGCAGATCGGCCCCGCCCCCACCTGTCGTCCCTGAACGGCGGGTTCCCCGCGAACATCGGCGGCGGGGCGGGCACCTGACAGGAAGTGAGCCGGAAACCCGGAGCACCACACGCCCCGGCCTACGGCAACAGCTCCGCGCGCGGCGGCGTCCAGCCGGGAATCCACGGATCACGCAGGGTGCAGGCGCCAGTGGTGGGGATTTCGATTTCGCTGAAGCCCCCGCCGGTGACCCCGAAGCGGGCATCGCTCAACCGCAGGCGACCGTTCCCCAGCGATTGCCACACGGGCGCGCGCATGAAATGCAGCGCCGCCTCCACCTCGCACCGGGAGTGCACGAGCGACACCAGCGAATCCACCGGCGTGCTCCACGATGATCGCCACTGCACACGGGCACTTGCCGCGAACACCGGAGCGGCCTGCGCGCGCAGTCCCGTGAGCACATCGCCACCCACACGCCCGGCCTGGTAGCCCGAGGTGCAGCGGGCGAGCGAACGCCCCGCGGGGAACGGGGCCACGAAGGCGGAACTCACCGTGTACACATCCTGCCGACGACTCATCACCAGTGCTGTCCAGCACCCCCAATCACCAGGACCGGGGGTGAGGACCACATCGAGCACGAGCGCTTCGTCACGGGGCCCTGCGCCGCTGCCCGCCACGGCGTCGCGCACGCTCGCCTCCGCGGTGCGCGATGCCGCAAAGAACCCCACCGTGATTGCCGTCCACGCCGCCATGCCGCTCAGCGTGCGCGTTGGCGCCCCCAGTGTCCACTGCGCCAGCGGCCACAGTACCGCGAACACCAGCAGCACGACCACCACGTCGGCCGCCACCTGCCCCAGCAGCAGCACCGCCGCGAGGATGGCGACGAAGAAGAACCCCAGCAGCGAGCGGCCGAACGCACCCGGGCGGTTCCAGTAGAGCGGCGGAATGGCCACCAGCCACAGCCACGGCTCCACGATGAACACCGCATCGCCGTAGTACCAGCGGCCGTTGAGCGGCCAGAAGGGATGCACGCCGTAGCTGTTCGTCCAGTCGAGCAGGATGTGCGACAACGTGCCCATGAGCGCCACCAGCAGCAGCACGCGTGGCAGCCGTGCGGGCATCGGCGCCCCATCACGCCCGGCGTACCACCTGGCCACCAGCCACAACAGCAGGGCGCTCACCACGGCCCACACCAGCGTGTGGGTATGCCCGCGATGGTGCAGCAGATACCCCAGCGGCCCCATGTCCAGCAACGGGCCGGAGTAGACGAGATCGCTGTCCGGAAACTCGGCCGCGACCACGCCCAACACGCTCAGGGTGCGCCGCTGCCGAGGAGTGACGGTGACCCCGCGTCGCTCCAACCAGTGCGCCGCCGCATCGGCGACCAGCAGTCCTGCGAGTCCATGCGTAACGTTGTCCACCCCTGCAAATGCAGAGGTTCCCCCGCCGCTGTCAACTGCTCCCCGGCATGCTCACGTGCTCGAGGGCGAGCACATGGGCGGCCCCCACCCTCTGCCTTCACGGCCATGCCCCGCATGATCTTCCCCAACCTGTGCGTCGGCGAGCTTCAACGATCTCGACGGCCACCATTGGGAGCCGTTCTACATGGATCCGGCGCACGTGCAGGCCTGACGGCGGCGTTCCGTGCGGTTCCGTGACTTGCCGTGTGCGTCACAGCGGCGGGTACCGCCGCTTCCACTCCGGACCGGGCACATGCTCGGTTGCCAGATCCTCGGCCATGGCCACGATGACGTCACGCAGCTCCAGCTGCTCGAGCCACCGCGGCGGAATGACGGACAGGCCATGCATGGTGCCCAGGATCTGCCCGGTGAGCGCACCAATCACGACGCTGTTGCCGGAGTGATTCACCGCCAGCGTGACCGCCTTCTCGAAGCTGTCCTGGGTGGGCTCGGGGTGACAGAGCGCACAGTAGAGCGCCACGGCCAGCGCATCGTGGGCCAGCTTGCCATCCCCCACCTGCTCGAGCTCGAACCATCCCGGGTCGATGCCGGCAAAGCGGACCTGGTTGGCACGCTCGATGGCGTCCCGAATGGTCAGTGTGGGTTCACGCTGCCCCGCTATGTACAGCCCGCGACTGATGGCCGCCTCCACCGCCACCTGAATGGTGGTGCCATACATGAGCTGCGAGATGATCACCGCCATGTAACCACCAGCCACCAGCGCGTGCGGATTGCCGTGCGTGATGCCGGTGATCTCCGACGCCAGTCGGAACGGGTCGTCCTGCGGAAACATGCCCGCCGGGGCACAGCGCACCATCGCGCCCGCTCCCGCCGAGTCGGTGATCGCCTCTTCCGGCGTACCCAGCCCCGGGCGCTTGAGGGCGATCATGGTGACCTTGTCGGGTTGCCGCTCCACCCACAACGCCGGAATGTCCAGCAGCCAGCCGCGCGCGCTGTCGAGATGATCGGGGAGCGGCCCGATGTGGCGCTGCGTCATGAGCCATCGCCGCATCGCGTTGCGCAGGATGGTGGGCGGATAGTAGGTGCGATACCCGTGCGACATGACCCGCACGCGCAACAACGCTTCGGCGGTGAAGAGCATGAGCTGGGTGTCGTCGGTGATCGCCCCCAGCGTGCCGTGCAGCGGCACGAAATCACGCAGGCCGCGTGGACCGAACAGGGCCACGATATCCTTGCTGTTGCGGAACTCCAGCGGCGCCCCCAGCGCATCGGCCACAGCGCCCCCCAGCAGACACCCCAGCACACGGTCACGCCGATCGGTTTCCGACGCGCGCGTCTCCAGCGAGCGGCGCGGTCCGTACACCATGTGCGGCACATGGTCATGCAAGCCCATACACAACGTCCCGACGGTCAGGTCAATGAGCGCCACCGGCGCCCGTCACCGACTCTCGGGACAGGCGCGGCAGGCGTACACGCCCAGTATGCGACCGTCGTCAATAGTGAGAGGGCGCGATTTGTCACATGATCCACGCGCCACGTCCCGAAAACGGCAATTCGTGTCCCCGGAGATGACGTTTCGCTGACGCACCGCGCGCATTTCCCCCGGACGACGACGAACCGTGCGGTCAACTCGGCCTCAGGCCGCACGATGTCGCGAAAGCGAGATGACGAGGCGCTGACGCGGCCGCCGGGGTATCCACCCCGGAACCGGAATACCAAAGGGGTGGAACCCGGGGGTGGCGCTGGAGTATCACCACGCCAGAGAGAGGGGCAGGGCCACAGCAGCCGTGGACGGACTCGGAGGGGGGTCCATTCACGGCTGTTGTGTATCCACCCCGAACGCGTACTCGGTGCGCGACGTGCGCCGCTCGCCGGGGCGCAGAATGGTCGAGGGAAACGCCGGCTGGTTGGGCGAGTCGGGAAAATGCTGCGCTTCAAGACAGAAACCGCTGTGCCGCGCGTACACGGCCCCACCCTTTCCGGTGATGCGGCCGTCGAGGAAGTTGCCCACGTAGAACTGCACCCCAGGTTCGGTGGTGGACATGGCCAGCGTGCGTCCGGTGGCGGGCTCCCGCACCTGCGCGGCGAACCGCACCCCGGCGGCATCGCCCGGCCCGGCCAGCACGAAGTTGTGGTCGTAGCCGCTGCCGTGGCGCAACTGCTCGTGGGCCGCATCTATGCGGGCGCCAATCGGCTGCGGCGTGCGGAAGTCGAACGGCGTGCCGGCCACTGGCTGCAGCACGCCGGTGGGAATGAGCGTGGCGTCCACGGGCGTGAAGGCGTCGGCGACCAGCTGCAGCTCGTGCTGCAGCACCGGCTCCGCCCCGTGGCCCCGCAAGTTCCAGTACGTATGCTGCGTGAGATTCACCGGCGTGGCCCGATCGGTCGTGGCCTCGTAGTCGATCACCCAGCGGTTGTCGGCCGTGAGCGTGTAGGTCACGGTTGCCGTGAGCGTGCCGGGATATCCCTCGTCACCGTCGCGACTCACGTGGCGGAGCACGAGACTGCGGTCGGTGGCGTCGAGGACCTGCCAGCGCACCTTGTCGAAGCCGGTGAGGCCGCCGTGCAGCGCGTGCGGGCCGTTGTTCGCGGCGAGCGTGTGCGTCGTGCCGTCGAGCGTGAAGCGTCCCGTGGCAATCCGGTTGCCATAGCGGCCGATCAGCGCGCCGAAGTACGGCGACCGATGCAGGTAGCCCTCGAGATCATCGAAGCCCAGCACCACATCCTGGCGGATGCCCTGCCGGTCGGGCGTCTCGAGCGACTGCACGATGCCGCCGTAGTCGAGCACCCGCATGGTCACGTCGCCGTTGGCGAGCGTGAACCGGTGCACCGTGTCGCCGGTGGGCAGCACGCCGAAGGGGGTGCCTCCGTGGCGGGCCGTCGCTGCCGGGGTTGCCGCTGTGCGGGTCACCGCCGCTCCTTGTGAGGTGGGAAAACAACGCGGCGCGCCTCCCCGAGGAGAGGCGCGCCGCCACAGCCGCGATCAGACGGCATCAGCCACGATCGCGTGACGCCTTACATCGCCGGCGCGCGCAGGTCCTGCAGCGCCTTCTTCAGCAGGTCGGTCTTCTTGCCATCGCAGCCGCGTGCCCCTTCCGCCGCCGACACCGCCGCGTCGAGTGCACTGTTGCGCGCCGCGCCGGTGGCCTTCTCGGCCGCCGCGATCTGCGTACGCAGCGCGCTCACCGCGCCCGCCGCACACCCCTTGCGCTCCAGCTGGTCGGTGAACGCCTTGGCCAGCGGGAAGCTGGGCGGCCAGGAGATCTTCGGCTGCCCCTGCGCGTTCAGCTCACTCCACTTCACCGTGTTGGCCGCATCGATTTCGTTCTGCGAGATGTGCTCGCTGGGCACGAGCTGCGCCACGTCCAGACCGCGCGCAATCTCCGAGCTCACGATGTTGCCGTTGTACCAGTACACCGACCACGAGCCGCCCATCACCATGCGCGAACCATCCACCGGACCGCGGTCGAAGCTCGCAATCTCCTTCGGGTTCTGCGTGTCCGTCCAGTCGAACACCGAGATGCCGCCCTGATACCAGGCCTGCACCATGATGTCACGGCCGGGGATCGGGATGAGCGACCCGTTGTGCGCCACGCAGTTCTCGTTCGAGCTCTGGTACGTGGGAATCTTGTAGTAGCTGCGGAACTTGAGCTGCTTCTTGCCGGTCTGCGGGTTGGGCACGATGTCGAAGATCGCGTTCGCACCCCACTCCGGCTTGTCGCCGGCCCGGCACTTGGGCGCGCCACCGCCGCCCCACTCGTCGCTGAAGAGCATCGCGGTGCCGTCGTTGTTGAACGTGGCCGAGTGCCAGTAGGCGAAGTTCGAGTCGGCCGCGGCGTCGAGGCGAACCGGGTTCACCGGATCGCTGATGTCCATCAGAATGCCGTGCCCTTCGCACGCGCCACCCGCCAGGCCGAGCGCCGGGTACACCGTGATGTCGTGGCACTGCGAGCGCTCGCTCACCTCACCGCTGTTGGTGTTGCCGCCGGCCGGGTTGGCGAAGATGCGGTTCATGGCCTGCTGCACCAGCGGGCGCGCCGCGGCGCTGTCGGCGCCGTTCGGCGTGCTGGCGCCGCGCGCCCTGGCCAGACTGTCGAGCAGCGGACGCACGATCTGCCCCGGCGCCATGATGTCCGCGCCGCTCTGCGGGTTCTTCGCAATGAAGGCCCCGGCCGCGCGGGCCGCCGCCAGCTGCTGCGTTGCCGCTGCCTTGTCGGCATCGGACAACCCGTGACGCGGCGGCTCCTTGAGCCCCGCAAAGATGTTCGCACGCCCCACGACCGCCGCCTTGGCGGGATCGGCGAGCGGCACCTTGATGATTTCGATGCGCAGGCGCGACGAGTTGGGATCGTTCGCCGACACATCCCCTGCGCAGCCGGCCAGCTCGCTGCTCGGCCGAATGCCCGACGAACCGGAGACGTAGATGTAGACGTTCTCGCGATCCTTCGGGTCTTCCAGCACCGTGTGCGTGTGCGAGCCGCGGCACGTCTGCACATTGGCCACGAGCTTGGGCTCGCGGATGTTGCTGATGTCGAAGACGCGCACCCCGCGCATGCGCTCCTTGCTCACCGCCTCGCGCACACCGCCCGGCTTGCAGTCGATGCGGCCGTTCTGCGCCTCGGCGGACATGAACATGAGGTTCTTGTACACCGAGACGTCGTTCTGCGAGGCAGGGCACTCGTAGGCCACCACGAGCTTCGGGCTCGACGGGTTGCTGATGTCCCACACCACCGGGCCGTTGTAGTTGCCCTGAATGGCGTAGTTGCCCGTGAAGGCGAGGTCGGAGTTGGTGATCCCCAGGAACCCGTTGGGCGACACCGCCTTGCCCACGACCTTCATGTTCGAGGTGAACTCACCGGCGTCGAACAGACCGGACTTGAGGTCGTTGCGCGGGTCCATCGCCGGATTCGCCGCGGTCTGCGGCTTCTTGGCTGGCGCGCAGGCCGCGAGGGCCACGGCGGCGCCCGCGAGCATGATGCGTGTGGTGGAGAAGTTCATGCGTTGCGTGAGGAAGGGGGGAAGGTGGGAGTGAAGAGGGTCGGATGCCGGGAACGTCGCGCCTCCCGTCTGCCGTCTGTGGTTCCTGCCGTCTGCCGTCTGCTGTTGCGTTACCGCGTCCCGCGGCGCACACCCACGCTCACGCCGGTGGTACCCACCCGCGCTCCAGCATCATGGTGTACATGCGCTTGATCTCGGTGCTCTGGTCCACTTCCACGTCGTTGGCGAACTTGAAGATCGTTTCGTCCTGGCCAGCGCCATCGCTCGTGAAAAGCGTCTTCACCATCGTCACCGCGCCGCGATGATGGAGGATCATGAAGGTGAGGAAGAGGCGGTCAAACTCCGCACCACGCGCCGCGTCGAGCTCCTTGAGCTGGGCATCGCTCAACATGCCCGGCATCATCATGCCACCCATCCCGGACATGTCATGGCCGGCGTGCATGGCGTGCATATCATGGCCCCCGGCGGCGGCACCGGCGGCCGCCGGCATCGTCACCGCGCCGGTGGAATCCACCGTGGGCACCGGCTGCAACCGATCCTTGAGCCACGTCTGCATGAGGTGGATCTCGTCGGTCTGCGCGTTGATGATGCGCGCCGTGAGGCGCTGCACCGCCGCGTCGGCGCCGTGCGAGACGGCCCACCGCGAGATCACGATGGCCTGGGCATGATGGTGAATCATCCCCGTCATGAAGTCGATATCGGCCTTCGTGTACGGGTAGCGGAGACTGTCGGCGCGCGCCCGGGCAATGGCGCCGGCGTCGCCCGGCTGGAAACGCAGGTCGCGCCCCGCGCCGGCCGTGGCGCTGGCACAACCGCTCAGGAGGGTGCCGCCGAGCACCAGCGCCAACAGCAGCGGCGACGAGGAGGGGAATCGGGTGGGTGTCATAACGGAATGGGTGTGTCGACCGGCCATGTGATTCAACGCAGTGGCCACCGGGAACGCTAGCGGGCAGGCCGCTCAGCGCGCCGGACGTTTCGCCCTGCGGTCGCGCTCGCTTCCGCACGTAATGGCCTTCGAGAAGCGCGCCCGCGGCTTGAGGATATACCCGTCTGCCAACTGCGTGTCCCCGGGGGTCCGGGCCGCCGCGTACCGGGCCACGCACGGCTCCCAGAGGGCATCGTCCATGGCGTCGGTCACCGGCCGCGGCACGCCCCGCACCAGCCACCAGGCGGTGACCAGGCAGATTGCCAACAATAGGAACGCGAATGGGCGCGGCATGGCTACAACTCTCTCCCCCTCGCCCCGCCGGAGCAACCGCCATATCCTGCCGCTATGACTGATTCGCCAGTGCCCCCCGATCCGGTGGCGGCCGCCCCCGATGCCTTCACGCTCTTCGACCTGCGCGTGGAGGTGATTGCCACCGACCGTCCCATGGTGTGCAACCACCGGGCGGGCGATTTCTTCACGCTGCGCGGCGAGAATCTGGAGTTCCCGCCAGGGCAGACGTTCCCGCTCTATCCGCTCGCGGCGCTGCTGCCGCTGCTCCCCGCCAAACAGCGCCCCACCCACCCCAACGACTGGATGACCACCGACGCCGACATCGCGTGCCCTGATCCGCACTGCGGGGGGCGCTTTCGCATCTCGCGCATCGGGACGAGCACCTTCCGCCACGCCGACGTCACACTGGTCCCGCTGCCGAGTCCTCAGCCGTGAGCGTCGTGCCCCAGCAGCTGCTGGCACCCGGGTACGCCATCCCGCGGCTCATCAAGGGCGGGTGGCAGCTCGCCGGCGGGCACGGGCCGGTGGACCGCCGGAGTGCCATCGCCGACATGATGGCCTTTGCCGAAGCGGGCATCACGGCCTTCGATTGTGCCGACATCTACACCGGCGTGGAGGAGCTCATTGGCGAGTTCCTGCGCGCGTGGCGGGAGCGGCATGGCCCCAACGCCCCGCCCGTGCGCGTGCACACCAAGTGCGTGCCCGATCGCGACCTGCTGCCGGTGCTCACCTTCGCGCACATCGAGGCGCTCATTGATCGGTCGCTGCGGCGGCTCGGCGTGGACACGCTCGACCTCGTGCAGTTCCACTGGTGGGATTACGCGGCGCCGCGCTGGCTGGAGGCGGCGGGGCACCTGGCCACCCTGCAGCGAGCCGGCAAGATCCGGCATATCGGCCTCACCAACTTCGATACGGCGCATGTGCAGGCCATCGTCGAGTCGGGCGTACCGGTGGTGTCGCATCAGGTCCAGGCCTCGCTGCTCGACCGGCGCGCCTTGCGCGACATGGCCGCCTACTGCCGCGCCCATCAGATCGGACTGCTGGCCTACGGCGCGCTGGCGGGCGGGTTCTTTCACGAGCGCTGGCACGGGGTACCGGCACCGGCCGAACCGCTCGAGAATCGTTCGCTGGTGAAGTACCGGCTCATCATCGAGGAGTTCGGCGGCTGGCACGCCTTTCAGCAGCTGCTCGATTGCCTTACCGAGGTGGCGGTGGCGCACGACACCACCGTGGGCGCCGTGGCCATGCGCATGATGCTCGACGAACCGGATATCACCGCTGTCATCGTGGGCGCACGGCACGCCGCGCATTTGGCGTCCACCTGCGCCGCGCTCGCGCTCACGCTGAACGACGACCAGCGCCGTGCCATTCTGGCGCTCGTGCACGCCGCGCCCGGCCCCGGCGGCGATGTGTACACCCTCGAGCGCGATCCGACCGGCCCGCACGCCGGCATCATGCGCTACAACCTCAACACCGCCAGCGCCCCGTAGGCACGCCGCGAGCGGGCGGGGCACCGTACGCCGGCGCGGCTACCGCTCGCCCCGATCCACGCGCTCCTGACGCTCACGCGCCAAGGCCCAGTCCACGGTGGGCGCCACGTGATGGTCGGCAAGCGCCAGCGACGCCAGGGCGCGTTCGACAACGGGCGCGCCCAGCTCCGGCGGCAGACGGCGCCCGAACGACAGCTCGGCGCGGCGGCACAGGCGCTCCTCGCGCGCCATGTCGTCGGCCGCCGGTACGCCACGCCCGACCCGCGCCCGGAACGCGTGCACCCGCGCATGCACCCCCTCGTGCAGGATGCTCGATGCCACCGGCGCCGCACTGATGTCGCGGCGCGCCAGAAACGTGAGTTCGGTGAGGATGACCCGCTCGCCGGGCAGAAAGGCACCGCGGGTAGGGAATCGCTCCACCCGAATGGCACGCACATCACGCTGCATGTGCCGCAGGCGCTCCGGCGCGTACGTGGCCACCAGGGCCAGCGATTCGGCCAGTCGCTCGAGGACCGCCTCGTCGGCGATCGCGGGGTGCGTGTTGCGCAACGCGACCGGGATGCCGTGCAGCCGAAGCGGGGCGGCCGGCGCGCTGCCGCCCAGGAGACGCGATAACCACGAGGCCATGCGGAGAATATAGCCCGGAAAGCGCGGGCACCGACCCGCGCGTCAGGGCCGGGCGCTGGTCACCCAGGCCGTGTACCAGAGGTCGCGCAGCATCGTGGCCCCCGCCGCCATGCGCGACACGGCAAAGGCCTTCTGCTCCGGGGTGGCCGACTCCTCGCGGAACGGCGTGGCCGTGTCCAGCGCATAGAGCGAATCCACGTACTGATGGGTGCGCTGCAGATACGTCACGACCGCACCGCGCACATCGGCAAACACCTGTGGCGCCGCGGTGGCCGCAGCGCGCAGGTCGGCTTCCTTCACGTGCGCCTGCACGAACTGCGATTCGAAGCGGCCGTGAAACCGCGTGTCGGTGGTGTAGCCCTTGGGGTTCTCGCCCACCCAGCCGTTGAAGTGCTTCGTGGTGTGATGCGGATTGGACCCGTCGGCCACGAAGTGCCCCAGGATGCCGGCGTCATCGATGATGCGCTGCTCGATCCACGCGCGCACGGTGCTGTCGGGAGCCACGCGCCACAGACGGAACGCCGTGCGCAGGCGCGAGAGGTACTCGAGCATCGTGAAGGGCAGCACCCCCATGACCTGCGGCGACACCCCGTAGCCACGCAGCGAATCGGCAAACGCCCACCGGTCGCGCGCCGCCAGCGCGCGCGACAACTGCTCGCTGGTCACCAGATCGCTGTCAATGAAATGCTCCGGCGAAGAGCCTCCGTCGAGCGCCGGGTCGAGCTGGCGTTCCGCGCGATTCTTCCAGCGGTCGGGCTCCGGGTTGAGATACGCCAATCGTGGCGCCGCCTCGCGAAAGAATGCCGGCATGTCGGCGGGCATGGTCGTGGCCGCCACCAGGCCAATGAGCCGATGGCCATGATCACCCCACGCATTGAGGGGGCGCGGAACGAGCACGGACGCGAACGCGACCAGCGCCAAGGCCGACAGGAGGCGCGCCACCGCGTGGCGATGTGCACCACGCGCAGGGCGGCGAACAGAGCGAGACATGATGAATCCCGGTAACGGAACACCCGCAGGCAGGTACGGCCACGGCGCAACGCCCGGTGGCACCGCGGTACCCGACCGCGCGGAAGATATCCCATGGCCATACACCGCACCGCGGCATCGGTGGGCGGGCTCACCCACGACGTCTACCCCCAGGCGGCCGGCCCGCGCCGGCACCTCCACCTCGGCGGGACCTTCACGACCTGGGCGCTGGAACGGCGCCCCGCGTGAGCACGCGGTCGATGACATCGCACGCGGTACCCACCCCGTCTTCGCGCTGCACCACCGCAGCCAGCGCCTGCGCGCGCTCCCGATACGACGGCATATCGAGGAGCGCGCGCAGCTCCGTGGCCACCCGCCACCCGCGATAGCGCGGCGGGTACACGGTGCGCGCCACGCCCAAGCGGGTGAGGCGCCAGGCGTTGTCGGGCTGATCGTTGGCGTGGGGCACCGCCAGCTGCGGCACCGCCGAGGCGAGCGCGGTCCCCAGCGTCCCCATGCCGCACGGATGCACCACGGCTGCGGCACGGGGAAAGAGCTGCGAATGCGGCGCCGCATCCACCACGAGCGCCCGGTCGGTGGCCAGGCGCGCCACCCGTGGCAGCTCCTTGCGCCCCACCAGCAGCACCCCGCGCCGGCCCAACCGCTGCAGGGCATCGAGACTCTCTTCCCAGAAGCGTCCCGCCATCTCCACCGCCGAGCTGCCCAGGGTGAACACCAGCGGCGGATCACCGGCGTGCAGGAACGCCTCGAGCTCCGGTGAAAGCGCATCGCCGTGCGGGGCGTCGTAGCGCAGCTGCCCCGTGATGGTGACCTGCGCCGGATAGTCGGGGTACGGCCCCCCGAACACGCCGGAATACAGCGCCAGCACCGCGTACGGCGAATGCTGCCCCTCGAACAGCGGGTCCTTGCATCGCGGCAACCCCAGCGACGCGCGGAATTGTTGCACCGGCTCCATCCACCGCGCCGCCACCTGGCGACCGCCGCCGGCAATCCAGTCGGCGTAGCGCAGATGCACCGCATACGGCACGTGACGCAGCCACGGTGCCATGGGGGGCAGAATGGGGTCGTACGCCGACATGAAGTTGAGCGGCGAGAGCACCGTGCTCACCCACGGCAGGCGCTGCTGCGCCATGACGATGGGCGCCGCCAGGGCGCCGGGGTGCGTGACCACGAGATCGGCCCCCTGCACCGCCGCCGTGAGCCGCTCGTGCGCCTCGCCCAGCGCCGGAATGAGCACCTCGCGAAAGATCGATTCGGCGCCGCGATAGGGATGCAAACACTTGCGCACCATGTCCGGATCGAGCGCCGGGTCGGCGTCGGGGGCCCCCGGCGCGAATGCCAACCCCGCCTGGCGAATGACCGGCTCGTAGTACGGCGGCATGCACAGCACCGGCTCGTGCCCCCGCGCGCGCAGCCCGAGACCGAGCGCCAGGTAGGGATTCACATCGCCGAACGAACCCCAGGTGGTGATGACGATTCGAGCCATGCCGATCAACGAGTGACGCCCAGCCTGGTTCCGATCGCCTACGCGATTACCCCACCTGCGCGCCCGCCACGTCCCAGTTGATGCGGGCCAGCAGTGCGTCCACGTAGTCGGCGCGGCGGTTCTGGTACTTGAGGTAGTACGCGTGCTCCCACACGTCGATCCCCACGATGGGCAGCTCCCCCTCGAGCAGCGGTGAGTCCTGGTTGGGGAGTCCGCGCACCGCCAGACGATTCGTGGCCGTCTTCACCAGCCACGCCCAGCCGCTGCCGAACTGCCCCACGGCTGCGGTCTTCATGGCCGCCTTGAGTGCCGCCACCGACTCGAAGTCGCGCGTGATCATCTCCGCCAGCCGACCGGTGGGCGCCGCGGCGCTGGCCGCCCCCGGCGCCAGCAGATTCCAGAACAGCGCGTGATTGGCGTGCCCGCCCCCGTTGTTGCGAATGGCCGTCTGCACCGGCGCCGGCCAGCGCCGCAGCCCCATGAGCAGTTCGCCCAACGTGTACTGGTGCAGCGCACTCTGCGACGCGAGGGCGGTGTTGAGATTCGTCACGTAGGCGGCATGATGCCGGTCATGATGAATGCCCATGGTCTGCGCATCCACCGCCGGTTCCACCGCGTTGGCGGCATACGGCAATGGGGGCAGCGTGAAGGGGTACCTCTGGTTGAGCACCGCGTCGGGCGCGACCAGCACGCCGCTCGCCATGCCCGGCGCATTCGCCGCCGACGCGATCGCGCTCGGCAAGGCGCCACTCACGGCCACGCCCGCTACCACCCCGGCGCTCTGCTGCAGAAAACCACGACGGTCCATCACGACCTCTTGGGCTCACAAGTTGTGCGCGCACGCGCGATTCGCAGCCAAACTAGCCGGTGTGCGCAGTGGCTGCTCACTGCCCCACTGGAGTGACTGCCGTCTGCCGTCTGCTGGTCACCCATTCCGCAGCACGAACCTCACCCGCCACCTCACTCAGTACCGCGCCAGGTACCGGTCCAGCTCCCACTCCGACACGCGCTGGTTGTACTCGTTCCACTCCGCCCGCTTGGCGGCGAGGAACTGCTGCGTAATGTGCTCACCCAGTGCGGCGCAGATCACATCGTCCTTCTCCAGCTCATCGCACGCCTCGGCCAGCGACGTGGGCAGGTCGTCGATGCGCAGGCGCCGGCGCTCGCGGAAGCTCAGCTCCCAGATGTTCGTGTTCACCGGTTCGCGCCAGTCGGCGTTCGTGGCCAGCCCGTCCAGGCCGGCCGCCAGCATGACCGTGAGGGCGAGATACGGGTTGGCCGCGGGGTCGGGGGTGCGCAGCTCGAGCCGCGTCCCCGCGCCGCGACGCTCCGGCACGCGAATCATGGGCGACCGGTTGCGCATGCTCCACGCCACGTTCACCGGCGCCTCGAACCCCGGCACCAGCCGCTTGTAGCTGTTCACCAGCGGGTTCGTCACCGCCGTCATGCCGCGGGCATGCCGCAGCAGCCCGCCAATGTAGTGCAGCGCCGTGAGGCTCAAGGCCCATTCGCGCGACGGGTCCCAGAAGCTGTTCTGCTGCTGGCGGAAGAGGCTCTGGTGCGTATGCATGCCGCTCCCGTTCTGCCCGAACACCGGTTTGGGCATGAAGCTGGCAATCAGCCCGAACTGACGCGCCACCTGCTTCACCACGAAGCGGAAGGTCGCGATGTTGTCGGCGGTGCGCAGCGCGTCGGCGTAGCGGAAATCGATCTCGTGCTGCCCGTGGGCCACTTCGTGGTGCGACGCTTCCACCTCGAACCCCATCTGTTCGAGCGCATCCACGATCGCGCGGCGCGCGTCTTCGCCAAGGTCCATGGGCGCGAGGTCGAAGTAGCCCCCCACGTCGTGCGTGTCGGTGGCGGGCCGGCCGTCGGCCATGGGCTTGAAGAGGAAGAATTCCGCCTCCATCCCCGCGTTCATCACGTACCCCTGCTCCGCCGCCGTGGCGAGCTGGCGCTTGAGCGCGCCGCGCGGATCTCCCGCGAACGGCGTGCCATCGGGCATGGTGATGTCGCAGATCAGCCGCCCCACGCGCGCCGCCGGATCGCCCCACGGGAAGATCTGGAAGGTGGACAGATCCGGGGCGAGCAGCATGTCCGACTCTTCCACCCGTACGAAACCGGCGATGGATGAGCCGTCGAACATGATGTCCCCCTGCAGCGCCTTTCTGAACTGCGAGCTCGGAATCTCGACATTCTTGATGACGCCCAGAATGTCGGTGAACTGCAGGCGGAGGAATCGCACCTGCTGCGCTTCCGCGAGCTCGAGAATGTCCGCAGCAGTCGCACCCGACAAACTGCCGGGAACGAGGGAACGGCTTGGCGTGGGCATGCCGTATAGTAGTAGCTTTCGGAACTCATGACTTCTTCGAACGCTTCCGCCGGCGCGGGGTTCTGCGCCGCCTGCGGCGCTGCCCTGTCGGCCGGCGCCCGCTTCTGCCATCGGTGTGGAACCCCCATGGGCCAGGGGCTCCCGGCCATGCGCCCGGTGCCCGCCTCCGGTACGGCCGCCGTGCTCCCGTGGGGCGTGGCCTTCGTGGCGATGCTGGCGCTCATTGCCATGGTGGCGGGGCGCAACTTCGGCGCCGCCAAGGGCTCCGGCATCGATGGCTCGGCCAACTCGCTCCCGACCTCCGAGATCGATGGCCCTGCGGCCGGAGCCCCGGCCGGCGGCGCCCCGTTTGCCGGTGGCGCCGGTGGCGCGCCGCCCGACATCACCAACATGTCGCCCAGCGACCGGGCCAATCGGCTGTACAGCCGTATCATGACGTACGCCGAGGCGGGCGCCGTCGACTCGGTGGCCTTCTTCTCGCCCATGGCGCTGGCGTCGCATGAGATGCTCGAGAGCCCCACGGCCGACGAGCGCTATCATTTCGGGCGCATTGGCGAGGTGGCCAACAACCCCGAGATCGCCAAGGCGCAGGCCGATACCATTTTGCAGGGGCAGGCCGATCATCTGCTGGGGCTCGTGCTCGCCGCCCGCGCTGCGCGCATGCGCAACGACGAAAGCGCCGCCCGCGCCTTCGACCAGCGGCTGCTGAAGGCCCTGGCGTCGCAGCTCGCCACGCAGAACGAGGAGTACGTGCAGCACCGCGCCGAGATCGACCGCGCCGTGGCCGAGGCGCAGCAGAAGAAGTAGACCGCCCCACGCGATACCACAGCCGGGATGGCCGCGCGACGTTGCCGGCCCCCCTGGCAAAGGGGCGCGCGCCACGGGTAATCCGGCTGGTCTGTAGAGCGCAGGCACCAACGTGGAGCCACGCAGCCCCCGGTCGGCAGGCCACCCCCCGGCCCCGACCCCGACCCCGACC
>NZ_JAJTHI010000068.1 GCF_021298855.1 Gemmatimonas sp.
ACCAGTCGGCGCGCGAGCTCGAGGTGACTCTCCACCTCGCTTGTCGACCCGATGGCATAGGCCAGAAAGCGTGCATTCTGCGCCGACGTCTCCTGCCTGGCCCCCTCGGCGATGTTGGCCGGAATGGATGATGCCGCGCGGCAGAGCTGATTCCTGAGCCCCGGGGCCCGGGCGGCGGGGAGCGCCCGCGTGATCAGGTGCACTCGCACCGCGACATCCATGGCGCGGTGCCACACCTGCAGGTCGTGGTAATCGTGCATGGCGCAGCGTAGCGCCGTCTGATCGTGGTCGCGTAACCGGATTGCCGCGGCGCGGGCTCAATTGACGCACGGGGGGAGGCGGGGGGCGGTCGGTACGTGGCAGAGGGGGAACCGTACACCTCACACTGCACACCTCAGACGGCAGACGGCAGACGGCAGGAACCACAGTGCGCAGACAGCAGGCATTTGGAAGAGGCGGGCGCGCCCGCTGCGCGGCGCGCCCGATGTCCTTGGCAGTCAGGAGATCGGCGGCGGCGCGCAGCGCCTGCCGCCGCGTTGTTCTTCCGCATCCCTGCCCACTGCCCACTGTGGTTCCTGCCGTCTGCGATCTGCAGTTCGTATCGCGCGGGCAGCAGACGCAGACGGCAGACGGCAGACGGCAGGAACCACAGTACGCAGACAGCAGTCATTTGGAAGAGGCGGGCGCGACCGCTGTGCGGCGCGCCCGATGTCCTTGGCAGTCAGGAGATCGGCGGCGGCGCGCAGCGCCGGCCGCCGCGGTGTTCTTCCGCATCCCTGCCCACTGCCCACTGTGGTTCCTGCCGTCTGCCGTCTGCTGGTCGCACCCCGCAAGCAGCAGGCAGCAGGCAGCAGGCAGCGGGCAGCAAGCAGCAGGCAGCAAGCAGCAGGCAGCAAGCAGCAGGCAGCAAGCAGCAGGCAGCAGGCTGCTGCCTGCCTGCCGCAGACTACACCGCCCCCTATCCCTCCCCCAACGCCTGCACCACCTCGCGGATGATGGTGGGGTCCGTGCCGCGCGCGTGCACCTGATGCACCGTCGAGCGCTGCACCAGCTCCCGCACATGCGGGCCGCGAACGCCGCCACCGGCGAGGATCGTCAGCCGGTCGCCGGCGCGCTGCCGGAGCGCCGACAGGGTGGCGGCGCCATCGAGCGCCGTGGCCGCCTGGCCGCTGGTCAGCACATGCGTCACCCCGGCGTGCATGAGCGTGTGCAGCGCCGCGAAGGGGTCGGGGGTGCGGTCGAATGCGCGATGGAAGGCCACGGCCATGGGGCGCGCCAGCTGCGTGAGCGTCACGAGGTGCTGCAGGTGCACCGTGTCGTCGCGCTGGAGCGGCCCCAGCACCACGCCGTCCATGCCCAGCGTGCGGGCGGTCACGATGTCGTTCGCCATCACGTCGAGCTCGTCGTCGTGATACACGAAGTCGCGTGAATGCGGCCGGATCATGACATGCAGTGGCACGCGGAGGACATCGCGACAGCGCGCCATGAGTCCCAGCGACGGCGTCGTCCCACCGTCACCGGGGCCGCACAACTCGATGCGTCCGGCTCCCGCCTCCTGCGCGGCCACCGCCGTGTAGACGGAGTCGCAGCACGCTTCCACCAGCACGGTGCCGAAGGACGGGACGGGGGGAGGGGGAGGGGGAGCCGGGTGAGAGGGCGTGGCGGACATGGGGGCGCACTCAGTGCGCGGAGGCGGTGGCGGACTTGGGCGATGCCGACGGGCGGAACAGGACGAGGAAGACGGCGAAGACCACGAGGGCACCGATGGCGGCCGTCTGCCAGATCTGCAGCCAGTCGTGCGACGGTGCCCCCGCGGCGGTGGTCGTGGCGTACCGGTTCACCACGCTGCCCGACACCGACGCGCCCACGAAGTACCCCACGCCGTTGGTCACCAGGTTGAGGAACCCCTGCGCGGCGGCGCGAATCGTGGGGCCGGCGCGCTCATCGGTGTAAATCTGCCCCGCCACGAAGAAGAAGTCGTAGCAGATGCCGTGCAGCAGGATGCCGATGTACACGAGGGGCATCACCGGTGTGCCGCCGCCCGTGCCGTAGCCGAAGGCGAAATAGCGCAGCCCCCAGGCCAGCATGCCCACGAGCATGATCCACTTGATGCCCAGCTTCCGCAGCGCGAACGGCAGCAGCAGCATGAAGCCGATCTCGCTCATCTGCCCGAACGTCTGGATGAAGGCCGGCTCCGGGGCGCCGATCTCGTTGAGATACGGATTGGCGAAGGCGTAGTAGAACTGCAGCGGGATGCAGAGGAAGAACGAGCCCAGCGTGAAGATGAGGAAGTCGCGGTGCCGGAGCAGCTGCAAGGCGTCCAGCCCCAACGCGTCGCGCACGCTGAACGGGGCGCCCGCGGCGCGCGGTGGCGTCGGGGGAAGCAGGAAGGCGAAGAGACCGAGCGCCACGGAGCCACCCGCGGCCAGCAGCATGGGCAGGTTCGACTTGTCCGCCTGCAGGACCTTGCCCACCATGATGCCCGCCGCAATCCACCCGATGGTGCCCAGCACCCGGATGAGCGGGAAGTCGCGCGCGGAGTCGGTGATGTGGTGGAAGGAGATGGAGTTGGTGAGCGACAACGTGGGCATGTAGCAGAACGCGTAGGCAAGCAGGAACAGGTAGAACCCGCTCCACTCGGTCTGCTGCGCCATGAGGTACATCATGCCGCCGCCGACGAGGTGCAGCATGGCGAGCAGTTTCTCCGAGGAGAAGAAGCGATCGGCCACGATGCCCATGAAGAAGGGCGAGACCACCGCGGCGATGGCCGTCGCGCCGTACGCCGCCCCGATGTTGGTGTCGGAGAACCCGCGGGTCTGCCCGAGGTACGTGCCCATGGTGACGAACCAGGAGCCCCAGACGAAATACTGGAGGAACATCATGACCGACAACCGTGCCTTCGTGCTCATCTACGACAGCTCCCGGATACGAACGTTGCGGATCGGTGCCTGGGTACCGTGCGCCGGCGTGGCGGGCACGACGTGGCGGGCACGACGTGGTGCTCACGGCGGGGTGAGCGGGGCGGGCTGTGGGCAATGCTATGTCCCGTACCGGGAAGGCGGAAGGCGTCACACGGCCGACCCGCCGGGGTACGGTCGGCACCCGCGGACCGGACCCCTGTTTCGGGTCCGGTGTCCGGCCGGTAATTTTCCGGAATGACTCCGTCACTACCATCCGACCCCAGCTATCCCATTGGCCGCTTCGTGCGGCGGGACGTGTATGCCGACGCCGACCGTGCGGCACACGTGGCGCGCATTGCCGCGCAGCCGGGCACGCTGGCCGCCATGCTCGACGGGTTGGATGAGCACGACTTCGCCGCGCCCTATCGCCCCGGCGGCTGGACGGTGGGGCAATTGGTGCACCATCTCGCCGACAGTCACCTCAACGCCTACATCCGCGTGAAGCTGGGGCTTACCGAGCAGGAGCCCACCATCAAGCCGTACGATCAGGACGCGTGGGTGCAGCTCGCCGACGCGTCCACGTTGTCACCGCACGTCTCCGTCGCGCTTTTTGCCGCCACCCACATTCGCCTGCACACCGTGCTGGTGTCCATGCGGGCCGAGCAGTTCGCGCGCCGCCTCGTGCATCCCGAGAATGGCGTCATGACGCTCGACCAGGTTGCGGCCATGTATGCGTGGCATGGTGACCACCATCTGGCGCACCTCGAGCAGTATCGCACGTACTACCGCGCCGCGCGCGGCTGACGACGGCGGCCAGGCGCACGACGGCTGCGCACCGCTCCGGCAATGCGCGCGGGCTCAGTTCGGTGATTCGAAAATGCGCCCGACGTCGCCCACCGCGGCCACGCCGCGCGAGCCCGGCACCCCGAAGAGCGCGTAGATGATGCTGCGCCACGGTGCCGCGAGCGGGCGCCACTGCACGCCGTTGTAGCGCAGCACGGTGCCACTGTCGCCCACCGCATACACGTCGGTGGGACCGCGCCCCCAGAGCGCCCGCAGATCGCGCGCGGTGGGTTTGGGAAAGGCGCGCCATGCCACGCCATCGAAGCGCAACGCCACGCCCGAGTCGCCCACCGCGAACACGTCGTTGGCGGCTGTGCCCCACACGGCGCGCAGGCGACTCTGCGTGGGCACGGCCACACTCTGCCACCGCCCACCATCGAAGCGCAGCATCGTCCCCGAATCGCCCACGACCCACACGTTGGCCGGGTCGGTGCCCCATGCCGCGCGCAGGAAGCGCAGCGTGCCACTCTGCTGCGGCGTCCACCCACTGCCGTTCGAGCGCAGGATGGTGCCGCGCTCCCCCACGATCACATGCTGACCGCCGCCGCTCCACACGCTGCGCAGCACGCCGCGCGTGGGCGACTCGTCCACGCGCCAGGCCGACCCGTTGTAGCGCAGAATCGTCCCGGTGTCCCCCACCGCCACGATGTCGGACGCGCTGTTGCCACTGATGCCGTACAGGTCGAATGCGGAGGGGACGCGTTCGGGGCGCCACGCCGTGCCCTGCCGCCGCAGGACGGTGCCGCCGAAGCCCACGGCGAACATCGTCTCGCCGGCACCATACACGCCGAGCAGCGGCGGGTCATTGTTGTCCACCGTCGCCGTGGCACTGGCTCCCACGCCGCGCAGCGTGACGATTGCGCCGTACCAGCCTGCCAGTCGCAGCGCGCCATCACCGCGCCGGGTGATGGCGCGCCAGTTGGCACCAAGCCCCACCGACAGGGCGCGCCAGCTGGTGCCGTCGAAGTGCCAGGTGGTGCCGTTGTTCCCCACCGCATACACATCGTTGAAGGCGCGGCCCCGCAGGGCGAACAGGTTGGCGCTGCCAGGGGTGGGCATACGCTGCCACTGCACGCCGTCGAAGCGCACGACGGTGCCCTGCGTGCCCACGGCAAACACGTTGCCGGCACTCGTGCCCCACACATCGAAGAACGGCACCGACTCCGGCACCGCTTGCCGCAACCAGCTCGTGCCATTCCAGCGCAGAATGGTGCCGTTGTTGCCGGCGACGAACACGGTGGTGCTGTTGGCACCCCAGATCCCCCACAGCTCGTCGGTCACACCACTGGCCATGGCATCCAGCCGCGTCCCGTTCCACCGCAGGATGGTCCCACGGTCGCCGGTGATGAAGATCTCGGTCTCGCTCAGCCCCCACACCTCGAGCAACGTCGAGGTGACCCCCGTGTCGAGCCGCCGGAACGTGGTCCCGTCGCTGCGCAGCACCACGCCGTTGCTCCCCACGAACCAGAGATCGGTGGGCGAACTCCCCCACACGCCCACCAGCGTTTCGGTGATCCCGGCGTCCACCTGCTCCCACGGGCCGTCGTGGCGGGAGCGCAGGATGCCACCGTTCTGCCCCACGGCCCACGTGGTGCCCGCACCGTCGTCCCACACCCCCAGGAAGGTCACATCCGACACACCGGCGCGCGCCGCGCGCCACGTGGTGATGTCGGGCTGCTCGCTGGTCACCGAGACCGACACCAGCGCCGACAGCGGGCCGTTCACCCCCCGCACGTTGGCGGTGATGCGCGCACTGCCAGGCGCCACGGCGCGCACCACGCCGGTGGCGTCGACCGAGGCCACCGCCGGGGCATCGCTTCGCCAGTCCACCGCCGGCGCGTCCACCAGCACGCCGGCCGCATCGCGCGCCTCCAGCTGCAGCGGCTGTGTCACCCCGGCCGGCAGGTTGAGCGATGCCGGAGACACGAGCAGCGAGGCCACACGCCCATCGCGCGGGGCCGATTCGGTGGGGGCACCATCGCACGCGCCCAGCAGCACCAGCAGGCACAGCTGCCACCACACGGAGCCCCACTCGCCAGCTGGCCATCGAGCGAACGACGTGCGACGGCGCCGCCACCGGGCATGGCGCAGGCGCTGTGAAATGGAAACGGCGTGCATGTCGGGAGCCTACTCGCAGCGCCCCAGCGGGCGCAACGCCCGGCGGGTATGCTTCCTGATTGTCCCATCGCGTGTCTCCCCACCTCCTGCCCCGCGCACCCATGCTCCGGTCCATCCTCCACACCGGTTGCGGTGCCGTCCTGCTCGCCGGGGCGGCCGGCCCGCTTGCCGCGCAACCCGGCGTGCCGCGCACCTCACCCCCGGCGCCGTCGTCGGAGATCTTCCTGGTGCCGCTGACGGGGAGGGGGGCGGCGCTGGCCGCCGGTGCCCCGCGCAACATCACGAACCGCGACGGCTACGACAATCAGCCGGCCTTCTCGCACGACGGGCGCGCCCTCTTCTACACGTCGACCCGCGACGATGCGCAGGCCGACATCTACCGGTTCGACATCGCCAGCGGCCGCAGCGTCCGCGTCACGCGCACCGCGCCGGAAAGCGAGTACTCCGCCGCTCCCACGCCCGATGGCCGCGCCCTTCTCGTCATTCGGGTGGAGCGCGACTCGACGCAACGGCTGTGGCGGGTGCCTCTCGATGGCAGCGCCGAGCAGGTGCTCTTCCCGGAAACCCGCCCGGTGGGGTACTTCGCCCAACCGACCGACTCCACCTGGGTCCTGTTCGTGCTCGGCACGCCGGTCACGCTGCACCTTGGCGCGAAGGGCACCGGCCGTACCGAGGTGGTGGCACGCAACATCGGCCGTTCGCTGCATCGCATCCCCGGCACGTCGCTGGCCAGCGTCGTGCAGAAAGGCACACCGCCGTGGCAGCTGATGGAGTTCGATCCGGTGGCGCGCACCTTCACCGCACTCGTGACCCTTCCACCTGGGAGCGAAGATGTGGCCTGGATCGATGGCCGCACCGTGCTGGTCGGTAGCGGCAGCAGGCTGTGGCGCTGGACGCGCGGTGATCGTGGGTGGACCGCGTTGGCGGACTACGCCGGGAGCGGACTCGGCCACATCACGCGGCTTGCGGTGAGCCCCGACGGATCCCTGTTGGCGCTCGTCGCCGATCCGGCGAAGTAGTCGTCGCGCGGCGGTGCCTCGTGGGCCTCAGCGCGCGCGCGCTGGAGCCTGCCAGCGGCAATCGCCGGCGTCGAAGGCGGCGCGCAGCTCCTCGCGCGGCACCCAGCCGGGCGACGGCGTGCATCGGCCACGCGGATCGATGGCGAGGTCGAGCGGCAATGGGGGCGCGGTGATCGTCCCCGCGGCAATGGGCTCGCGGGCGCCGGTGGCCTCCACGCTCCACAAGCCGTCATGGTACACCCGCAGCCGCAGCGTTTCGCGCCGCTGCATCGCCAGCGTTCGCGCACTGTCCACGACAGCGGTCATGTCATGCGCGCTGGCCGCGCGTTGGGTACCGCGACGTGTGACCTGACGCGAGAGGAGCAGGGCCCCGGCAATCGCCACGATTGCCACGGCCACCAGCACCTCGGTCAGCGTCAGGCCAGCACGCCGGGCCCTGTGCACTTACTTCTTGATCAGCGGCTGCACGGCCGCCGGCACGGCCACGGCTTCGTTCGTCACCGTGTTGAACTCGGCGCTCTTCACCGTGAGAATCATCTTCTGCGGGCCGGTCGTCATCTCGGTGCGCGTGGCCACCTTGAGCGGGCCGAACTGCTTGTAGTCGGCAATGATCGAGCTCGTGGACATCTTCCCCATCTCCGAGTCGAGCGTGGCTTCGGCGCCGATCTGCAGCCCGCTGGCCAGCGAGAAGTAGTTCCACGACTCGTTCCCGGTGTCCTTGCGCACCAGCTTGATCTTGTAGGCCTTCTCGCCCGCGAAGTCGACCACGCCTTCGTTGGTCATCGCGCTGAACCGGTCAGGCGAATAGAGCATGCTGGCCACGAAGTCGGCCTGCTCCTTGGCCTGCGCGAGCTCCTTGCCTTCCAGCAGGCGCGCGCCCTGCATGGGGTTCACCGACCACGCCACGGTGCCGTCGGTCCCCGAGAGAATCTCGCCCAGGCCGGCAAGGCTCATCTTCATGGACTGCTTGTTGGGCGCCATCACGTACATCTCGAGATCGGCCGTCATGCCCGCCGCCGTGATCTCCATGGCCCCCACCTGCTTCATGGACGTGATCTTCATGATGGCATCGCGGCCACCGATCGCGGCCACGTGCTTGGCCAGCACGTCGGCGGCCGGTGGGAGCGGCTGGGCCTGAACGGCGGGCGCCGCGAAGAGCAGCGCGGCGGTGGTGATGGTGCGAACCGCTGACTGAAGGAACATTCGGGAATTCTCCGAGGTGAGCGCCTGTCGGCGACAAGAGGGATGGCGGTGGGTGGGGTGATCATGCGTGCGTTGAACGCATGAACTATATCAAGGCACCGGCCGCCGCGGTGCCTGACGGGTAACCCACGTGATGGCGGCATCGAGCGCCGGGTCTCGGCCGTCGAGCAGGGCCCGCCGATCGGGGGAAACGAGCTGGTTTGGTGTCACCCCGTCTCCCTCCACCGGTTTCCCGTTGGCGCCAATGAAGTTGGCGATGGCGTGATACAGGATGTCCCCGTTGGGTAGCCGTTCCGGAACGGAGGGGAGTGCCTGTCCGGCCGACTGCGTGCCGAAGACGCTGGCCCGCCCGAGCCCCTGCAGCCCGCCGGCGAAGATCTCCGTGGTGCTGGCCGACAGGGGGTCCACGACGAGCGCGAGCGGACCGCGAAACGGCGTCACGGCACGAAGCCGCGTGTCCACACGGCGGGGGTTCGCCATGAAACGCATGGTGCCGCCGCGCTGCACCATCTCCCCGATCGCCACCGCGCTATCGAGGAAGTGCCCGGCGAAGCCCATGGACATGCCGCCCACCCCTCCCGGGTTGCCCCGCACATCCAGCACGATCGCGTCTGCACCGCGCAGCGAGTCCACCGCCGCGTCGAACTGCGCGGCCAGCACGGGCATCCAGATGTTGAAGCGGATCACGCCGATCGTCCGGCCGTCGCGCTGCACCCGATGCCAGTCGAGCGCCGCGGCAAGCGGCGGCAGGTTGCCGAACTTGGTGATCGTGCCGCGCTCCGCCCCGTACGTCAGGGTGAGCGGGCGCGCGGTGGAGCGCGCGTCGCGGAACCCCACCGTGATGGTGTCGCCCGCCTGACCGCCGAGCGCCATGGTGGTGCCCTGCCAGGCAAACAGGGCGCGACGCCGCGGCTCGAGGCTTTCCGGCAACAGCGCCAGCCGAGCCGCTGACGGGCACCCGCGAACCGACTCGACTTCCCACCCGGTGCGGACCCCCGCCTGCCACGCCGGTCCGCCGGTGTCGATCGACGTGACCAGCATGGCCGACCCCACCAGGCGCGTATCGAAGCCCAGCGAGCCGCTGGCCCCCTGCCGCGCGGCGCCGTCACCACGGCCCATGGTCGCGTCCGACACCTCCTGCGGGATGATGGAGAAGTGCGACTGCCGCAGACGCGACACCATGTCGGCCAGCACGAGCCGCAATTCGCCGCGCGTGCGCGCCGCCGCGGCCCGGGGACGCAGCTCGTCGCGAACCGCCTGCCAGTTCA
The DNA here is from genome assembly GCF_021298855.1 of Gemmatimonas sp. Classification (GTDB taxonomy): domain Bacteria; phylum Gemmatimonadota; class Gemmatimonadetes; order Gemmatimonadales; family Gemmatimonadaceae; genus Gemmatimonas. The sequence goes on from NZ_JAJTHI010000068.1 coordinate 9,352, forward strand.
CCCCGTTGTAGGTGGTGTCCCAGTGGGTGCGCCGGATGATCGTCCAGGCACTGTCGAAGGTGACCAGCGCGTCCGCCGCCGGCGCGGAGGCCAGCGACGAACCGTCGGTTGCTGCCCCGCCTCCGCACGAGGCGGGCAGGGCGGCCGCGCCGCCGGCCGACCGCCCGGCGCCCACGCAGCCGGTCGCCAGCACGAGCACCAGCGAGCAGAACAAGAAAGTCTTCACGAAAGTGGAAATGGGTGTGGGGTGTAACCGTCTATTTTCAGAAACAACCGGCCGCTGCTCTCGCCGCCGCCATGTGCAGCACATTACCATGCATAGCTGCCCCTCCTCTTCACGCGCCTTCTCCGGTTCCCATGTCCGCTCGCCTGCACGCGCTGCACGCCGCTGGTCAGTCCCTGTGGCTCGACTATATCGACCGCACCATGCTTTCCAACGGGGATCTGGCCCGCCGGATTGCCGAGGATGCCCTCACCGGCATGACCTCGAACCCCACCATCTTCGAGAAGGCGCTGGCCGAGGGTGCCGCGTACGACGCCCAGCTGGCCACCTTGCCCTCCGCGCTGTCCGACCGCGACGCCTTTTTTGAAGTGGCGGCCACGGATGTGCGTCAGGCCTGTGATGCCTTCCGCACGGTCTACGACCGGACGCAGGGACTAGACGGATTCGTCTCGCTGGAGGTTTCACCGGATCTCGCGCGCGACACCGCCGGAACGGTCGCCGAAGCGCGCCGGTTGTGGGCCAGCGTGGACCGCCCCAACCTCATGATCAAGGTGCCGGGCACGCCAGAAGGCGCCGAGGCCATCCGGCAGCTCATTGCCGACGGCATCAACGTGAATGTCACGTTGCTCTTCTCGATCGAGGCGCATGCGCGCGTCATCGAGGCCTACCTGGCCGGCCTGGAAGCCCGCGCCGCCGCCGGCCTGCCCATCGACCGCATCGGTTCCGTGGCCAGCTTCTTCGTGAGCCGCGTCGACTCGGCCATCGACAAGCAGTTGGGCGTCCTGGCCGCCGCCGCCCCCGAGCGCGCCGAGGCGCTGCTGGCCCTGCAGGGCAAGGCCGCCATTGCCAACGCCAAGCTCGCCTATCGTCTGTTTCAGGCGTCGTTCTCTGGCGCGCGGTGGGCCGCGCTCAGCAGCCGCGGTGCGCGCGTGCAGCGTCCGCTGTGGGCCTCCACCAGCACCAAGAACCCGGCGTATCGCGATGTGATCTACGTGGAGGAGCTCATCGGTCCCGACACGGTCAACACGCTCCCGCCCGCCACGCTCGAGGCGTTCCGTGATCACGGCGAAGTGCGGGCATCGGTGACGGAGTCGGTGGCCGAAGCGGAGCGGTCGCTGGCGGCGCTCGAGGCGCACGGGGTGTCGCTCCAGTCGGTGACCGACACGCTGCTCGCTGAGGGGCTCGCCTCCTTCGAGCAGTCGTTCGTGACGTTGCTGGCCGGACTGGCCCGCAAGCGCGCGGCGCTCGCGCCGGCCGCCTCCTGATCTCCCCACTCCCCCGGTTCCCTTGGCCACCACCACGCCCGACATGTCCATCTCCCGCACCGGCCCCGAACGCGCCGCCTCGCCTGCGGATGACCACGAGACGATGACCAGCACCTTTCAGCGTGCGCACGTGCCGCGCACCAAGATCGTCGGCACACTCGGTCCGGCCAGCAACACGGCCGAGGCCATCCGGACGCTGGTCGACGCCGGCCTCGATGTGGCCCGCATCAACTTCTCGCACGGCACGCACGAGCAGCACGCGCGCACGATCGCCATGGTGCGCGCGGTGTCGGACGCCGCCGGACGCCCGGTGGCCATTCTTGGCGATCTGCAGGGGCCGCGCATTCGCATCGGCGCGCTGCCCGCTCCCCGGGAGCTGGAAGTGGGCGGCACCGTCGTGCTCGTGCCCGAGGAGGTGGCCGCGGGAGACGAAATCCCCATCACCTACGCCGATCTGTGCCATGATGTGAACACCGGCAACCGCGTGCTCATCAACGATGGGCTTTTCGAGCTCGTCGTCACGCGCGTCGAGACGCCGCGCGTGTGGTGCACCGTGGTGCACGGGGGAACGCTCACCAGCAACAAGGGCATGAACCTGCCCGGCATTGCCGTGTCGGCTCCGTCGCTGACCGACAAGGATCGCGCCGATCTGGCCTTCGCCGTGGCCAACGACCTTGACATGGTGGCGCTCAGCTTCGTGCGGCGCGCGCAGGACATCGATGAGCTGCGCGCGCTCATTCCCAGGACGATGCTGGTGGTGGCGAAGATCGAGAAGGATGTGGCGCTCGAGAACATCGAGGAGATCATGCGGTCCACCGACGCCGTCATGGTGGCGCGCGGCGACCTGGGGGTGGAACTCCCGTTCGAGGAAGTGCCCATTGCCCAGAAGCACATCATCGCCACGGCCAACCGCATGGGGCGTCCGGTGATCACCGCCACGCAGATGCTCGAGTCGATGATCGAGAATCCGCGTCCCACGCGCGCGGAAGCCAGCGATGTGGCCAATGCCATCCTCGATGGCACGGACGCCGTGATGCTGTCGGCGGAAACGGCGGCGGGGCATTACCCGCGCCTCGCCGTGGAAGCGATGCGCCGCATCATCCGGGAAATCGAGACCAGGCCGCGCCCGGGCGCCAGCGCGCGGCTCGAGCGGCGCGTCGTCAGCGGCGTGAACATCGAGGAAGCGATCGCCGCGGCCACCGTGGCGGCCGTGCGCATGCTCGATGCGCCGCTGGTGGTGGTGTTCACGAAGAGCGGCTTCACCGCCCGCATCGTGTCCTCGCACCGTCCCAGCGTGCCCATCCTCGCGCTCACCGACGAACCACGCGTGTGCCGCCAGCTGGCGCTCGTGTGGGGCGTGGTGCCGCGTCTCGTGCCCACGGCACGCGGGTACGATCACATGGTGGCCATGGCCCTGCGCGAGGCGCTCGACCTCAATCTGGTGACCAAGGGCGACCGCGTGCTCGTGACCGCGGGCGTGCCGTTCGACGTGCCCGGCACGACCAACCTGCTGAAGGTCGAAACGGTCTGACCTGACGTCGCGACCGGCGACCGGCGTGCGCCTCACGTTCCTCGGCACCGGCACGAGCTTCGGCGTGCCGCAGGTGGGCTGCGAGTGTGCCGTGTGTACGTCCACCGACCCGCGCGACCGGCGCACGCGCTGCGGGGTGGTCATCGAGGCGGCCAACGGCACGCGCCTGCTGGTGGACACGCCGCCCGAGCTGCGATTGCAGCTCGTGGCGGTCGGCATCGCCACCGTCGATGCCGTGCTCTTCACGCACGAGCACGCCGACCACATTCACGGCATCGACGATCTGCGCGCCATCACGATCCGACGCGGGGCCCCGCTCCCCTTCTACGCGGAGCCTCCCACCTTCGCCACGCTGCAGGCGCGCTTCCCGTACATCTTCGATGCGGCCTTTCGTCCGCTCCTCGGCACGACGCGTCCGGAGGGGGTGCTCCACCCCATCACCCCCGGGACGGCCTTTCGGGTGAATGGCACGTCGGTGCTGCCCATCGCCGTGCCGCACGGACGCGCCTCGGTGGTGGGTTTCCGCGTGGGCAATCTGGCCTACATCACCGACGCCAAAACGCTCCCCGACGAGGCGCTGGCCAGTCTTGTCGGCGTGCAGGTGCTCGTGCTCAACGCCCTGCTGCGGACGCCGCATCCCACGCACCTTTCGATCGCCGAAGCGGTGGACATGGCGCAGCGCGTCGGCGCCGCCCGCACCTACTTCACGCATCTCACGCACGACAACTTCCACGCGCAGCTTGCCGCCGAACTGCCTCCCGGAATCGCTCCGGCGCACGATGGTTTGGTGGTGGACCTGCCGGAGCCTTGATCATGGCACTCTCCTTCGATTTCACGAACATGATGGCCGGCGTGCTGCCGCACGGTGCCGGCATTGCCGAACGCGAGTGGCACGATGCCGCGGCCACCTTTGCGCGCGCGCACGCCGCCGTGCATGCGCGCACGGGCGACCTCGGCTTTCTCACCCTTGCCACCAACGAGCCGCTCCTGGCGTCGTCGCTCGCGGTGGCCGAGCGGGTGCAGGGCCGGTTCGACGATGTCCTCCTGCTGGGCATTGGCGGGTCGGCGCTGGGGCCCATCGCCTTGCGCACCGCGCTCTGTCCGCCGCGCTGGAACGAACTCACCGCGGCGCAGCGCGGGGGGCGCCCGCGGCTGCACGTATTGGACAACGTCGACCCGGCGACCATTGGGGCCACACTCGATCGGCTCGATCTCACGCGTACGCTCGTGCTCGTGGTGTCGAAGTCGGGCGGCACGGTCGAAACCATGGCGCAGTATCTCATCGTGCGCGACGCCCTGGCGCAGGCCGTGGGCGAGGAGGCGGCGCGCGAACATCTGGTGCTGGTGACCGATCCGCAGGTGGGCGCGCTGCGACGCATCGCCCGTGACGAGGGGATCGCGGCGGTGGAGATCCCGGCCAACGTGGGCGGCCGTTTCTCGGTGCTCTCGCCCGTGGGCATTCTGCCGGCGGCGCTCATTGGCGTCGACGTGCGGGCGCTGCTGGCCGGTGCGGCGCACATCACGGCCCAGGCGCAGGGCACCGAGCTCGCCGGCAACCTCCCCGGCGCCTTTGCCGTCCTGCAGTGGCTGGCCGACACGCGGCACGGACGATCGGTCCAGGTGCTCATGCCCTACGCGGATCCGCTGCGCGATCTCGCGCTCTGGTTCGTGCAGCTCTGGGCCGAATCGCTGGGCAAGATCCGCCCCGATGGCACCTCGGTGGGCCCCACGCCGCTACCGGCACTCGGGGCCACCGACCAGCACTCGCAGGTGCAGCTCTTCATGGAGGGGCCGCCGGACAAGACGGTCACCTTCGTGGCTGTCAGCGGGCGCACCAACGACGGTCGCATTCCGGCGCGCCACGCCGATATCCCCGAACTCGGCTACCTGGGCGGGCACACGCTGGGCGAACTCATCGATATCGAACAGCGGGCCACGGCGGGGGCGCTCGCGGCGCGCGGCCGCTTCAATGCCACCATCCACATCGACCGCATCGACGCCTGGCACCTCGGCGCACTCATGCAGCTCTTTGCCCTTGCCACCGCGTACGCGGGTGAACTGTACGGGGTCAATGCGTTCGACCAGCCCGGGGTGGAGCTGGGCAAGCAATTCGCCTACGCCATGCTGGGGCGAACCGGGAGCGAGGCGGCGCGCTCGGAGTGGGATGCGCTCCCCAAACCCGACCCGCGCTTCATGATCACGCCGGCCGTGTAACGCCGGCGTCGGCGCACACCCGGACGAGGCCCGGACGCCCTCGCCCGCGGGAAACACGATGGCAACTCCGGCATCGGGCTTGCCGGCACCGTTCATAGAGTGGGAACTTACAGCGGACCCCAGTTCAGCATTTCCACCCCCGACGATCGCTCATGTCCGATTCGACGATGACCCCGGCTTCGCTGCTCGGCGGCGCCCTGACGGTTTCCGACGGTGTACTGCGGGTGCATGACGCCGCCGTGCTGGCCACCTCCCAGTTCGACACCCTGGTACACGAGGCGGTGTTCGGTGCCACCGAAGCCGAGCGCGATTTCGCCCGCTGGGTGATCTGGGAGATCGGTCAGCAGGTGGGCGTGCGGCCGGCGTCCATCCACGAACTGTACGTGGCGCGCGGGGCGGGCAAGTGCGGCGGGTTCACCGTGCCGGCCATGAACATCCGCGCCATGTCGTACGATACGGCGCGCGCCGTCTTCCGCACGGCCATCAGGCTCGAGGCGGGGGCCTTCATCCTCGAAATCGCCCGCTCGGAAATCGCCTACACCGAACAGCGTCCGGCCGAGTACGTCACGGTCATGCTCGCCGCGGCGCTGCGGGAAGGGTTCCGCGGGCCGGTGTTCATCCAGGGCGATCACTTCCAGGTGAACCACAAGAAGTACGCCGTTGATCCGGTCACCGAGGTGAACGCCGTGAAGGCGCTCGTCACCGAGGCCGTCGCCGCCGGCTTCTACAACATCGACGTGGATACGTCCACGCTCGTCGACCTGAGCAAGCCCACGCTCACCGAACAGCAGCGCCTCAATTACGAAGTGTGCGTGGACATCACGCGCTTCGTGCGCGCGGCGGAGCCGGCTGGCGTGACCATCTCCATTGGTGGCGAGATCGGTGAAGTCGGGACGGAGAACAGCACGCCCGAAGAGCTCGAGGCCTTCATGGAAGGGTTCAACGCCACGCTCGCGGCGCAGGCGCCCGGCATGGCGGGGCTGAGCAAGATCTCCGTGCAGTCGGGCACGTCGCACGGCGGGGTCGTGCTCGCCGACGGCACCATCGCCGATGTGGCGCTCGATCTCGACACGCTCGAGGTGCTCTCGAAGCTGGGGCGTGACCGGTACGGCATGGCGGGCGCGGTGCAGCACGGCGCGTCCACCCTCCCGGACGCGGCGTTCAGCAACTTCCCCAAGCGCGAAACGGCGGAGATTCACCTCGCGACGAACTTCCAGACCATGATGTTCGATCACCTGCCGCCGGAGCTGCTGCAGGAGATCTACGCGTGGCTCGACGTGAACGCGAAGGACGAGCGCAAGGCCACCGACAGCGACGCGCAGTTCTACTACAAGACGCGCAAGAAGGCGATCGGCCCCTTCAAGAAGACGCTGTGGGCGCTGCCGGTCGAATTGCGCGAGAAGCTCGGCGCCGCGTACGACGCCAAGTTCACGTTCCTCTTCACCCAGCTGGGTATCGCCGGCACGAAGACGTACGTGGAGCAGTTCGTCACCATGCCGGAACAGCACCGTCCGCTCCCCACGGGAGCGTCCACGATCATCGCGGCGCCGGACGATGCGGATCTTTCCGACTGAGTGACCGGTACGGACTGGGGGGCCGCAGGCAGCACGGGCTGCCTGCGGACAGCCTACGGAGCCCGGGCGGGGCTCCTCACTCGCTGGAGGTCATATGGCTCGTGATTACGACGACGACCGCGTGGTCGTGATTGAGAAGGACAGCAACAACGGCGTCGGACTCCTGCTGCTTGGGCTCGCGCTTGGCGCCGGGGCGGCGTTGCTCTTTGCTCCGGCCAGTGGTCGCGAGACCCGCGAGCGCATTTCGCGGGAGGCGCGGCGCGCCGCGCGTCGTGCAAAGGACGTGACCGACGAGTTCGGCGACAAGCTGGCGGGCCAGGTGGAGCGTGCCCGTTCAGGGGTGGATGAGCGCCTGGGGCGCGCCCGTAACGCGGTGAACAGCCGTGTCGATGCCGTGAACGAGGCGGTGTCGGCCAGCCGCGATGCGGCACGTGAGGCGCGGGCCGACATCGAGCGGGCGGTGGCCAACAGCAAGCGTGCCTACGCCGACGGTCGTCGCGCGTATTCGGAACGGGCCTCGCGCTCCGGCATGTCGGGGGAACCCGGCCCCATGGCCGACGATCGCGCCCCGCGCGGCGGCGCGGAGGGCCATGCAGACGGGTCTGCCGACGACGCTTGAGTCGTGGTGGGACATCCTCCGCCGCGTCTGGAATCAGGCGGCGGAGGACAACGTCCCGTTTCTCGCGGGCGGGCTGGCGTTCAACATCCTGCTCGCCCTCGTGCCGTTCGTGCTGCTGCTCATTTCGGGGCTCTCCTTCCTGCTGGGCAGCGAGCCGGCAGAGGCCGCCGTCACCGTGACGCGGCTCATCGAACAGCTGCTCCCCAATGAAGCGCCGAGCGCCGGCGACCTGCTGCGCGGCGTCGTGACGGAAGTCCTGAGTACCCGTGGCACCGTCACCATCTACTCGGCCATCATCTTCGCCTGGTTTTCCACGCGCCTTTTCGGCTCGTTGCGCAGCGTCCTGGCCCTCATCTTCGACGGGACCGACCGCAGCATCGTGGCCGGCAAGCTGTTCGACTTCCTCGCCACCATCGTGGCCACGGTGGCGGTGGTGGTGTACGTGGTCTTCTCGGCCTATCTCGACCTGGCCACGACCCGGGGCTTTGCGTTCCTGCGCACCGTGGGCCTGCAGCGCGACGCCATGTCGGGGCTCGAGTACGTGGTGGGACGCCTGCTGGCCGTATTGCTCGTGTTCGCGCTCTTCTACGCGTTCTATCGCGGTTTGCCGCGCCGGCGTCCCAGCGTGCAGGTGGCTGCGGTGGCCGCGCTCACCGCGTCCATTCTGTTCGAGATCGCGCGACACGTCTTCGCCCTGGCCGTGGGGGCCGCGAATCCCGCCTCGCTGTACACCGGGACCATCGCCGCCATCGTGGCCGTCGTCTTCTGGACCTACTACAGCGCGTTCCTCTTCCTCCTTGGCGGCGAAGTGGCGCAGGCCTACGATCTGCGTCGCGCCGAGCTGGCGGCGCTGCGCGACGGCGACGCACGCGCCACTCGCGTCCGCCCCCGGTAAGCGCGCCGATCCCTCTCACCATGCCGATGTCCGTCCTCGTATCTCCCGCCACACCGCTCGACCTGCGCAGCGACACCGTCACGCGTCCCAGCACGGCCATGCGGCAGGCCATGGCCCTCGCCGAGGTGGGCGACGATGTGCTCGACGGTGACCCTACCACGGCGGCGCTCGAAGCGTGGACGGCGGCCGCACTGGGCAAGGAGCGCGCGCTCTTCTTTCCCAGCGGCAGCATGGCCAACCAGGCGGCCATCTGGGTGCACACCACGCCAGGTACCGAGGTGCTGTGCGACGCCGAGTCGCATGTGTATCACTGGGAGATCGCCGGCGCGGCGGCGCTGTGCGGCGTCCAGTGCCGACCCGTGCGCGGCGAGTCCGCGGTGTTCCGGGCGGCCGATCTGCGCGCGCACATCCGCACCCCCAGCATTCACGCGCCGGAGCCGTCGCTGGTCTGCCTCGAGAACACGCACAACGGGGCGGGGGGCGTGGTGACGTCGGTCGAGGAGATGCGGGACATCCAGGCCGTCGCCCGGGAGCACGCCCTGCCCGTGCACCTCGATGGCGCACGCCTCTGGAACGCGGCCACTGCGCTGCAGCGCCCACTCGCGCACCTCGCGGCGTGCGCCGATTCGGTCATGGTGAGTTTCTCGAAGGGGCTGGGCGCTCCCGTGGGAGCCTGCCTCGCCGGCAGCGCCGACTTCATCACCCGCGCCCATCGCGTGCGGAAGCGCTTCGGCGGGGGCATGCGGCAGAGCGGCGTTCTCGCGGCCGCCGCCCTGCACGCCGCGCAGCATCACTACGACCGCCTGGCCGAAGATCATGCCAGCGCCCGCTACCTGGCGCAGGTGGTTGACGGCGCGGGGCGCGCGCGGGTGGTGGCGCCCGATACCAACATCGTGATGATCGACCTGCCGCAGCCGCGGGCCGCCGCCGTGGTGGCACGCGCGCGTGAGCGTGGCGTGCGCCTTACCGAGTGGCACCCGGCCCGCATCAGGGCGGTCACGCATCTGGACGCACCGGCGGGCGCGGTAGCCGAAGCGGCGGCGCTGCTGCGGCAGACCCTCGAAGAGGTGCTGGCCTAGTACCATTTGGCGTGCGTGTCGGCTAACTTCTACGGGCTCCGGGTCCCGGAGGGCGCCAGGCCGCCAAATCGGTCAGGACCCCGAAGGTAGCAGCCGCACGTGGATTCTGACGTCGCTTCGTCAGGCCCGGAGCACTGCGCGCAGGAGGATTCGCTGGTCACCAGCGGACCTCCTGCGCGTTTTCGTCGGGGGGAGCCGTGCCGTCGCGCCGGGCCGGTACCGCTTAGATTGCGGCCATGTCCCTCGCTCTCGCCCGCAAGTACCGACCGCGGAATTTCGCGACCGTGGCGGTGCAGTCGCACGTCGCCAACACCCTCAAGGGGGCCATCGCGCGCGGGCGTGTTGCCCATGGCTACCTGTTGTGCGGGCCGCGCGGCACGGGCAAGACCACCCTGGCGCGCGTCCTGGCCATGGCGCTCAACTGTGAGCGCCGCGGGGAGCCCGAACTGCAGGGCGAACCCTGTGGGCAGTGTGCCAGTTGCCAGCGCATCTGGAGCGGCGCGGCCTCTCTCGATGTGGTCGAAATCGACGCCGCCTCGAATGGTGGTGTCGCCGACGCCCGCGACCTGCGCGAGCGGGCCATGTACGCGCCGTCGGGTGACGACCGGTACAAGGTCTATATCGTCGACGAAGCGCACATGCTGTCGCGCGATGCCTGGAACGCGCTGCTCAAGGTGCTCGAAGAACCGCCGCCGCGCGTGGTGTTCGTCTTCGCCACCACCGAGTCGCAGAAGGTGCTCGGTACCGTCGTGTCCCGCCTGCAGCGATTCGACCTCAAGCGCATCGGGGCCACCGAGATCCGTGAGCGGCTCGCGGCCGTGCTCACCGAAGAGGGCGTGCGCTTCGAGGACGAAGCGCTCGGCATGATTGCGCGCGCCGCCGACGGTGGATTGCGCGATGCCCTGTCACTCACCGACCAGGTGCTGTCGCTCGGCGAAACCGCCGAGGTGACCGCCGACCGCGTCACGGTGGCGTTGGGGCTGGTGCCCGACGACGAATACGTGGCGCTACTCGACCTCATCCTCGAGCGCCGTGCCGGCGACATCTTCGCGGCCGTGCAGCGCCAGGCCGACGCCGGCGTGGATTTCGTGCTGCTGCTGGCCGGTTTGGGACGCACGCTGCGCGCCCTGCTCGCGATGACCATGGGCGGGGCACTTCCCGACATGTCCGAACGGCTGCGGGCGGCCCTGCAGGCGCGCACGGGGCGCGTCTCGGCGGGTGATCTCGTGCGCATGCTGCACGCCCTGCTCGAAATCGAACCCATGTATCGCAAGAGTGGCCAGCCTCAGTTGCTGCTCGAAACGCTGCTGGTGCGCTTCGCCCTGCTCGATCGCACGGTCGAGCTGGAGGAAGTGCTGAAGGGCTTCGGCGCAGGTGGCGGTGACGACCCGCCGCCGCGGCGCGTGGCGCATGACGCACGGGTCGCGTCGGCGTATGCCATGCCCCCGTCTCCACCCCCGGCCGTTGCGCCGGCGCTGGCGCCTGCGCCCGCGTTCATTCCCCCGGCGCCGTCACAAACGGCCACGCAGCATGCGGCGGCCGCGGCGGCGGCGGCCCAGCAGGAGGCGGCGCAGCGCGCCCCCGCCGCGACGGTGCGGCGAGCGCAGGGTGGCGCGCCCACGGTGGAGCAGGTCAAGGCCACCTGGCCGCAGGTGACGACCGCAGTCCGCAGCAGCGGGCGCGGCATGGTGGCCGAAGCCCTGCAGCGCCTCGTGCCCGTGGCCGTAACTGCCGATGGCGTGGTCACGCTGTCTCATGCGGCGGGCGATGACACCTTCGCGATGCCCGTGGAGCGCGCGCGCGCCGATGTGCTGGCCGCATTGCAGGCACAGCTGCCGGGGGTGCACGGCTTCACGTTGCAGCCAACGGCGCCCGTTGCGCCAAGTGGTGCCCCAGCGCCGCGCGCCGCTGCCAAGCGCCTGACCGCGCACGACGTGCAGCAGCAGCGCACGGAACAGATCGCCGCCAAGGATCCCTTGCTCGAGGCGGCGGTGAAGGCCCTGGACCTCGAGCTGTTGGACTGATTTCAAGGCAGGGAGCAGGGAGAAGGGTGTCAGGATGAAGGGAGCAGGAGCCTTCATCCGTCCCCTGAGACCCTTCCCCCTGCTCCCTCCCGTGTCATAGAAACCTCTCCGAGTACCCCGATGGATATCTTCAAGATGCTGGGCCAGTTCAAGGACATGCAGGCCCGCATGCAGACGATGCAGGACGAGATGGCGCAGCGCACGTTCAGCGCACTCGCCGGCGGTGGCATGGTGACCGCCGATGTCGACGGCAAGATGCAACTCAAGCGTATCCAGATCGATCCCGCCATCATGGCGGACAAGGACATGGTCGAGGATCTGATCGTCGTGGCCGTGGCCGAGGCGCAGAAGAAGGCGGCCGACGCCATGCAAATGGAGCTGCAGAAGGTAACGGGCGGCATCGACCTGCCGTTCAAGCTGCCGTTCTGATTCGCCTCGCGTGTCCGTCATCGACGAGCTGACCAGCGAGCTGGCGCGGCTGCCCGGCATTGGACGCAAGACGGCCTTGCGCCTCACGTACCACCTGCTGCGGCAGCCGGCCGCGCAGAGCCGCCGTCTGGCCGAGACCCTCGTGGCGCTGACGGAGCGGGTGCGCCCCTGCGACCGGTGCTTCAACCTCACGGAACAGCCGCTCTGTCCGCTCTGCGCCGATCCCCGCCGCGAAGCGACGGTCCTCTGCGTGGTCGAGGAGGCGAGCGACATTGCCTCCATCGAACGGGCCGGGGAGTTCCGTGGCCTGTACCACGTCCTGGGGGGGCGGCTGTCGCCCCTCGATGGCGTGGGTCCGGATGACCTGTCCATTGGCGCGCTGCTGGCACGCCTCGGGCCGGAAGGGGTACAGGAGGTCATTCTGGCCACCAACCCCTCCCTGGAAGGGGAGGCCACGGCCCTGTACGTCCAGCGCCAGCTGGCCGGTGGGGCGGTTCGGGTCACCCGCATCGCCCGGGGGCTCCCGGTGGGCGGCGATCTGGAATACGCCGACGGGGTGACCATTGCGCAGGCGCTCGCCGCGCGGCGGGAAATGCTCTAGAACCGGGCGGGCACCGCCCATCACCACGTCAACACCCCCGGGACCCGGGGGGCACAGGGGAAGCGCCGATCGTGCGTTCGCAGCGAGACAGCGGGTGGCAGGCCGCCGGCAAGGTGGGAATCGGGCTGGTCGTAGGGGCCGCCGTGGGGCTGGTCGGGTGGAGTCTGGCCCAGCGCCGTCACCGCCGGAGCCTCTTCCATCCCGACAAGCTGAAACGGCTCGCCGCCCTCGGTTACCTGCGGGCTCACCCAAGCGTTGATAGTGCGCGGCTCCTCCGCGATTACCTCCAGTGGGAGCCCCACCCGTTGCTGCGGCGTCGCGCCCGTGGGGTTCTGCTCCGGACGGAGCGGGCGTTACGTTCCTAGAAGCGCAGTCTCGGATTTTCGGTCGGGCATGCCATATTCATGTCACGTACCCGGCAACTCGTCTCCTGGTCACCGGCAACTCCTGCATTCATGCCCATTGGCGCCGCCACCTGGTCGTTCACCGAGGACGACTTCGGGGCCATCACGATCACCCTGCAGCGTTTCCTGTACGACGCGAAAGCGCGCTGCGCGCTGCTCGTCGACCGCAGCGGGCAACTCGTCGCCACCGTTGGCGAACCCCCCAACTTCGATGCGACCGCTTTCGCGACGCTGACCGCCGCCGACTTCAGCGCCAACGACCAGCTCGCGCGTCTGATCGGCGAAAGCGATTTCAACGTGCTCTTCCATCAGGGGGAGCGCGAATCGATGTATCTCGCCGACATCGCGCGCCGCGTCATCCTGGTGGTGCTCTTCGACAACCGGACCACTCTCGGCCTGGTGCGGTTGCGCATGAAGGGCGCCGTGGACGAACTCACGCGCATTTTCGAGGGGGTCTTCGCGCGCGGGAACGCGCGTGATGCGGCGCCCCCCGGCTTCCTCGCCGGTGCCGAAGACGAGATCGACCGCTTGTTTCAGTAAAGGGGCAAGCTCATGTCGATGATCAACTATGCGTCCCGCGAGATCAACTGCAAGATCGTGTTCTACGGTCCCGGTCTCGGCGGCAAGACGACCAATCTCGAGTACGTCTACGGCAAGGTGTCGCCAAGCACGCGCGGCAAGCTCATCTCGCTGGCCACGGAAACCGAGCGTACGCTGTTTTTCGATTTCCTGCCGGTCGACCTGGGAACGATTCGTGGCTTCAAGACCCGCTTTCACCTCTATACGGTGCCAGGGCAGGTCTACTACAATGCGTCACGCAAGCTCATCTTGAAGGGCGTGGACGGGGTGGTGTTCGTCGCCGACTCACAGACCGAGCGTGCCGAAGCCAATCTCGAGTCCATGCAGAACCTGTATGACAACATGGCGGCCTACGGGTACGACCTCACCCGCATGCCGTTCGTCATCCAGTACAACAAGCGCGATCTTCCCAACGCGGCGTCGCTGGCCGATCTGCAGGCCATGCTGAATCCTGGCTGGGAGGTCACGGATCCGTCGCGGATGCGTCCGCTGGCGGATCCATTCCGCCCGGGTGAGTATCTGGTGGGCCAGTTGCCCACCGGGGAATGGGTGGAGCGTGTACCGTACTTCGAAGCGGTCGCCGTTACCGGCGATGGCGTCTTCGACACTCTCAAAGCCGTTTCCAAGCTGGTGCTGAAGACGCTCGCCTGATCATCCACGGCGAGCGCTGCGTGCGCCGGCGTCCCGGTGACGGATTCCCGCCAACCCGACCGTCGAGTGAACCTTCCCAACGCAATCACCGTGGGCCGCATCGCCCTGACGCCGCTGATTGCGTGGTTGCCGTTCACGACCTCGTGGTCCGCCCGGTTGTTTGCGTTCGTGCTGTTCCTCATTGCCGCCGTCACCGACTACTGGGACGGCCACCTGGCACGGTCACGCAACCTCGTCACCGACCTCGGCCGCCTGCTCGATCCGCTCGCCGACAAGATGCTGCTGCTGGCGACGCTCATTCCCATGTACCTGCTGCAGCGCCACCACGCCTTCGTGGAAGCGAGCGACGCGGTGTCGAGTCCGTTTCTCTTCGAACTGCCCTTCGGCAGGGTGTCATTGCCGCTGTGGATCGTGCTCGTGGTGCTGGGGCGCGAAGCCTTCATGACGGTGTTCCGGCAGATTGCCGCCCGCCGCGGGCTGGTCATTGCCGCCATCGGTCCGGCCAAGTGGAAGACCACCTTCCAGAGCATCTGGCTCGGTGCGGCGTACTTCTGGTTCTTCGCGAGCACGCTCGCCGAGCATCGCGGATGGCTCGCCGATGGCGCCTGGCGCGCCTTCGCCCTGTTCAACGGCTTCGTGGGCGTGCTCAGCATGGTCGGTGCCGTGGCGCTGACGCTCTACTCCCTGTGGCTGTACATGCGCCGCTACGGTTGGCAGGTGCTCCGCGCGGCCTAGGGCCGCGGGAGGCGCGGAGCAGGGGAGACACTGCTCGTCGGAGGCGCGGAGCCGCGGAGGCACGGAGTGCTACGGGACGGTGTGGGTGTTGATCACGCGGTCGATGCCTTCCTTCATGGTCGAGAGGCCGAAGTTGAGGACGAGCCCCACCTCGAGCCGGGTGAAGCGCAGATAGGTCAGCAGCTGCCGTCGAAACATCGCCGAGTGTCGCTCGCAGGCCTTTACCTCCACGACGACGGCGCGATCGATGAGCAGGTCGATTCGGAAGGCCTGATCGATTCGACGTGAGCGATAGGTCAGCGGGAGCACAACCTGCCTGGCGACCGTGTGGCCGCGTCGTTCAAGCTCGTCCGCCAAGAGCATCTCGTATGTCGATTCGAACATCCCAGGGCCGACATCCCGATGCAGTCGTACGGCCGAGTCGACGATGGATGCCGTGACCCCCACATGATGGATGATCGCTGCCATGCCGCACGCTATGGCAAGGCGTCAGTCTGGCGTCAGTCTCCGTGCCTCCGGGGCTCCGTGCCTCCGACGAGCGATTCCCCGCCCTTCACGCCAGCAGTTCAACGACCCGGCGGTCGCTAGATTTCGGCCATGAATCTGGAGATCGTCACTATCGGCGACGAGCTGCTGCTCGGCTTCACCATCGACACCAACGCCGCGCAGCTGGCGCGTGAACTGGCGGCGCTTGGCGTGCGCATCGTGCGGCGCACGACCTGCGGCGACGATGCGGAGAGCATTCGGCAGGCGGTCAGCGATGCCCTGGGGCGCACCGGGGCGGTCATTACGACAGGCGGGCTCGGGCCCACGGCCGACGACATGACGAAGCCGGCCATTGCCGCGATCTTCGGCAAGGGGATGCGCTTGGACACCGGCATCCTCACCGCGCTGCGTGAACGCTGGCGGAAGCGCTTCGGCCATGACCTGCCGGTGAGCAACGAGCAGCAAGCCATGGTGCCGGAGGGGTGCACCATTCTCCCCAATCGGCATGGCAGTGCCCCCGGGATCTGGCTCGAAGATGCCCAGGGCCGGTGGGTGATCATGCTCCCTGGCGTTCCGCGGGAGATGCGCGGAATGCTGGCCGACACCGTCGTGCCCACGCTCCGCGATCGGCTCCCGGTGGGCGGCCCGGTCATTCGCAGTCGAACGTTGCGCACCGCCAACATTGCCGAGTCGGCGCTGGCCGACCGGCTGGGCGAACTGGCGCGTGGCGTCAACGGTCTGTCGCTCGCCTATCTGCCGGGGGCGGACGGCGTGGACCTCCGCCTCACCAGCTGGGACCGCGACGCGCGGGCCACCACGGTGGCGCTCGATGAGGCCGCCGCCCTCGTGCGGAGCAAGGTGTCACGCTATGTGTACGGCGAGAACGACGACGATCTGGCGGCCATCATGCTGGCCGAGTGTGCCGCCCGGAATGCCACCGTGGCCGTGGCGGAGAGCTGCACGGGGGGCATGCTCGGCATGCGGCTTACCGCGGTCCCCGGTTCCAGCCGTACGGTGCTGGGGGGAACCATTGCCTATGCCAACGCGGTAAAAACCCGTGAACTCGGGGTGTCGGCGGCACTCATCGACGAACAGGGCGCGGTGAGTGAGCCGGTGGCGCGAGCCATGGCCACCGGCGTGCGGCTGCGCTTCGGCAGTACCATCGGCCTGGGCATTACGGGCATCGCGGGGCCGGACGGCGGCACGCCGGAGAAACCGGTCGGGACCGTATGGGTCGCGGTCGATCTGGATGGTGACGTCCACGCCGTGCGCGCCGTGCTGCCGGGAGACCGGCACGAAATCCGCTGGAGAGCGGCACAGCTGGCGCTGGACCGGCTGCGCAAGGCATTCCTGCGGGAGCAGCAGTCCGAAGGCTGGACCGCCCGCGGGTGACATCCACACATTCCATCATCACCGGATCACCGGTTTCCGCAACTTCGGGCAGGCCCATGCGTAGAGCCTGCACCGCCGCGCCGGCCACCGCCGCCGCGGAGCACCCTCGCTGCATCTTCCGACCATGACCGATCCCATGTCGACCGCTGACGAGAATCTGGATGCCACGCTCGATCCCCATGCGCCCGCTGCGGCGTCGGCCGAGCCCATGGACGACCGGCAGCGCGAGATCGAAGAGCTGAAGGACAAGCATCTGCGGCTGGCCGCCGAGTACGACAACTTCCGTCGCCGTGCCGTGAAGGAGCGGCAGGAAGCCGGTTGGCGGGCGCAGGGGGAGGTGGTGCGTGGGCTCATCGACGCACTCGATGACCTGACCCGCTTCGCCAACGTCGATCCAACCACCGTCGATGCCACCACGGTGGTGAACGGTGTCATCCTCGTCGAAAAGAAGATCTTCAAGTCGCTCGCCGGCCACGGATTCGAGGTCCTCGATCCCACGGGGCATGCGTTCGATCCGGCGCTGCACGAAGCGGTGAGCACGGCCCCCGCCGCGCGAGCCGAGGAGGACGGGCAGGTGGCCGTATGCTTCCAGTCCGGCTACGTGATCAACGGTCACGTGCTGCGCCCCGCGCGCGTCGTCGTGAAGCAGTGGACCGGCGCGTAAGCTGATCGCGTGCGCTGATCGCGTCCGCGATCGCGCGCGCTCTTCTCAGGCCTCAACGTACAGCATGGCCAACGGCACCGATTTCTACGCAGTCCTCGGGGTCTCGTCTTCCGCCACGGCGGACGAGATCAAGAAGCAGTACCGGCGACTCGCGAAGCAGTACCATCCCGACACCAACCAGAACGATCCCAAGGCCGCCGATCGCTTCAAGGAGATCTCCGAGGCGTACAACGTGCTTGGCGACGCCGAGAAGCGGAAAGAGTACGACGACATGCGTCGGCTGGGTGCCTTCGGCGGCGTGGGGTTCGGGGGCGCGCGTGCGTCGCGACCGGGCGCCGGCGGAGCCTCGCGCGGTCCGGGTCAGGCGGGTGCCGGCACCTTCACCGATTTCGATGTGGGGGGCATTGGCGGCCTCGGCGATCTCTTCTCGTCGATGTTCGGCGGCGCGGCGGGCGCACGCAACGCCCGCTCCCGCAGCAGCGAAAAGGGGCAGACCATCGAGCAGACGGTCGAGGTCCCCTTTCGTATCGCCGCGGCCGGCGGCAAGGTACCCGTCGAACTCGAGGTGAACGAAGAGTGCGCCATGTGCCGCGGCAGCGGTGCGGCCCCCGGCGCCCAGATCAAGCCGTGTGGCGAGTGCAGCGGTCGCGGCGTGATTTCCTTCGGACAGGGGAGCTTTGCCGTGAATCGCCCCTGTCCGGTGTGCATGGGGCGC
The DNA here is from genome assembly GCF_021298855.1 of Gemmatimonas sp. Lineage (GTDB taxonomy): Bacteria > Gemmatimonadota > Gemmatimonadetes > Gemmatimonadales > Gemmatimonadaceae > Gemmatimonas. The sequence continues at coordinate 27,432 of NZ_JAJTHI010000068.1, forward strand.
GGCAGCGTGCCCACGGAACGCTGCGGGACCTGCCGTGGTACTGGAGAGGCACGGGCGCGTCGCACGGTCAACATTACCGTGCCGGCGGGAGCGGAAAGCGGCAGCAAGGTGCGCTTGCGCGGGCAGGGGGGCAAAGGCGCGGCTGGCGGACAGGCCGGTGATCTGGTGATCACCTTCTCGGTGCTTCCCGATCGCTTCTACAAGCGCGATGGGCTCGATCTCATCGCCACGGTGCCCATCAACATCGCGCAGGCCACGCTGGGCTCGCGCGTGAGCGTGAAGACCCTCGACGGGAAGAAGGTGGCCATCCGCATTCCCGCCGGCACCTCGGCGGGGCGCCGCTTCAAGATCGGCGGTCAGGGGATCGAGAAGGAGGGGAGGAAAGGCGACCTGCTGGTGGAAGTGACCATCACCGTACCGGAGAGCCTCACGGAGGCCCAGGAGAAGGCGATGCGCGATTTCGCGGAAGCGAGCGGGATGAAGTACTGATGCGCTCCTCGTGCGCCGTAGCCCTGGTGGTGCTGTGTGCCGCTGCGGCGCCGGTCGTGTACGCGCAGGAGATGCCGGCTCCCGTGGCTCCGGTGCGCGAGACCCCGAGCGCCTCGGGTACGCGCTGGCAGTTCGACCAGTGCATGGGCGGCGTTACCTACGGCGCGCCACTCAAGTGGGCGTTGAGCTACGGCATGGGGTGGGTGCGCGAAAGTGAACAGCGCACCTGGTGCTTCCTGGGCGCGGGGAAGGTGGGGTTTGGCGGGGCCAGCTTCAACGTGGGGCTGGCCAACTCCATGGGCCACCTCGGGAGCGGCGTGGCCATCACCGGCGGGGTCCTCCGCACCTTCAACGATCCCATGGGCGCGCTCGCCAGGCGCACGTATGTTGGCGGGAGTGTGCATCTGTGGCCGCTGCTCGCGCTGGGGGGGGAGGTGGGCTACTACACCCGCGTGGGCACCGACCCGGCCGGGACGACCCGCCGGCGCGGCCTCATCACCTGGTCCACCGGGTTCGGGTTCTAGGGTGCTGGTGGCCGAGGCACATCATCGCCCAGGCCACGCCGATCTCGGCCCTCCGCCCCTGATTGGCGCCGGATAGCGCGCCACCGTAGGTTGGCGCCCATGTCGGACACCCGCCCTTCTCCGCTCCGGTCCACCGGCGTCCAGGTGTCGCTGGGCCTTGTCGCCGGGCTCACGCTGGGTTTGCTCCTTTCCCGCGAGAGCGCCCCGACGACGTTCCTCAGCGGCTTGCTGGCCACGCTCGACGTGGTCGGCACCGCATGGATCAACGCCGTGCGCATGACGGTGATTCCGCTGGTGGTCCCGCTGCTGATCGTGGGAGTGGCCGGTGGCGACGACCTGAAATCGACCGGTGCCGTTGGTGCCAAGGCCTTCGGGTGGATGCTGCTCCTGCTCGTGGCCTGCGCACTCTTTTCGGCCACGGTGTCGAGTCTGTGGTTCGAATCGCTGGTCCTCGATCCGGCGGCCACCACGCGCCTGCGGGAATCCGCCAGGATCGATGTGCCAACGGCCGATGCGCTGTCGGTCCGTACGTTCCTCCTGTCGCTCATTCCGCTCAATCCGATCAAGGCGGCGGCTGATGGGACGCTGCTGCCGGTGGTGCTCTTCACCCTGCTGTATGCGTTCGCCCTTGGCCGGGTCGGTGAGGCGCCGCGCGCGGCGCAGCTCGCCTTCTTTCGTGGCATGTCGGACACCATGCTCGTGGTGGTGCGCTGGATCCTTGCCCTGGGCGGCATCGGCATCTTCGCCCTGGCCACCGTGCTGGGGCAGAAGCTGGGCACCAATGTGCTGGGCGCCATCGGCTTCTACTTCATGGTGAACATCGCCCTGCACCTCGTGGCCACGGCCGGGATCTACGTGATCATTGCCGTCACGCGCCGAGTCCCGTGGCGTGATTTCGCGCGGGCCATGGTTCCGGCGAGCGTCGTGGGCATGGGCACGCGCAGTTCGCTCGCGAGTCTCCCGGCCATGGTGAAGGGAGCAACCGACGTGCTCAGGTTGCCGCCCACCGCCACCGGCTTCGTGCTGCCGCTCTGCGCCAGCGTGTTCAAGCTCACGAGTGCCATCTACTGGGTGGTGGGCGCCCTGTTCATCGCCAAGCTGTACGGCATCGATCTCAGCACGGCGAATCTCGCGCTCGTTGCGGCGTCGAGTGTGGTGCTCAACTTCAGCACCCCCGGCATCCCCAGCGGTGGCATGCTGCTGCAGGTGCCGCTCTACTCGAGCATCGGGCTGCCCGTGGAGGGGATCGGCATTCTCATCGCGCTCGATACGCTGCCGGACATGTTCAAGACGTTGCTGAACGTCACGAGCGACATGTTCGTGGCGGTCATGACCACGCCGCGGGAACAGCCGAAGGACTCGCGCGCCTGACGGCGCGCGTTTGGTTCACACGGGTGGAAGCAGGAGGAAGGCCGTCAGGAGGAGGGAGGACGCGCCTTCTCCCCGCCCCCTGATCCCCTTCCTCCTGCTCCCTTCCTTGCAAGACAAAGGGCGCGCCACCGGCGCGCCCAAATCATCCCGCAAGCAGCGGTAACCGCCGGCTCGGCGCCGCGCGCATGCCGCGCTCGATCACCCCGCCGCCAAGCACGAGGTCGCCGTCGTAGATCACGAGCGACTGCCCCGGCGAAATGGCCTGAATGGGTTCGTCGAGCGCCAACTCCACGCTGCCGCGGTCGAGTCGCACGATGGTGGCCGGCGAAGGCGCAGCCCGGTTGCGCACCTGCACCTGCACGGTGCTTCCCTCGGCCGGCGCATCGTACAGCCAGTTGAGCTCGCGCGCCTCGAGACCGCGTCCCAGCAACGCCTCGCGCGGGCCGATCACCACCGCGCGCTCGGCGGGCACTATCTCCACCACGAACATGGGCGCGCCGAAGCCACCGGGCAGTCCCTTGCGCTGGCCGATCGTGAACTTCGCGAAGCCATCGTGTTCGCCCACCACCTCGCCACTGGCGAGGCGAATGGGACCACGCTGCAGCGCCGGCGCGTCGCTGCCGAGGTGCTCGCGGATCACCCGCACATGATCACCATCGGGCACGAAGCAGATGTCCTGACTTTCGATCTTCTCGGCGGTGCGCAGGCCGAAGCGACGCGCAATCTCCCGGGTCTCGGCTTTCGACTGACCGCCAATCGGCAGCACGAGCCGGTCGAGTACCCCACGGTCGATCCCCCACAGGAAATAGCTCTGGTCCTTCGACGGGTCCATGCCACGCCGCATCACGGCACCGTCACCCAGACGACCCATGCGCGCGTAGTGGCCGGTGGCCAGCCAGCGCGCATCGATGGCGTCGGCCTTGTCGAGCAGGTCACGGAACTTCGTGAACGTGTTGCAGCGCACGCACGGGATGGGGGTGTGTCCGCGTGCGTACTCCTGCACGAAGTCGTCGAGCACATCGTGCCCGAAGTGGTCGACGAGATTGGTGACGTAGTGCGGGATGCCCAGCGTCTCGCACACGCGTCGCGCGTCACTGGTGGCATCGAGCGAGCAGCACGGCCGGTCGGGCACGTCGGCCCCGTCGCCGTGCAGCTTCATCGTCACGCCCACCACGTCGCATCCGGCATCCACAAGCAACGCGGCGGCCACGCTCGAATCCACGCCGCCGCTCATGGCCACGAGGACGCGGTCGCCCTTCTGGGGCACGAGCGGGGGAGTCAGGGACGTGTTCATCGACTGTTGGAGGACGCGCCCACACGGAGCTCGCCGAGGATGGTGAGGGCACAGAGCGCCACACTGCTTGATCTTGAACTCCGTGTCCTCACCATACTCCGTGATCTCTGTGCGTACGCGTTTCTCAGAACTCCACCGTCTCGAACACCGGCGCATTCTTCACGCCGCGTGCCTTGTCGGCGAGCGTCGCCAGGACATCCACCGTACGCGTGACGCATTCCGGCGTGCTGAGACAGCCGAGTGACAACCGCAGCGCCGCGTTCGCGAGTTCGGGAGCGACACCCATGGCGCTCAGGACGTGGCTCGCCGACACGCTTCCGCTCTGGCAGGCGCTGCCGGCGCTGCAGGCGATGCCGCGCAGATCGAGCGCCATCAGGAGCGACTCGCTGTTGGCACCCGGAATGGACACGTTCACGACATGCGCCGCGCGCGGGGCATCGACGCCGTGAATCACCACGTCGGGGATGCGTTCGCGCAGCCCGGTCTCCAGCGCCGTGCGCAGCGCCAGCAGTCGTGCCTGCTCGGCGTCGTGTTCTGCCAGCACCAGCTCGGCCGCCGTGGCGAGGCCAATGGCGAACGCTACGTTCTCCGTGCCGGGGCGACGACCACGATCCTGCGAGCCGCCATGGAACATGGGCTCGAGCGGCGTGTCGCGCCGGATGAAGAGCGCCCCAATGCCCTTGGGGGCGCCAATCTTGTGCCCGCTCAGGGTGAGCAGGTCGAACGCCTGCGTCCGGGCGTCAATGGCCACCTTGCCGAACGCCTGGACCCCGTCCGTGTGGAACACGGCCCCCACCGACTTGGCCTGCGCGGCCAGCGCGGGAATGTCCTGAACGACCCCCACCTCGTTGTTCACCCACATCACGCTTGCCACCGCGACCCGCTCGTCGAGCAGGGTCGCGAAGTGCTCAGCATCCACCAGCCCACTCCCGTGCACTCGCACCAGGCGCTCCTCGCCTCCCTCGTGCACGACCTGATGCACCGCCGCCAGTACGGCCTTGTGCTCGATGGGCGTGGAAACGGCCGCCGTACGCCCCTGGGCCTTGAGGGTGCGATACACCCCCAGCACGGCGAAGTTGTCGCCCTCGGTGCCGCCCGAGGTGAAGCACACTTCGTCGGGGTTCGCACCGAGGCATGCGGCCATGCGCTCGCGGGCTTCATCCAGCGCCACCCGCGCCTCGCGCCCCCAGCGGTGCACACTGCTGGGGTTGCCGAAGCGGGGGCCGAAAAATGGCACCATGGCGGCCATGACCTCGTCGCGCACCGGCGTGGTGGCGGCGTGGTCGAGGTAAATGGGGGAGTGCGGCATTGTGGCAAATTAAGGGGGGCGGGAGGTGAGGACTATCGCTCACCTCCGGCGGCCGGCTGTCCGACGGCCGGAACGGCGGGTGGTCGGGTGGTCTGACGGTCGGTGGACCGAGGTCGGATGAATGCCCGAGTTCCGAGGCCGGAAGTCCTCCGAAATCGGAGGCCGGGGGCGTCGCCGTCGGGGAACCCACGGGGAAGCTGCTCGGTAGCATGACCTGAGCACGCGGCTCTCGGAATACCGCCCCGCCCCTGACGTAGTAGCCGGACTCGGACCTCCGAGGCCTTCGGAATTCGGATTTCGGGCATCCATCCGAACTCTTGTCATCCGGCCTCCGATTGTCCGACCTCCGAAGCGGCCCGCCACCTCTGCATCCAGTCCATCGGATTTCCGAAGGTCTCCGTGTTCTCCACCTGCATTCACTGCACCGGCGATCTGGGCCGCAACGAGGCCTTCGAGACCTTTCCCGTGGGCTCCAGGCTGGCCTACGACGGCCGGCAGGGGCGCCTCTGGGTGGTGTGCCGTGGGTGTGGCCGTTGGAACCTCTCGCCGCTCGAAGAACGCTGGGAGGCCATCGAGGCCATGGAGGCGCGCTTTCGCGATACCCGGCTGCGGGTGAGCACCGACCACGTGGGGCTGGCCCGCCTGCGGGAGGGCATCGACCTCATTCGCATCGGTGAGCCACAGCGGCCGGAAATGGCGGCGTGGCGCTATGGCGATCAGTTCGGGAAGCGTCGCCAGCGGCAGCTGCTGGTTACCGGGGCGGTGGTGGGGAGCGCCACGGCCATCATCGGCGGGGTCATCGCCCTGGGGGCCAGCGTGGGCAGCTTCGCCGGGATCTATGCCAATGGCCAGCTCTGGGACAGCCTCATTCACGGCCGGCAGAGCAAGTCCATTGGCCGCGTAGCGCTGCCCGACGGTCGTCTGGTGGAGTTGCAGCGTCGGCACGCCCGCATGAGCGCCTTCGTGCGCGAGAGCAGCCATTCACCGCTCCAGTTGCGCGTCGAGCATGCTGCGGGCTCGAGTATCGTCACGGGTGACGACGCCATGCGCATTGCCGCCCGCCTCATGCCCACGGTCAACCGCTTCGGCGGCTCGCCCAAACAGGTACAGGAGGCCGTTGAGTTGCTGGATGAGGCAGGCGATCCCTACGCGGTGCTGCTGCAGGTACAGCGGCGCAGCGGCTGGGTGCCCGGCCACGATGAGTGGGGCAAGGGCAGTTTCTGGGAAGGAAAGAACAACCGGAAGATGGTGCACAAGATCCCGGGGGCCCTGCACACGCTCGCGCCGCGCGACCGCCTCGCCATTGAAATGGCGTTGCACGAAGAGCAGGAACGCCGTGCCATGGAGGGGGAACTGCAGCTGCTCGAGCAGGCATGGCGCGAAGCGGAGGAGATTGCGAAGATCGCCGACGACATGTTCACGCCGGCTGCGGTCGAATCACGTCTCGAGACGCTGCGAGGGAAGAACGCGTCGGAGCCCACGGCGTAACGGAGACACGGAGACACGGAGACCTCATCAGCTTTTTCGGTAGTTCTCCGTGACTCCGTGACTCCGTGGCTCTGTGGCCTCCGACGAGCAGTTCTCCCCGCCTAGCCCCGCACCACACTCCGTAGCAGGGCCCGCACCGGCGCCGCATCGGCACCGTGCACCGCGAGCGGCGGCGCCAGCAGCTCGTACGCACCAACCGGCACGTCGCGCAGGTCGAGGTTCTCCAGCACGAAGGCGTTGCGCCCCAGCAGCGCGTGGTGCACATCGAGCGTCTTGCTCTCCCGCCGGTCCACGCTGGGCGCGTCCACGCCCCACAGTCGCAGCCCCTGATGGGCCAACCACTCGGCGGCATCGGGGGTCAGGCACGGCCAGTCGGCGGGAAACGCGCCGCTTGCCACCGTGCAGCCCGTGCGAAGCAGCACACGCAGCGGCACGATGCCGCCCAGCAGATCGATCACGTGCATGACCTCGAGATCCTGCGTGATCGGCCAGTCGGAGGGCAGCGTCACCACGCGAGCCGGTCCCACGAAGGCCTCCAGTTCGAGGGCCTCCGACCCCGGCCACGCCGAGTGCACGTGCAGCGGGGCATCGGCGTGCGTGCCCACATGAAAGCTCGTGGTAATGGCCGCGAGGTTCACGCTCTCGCCGGTCTCCCGCCGGCAGGTCCAGCCGCAATGAAAGGGCTGGTCACCCGGCCACTCGGGGGTGGCCTGGCTCAGGGGAATGGAGATATCGTGCAGCATGGGCGGCCGGGTCCGGTCAGAAGGTGGAGACGCCCAGTGACGTGACGTCGGACACGGCCATCGTTTCATCCGTGAAGAACGGCTCGCCGTACCGGGTGCGGATGAGTGAGCCGTAGTGGGCAGCGTGATGGCGCACGATGTCGTACAACGGCTCGCCATTCGGGTACACCTCACCGGCCTGCGTCAGCCCGTCGAATTGCGAGCCATACACCCTGATGGCCTCCAGCTTGCGCTCGAACTGCGCGCTGATGTCCACCACGAAGGTGGGCTTGGTGTAATCCTCGCGGTACGTGATCACGTGCAGCAGCTTGAACGGACGGAACGCGTCGTGATCACCGGGGGCATACTTGCGCAGCCCCGCCAGGAAGCAGGCGTCGCGTACCAGTTCGGTGGTCCGACGATGATCCGGATGCCGTCCGCGTGGCGCGGGGGCAATGACCACCCGCGGCCGCAGCCGCCGAATGACCTGAACCAGCGCGGCCCGCGTCTGCTCGTCGTTGGTGATGCCGGCGTCGGGCAGTCCGAGGTTCTCGCGCACGTGCACGCCCATGAGTTCCCGCGCCGACTCGGCTTCCTGCGCGCGCAACGCCGCCGACCCGCGCGTCCCCATTTCTCCCTGCGTGAGGTCGACTATGCCCACCCGCTTGCCGTCATCAACGGCCTTGATGAGGGTGCCACCGCAGGTGAGCTCCACGTCGTCGCGATGCGGTCCGATCGCCAGCAGGTCGAGTGTCATGCCGAAGCATGCGTGATGCGCTCACCACACGCCAGCGTCACGTCGGTCTGGCACCGCTGGTGAGCGGATCCACTACGCACATGCTTGTCCGCGCGACCCCGGCCGTTGCCGGAGGTGCCTCGCAGCCGTACGAGATGTCGCCACCGCCCCTCCGGCCTCGGACCGCCGAGGACTTCCGGCTTCCGACCTCGGACATGAACCCGGCCTCCGACCTCGGGTCATCGGAGAATCCGAACATCCGAATAGTGCCGCCCAGTTACCCCGCGCGCGCCAGATACGCCGCCACGCGCTCGGCGACCTGCTGTCCGCTGGCCACGCAGTCGCCCACCGATACGCCGTTGCGGTAGTTCCCCGACAGGTAGAGTCCCGGATTCTGCGCCTCCGTGGCGTCGGCCGCATCCTTCACGGCCTGATACCCCACCGTGTACTGCGGAATGGCGCGCGACCAGTACACGTGCTTGGCGAACACCGGCTCGCCCTGCACGCCGAGCAACTGCCGCAGGTCGAGCAGGACGCGCTCCACGAGCAGGTCCGTGTCTTCGCGCGCGCGCTCGGCTTGACGCGCGCCACCCACGAAGCAGGTGATGGTGACGCAATCGTCCGGGGCGCGCCCCGGGAACAGCGACGAGCTGAACAGCGCCCCCAGCAGTGTGCGTCGTTCAGTCGCTGGAATGAGCACGCCGAACCCGTCCAGCGGGTGCTGCACATCGGCCCGGAGAAACCCCAGTGTGAGTGTGCTCACGGGCGGGTACTCCACGCGCTCGATGGGCGCTGAGAAGCGGCGCATGGCGGCCGGCAGCTCCATGGCGGCCAGCACATGCGCGGGCGTCGCCATGACCACGGCGTCCACCAGCCGCGAGCGAGAGGCGCCGTCCTGGCCGGCATCCACCACCCAGCGCGCATCCTGGCGATGGACCAGCCGCACCGGGCATCCGAGGCGCAACGTGCCCGCAAGCGAGGCTTCGAGCGCGTCGGTGAGCGTCTGCATCCCATCGACGAAGCTGATGAGCCGTGCGCGGGCCGGCGGCGAGGACATGAGATGCCCCGTGTTGCCGTCGGTGGCGCGTTCGCTCGCGCCGGGCTGCTGCCGACGCTGCGCCATGAGCCCCTTGGAAAGCGAGCCGTACTGGCGTTCGAGCTCGGCCACCCGCGGGAAGGCGTGGGCCATGCTCAGCGTTTCCGGATCACCCGCGAAGATCCCCGAAATGAAGGGATCCACGGCGTAGTCAAGCACCTCCCGTCCAAGTCGGCGGCGGACAAAGCTCGCGATCGACTCGTCGCTGTCCTGCGTACGGGTCCGCACGAGTGGCTCGAGCAGCACCCGCAGCTTTGCCTTGAGCGAGAGCAGGGGCGTGCCCAGCATGGCGCCGGGCGTGAGCGGAAACGGCAGCAGCCGCCCATCGCGCACCACGTAGCGGCGATTGGCGCCGGGAACGGCCTCCACCACGTCATTCGTGAGGTCGAGCTGCTCGATGAGCGCCTCGACCGGACCGGAGGTGACGAACGAGTTGGGGCCATGCTCCGCCAGAAACCCATCCGCATGGGTGGTGCGAATGGCGCCACCGGCATGCCCGCTCGCTTCGTAGAGCGTGACATTGACACCGCGCCGGCGCAGTTCGTACGCCGCCACCAATCCGGTAATGCCCGCGCCGACGACGGCAACGGAGCGGCTCTCGCCCCCCTCGCCCTCAATCGGCGGCACGTGGCCGACCCAGTCTGCGAGCACCCGCATGGTTCACGCTCCAGCGACGTCCGTAACCCAGTCGCGTGGCTCGAGCATTGCCAGAAGCCGCGCTTCGAAGGAATCGGGGGAATAGCGGGGGGCGTACTGCCACATGGCCAGCGGCGGGAGACTCATGAGCACGCTCTCGACGCGTGCATTCGTTTGCAGGCCGAAGGTCGTACCCCGATCATGCACAAGGTTGAACTCCACGTAGCGGCCGCGCCGCACGAGCTGGAACTCCCGCTCCGCTTCGCTGAACGGTTCATTCCGGCGCCGATCGACGATGGGCTCATACGCCTGTCGCAGAACCCGGGCCACATCGGTCACGAACGCCTGCGTCGCGTCATGGTCGAGGCCATAGCCCTCGGTGTCGGCGCGCAGATGATCGAAGAAGATGCCGCCCACACCGCGCGCCTCGTTGTCGCGGTGCGTATTCACGAAGTACTCATCGCACCACCGCTTGAAGGCGGGATAGAGCGCGGGATGGTGCCGGGCGCACATGTCACGCAGCGCCATGTGGAAGGTGCGGGCGTCACTTGCGTGCGGATAGAACGGCGTGAGATCGGTGCCCCCACCGAACCAGCAGTCCGTGATCTGGCCGGCCTCGTCGGTGAGCTCGAAGTAGCGCACGTTGAGGTGCACCGTGGGCACCTTCGGGTTGCGTGGGTGCACCACGAGGCTCACGCCTGTCGCAAAGAAGTGCGTGCTGCCGGTTGCCGCGCCGCGGCCGCCCAGACGGGCCGCCGCCGCCGGCGGCAGCACCCCCATCACCGCCGAACGGTTGATGCCGGCCTTTTCGAACGTCACGCCGTCGGTCATGACGCGCGCGACGCCGCCCCCGCCGCCGGGACGCTCCCAGCGATCCTCGGTGAAGGTCCCGCCCCGATCGAGCCGGCCGAAGAATGACGTGAGCTCATCGTGCAGCCCCGCGATCCAGCGGGTGATGTCGCTGCGCCGATTGCCGCTGGCGGGCACGGTCGGCGCGTCCTCGAGCGGAGTCGCCACGGTCACGGGACCTCCGCGAGTTGGCGGAACGGCGCGCTCGCCTGATATGCCGCCACTCGTTCTTCAGTCCACTCCCATTCCTTCACGGCATTGATGAACGCCCGCGCGTGGTCGGGCTTCATGTCGGGGAGGATGCCGTGGCCGAGGTTGGCCACATGTCCCACAGGCCCGAAGCCGGCAATCATCTCGTGCGTGCGACGGCGGATTTCGGCGGGCGGAGCGTACAGCGCGCAGGGGTCGAGATTGCCCTGCAGCGCCACGTTGAACGGATCGGTCTGCCGACGCGCGTCCTGTGGCGCGGTGTGCCAGTCGACCCCAATGGCATCGGCCTGCGTCGCCGCGGCGATTTCGCTCAGTGCCCATCCGCCACCGGGGGCAAAGACGATGACGGGTACACCCGCTTCACGGGCCCGCAGCGCCGCCTTGGCCAGGTAGGGGAGGGAGAAGGTGCGGAACTCGTCGGGGCCCAGCGCGCCGGCCCACGATTCGAACAACTGCACCACCTGGGCCCCCGCCGCCACCTGCGCCACGAGAAAATCGCCCACCGCCGTGGCCAGACGATCGAGCAGCGCGTGCGCGAGGGCCGGCTGCTCGAAGAGCATCTTCTTGGCCACCGCGAACTGCTTGGTGCCCTTGCCTTCCACCATGTACGCCGCCAGGGTCCACGGCGCCCCGGCAAAACCAATGAGCGGCACGCGACCGTTGAGTGCGCGACGGGTCATCCGCAACGCCTCGAGCATGTAGCCGAGCTGATCTTCCGGATCGACTGCACGCAGGCGCTCCAGATCCTGCTGCGAACGAATCGGGGACGGGAACTGCGGCCCGACGCCCTCATCGAGCGTGAGGTGCATCCCCATGGCCTCGGGGATCACCAGGATGTCACTGAAGATGATCGCCGCGTCCACTCCCACGAGATCGATCGGCTGCAGCGTGACCTCCGTGGCCAGCTCGGGCGTGCGGCACATCGTGAGGAAGTCGCTCTTCGCGCGCACGGCGCGGTACTCGGCGAGATACCGTCCGGCCTGGCGCATCATCCACACCGGGGGGCGCTCGACGGATTCGCGGCGCAGCGCGCGCAACAACAGGTCGTTCATACAGAGGGGAGTAGCGGGCTCGGAAAGCCCGGGTGAACTCGGGCTGCCGGGAGCCGGGCAACTCGAATGCCAAAGGTATACGGCGGCGCGCGACCGTGCGGCCGGGCGCCACCCGCAGGGTCAGCCGAACTGGCGGGACGCGACCAGCGGCGCAGCTTCGTGGGCTGCCGCGACCGGCGATGGCACCGTGGCCGGGGAACCGGCCGGGACCACGCGCGGCCGTACCCGAGGCGCCGGAGCGGCGGGGGCTGGCGGCGTCGGGGCGGGAGCGGCCACGGCCCGGTGCGTGCCGCTGCGGCGCGTGTCCGTGGCCCCGGCGCCGCCGCTGGGCGCAAACATCTCGAGCAGCATCATCGCGTGCTGGTCGAGCGGCTCCCCGCGCTGCACGGCACGTCGGAGCGCCGCCATGGGGCCGGCAAGCAGCTTGGCCACAATGCGCGAGGCCGCCTTCTCGGCGACGCTGTCGTCCTTCGAGTGGAAGGCCACTTCGCGGCGGGCCACATCTTCCAGCGCGGCCCGCAGCGGCTGGATGGCGTCACGCGCGGGCATCGTGGCCAGCCATGCCATGAACGCGTCGGTCTCCCCGGCGCAGATCGTTTCCGCGTGCGGCACCGCATCCCGGCGCATCGTTTCGGCCGACAGCAGCGGCTGGTGCAGCGTATCGAGATCGATGAGCGTGATGCCGCTCTCGGACGTCACCGCCGGGTCGATGTTGCGCGGCACGCTGAGGTCCATCATGAGCAGGGCATAGCCGGTGGCCGCGCACGCCTCGCGGGCGCGGTGCAGCGCTGCCGCCTCGATTACCGGTACCTCGCTGCCGGTCGCCACGATCACCACGTCGGCCATCGCCGCTTCCACATGCAGCGCGTCCCAGGTGGAGGCGCGGCCGCCTACCATGCCGGCCAGGCTCGCCGCATTCTCGTAGGTACGATTCACCACCACGATGTCGCGGGCGCCCAGTTTGTGCAGCTGCTTGGCAGCGCGCGCTCCGGTCTTGCCGGCACCGATCACCACACAGCGTGCGTTTTCGAGATTGCCGAAACGCTGCGAGGCGGTAATGGCCGCCTCGGCGCCCACGGAATTGCGCCCCGCCGTGAGCGACGTTTCCGTCTGCACCCGCTTGCCGGCGCGGAGCGCCGTTTCGAACAGGCGATGCAGCACCGGGCCTGCCGCCTGGCCACGCGAGGCACGCTTGTACGCCGCCTTGAGCTGGCCCAGGATCTGCCCGTCGCCGAGGACCTGCGACTCGAGACCGGAGGCGATGCGAATGACATGCTCGGCAGCGTCACGTCCCTCGCGGCGCGTGGCCGTGGTGAGCAGCTGGTCGCCCTCGGTGCGCGTGCGCATCCAGCGGCGCGCCAGCACCTGCACGGAGCGCTCGATCACCTGCGGCTCGTCGCTGTCGACCCACGCGTACAGCTCGGTGCGATTGCACGTGGAGATGAGCGCGGATTCGGTGATCACTTCGGTGCGCGCCGTGCGGTACAACTGCGTGAGGCGCTCCTCGGAGAGATGGAAGCGCTCACGCGTGGCCACATCGGCGTGGCGGAAGTCGATGGCGATCGAGATCAGCATCGGGGAGGGGATGCGGAGACGGTGATCAGGCGGGCGCGAGCCCGGCCAAATGCGCCAGGTTCTTGAAGAAGATCCGCACGTGCGACATGGGCTTCGCCCGCACGAGCTGTTTACGCATGTAGCCATCGAACGTCAGCTGCTGGACGTCCCGGTCCCGGCAGATCGCCACGAAGCGCTCACGCCGGTTGTCGGTGGTGTACCAGAAGCTCTGCATCACGTCGAGCACGAAGAACACCGGGCCATGCAACCGCATGAAGCGGCGGCGCGCCTGCTTCAACGCCGACGCCTTGCCGGTCTGCAACGCCTCTTCCACGGCGTCCGCGGCAAGCCGGCCGCCGGTCATCGCGTAGAAGATGCCTTCTCCGCTGGCGGGCGCCACCACCCCGGCGGCATCGCCGGCGACCACCACGTCCCGGCCGTTGTCCCAGCGAGGGAGCGGCTTGATGGGGATGGGGGCGCCTTCCCGGCGGATGGTCTCCAGCCGGTCCATGCCGGTGTCCGCCCGCAGGCGCGCCACCGCTTCCTTGAGGCCGAAGCCCTTCTGCAGGGTGCCAGTGCCAATGGAGGTGGTGGCGCCATGCGGAAACACCCAGGCGTAGAAATCGGGGGACAGCGGCGCGTTGTAGTAGACATCCACACGATCGTGGCCGAACACCTCGCTGTCGGTGACCGGCGACTTCACGATCTCATGGTACGCGAACACATGCTTGGCCTTGTGCGCCCCGGGGATGCATTGCCGGGCGATCGGGGAGAGCGCCCCGTCGGCACCGATCACGTAGCGCGCGCGCACCGTGCGCACGGCGCCGTGGCGCGACCGCCCCTCGGTATACGAAAGCGTCGCGATGCCGCTGGCGTCGCGGGAGAACTGCGTGAATGCGCCCGTACGGCGCACGGCTCCCGCAATGGCCGCCCGCTGGCGCAGCCACTCATCGAACACATCGCGGTCGACCATGCCCACGAAGCCGTCACCCACCGGGATATCCACCTTCTTGGCCGTCGGTGAGATGACCCGCGCGGTGTTTACCCGCGCCACCAGCAACGACTGCGGAATGGAGAAATCACGGAGCAGCTGGGGTGGCACGGCCCCGCCGCACGGTTTGGTGCGCCACGCCCGATCCAGCAGCAGCACCTTGCGGCCGGCGCAGGCAAGCTCGTGCGCGGCCGTGGCACCGGCCGGACCGCCTCCCACCACGACCACATCGAACAGTTCCCCGTCCTCGTACGGGACCCCCCGCTCGAGCTGGGTCAGATCATCCTGCTGGTCGCCGCTCTGTGCACGCATGAGACTGGCCTCCGTGTGGCTCATTGGATTACCGCCGACAGCATTTCGCCGCGTTGCTGGAACACCTCGTTGGCGCGCTCGCTCGACGCGCTGCGCAAGGCCAGCCACGCCGACGCCGCAAAAAAGAACGCCTGCACCCCGAAGACCGCCAGATACCCACGGACCGGGGAGTCGAAGACGGCGCGGGCCAGATCGACGCCGGCCGCGCCGGACATGGTGCCCACCGCGTAGGCGAGCGCCTGCGCCGCGCCGAACACCCCGAGGCGCAACCCCGCGCGGCCGTCGGACTTGTCGCCCGTGAGCGCCATCATGGAGCCGATCGCGCCAATGGCGAACACCCCGTTGGCGATGCCGAGCAGCACCACGACCAGCGTGAATACCGGGACGCTGAACAGGCCGGGCGACGCCACCAGCGCCAGATACGTGACCGCCGAGGCCGCGCATCCGGCCGCCGCCCAGTGCCGCAGCTGCCCGGTGCGCGAGGCCAGGAGCGCGGCGAGAATCATTCCCGCCAGCACCCCGCCGTGGTGGGCTCCCGACAGCTTCGTGCTCTCCCCCGGCGTCATGCCGAACGCGACGCCGGCAAAGGGCTCGAGAATGAGATCCTGCGCGCTGTAGGCGAACATCGCCAGGAAGATGAACCCCGAAAACAGTCGGGCCGCCGGCTCCTGCCACACGGTGCGCACGGTGTGGCGGAACGACGCGTGCCCGCGCGCCGCTGCCCCGGCGGGCATGACCGGGCGCAGCCCCTTCTCCACGCCCAGCGTGGCCAGCCACGACACCAGCAGCCCCACCCCGCCGATGCCGCCGGCAATGGCGATGAGGCGCGTGAACGAGAAGGGATCGAGCAGGGAGCCCGAGGTGGCCGCCGTGATGATGATGCCGACGATCATCAGAATCCACGTGATGGCCGCCGCGCCGGCGCGTTGCGAGGGACGCGCCCGTTCGCTCATGAGCGCCAGCAAGGGGGTGCCCGACGCGCTGACCCCCGCACCCAACAGCATGCTGGCGAGTGAGGCCAGCACCACGCCCAGCACCGGATGTTCGGCCATGACCGGCACGCTGGCGGCCACGCCAACGCCACCGACGGCACACACCGCCATGCCACCCAGAATCCACGGTGTCCGGCGCCCGTGCCCGTCGCTGTCATGACCGAGACGGGGACGCAGGTACAGCTGCACCGCGAAGTGCAGCGCCACCAGCAGCCCCGGAATGAGCGCCGGCAGCCCGAGTTCGACCACGATCACGCGATTGATGGTGGTGGTGAGCAGTACCACCACGGCGCCGATCGCCGCCTGCACGAAACCGAGGCGCGTCAGATGCCACCAGCTCATGCCCGATTCCGCCGCCGACGCGGCGACCGGCATGGCGGCCGATGACGGCGCCACGGCGGTGCCCATCAGCGGAGCCCCTCACCGAACGCGGTGATCATGGGGAGCGTGCGCACGGCAAAGGCCGACACCATCATGCCGCTCACGTAGAACGGCACGCCGAAGGCGCTGAGGTAGAGCGCCCGATCCACCGGCTTCTGCACGAACCACCACATGAGCCCCGCCTGAATGACGGCGAGCACACCGATGGCGATGGCGAAGCCGGGGCGCCCCCACGTAACCAGCAGTCCGATCACGACGCCCTGCGCCAGCAGCATGACGAGCGAGGCGACCCACCCGGCCCCCGTCGGGCCCAGCAGCACGGGGAGCGAGTTCACCCCCATCTGCCGATCGCCCTCGATGGCCTTGAAGTCATTGAGCGTCATGATGCCGTGCGCCCCGATGCTGTACAGCACGGCCAGCAGCAGCAGCGGGGTGGGCGGCAGCACATTGCCCAGCATGATGCCCGCGCCGGTGATCCACGCGAGCCCTTCGTAGGTGAAGCCAACGGCGGTGTTCCCGAGCCAGCCGTTGCGCTTGAAGCGCAAGGGCGGGGCACTGTAAGCCCAGGAAAAGGCCAGCGCCACGGCCACGGCGCCCAGCCCGAACCGGCCCAGGGGGAGTGCCCACACGACGCAGAGGGCACTCCAGAGGATTGCAATGGCCAGTCCCCACTGCCCAGGAATACGCCCGGAGGGAATGGGGCGGTTGGGCTCGTTGATGGCGTCGACGTGACGGTCGAACCAGTCATTCACCGCCTGGCTCGAGGCACAGACCATCGGTCCCGTCAACCCGATGCCCAACGCCAGCGTCCACAGGCGCTCCGCAGAGAGCGGCACGCCCGCGGAGATCGCTCCGCAGGTGAACGCCCACATCGGGGGAAACCAGGTGACTGGCTTGAGCAACGTCAGGACCGCTTTCGGATCCAGTCGTGCCGGGACCGTACGTTCTGAGTAGCTGACGCCCATAGGTGTCCAGTTTAGTTGACAGTGACCGTATGCGACAGAGCCCGCTTGACGTTTCCGCCTAATGGAAGGGCTCAGGGAAGTCCGGCTGCGCCGGTGGGGGCGGCGGTGTCGCTAGCCGCTCACATCCTCTTCCCGGTCGCCACCGGGGCTCACCAGTCGATGTCTTCGCAACTTCACGTACAGGCTCTGCCGGCTCACCCCCAACACCTCGGCCGCCGACGTCCGGTTGTCGTTGGTGAGCTCGAGGGCGGCTTCGATGAAATGTCGTTCCACCAGGTCCACCGTGTCGCGCACCAGGTCGCGCAGCGACACGCGCCCCACGAGCGACGTGAGCTCTTCCACGGCGCGGGTGAGGTCGCGGGCACCTTGCGGGCCACTGGCCAGCCGCCGGCCGATATCGCGAATGGTGAAGCCGATGCACGGCTCCTCCCCTTCGGGCACCCAGACCGCCGACACCTCGACCTCGGATTGGTTGCCGTGGAGGCCGCGCGCGGAGGTCGCCATGAGCCGCACCACACCGTTCTTCCGCAGCATGCTGGTGAACACCGGAAAGTCGGCGCCGGGGCGTCCGATGTAGGTGGCCAGCGGGGTACCGCGCACCTGCTCTTCGCTCGCCAGCTCCGTGATATCGAGGAACGCCCGATTGGCCGTCAGGATGACGCCCTCGAGATCGGTCACCACGAACGCATCGGGGGAGCGCTCGAGCAGGTCGAGCAGCCGCGAGGGCGAGTTGGCGCCGCTGCCGCCGCCCGCCGGCAACTCCGCCGGCGAAAAGCGCACGAGGAGCAGCGTCGCCTGCTCCTGTCGGAAGCAGGACGCGGACGCGTGGACCGCCCGCCCGCCATGCAGCGTGAGGCCAATGTCGCCCGACCGGCCGGCACTGCGCGCGGCTCCCAGCAGATCCTCGAGCGCCCGCGCCGCCGTGGCATCCATGCCCAGCGGAAAGACGCGGCCGATCAGCCGGTCGGTAGGTTCGCCAAAGAGCTGTCCCGCGGCGGCGTTGGCGTCGAGCACCTTGAGGTTGGTCGCGTCGAGCACGAGAATGCCGTCGCTCGCCAACTGAAAGAGCAGGCGGTAGCGCGTTTCCACATGACGCAGGCGCCAGTAGTCACGCTCCATCGCCTGCTGGGCTTCCACCAGCCGCTGCTGCAGCGCCGACACGTGTCGCATGTCGCGCCCCACCGCCACGAGGCTGCCGTCACGCCCGAGCTTGATCGTGGTGTACGACACGGGCACGTCCATGACGTCGCCCATGAGGTGATTCACCTGGCGGCGCTTCGACACTCCCTGATGGATCGCTTCCTTGAGCAGCGTGTCGATCTTGCCGCGCGAGTCGCCCGACACGGTCTCGTTCCACGGCCGGCCGATCCACTGGGTGGCGGTATCGAACTGCGTGTCCCCGCCGCCCATGAGGGCCACGTCGCGGATGACGCCGGCCCCATCCATGACAAGCGCAATGTCCCCGGCCACCGCAAGCAATGAGGCAGCCGAGCGGGCATCGAGCTCGCCGATGGCGGGGTTATTCGCGTCGAAGGGCTTCACGGAACTGGCCATACTCGCCAAGCCCCTCCGTCCGATGCGCTTCCGGCAGTCCCGCCCGCGCCGCCGTCAGCAAGGAACGCGCAATGGCCGGTGCCTGACGGGCATCCGACGCGATCGCGTTGGCACCGACCTGATCGGCCAGTGACGGATCGTCGGCGAACAGCTGTCCGCCAACCATGACCTGCACGTTCGTGTTGCGCGAGGCCTGCTTGAGCCGGCGGATATCGCGACGCAGGACGGACAGGCGACTTTCCGTGCCGACCGAGAAGCCGATCACGTCGTACCACTCCGTGGCGACCATCGACAGCAGGTCACTTTCCGTCCACGGCGCGCCCACGAGCACCCGCCACCCGTCGCGCAGCAGGAACTCGCCCACCATGATGATGCCCAACGTGTGCTGCTCGCCCGGCACGCAGGTGAGCAGAATGTTGCCCACCGGCTCCGCATGCCCCGACTCGGCCAGGAACACCTGCGACAAGTCACGCAGCAGCCGCTGCATGCGTCCGAGCGCCACCGTCACCTCGACGAAATCGCACTCGTCGTTGTCCCACATGTCGCCCAGCCGGCGGGCAGAGGGGGCCAACAGATCGAGATAGACCGCCTCCACCGTGGCCCCTTCGGCGAGGACGGTGCGCACGAACTGCGCCCCGCGGCCGTCGTCCGGGCTGCGCACGGCCGCCACGAACGCCTGCACGTCCCCTTCCGAAAGCACGCGGGCGGCGGCCGCCGCCATGGCCGGCGAAACCGGCCCCACGCGGTGGCTCGTCATCAGGCGCGGCACGAGTTCGTTCTGGATGGTCCGCTCGAGGCGCTCGAGGCGCTCGAGCCGCTCACTGCGGCGCTGCGAAGTAAGGTGGTCCATGGCATCGGGGTGGGATCCCGGGCCTCGAGTCACCGTGGGGAAGCCGATGGCAGCTGGCTGGAGAGGCGCGCCGGTCATGACGCGAGGACTCCTTGGCGCAATGGCGTGGTGAGATGGGCCCTGGTGTGCGGGCACACCATAACGAAAGCACGGCGATTATGGTACCACATGGTCCAGTTGTCAAGAAAAGTGTACGTCAATTCTTCTTGACAACTACCCGGTCCGATCACACCTTCTGCTCATCTGGGCAGCGAACCCCCGGAAGAGACGGCTAGATGACTGTTGTGCCCCATCCCAAGACGGCCGCGACTCCAGCGGCCGCCGATCCTCGCGCGTCGGCACCCACCGTGCGCACGGGTCTGTATACGCCGGAAGAGCGGAAGCGCCGCGACGAGACCAAGTGGACACTCGTGCAGGGAATCCTTGCACCCGTCCAGTTTCTCGTCATGGGCGTGTCCGTGTTCCTGGTGCTGCGCTACCTCCGGACCGGACAGGGACTCGAGGCGGCCCACCTCTCCATTGTCGTGAAGACGCTCGTGCTGTACACCATCATGGTGACCGGCGCGATTTGGGAGAAGGTGGTGTTCGGCCAGTACCTGTTCCACGAGTCCTTCTTCTGGGAAGACGTGGTCAGCTTCTTCGTGATTGGCCAGCACACGGCCTATCTCGTGGGGCTGTATCTGGCGTGGGATCCCCGCTTCCTGATGTGGATGGCGCTGGTGGCCTACGCCGCCTACACCGTGAACGCCATCCAATTCATCCTCAAGCTCCGTGCCGCGCGGCTGCAGGAAGCCGCGGAAAAGGCCGCCCGGGCTGTCGAGGTGCAGGTCGCATGAGCACGGCCGTCGAGCTGCCCGTCATCCGCGAGCGTGGTCAGCGCGAGGTCTTCTGCGGCCTGACCGGCATTGTCTGGCTGCATCGCAAGATGCAGGACGCCTTCTTTCTGGTGGTGGGGTCGCGCACCTGCGCCCACCTGGTGCAGTCGGCGGCCGGCGTCATGATCTTCGCCGAGCCGCGCTTTGCCACCGCCATCCTCAGTGAACGGGATCTGGCCGGCCTCGCCGACGCCAACGACGAACTCGATCGGGTGGTGCAGCAGCTGCTCTCGCGGCGTCCCGACATCACCACCCTCTTTCTGGTGGGTTCCTGCCCGTCGGAAGTGATCAAGCTCGATCTGGCGCGCGCGGCCGAACGCCTCAACGGCCAGTTCATGCCGCGCGTGCGCATCCTCAACTACAGCGGCAGCGGCATCGAAACCACCTTCACGCAGGGGGAAGACGCCTGCCTGCGCAGCATGGTGCCGCACCTGCCGGAGAGCCGCACGACCGAGCCGTCGCTGCTCGTGGTCGGCACCGTGGCCGACGTGGTCGAAGACCAGTTCGCGCGCATGTTTGCCAAGCTCGGGGTGGGGCCCGTGCACTTCTTCCCGCCCCGGCGGGCTCGCGAGCTGCCGCCCATTGGCCCCAATACGCGCATCCTCCTCGCGCAACCGTTTCTCGGCGACACCGCGCGCGCGCTGGTGGCTCGCGGAGCCACGCTGTTGCCGGCGCTGTATCCCTTCGGTGTCGAAGGGACCACCGCCTGGCTGCGTGCCGCGGCCGACGCCTGGGGCGTGAACCCGGCGCACTTCGACAGCAGTGTGGCCCCCAATGCCGAGCGGGCGCGTGTGGCGCTTTCGCGCTATCGCGCGCAGCTCGAGGGCAAGCGGTTGTTCATGTTCCCCGATTCCCAGCTCGAGATCCCGCTTGCCCGCTTCCTGTACGAGGAGTGCGGCATGGCGCTCGTCGAGGTGGGCACGCCGTACCTCGACAAGCTGCTCATCGACGCCGAGCTGTCTCGTCTGCCCGCCACGGCGCAGGTGAGTGAAGGGCAGGACGTGGAAAAGCAGCTCGACCGGTGTCGCGAGGCGCACCCCGATCTCACCGTGTGCGGTCTGGGGCTCGCCAATCCGCTCGAGGCCGAGGGGCTGCGCACGAAGTGGTCCATCGAACTGGTCTTCTCTCCTGTGCACGGCTACGAACAGGCCGGCGATCTGGCCGAACTCTTTGCGCGCCCGCTCGATCGGGCGCAGCGACTCGCGGTGTGAGGCGGCCATGGAACTGACGCTCTGGACGTACGAAGGTCCGCCGCATGTGGGGGCAATGCGTATCGCCACCTCCATGAAGGGCGTGCACTATGTCTTGCACGCTCCTCAGGGCGATACCTACGCCGACTTGCTCTTCACCATGATCGAGCGGCGTGATCGCCGCCCGCCCGTCACGTACACCACGTTCCAGGCGCGCGATCTGGGTGGCGATACGGCGGAGCTGGTGAAGACGTCGGTGCGTGAGGCGTATGAGCGGTTCAAGCCCGATGCCCTGCTGGTGGGCGAATCGTGCACGGCCGAACTCATTCAGGATCAACCGGGCTCACTGGCGCAGGGGATGTCGCTGCCGGTGCCGGTCGTGCCGCTCGAACTGCCGGCCTACAGCAAGAAGGAAAACTGGGGGGCCAGCGAGACGTTCTATCATCTCGTGCGCGCCCTGCTGCAGCCCATGGCCCCGCCGCCTGGCACGACGCGTGAGCCGGTGCGGGAGGTGGTGCGCCGGGAGAACCGGCGTCCGCGCGCCAATCTGCTGGGCGCCACGGCGCTGGGCTTCCGCAACCGCGACGACGTTCGGGAAATCACGCGGTTGCTGCACGACCTCGGGGTGGACGTGCACGTCTGCGCGCCGCACAACGCCACGGTGGCCGACATCCGGCGCATCCCCGAGGCGGACTTCAACATCGTGCTCTACCCGGAGGTGGCCGACACCACGGCGCGGTGGCTCGAGAAGACGTTCCGCATGCCCACCGTGAAGACGGTCCCCATCGGCGTGCTGGCCACCCGCGAGTTCGTGCAGGAGATCGGCACGGTCACCGGCCTCGACGTGCAGCCGCTGCTCGACCACGAGCGCGCCGGCACGGCACAGGTGGATGCGAGCCGCTCGCTGCTGCCCTGGTACTCACGGTCGGTGGACAGCACGTACCTCACCGGCAAGCGGGTCTTCGTTTTCGGCGACGCCACGCACGTGCTGGCAGCGGCGCGCATCGCGCGCGACGAACTCGGCTTCCAGGTGGTGGGCATCGGTACGTATTCGCGCGAATTCGCGCGGCCGGTGCGCGAATATGCCGCCAGCATCGGCGTCGAGGCGCTCATCTCCGATGACTACCTGGCGGTGGAGCAGCGGGTGAGCGAACTGGCGCCCGAACTGGTGCTCGGCACGCAGATGGAGCGCCACATCGCCAAGCGCCTTGGAGTGCCCTGCGCGGTGATCTCGGCCCCCATCCACGTGCAGGACGTGCCGGCGCGGCACTCGCCGCAGATGGGCTTCGAAGGCGCCAACGTGATCTTCGACACGTGGGTGCATCCGCTCATGATGGGGCTCGAGGAACACCTGCTGCACATGTTCCGCGACGACTTCGAGTTCGGCGACGGAACCTCGCCGTCGCATCTGCACAACGCGGCGCCCAAGGCGGTGCCGGCGACCGGGCCGGGTCGGACATCCCCCGATGCGTCGGCCACCTCCTTCTCCACCGCCACGCCCGCCGGGACCCACGAGATCGTGGTGCCCGAGGCGGCGAGTGCCGTGGGGCTTACCGAGGAAGAGGGCGAAGCGCCCGCCCCGTCATCCGCCCAGCCCGCACCGGTGACGAGCACGCAGTGGCTGCCACCGGCAGAGGCGGAACTCAAGAAGATTCCGTTTTTCGTGCGCGGCAAGGCGCGCCGCAACACCGAACGGTATGCCCTCGAGCACGGGATCGCCGAGATCACCGTGGATACCCTGTACGACGCCAAGGCATTCTATGGCCGCTGACACTCGCACTCCCGAAATGCGCGTCTGCATCACGACGCTGGATGCTCACCTGGCCGACGCGTTCGAACGCGCCAAGCAGGGACTCAAAAGCATCCCGGGATTGCACGTGTCCATGCACATCGCGGCCGACTTCGGCACCGATCCCACGGCCGCCGAACGCGCGCGTCAGGACATCGCGAAAGCCAACATCGTGGTGTGCACGCAGCTGTTTCAGGAGGAGTACGCCAACGAGGTGCTCCCCGCCGTGCTCGCGCGCCGTGCCGAGGCCGATGCGGTGCTCTGCGCGCTGTGCACGCCGGAACTCGTGAAGTGCACCCGGTTGGGCAAGTTCGACATGTCCGGCGGCGAAAGCCGGTCGCCCTTCTCCCCCATCTCGCTGCTCAAGAAGCTCCGTGGGTCGCGAGGCGACGGCAAGAGCAGTGGCGAGCGGCAGATGAGCGCCCTGCGCACGCTCCCCAACCTGCTCAAGTTCATTCCGGGCACGGCGCAGGACGTGCGGGCGTATCTGTTGCTCATCCAGTACTGGCTCGCCGGCAGCGACGAGAACATCGAACAGATGATCCGCTACGCCGTCGATCGCTACGCCGCCGGCCCGCGGGCGAAGTTCAGGGGCGCGCTCAAGCCCGCGCAGCCGGTCACCTATCCCGAAGTGGGACTCTGGCACCCGGCGCTCCCCAATCGCGGCATCACCGAGGCGCTTGCGGCGCTCCCCGCCAAGGCGCAGCACCGCGGGACGGTAGGGCTGCTGGTGGGGCGTTCGTACCTGCTCGCCGGCAACGTCGCGCACTATGCCGCGGTGGTGGACGCGCTCGAGGCGCGGGGACTCAAGGTGGTGGCCGGCTTCTCGTCGGCGCTCGATGCGCGCCCCGCGATCAGCAAGTACTTCGTGGATGCGCGCGGACACGCCACCATCGATGCCATGATCAACCTCACCGGCTTCTCGCTGGTGGGCGGACCGGCCTACAACGATTCGGTCGCGGCGCAGGCGGTGCTCAAGCAGCTCGACGTCCCGTACCTCACCCTGCAGACACTCGAGTTCCAGACGATCGAGGAGTGGCAGCGCGATGCGCGCGGGCTCAACCCGCTGCAGGCCACGCTGCAGATCGCCATTCCCGAACTCGATGGGGCCATCGTGCCCACGGTGTACGGGGGCAAGGGGCAGCCGGTGGAAGGCAAGCCAGCCGCCTCCGAGCCCATCCCGGAGCGCATCGAGCGCGTGGCGGAACGGGTGAGCCGGCTGGTGACGCTGCGCCGGAAGGCGCGGGGCGAGCGCAAGGTCGCCATCATCCTGTTCAACTTCCCGCCCAACGCCGGCAACACCGGCTCGGCGGCGTATCTCGCCGTCTTCCCGTCGCTGCAGCGGGTGCTCGCCGAAATGAAGGAGGCGGGGTACACCGTCGACCTGCCCGGCAGCGTGGATGAGTTGCGGGAGCGTATCACGCAGGGCAATCGCGAGCAGTTCGGCGCGCCGGCCAACGTGCACACGCGCATCCCCGTGGACGATCACGTGCGGCGCGAGAAGTATCTGAAGGAAATCGAGAAGACGTGGGGCCCCGCTCCCGGCCGACAGCTCGCCGACGGGCAGAGCATCCAGGTCATGGGCGCCATGTTCGGCAACGTGTTCGTGGGGGTGCAGCCCAGCTTCGGTTGGGAGGGTGACCCCATGCGCCTGCTCTTCGAGGGCGGGTTCGCCCCGACGCATGCCTTCAGTGCCTTCTATCGCTGGCTCAAGGAGGACTACCGGGCCGACGCGGTGCTGCACTTCGGGACGCACGGCGCGCTCGAGTTCATGCCCGGCAAGCAGTCGGGACTCGATGCCACCTGCTGGCCGGAACGCCTCATTGGCGACCTGCCCAATGTGTACCTGTATGCCTCCAACAACTCGTCGGAAGGCACGCTCGCCAAGCGTCGTGGCAACGCCACGCTGGTGTCGTACCTCACGCCGCCGGTGAGCAACGCCGGGCTCTATCGGGGTCTGGCCGATCTCAAGACGAGTCTCGATCGGTGGCGGCAGATGGACAGCGGCCGGGCGGCAGATGCCGACCAGCTGCGCACGCTCGTGCAGCAGCAGGCGGCGGCGGTGGAGCTGGCGAAGGCCGAGCCGGCATGGACGCCCGAGGAAACCGACGCGCGCATCGCCGAGATCCGCGAACGGCTGCTGGAACTGGAGTACAGCCTCATCCCCACCGGGCTGCACGTGGTGGGTGAGCCCATGACGGCCGAGGCACGCGTCGAAATGCTCATCGAGATGGCGCGCTCCGGACGTCCCGAGGTGGAGTTGCCGAGCATCGGGGAAACGGTGCTGGCGGGGCACGGCGACAAACGCACCGATGATGTGCAGGGTGCGGCGGTGGAAGCGGTCGTGCGGGCCGCGGTGCAGGCGCTCGTGGAGCAGGGCGACCTCCGGGCGGCGCAGCAGGCCGGGCGCGCCGAGGCCAAAGCGCACGGCCTGCGGCTCAACAACGACCAGCAGTTCGATCAGCATCTCGCGCTGCTGGCCGGCTACGACGCGGCGCTGCGCGAAGACCGTGAAGTGGACGGCGTCCTGCGCGCGCTCGACGTGCGCTACGTGGAGCCGGCGCCGGGCGGTGACCTGTTGCGCAATCCGCAGGTGCTGCCGTCGGGGCGCAACATCTACGGCTTCGATCC
This sequence comes from Gemmatimonas sp., assembly GCF_021298855.1. Taxonomy (GTDB): domain Bacteria; phylum Gemmatimonadota; class Gemmatimonadetes; order Gemmatimonadales; family Gemmatimonadaceae; genus Gemmatimonas. Next base: position 53,292 of record NZ_JAJTHI010000068.1, read on the forward strand.
GTATCGCGTGCCCAGTGCCGCGGCCATGCTCGAAGGGCGGGGACGCGCCGAGCAGCTGCTGGTCAAGCACCGGCAGGAAACCGGGGAGTTCCCCGAGACGGTCGCCGTGGTGCTCTGGGGCACCGACAACATGAAGAGCGAAGGCACCCCGCTGGCGCAGGTCATGGCGATGATGGGCGTGGTGCCGCGCTTCGACAGCGTGGGGCGCCTCACGGGGGCCCGCTTGCTGCCGCTCGACAGCCTCGGTCGGCCGCGCGTGGATGTGGTCATCACGCTGTCCGGCATCTTCCGCGACCTGCTGCCGCTGCAGGTGAAGCTGCTCGCCGAAGCGTCGCTGCTGTGCGCGAAGGCGGAGGAAGATCCCGAGAGGAACTACATCCGCAAGCACGTGCTGGAGACGATGCGCGACACCGGCTGCACGTTGGAGCAGGCCTCGCTGCGCGTCTTCTCCAATGCCGACGGCGCCTACGGGTCGAACGTCAACCTGCTCATCGAGACGGGCAAGTGGCAGGATGAGAACGAACTGGCCGACCTGTTCGTGCAGCGCAAGGGCTTTGCCTATGGTCCCGATGGCAAGCCGCAATCGCAGTCGGCGCTCATGAAGCGCGCCCTCGGCAAGGCCACGCTGTCGTTCCAGGGGCTCGATTCCGTGGACCTCGGCGCCACCGACATCGACCAGTACGTGGAGTCGCTCGGCGGCATGACGCGCGTCATTGCCCAGCAGAACGATGGCAAGGCGCCCGCCGTGTACGTGGGTGACTACGGGCAGGGGCAGGGCAAGGTGCGCACGCTCAAGGAGCAGGTGGAGCTGGAATCGCGCACCAAGATGCTCAACCCCAAGTGGTACGAGGCGCAGATCCAGTACGGCTACGAAGGCGTGCGCAACATCACCGGCCATCTCACCACCACCCTCGGCTGGTCGGCGACCGGCGGCAAGGGGACGGTGCCGCAGTGGGTGTACGCCGAGGCCAGCAAGACCTTCGTACTGGACGAGGAGATGCGGAAGCGCATCGCCGATGCCAATCCGGATGCGGCGCTGGGCATTGCACAGCGTCTGCTGGAAGCGAACGACCGCGGGTACTGGCAACCTGATGACGCCACGCTGGAGGCGTTGCGGGATGCGGCGGCGGATCTGGAAGATCGCCTTGAAGGTGTGTACGCGGCATAACCTGTAGCACCCCCACTCCCCAACGGGTAACGCAGCATGGCAACAATGAAACTCCCCATCGTGGACGCGCTCGGCGACGGCGACGGCTCCCTGCAGGTCCATCTGGACGAGAACCAGAAGATCGAGGGGGCGCTCGTCATTGCCGTGTATGGCAAGGGCGGCATCGGCAAGAGCACCACGTCGAGCAACCTGTCGGCGGCGTTCTCGAAGCTGGGGAAGCGCGTCCTGCAGATCGGGTGCGACCCGAAGCACGACAGCACGTTCACGCTCACGAAGAAGATGGTGCCCACCGTCATCGACGTGCTCGAAAGCGTGGACTTCCATGCCGAGGAGCTGCGGCCGGAAGACTTCATGTTCGAGGGCTTCAACGGCGTGCAGTGCATCGAGGCCGGCGGCCCACCGGCGGGGACCGGCTGTGGCGGGTACGTGACCGGCCAGACGGTGAAGCTGCTCAAGGAGCATCACCTGCTCGAGGACACCGACGTGGTGATCTTCGATGTGCTGGGGGACGTGGTGTGCGGCGGATTCGCGGCCCCGCTCCAGCACGCGCACTACTGCCTCATCGTCACCGCCAACGACTTCGACTCGATCTTCGCCATGAACCGCATCATTGCGGCCATTCAGGCGAAGTCCAAGAACTACAAGGTGCGACTGGGCGGCGTGGTGGCGAACCGCTCGCGCGAGACGAACGAGATCGACCGCTTCAACGCCGCGGTCGGCCTCAAGACCATGGCGCACTTCCAGGATGTGGACGCCATCCGGCGCAGCCGGCTCAAGAAGTGCACGATTTTCGAGATGGAGCCCACCGAGGACGTGGTGAAGGTACAGCACGAGTACCTCGAGCTGGCGCGCAAGATGCTCGAGGATGTGGTGCCGCTCCCAGCGGCACCGCTCAAGGATCGCGAAATCTTCGACCTCTTGGGATTCGACTGATGGCTCCGACCGTGAACAACTCCCCGACTCCAGGTCCGTCGTTCGAGGGAACGCCGCTTGGGGGTTCGCACGCCGCATCGGTGTCGTACCGCGAGCGGCGGGCCTGGATCGGGGAGTATTTCGACCGCACCGCCGCCGACGCCTGGAAAGCCCTCACCTCCGATGCGCCGGTGTCCCGCGTGCGCGCCACGGTGCGCGCCGGCCGGGACCGCATGCGCCACACGCTGCTCACGTGGTTGCCCCCTGATCTGCATGGCAAGCGGGTGCTCGACGCCGGCTGTGGCACCGGGACGGCCTCGATCGAGCTGGCTCAACGGGGGGCCGAGGTAGTGGCCATCGATCTCTCCCCCACGCTCGTGCAGCACGCGCAGGAGCGGGCGGAGGAGGTGGGGATCGACGACATCGATTTCCGCTCCGGGGACATGCTCGACCCGTCGCTCGGGCACTTTGATTACGTGGTGGCCATGGATTCCATCATCCACTACGAACTGGAAGACATGGTGAAGGCGCTGGCCACGCTGGCGCCGCGGGTGAACGAACGCATGCTCATCACCGTGGCGCCGCGCACCCCCATGCTCACGGTGATGCGCGCCGTGGGGAAGCTCTTCCCGCGCTCCGACCGTTCCCCGTCCATCGTCCCGGTGTCCGAGAACGCGTTCCGCAAGGCGCTCGCCGCCGAGCCGGTCCTTGACAGCTGGGGGATGGTGGGCACCAGACTCATTGAATCCGGGTTTTACCGATCGATGGCGATCAATCTGCAACACGCCACGCTGGGTGCCCGTGGCACGCGGCGGGGCTGACCGACACATGCCGAAGCACCGGGAGGACGCAGGATGGACGTGATGACATGGGGGCTGGTGGCTGCCGCCGCCGTGGGGGGAGGGGTCTGGTATGCGGCGTCGCGCAAGAGCGAGGTGCCGTGCACGGTCGACCTGGAGATGACCCACGACCATTTCCACGCCCACGTGGATCTGAAGGGGGTGGAGGTCGATCCCGGCGACGAGGTGCTGGTGCGCAACACGCCCAACCGGATCGCGTTTGGCACGACCACCACGTTCGAATCGAGCGCCGAAGTGAAGCGCGCGAGCTGGCTCAAGCGCCAGATCGTGAAGCTCACCGGCGGCACCGAAATTCACGAACTCTACGAAGTCGGCTTCGAAGGCTGATCAGACATGTACTCCACCGAGACTGACGTACCCGTTCGCGCGATGAAGCCGGTGAACGAAACGACGAAGGCGGCCCAGCAGGACGCCATCCTCAACCCGCGCTTCTACACCACCAATTTCGCCGAAATCGACGCCCTCAAGATCACGCCGGAGAACCGGCGGATGTGGGATGAGATTCTCGCGGAGTTCCGGCGCGATCCCAACAAGGATCACTTCAAGCGCAACGCCGAGTTCGACCAGGACTTCTCCGACATGGACCCGGCGCTGCGTGAGCAGTTCATCGAGTTCCTCACGTCGTCGGTGACGGCCGAATTCTCGGGGTGCATCCTGTACGCCGAGATCAAGAAGCGCATCAAGAACCCCGACGTGCGCGAACTGTTCGGCTTCATGAGCCGCGACGAGGGACGCCACGCGGGCTTCATCAACCACACGCTGAACGATTTCAACGTGGCGGTCGATCTGAGCTTCCTGACGAAATCCAAGAAGTACACGTACTTCCAGCCCAAGTTCATCTACTACGCCACGTACCTGTCGGAAAAGATCGGCTACGCGCGCTATGTCACCATTTATCGCAACTTCGAGAAGCAGCCGGACAAGCGGTTCCATCCGATCTTCAAGTGGTTCGAGAACTGGTGTCTCGACGAATTCCGCCACGGGGAGGCGTTCGCGGTGCTCATGCGCTCGAATCCGCAGTTCCTCGAAGGGGTGAACAAGCTGTGGATCCGTTTCTTCCTGCTGGCCGTCTTCTGCACCATGTACGTGCGCGACCACGCCCGGAAGCCGTTCTTCGACTTCATGGGCATCAACGTCGACGAGTACGATCGCAGCGTGATCACGCTCACGAACCTCATTAGCCGGCAGGTGTTCCCCGACACCATCGACACGGAGAGCGAGGCGTTCTGGGGGCTCATGCACAAGATGTGGCTCAACACCGACGCCATGCGGAAGGCCGAAGCGCAGGGCGGCGGGGTGTTCACGAAGATCAAGGTGACGGCCCTCAAGGTCTCCAACGGGCTGACGTTCCTGCGCCTGTTCCTGCAAACGCCGCACCGTCAGCCGCTGCCGGCCGACGTGCGCATGCAGCCGGTGTGGTGATGTCGGCGCGAAAACCGGGAGTGGCGTGATGGCGTCCGCATCCGATCGGATCGTCAACGTCTGGCGCAACGTGGGCAGTCAGTACCTGCCGTTCGCCGACGTGGCCACGAACGACGTCCCGCTGTCCCGCCTCATGCGGCTGTCGCTGTTCCAGCTGTCGGTGGGGATGGTGCAGACGTTGTTCGTGGGCACGCTCAACCGCGTGATGATTCTCGAACTCGGGGTGCCCGCGTCGCTGGTGGCGATCATGCTCGCCATCCCGCTACTCGTTGCGCCCTTCCGTGCCCTGGTCGGCTTCAAGTCGGACACGCACAAGAGCATTCTGGGGTGGAAGCGGGTGCCTTACTTGTGGTTGGGCACTCAGATGCAGTTCGGCGGGTTGGCCATCATGCCCTTCGCGCTCCTCGTGCTGTCGGAAGGGGGCGGCCGCGCCCCGCTCTGGGTGGCCTATGCCGGGACCGGCCTGGCCTTTCTGCTGGTGGGCGCCGGTGCGCACACCACGCAGACGGCGGGGCTGGCGCTCGCCACCGACATCGTGGATGAGGACAAACGGCCGCGCGTCATCGCGCTCATGTACCTCATGATGCTCATGGGGACGCTGGTGAGCGCCCTGGTGCTGGAACGGCTGCTGCAGGGCTTCACGCCATTCAAGCTCATCCAGGTCATTCAGGGCACGGCCGTGTTCACGGTGGTGTGCAACGCCTTCTCGCTCTGGAAACAGGAAGTGCGGGTGCGTGGCGTCGTGGAATACCAGAAGGGGGAACGGCGTCCGATGTTCCGCGATGCCTGGCGCACCTTCAGTGAAGGGGGCCAGGCGGTGCGCCTGCTGTTGGCGTCGGGGCTCGGGTTCTTTGCCTTCAACCTGCAGGACGTGCTGCTCGAGCCGTATGGTGGGGAAATCCTCAAGTTCACCGTGGCCGAAACGACGGCGCTCACGGCCATCATGGCCTTCGGCGCGGTCATTGCCTTCGCCTGGTCGGCCAACGTCATGCGGGCCAACACCGATCCCATCAAGCTGGCGTCACACGGGGCG
>NZ_JAJTHI010000043.1 GCF_021298855.1 Gemmatimonas sp.
CCTGGCTGACGTCCTGGCCGCCCGCCGCACGGCCGTCAGCCCCGAGGCAATCTCGGCGCTGATTCTCGAACTCGTTCGCCGCGGTGGCTGCAGTGCCATCTTCCACTCCTTCGACGAAGGCGACGTGGAGCGGCTGCTGGCTTCGCCGTACGGCATGATCGGGTCCGACGGGGCACTGGTGGCCTTCGGGGTCTCGAGTCCCCACCCACGCGCCTACGGGACCTACCCGCGAGTGCTGGGGCGCTACGTGCGGGAGCGGCGCGTGATCAGCCTCGAGGAAGCCGTGCGTCGCATGACCTCGGCGCCGGCCTCGATGCTCGGGCTGGCGGACCGCGGGCGCCTCCAACCGGGGGCGGTGGCGGATCTGGTGGTCTTCGACCCGGCCACCGTGGCCGACCGGGCCACCTTCGAAGCGCCCCACCAGTATCCAGTGGGGATTCCCCACGTGTTCGTCAGCGGCGTGGCCGTCGTGCGGAATGGGGAGGTGACCGGCGCGCGTCCCGGCGTGGTGCTGCGGGGACGCGGCCGGGCTGCGCCCTAGACAGCGCGGAGCGCCCGGGGAATGTTCCGGGGCATGGACGGACTCGTCGCCTACTTCACCACCATTCCCAGCAGCCACCGCTCACTGATCCTCGCGGGGGGCATTGCGTTCTTCTGGCTCTGGGAACTGGCGGCCCCGCTCGACCGGCGGCCCTACGCCAAGGGGGGTCACGCGCTGGTGAACGTCTTCTTCACCGGCACGACGATCATCGTCAACTTCGCGCTCGCGTTTCTGCTGCTGCGCACGTCGGCATGGGCGGACGCGGCCGGTGTGGGGCTGCTGCCGTGGCTCGCCGCCCTGCCACTCGCCATGCAGGCTCTCATCGGGCTCCTCGTCCTCGATCTCGTGGGGGCGTGGCTGCCGCACTTCGTCGAGCACAAGACGCCGCTGCTCTGGCGTCTCCATCTCGTCCACCACTCGGACCGCCACGTTGACACGACGACCGCCAACCGCCACCACCCCGGCGAGAGCGTCGTCCGCTTCGTGTTCACGCTGCTCGCCGTGGCCGTCACCGGCGCCCCCATGTGGCTCGTGTTCCTCTACCAGAGCCTGAGCGTGGTGCTCAGCCAGTTCAACCACGCGAACATCGCCCTCCCCGCGGCGCTCGACCGGGCCCTGTCGTGGGTCGTCGTCTCGCCCGACATGCACAAGGTTCACCACCACTACGTGCTGCCGCACACGGACGCCAACTACGGCAACGTCTTCGCGGTGTGGGACCGGCTCTTCGGCACGTTCATGACGATCGACCGGTCGCGCCTCGTCTACGGCATCGATACCCATTTTGACGAGCGCGAGCACACCACCGCCGGGGCCTTGCTCACGATGCCGCTGCGCAAAGGCACCCGGCGCCTCGTGGACATGCCCCCGCGCGTCTCTCGCGAAGCCCCGTAGCCGCGCACCGCTCGCGGCTCGGGGCATCGTGGCGGTGGGTTCCGGCCGCCCCCCCTGGTTTCCCGGCGCCCCACGGCACCATGACCACCCCGGCGGTGTCGTAACAGACGGGGCTGACGAGCGTAGACTGCAGGTGACCATGATGACGCCGCATCGATCGGGGAACGACCGCCGTGACTGATTTTCTGGAGCGCCTCCAGCGCGCCTTGGACCCCGGGTTTCACATCGACCGGGAACTCGGTGGCGCCGGCATGTCGCGGGTATTCGTGGCGACCGAACGGGCCCTCAACCGGACGGTGGTCGTGAAGGTGCTGCCGCCGGAGCTCGCGGCGGGCATGAATGTGGAACGCTTCCGCCGCGAGATCCAGCTGGCAGCGCAGTTGCAGCACCCGCATATCGTGCCGCTCATTGCCGCGGGCGATGACCACGGGTTGCTCTGGTTTTCCATGCCCTACATCGAGGGGGAGTCGCTTCGTGGCACCCTCACCCGTCACGGGCGGCTCTCGCCCCGCGACGTGGTGCGCATCCTGCACGATGTGGTCGACGCCCTCGCCTATGCCCATGGACGTGGCGTGGTGCACCGGGACATCAAGCCCGACAACATCCTCACGTCGGGTATGCACGCACTGGTCACCGATTTCGGGGTCGCCAAGGCGCTGAGCGCCTCGGTGCCGGTGCACAGCGGCACGAGCACCGGCATGGCGATCGGCACGCCGGCCTACATGGCGCCTGAGCAGCTGGCGGCGGACCCGGCCGCCGACCATCGCGTGGACCTGTACGCCGTGGGGCTGCTGGCCTACGAGCTGCTCACCGGCAAGAGCCCGTTCAGCGGGGCCTCACCACAGGCCACCTTGGCGGCCCAACTGACGGTCATGCCGGAGCCACCGCATCGTACGGTGAGCGACATCCCCGAGCCGCTGTCTGAGCTCATCATGCACTGTCTCGCCAAGGATGCGGCCAAGCGCCCCCAGACGGCGCAGGCGCTCCTCGCCACCCTCGAGGCGCTTCCGCCCATGTCGGGACATTCACTCGGCGTGCGCGGGCCCTCCAGTGTCTTTGCCGGGCCCCGACGTGCCCGCGCGCTTGGCGCGGCGGGCGCCGTGGCCGTGCTTGGCGCACTGCTCTGGGCCGTCGTGCCCGACCGCCCGCCTCCACGTGGCGTGGCGGACTCGCTGGAGGCACGTGACGCCGGTCCGGGTGGCCGCACCGGGACGCCCCTCACCGCACCGGCCGAGCCGACGGCCGGTGCGCAGACCGACTCCAGCGCGGCGCCTCGCCTCGCCGATGAAGCCCCCATGGAGGCGGTGACGCCGTTCGTGATCACACGGGCCGAATCGCTGGCGATTGCCGCGGCGGTAACCCGGCGCCAGCGCAGCGCGGAGACCCGCGGCGCGACGCCAACGGCACCGGCCGCCGACAGCACCCGGATCGATCGCACGCTGCTGCTCGCCGAGGTGGGTCGCATCTTCGCCGACTCCATGACCCGTGCGATCAGGGCGATGGAGGTCACGCTGGCCAACGCGCCGCGCTTCGTGCGGCCGGAGATGTCGCCGGCCGACGCGGGGAGTGGCGTACCGTCGTTGGCGTTCGACGCCCGCAGCGCCTCGCGGCCGAACATGCCCGTCGCGCCACTCATGGCGCCACCTGCCGACGGCCGCCTGCGCATCGTGGTGGCCGCCTTTACCAATGCCACGGGCAGGCGTGACGTGAGCGCGCTGGCACGGAGCGCGGCCAGCGAACTGCGCGAGGCCATCCCGGCGGATCGGTTCGAGGTGGTACCGGCTGACGTGACCGAACGGGCCACCCGCACGCTCCCCGACAAGATGTCGGTGGGCTGGGCGCTGCGCGCCGATTATGTCGTGAGCGGATGGGTCATCGCCCGCGGCGATTCGGTGGCGATGGTGACGATGCTGACCGATGTCCGCACGGGACGCTTCACGCGGGCGACCGAAGGCGTGACCACGGCCGAAGCCGGTACCGCGAAACCGGTGGATGCGGCGAAGAAGCAGATGAGTGCGTGGCTGGACACGGCCGCCACCCTCGCCGCCCGTCGGCGCGCGCCGGAGACGGTGAGGCGTGAGCACTGAGCGGGAGAATGGAGTGGCCCGAGGCTGAGAATCGAGCCGGGATCGCGGTGAGAGTTGAGAGAGCCTACGGGTGGTCCGGCTTGGCGAGCACGTGTTTGCGGAAGCCGAAGGTCATGCGACGGACTTCGATGACTTCGTCGATCAGGGGTTCGTCATGGGCCGCGATGATGTCGAGGGCGCGAGCGAGTCGAAGTTGCAGCTCGACCTCATTGCAGGAGCCGATGGCGGTGTTGCAGAGGGCGGCGACCTTGGCGGGCGACGGATGGCCGGTGCCTTCGGCGAGGTTGAGCGCAATCGAGTTCACGGCACGCAGCAGCTGATTGCGCATACCGGGCGACAACCGCGCCATGGCGTCCTGTGCCTGATCGGCCATGCGATGCACGTCGACCGAGAGAGCGAACGCGCGCTGCACGACCTTGAGCGAGAGTGGGTTGTGGGTCATCCGCCAGGATAGGCGCACGCGGCCAACGAGGTGTCACCCGAATCCCTCGCGTTGTATCACGCCAACGCACCCGCGTCGTCCCCCTCGACGCTCACCGCGAGCCCGCTCAATTCTCACCGCGATCCGGGCTCGACTCTCGGGCTCACCATCTCAACTCGCATTCTCACTTCTCGGATCTCACGTCTCATGGGGCAGGAACGACACAGGGGGCGGACCTTTCGGCCCGCCCCCTGTGTCATTCCTGCTCTCACTCGTCCGGCATGGTGAATGCCGACGGTTCGAAGCTCGGCAGCAGCGCATCGAAGTTGGGTTCGATCGCTTCCGGCAGCGGCTCCGGCTCGGGGAGGGCATCGCTCTCGACGTCCACTTCCTGGTAGCGGTACATGCCCGTACCGGCCGGGATGAGGTGACCGATGATGATGTTCTCCTTGAGCCCCAGCAGGTCATCGCGCGAGCCACGAATGGCCGCGTCGGTGAGGACGCGCGTGGTCTCCTGGAAGGAGGCCGCGGACACGAACGACTGCGTGGTGAGCGAGGCCTTCGTGATGCCAAGCAGCAGGGGCTCCGCCGTGGCCGGCGTGATCTTCCGCTTCTTGGCGTCCTCGTTCGTCTCCCGGAAGACCGCGCGATCGACATGCTCGCCCTCGAGCATCTCGGTGTCGCCCGAATCCACGATGCGCACCTTCTGCAGCATCTGCTTGACGATCACGCCGATGTGCTTGTCGTTGATCTTCACGCCCTGCAGGCGGTAGACCTCCTGGACTTCGTTCAGGAGGTACTCCTGCACCGCGCGCGGCCCCTTGATGCGCAGAATGTCGTGCGGGTTGACCGGGCCCTCGCTGATGCGGTCACCGGCGCGCACACGGTCGCCCTCGTGCACGCGCAGGTGCTTGCCGGACGGCACTTCGTACACCTGCTCCGCCTGGCTTTCGTCCACCTGCCACACGCCGCGGTCGATGACGGCCGGGCGCACGAACACCTCGCGCTTGCCGCGCTTGATCTCGCCGAACCGCACGAACCCGTCCACCTCGGAGATCGTCGCCGGGTCCTTCGGCCGGCGCGCCTCGAACAGCTCGGCCACGCGCGGCAGACCACCGGTGATGTCGCGGGTCTTGTATGCCTCGCGGCTGATCTTGGCCAGAATGGTGCCGGCCTTGATCTCCTCGCCATCCTCGATCGTGATCACGGCGCCCACGGGCAGGATGAAGTCGCGCACGCGCTTCTCCTTGCCGCCCTTGTTCTGCCAGATCTCGATGTGCGGGTGCAGCTTCTTCTCGCGGTCTTCGATCACGACGCGCTGACGGAGACCCGTGAGTTCGTCGAGTTCCTCGGCCAGCGATTCGTCTTCCACGAGGTCCACGAAGCGCACCGTTCCCTCGACATCCGCGATGATCGGATTCGAGTACGGGTCCCACGTGAACACCGTGTCTTCCTTCTTCACGGCCTGGCCGTCCTCGACCATGAGGTACGCGCCGAGCGGTACCTGGAGGCGCGCCTCGATGGCCGCGTTCTTGTCGGCCGACGCCTTGATGATGAGCTCGCCTTCGTACGACGTCACGACCTTCTGGCCGTCCGGGTTCACGACGGTCACGAGACGGTCGCCGAACTCGATGACACCGGCCTTCTTGGTCTTGCGCGCCGTCTGTTCGGCGATACGCGCGGCGGTGCCACCGACGTGGAAGGTCCGCAGCGTGAGCTGCGTGCCCGGCTCACCGATGGACTGCGCGGCGATGATGCCCACCGCCTCGCCCAGATCCACCATCTGCATGGTGGCCAGGTTTCGGCCGTAGCACATGCGGCAGAGGCCGCGCTTGGCTTCGCAGGTGAGCACGGAACGGATCTTCACCGTTTCGATGCCCGCGTCTTCGATGCCCTGCGCCGTTTCCTCCGAAATGAGCGAGCCCGCCTCGACCAGCAGACGCGGACGGCCGGCCTCATCGCGCTCCATCGGATCGTACACATCCTCGGCCGCCACGTTGCCGACGAGACGCTCGGCGAGCGGCTCGATCACGTCTTCGCCTTCCTTCAGCGCCGCCGTGTCGATGCCCAGGATGGTGCCGCAATCCTCTTCGGCAATCGTCATGTCCTGCGCGACGTCCACCAGACGACGCGTGAGGTACCCGGCGTCGGCCGTCTTGAGCGCCGTGTCCGCGAGCCCCTTGCGCGCCCCGTGCGTGGACGAGAAGTACTCGAGCACCGACAGCCCTTCACGGAAGTTCGACTTGATCGGATTTTCGATGATTTCGCCGATACCACCCGTGAGCTTCTTCTGCGGCTTCGCCATGAGGCCGCGCATACCGGCCAGCTGGCGGATCTGGTCGCGGCTACCGCGGGAGCCGGAGTCGAACATCATGAACACCGGATTGAAGCCGCCCTGCGACTCGCGCATGGTCTTCACCATGGCGTCGGCAATGTCGGTGTTCGCGTGCGTCCACGTGTCGATGACCTTGTTGTAGCGTTCACCGTTCGTGATGTTGCCCGTCGCGTAGGCGCGCTGGAAGCGCTCCACGCGCTCCGACGCCTCGGTGAGCAGGACCTGCTTCTCCTTGGGGATGTGCAGGTCTTCGATGCCGATGGAGACGCCGCCGCGCGTCGCGTTGCGGAAGCCGAACTCCTTGAGACGGTCGAGCATGGCCACCGTCTCCGCGAGCCCCGCCGAGCGGTAGCTCTCGAACACCAGTTCGCCGAGCGCCTTCTTCTTCATGTCCTTGTTCAGGAACGGCAGTGCCTTCGGGACGATGCCGTTGAACATGACACGTCCGGCGGTGGTGCCGATCCATTCCGAGCCCGACTCGGTTTCCAGGCGCCAGCGGATGGGCGTCTGGTAGTTGGCACGGCCGTTGGCGATCGCCATTTCCACTTCCGACGCGCTCGCGTAGGCCGGCAGCGTCTTCACGAAATTGGGATCTTCCTTCTTCTTGTCGAAATCGGCCGAGGGCGCCTTGGTGGCCACGTAGCAGCCCAGCACGATGTCCTGCGACGGCTCGGCCACCGGACGACCGTCCGACGGCTTGAGGATGTTGTTCGAGGAGAGCATGAGCACGCGCGCCTCGATCTGCGCCTCGAACGAGAGCGGCACGTGCACGGCCATCTGGTCACCGTCGAAGTCGGCGTTGAACGCCGTCGTCACGAGCGGGTGAATGCGAATGGCCTTGCCTTCCACCAGCACCGGCTCGAACGCCTGGATGCCCAGACGGTGGAGCGTGGGCGCGCGGTTGAGCAGCACGGGGTGGTCCTTGATGATGCCTTCCAGCACCTCGTACACCATCGCGTTCTCGCGCTCCACGATCTTCTTGGCGCGCTTCACCGTCTCCGCTTCGCCACTCTCCACCAGCTTGTGGATGATGAACGGCTTGAAGAGCTCGAGCGCCATGGCCTTCGGCAGGCCGCACTGGTGCAGCTTGAGCTCCGGCCCCACGACGATGACCGAACGGCCCGAGTAGTCCACGCGCTTGCCGAGCAGGTTCTGACGGAACCGGCCCTGCTTGCCCTTGAGCATGTCGGAGAGCGACTTGAGCGGGCGCTTGCCGCGGCCACGGATGGCCTTCGAGCGGCGCCCGTTGTCGAACAGGGCGTCGACGGCTTCCTGCAGCATGCGCTTCTCGTTGCGCAGAATGACTTCCGGCGCGCGGTGCGAGATGAGCTTCTGCAGGCGGTTGTTGCGATTGATGACGCGGCGGTACAGGTCGTTCAGGTCCGACGTCGCGAAGCGGCCGCCATCGAGCGGCACGAGCGGACGGAGGTCGGGCGGGATGACCGGGATGACGTCGAGGATCATCCACTCCGGACGATTGCGGATTTCGCCGCCCTCGCCCGACGTGCGGAAGGCATCGACGATCTTGAGACGCTTGAGCATCTGCTTCTTGCGATGCTGGCTCGTCTCGCCCACCACGGAGCCCCGCAGCTCCTCGGCCGTCTTGTCGACGTCGAGGCGCTTGAGCAGTTCCCGCACGGCCGGCGCGCCGATATCGCACTGGAATACCGTGTCGCCCTCGGCCTTGGCCTTCTGGCGCAGCGTGAGGTACTCGTCCTCGTCGAGCAGCTGGCGCTCACGCACCTCCTGATTGCCCGGCTCGATGACGATGTAGTTGCTGTAGTAGATCACCTTCTCGAGGTCACGCAGCGTGACGTCGAGCAGGTTGCCCATGGGGCTCGGCAGGGTCTTGAAGAACCAGATGTGCGCAACCGGCACGGCCAGTTCGATGTGGCCCATGCGCTCGCGCCGCACCTTGCTGAGCGTGACTTCCACGCCGCAGCGGTCGCAGATCACGCCGCGGTAGCGGATGCGCTTGTACTTGCCGCAATGGCATTCCCAGTCCTTCACGGGACCGAAGATGCGCTCGCAGAACAGGCCGTCCTTCTCGGGCTTGAAGGAGCGGTAGTTGATGGTTTCGGGCTTGGTGACTTCGCCCCACGACCACCAGGTGCGCAAGCCGGCCATCTCCAGCCGCTCGCGCTCCTTGGGGTCCTTCGGGCCGCGGATCTCTTCCGGAGAAGCGATGCGGACCGACATGTAGTCGAACGCCGACGCGCGGGCCTCGCGCGAGCTGCGGAAATCGATCATGCGTTACTCCTCCCCGCCGTTACTGTTGCCGCCGGCATCGATCAGCTCCACGCCGGTGCCATCGCTGGCCCCGAGCGTCACCTTGATGCCAAGCGCCTGGAGTTCCTTCACGAGCACGTTGAACGACTCCGGGATGCCCGGTTCGGGCAGGTTCTGCCCCTTCACGATCGCCTCGTAGACCCGGCTGCGGCCGTTCACGTCGTCGGACTTGACCGTGAGGATTTCCTGCAGCGTGTGCGCCGCGCCGTACGCCTCCAGCGCCCACACTTCCATTTCGCCGAAACGCTGACCACCGAACTGCGCCTTGCCCGCGAGCGGCTGCTGCGTGACGAGGGAGTACGGTCCGATGGAGCGGGCATGAATCTTGTCGTCCACGAGGTGCGACAGCTTCAGCATGTAGATCTCCCCCACCGTGACCGGCGAGGTGAAGAACTCCCCGGTGCGTCCGTCGCGCAGCTTGGCCTTGCCCGTGGGCGTGAGGCCGGCCAGACGGATGAGCTCCGCCGCGGCCGCGTCCACATCGCTGTCTCCGGCCAGCAGCGCCGCCAGCGCGGGCTGCCCGATGCGGCGCAGCGTGTCGGCCGGCGACAGCGCGGCCTCGGCCTCCAGGCTGGCAATGGCCGCCGCGGCCGACGCCGCCGTGGCATCGCCCGGCAGCTCGTCACCGGCCCGGTGCACGGCGATCGCCGCCTGCACCGCCGCCGTTTCGCGCTCCGCCAGCGTGCGCGCCGCCGCCGTCACGAAGCCCTTCACCTTGCTGAACAGCGCCTTCGTCTCGGGGCTCATCCCCTTGGCGTTGAGGTCGTTCAGGTTGGCGTCGGCCAGCAGCTCCACCTTGTCCGGCAGACGGCGGTCCGGCTTGATGTCGGCCAGCAGCGCCTTCACTTCGGCCGGCGTGGCGTCGCTCGCCGCCGCGCCCAGCACCAGCGTTTCACGCGCCCACCGCAGCCCGGCCAGCTTCAGCAGCAGGCCGATTTCGCGCTCGTTCGCGCCTTCGAACACCGGCGTCTTCGCGTAGAAGTTGAGCAGCTTCGCGGCCCACCCCAGTGGGTCTCCAGGATCTGCCCCACGTTCATGCGCGACGGCACGCCCAGCGGGTTGAGCACGATGTCCACCGGACGACCGTTCGGCAGGAACGGCATGTCTTCCTCGGGGACGATGCGGGCCACGATACCCTTGTTGCCGTGACGGCCAGCCATCTTGTCACCCACCGAGATCTTGCGCTTCTCGGCCAGGTAGACCTTCACCAGCTGGATCACGCCCGGCGGCAGTTCGTCGGGCTGCAGGATGCGGTCGATGCGCTCCTCCGCCCGCTCCTCGATGCGGCTCTTCTCCTCGTTCGCGGCGTCGATGATCTCGCGCACGCGCTCGTTGGCCGCCTTCTTCTCCACCCGGAACGTCTTGAGGTCGAGCGTCGCGAAGCGGAGGCCGGCCAGCATCTCCGCGGTGAGCACGGTCCCGGCCGGGATCGCCTCTTCCACGGTGCCCGCCTTCAGCGCCAGCTGGATCGTTTCGCCCGTCAGGAGCGTGGCCAACTCGGCGTCGCGCACCTCGTTGACGCGGATCTTCTCCTCGCCCTCGAGGCGGCGCACTTCACCGATGCGCTCACCGCGGTCCTTCTCCACCACCTGATCTTCGACACGCGAGAAGATCTTGACGTCGATCACGGTGCCTTCCATGCCGGGCGGCACCTTGAGCGAGCTGTCCTTCACGTCCTTCGCCTTCTCACCGAAGATGGCCGTGAGCAGCTTCTCTTCCGGCGACAGCTCGGTCTCGCCCTTCGGCGTGATCTTGCCGACGAGGATGTCGCCGGGCTTCACCTGCGCGCCGATCCGCACGATGCCGCGCTCGTCGAGGTCGACCAGCGACTCCTCGGCGACGTTCGGAATTTCGCGCGTGATCTCTTCCTGCCCGCGCTTCGTGTCGCGCACGTGCAGTTCGAGCTCCTGGATATGGATCGACGAGAACACGTCGAACTTGACCAGGCGCTCGGAGAGCACGATGGCGTCTTCGAAGTTGTGGCCGTACCAGGGCATGAAGGCCACGGTGACGTTGCGGCCGAGCGCCAGCTGCCCCATTTCGGTGGCGGCGCCATCGGCGAGCACCTCGCCCTTCGCGACCTGCTGCCCCATCGTGACCAGCGGGCGCTGGTTGATGGCGGTGTCCTGGTTGGTACGCCAGTACTTCTTGAGCTTGTAGCGATCGAGCTGGCCCAGCCGCGCCAGCGGCCGGTCGGTGTCGACGGCGCCGGCGATGAGCCCCGCGTCGACGATGATCTCATCGGCGGTGACGCTCGTGACGATGCCCGCCCGGCGCGCGATGATCACCGCGCCCGAGTCCACCGCCACCGTGGCCTCGAGCCCCGTGCCCACCAGCGGCGTGGCCGGATTGAGCAGCGGGACGGCCTGGCGCTGCATGTTCGAGCCCATGAGCGCGCGGTTGGCGTCGTCGTGCTCGAGGAACGGGATGAGCGCCGCGGCAATGGACACCAGCTGCTCCGGCGCCACGTCCATGTAGTCGATGTCCGTGGGCGGCACGAGCGGCAGGTCGCCGCGCTTGCGCGACAGCACCAGCCCGTCGACGAAGGTGCCGTCGGGATTGAGCTTCGAGTTGGCCTGCGCGATGATCGCGTCTTCCTCGCGGTTCGCGTCGAGCCACACGATCTCGCCCGTCACGCGCCCATCCTTCACGATGCGGTACGGGGTCTCGATGAAGCCGAGATCGTTCACGCGGGCGAAGCAGGCGAGCGACGTGATGAGGCCGATGTTCGGGCCTTCCGGCGTCTCGATGGGGCACATGCGCCCGTACTGCGAATAGTGCACGTCACGGACTTCGAAGCCGGCGCGCTCGCGCGTGAGGCCGCCCGGTCCGAGCGCCGACAGACGCCGCTTGTGCGTCAGTTCGGCGAGCGGGTTGGTCTGGTCCATGAACTGCGACAGCTGCGACGACCCGAAGAACGCCTGGATGACCGCCGACACCGTGCGGGCGTTGACGAGGTCATCGAGCGAGATCTTCTCGGGGTCGGTGTTGATCGACATGCGCTCCTTGACCAGGCGCGCCATGCGCGAGAGGCCCACGGAGAACTGGTTCGCGATCAGCTCACCCACCGAGCGGATGCGGCGGTTGCCCAGCTGGTCGATGTCGTCCACATCACCGCGGCCCTCGTGCAGCTCGACGAGCTGGCGCATGATCTCCACGAAGTCGTCCTTGGTGAGGACCGTGGTGCTCATGGGCGTGTTCAGGCGCAGGCGCTGGTTGATCTTGTAGCGGCCCACGCGCCCGAGGTCGTAGCGCTTGGGCGAGAAGAACAGGCGCTCGAGCGCCTGCTTGGCCGTTTCGCGGTTGGGCGCGTCACCCGGGCGGAGCAGCGCGTAGATCTGCTTGAGCGCCTCCTCCTCGTGCTTGGTCGGATCCTTCGCCAGCGTGTTCTTGATGAGCGTCGACTCGGCGCGACCGGAGGCGACGAACACGAACACCTTCACGATGTCCGCCTTGCGGATCTTCTTGATGACGGCGTCGGTGAGGGCCGTGTCCTTGTCGGCCACGACCTCGCCGGTGTCGGCGTCGATCACGTCGCGGGCCAGGGTGCGGCGCACGTCGCGCTCGCCCCGGTCGATCGCGTCCTGTTCGTCGCGCAGGTCGATCTGGGTGTACGAGGCGAACACCTTGATCTTCTTCACGCCCTGACGCACGAGCCGATTGAGCACCTCTTCGGTGAGCTCATCGCCTTCGCGCACGAGCAGCGCCGCCTCGTTGCGCTCACGTTCGGCCTTGGCCTTCTTGGTCTTCGGCTTCGGCGCATCCTCGGCCGTGACCTCGCCCTCGAGCGTGATGTCCTCGGCAATGATGGCACCGAGCACCTCACGAATGTCGTTGCGCGTTTCGCGCTTCTTGGTGAGGTCGAGCTCGCGCTCGGCGAAGAAGAGCCGCAGGATGTCGCGGTTCTCCCCGTAGCCGAAGGCCCGGAGCAACGCCGTGGCGGGGAACTTCTTCTTCTTGTCGATGTGGACGTAGATCACGTCGTGGATGTCCACGGTGAACTCGACCCACGAACCGCGGAACGGAATGATCCGCGACGACAGCAGCCGCTGGCCGTTGGGGTGCGTGCTCTCCTCGAACACCACGCCCGGCGAGCGATGGAGCTGCGAGACGATGACGCGCTCCGCGCCATTGATGACGAAGGTGCCGAGCTCGGTGAGGAGCGGCAGTTCGCCAAGATAGACTTCCTTTTCGATGATGTTCCGGGGACGCTTGCCGTCGCCGGTATCCTCGAAAATGACGAGCTGGAGGGTGGCCTTGAGTGGGGCCGAGTACGTCATGTCGCGCTCAATGCATTCGGCGACCGTGTACTTGGGCTCACCCAGCGAGTACCGCACGAATTCCAGCGAGAAGTTCTCGTGGACATCCGTGATCGGGAACAGGTCCTTGAAGACGCGCTCGAGGCCGACGTCCTCGCGCTCCTGCTGCGCGGCATCCAGTTGCAGCAGCGACTCGAAGGCGCGCGTCTGGATGTCCAGCAGGTGGGGCATGTCCATGCCCGTCTCGAGCTTCGCGAACGAGATCTGGTTCATCATATCCTTAAGGGGCTCACCCTCTGGCGGGGCACGCGATCCCGGGGAGGCCGGTCGGCCGCCCGGGGGCGCAAAGCGCTCCGTCCCCGACGGCTCCGGTCACTTTTTCGTGACCGGAGCCCCCGGGGCGGAGCGTTACAACGGCGGAACTACAGGGTGTCGACGTAAACCGGTGGCTGGAGGGCCGACGGATTACTTGACTTCGACGCCAGCGCCTTCGGCCTCGAGCTTGGCCTTGATCTGCGCGGCTTCGTCCTTCGACACATTCTCCTTCAGCGTCTTGGGCGCACCGTCGACCAGGTCCTTCGCTTCCTTCAGGCCCAGGCCGGTGAGCTCGCGCACCACCTTGATGACCTGGATCTTCTTCGCGCCGGCTTCCTTGAGGATGACGGTGAACTCGGTCTGCTCTTCTGCCGCCGGAGCCGCCGCCGCCGCGCCGCCGCCGCCGCCCGCCGCCACCGCGGCGATGGTGACGTTGAACTTCGTCTTGAACGCTTCGATGAGTTCGGAGAGCTCGATGACGCTCATCGCGCCGATCGCGTCGAGAATCTCGTCCTTGCTCAGGGTCGTGTTAGCCATGGTAAAACGTTCTCCGTGAATGTCCCCCAGGGGTCCTGGGGCGTGTAATCAGGCGTACGCCTGGGGAACTCAGTTGGAGCCTTCGAGCTGCGCCTTACGGGCGTCGAGGGCGAGGGCGAACATCATCGGGATGCTGTTGAGGTAGCCGGCGAAGATCGAGAGCGCCTCCTCGCGGTTCGGCAGCGAGGCCAGCTTCTTGACCATCGCCTCGTCGACCGCGTTGCCCTCGTAGATGCCACCCTTCACGGCGGGCTTCTGGTCGTTCTCCTTCGCAAAGTCGGAGAGAACCTTGGCTGCCGTGATGGCATCCTTTGCCACCACCACCCCCGTCGGGCCCTTCAGGCGCTGCGCCACCAGTCCGCTTTCGTTCACGGCCCGGAGCGCCAGCGTGTTCTTGATCACGACGTAATCCACCCCGGCCTTGCGCAGCCGGCGACGGAGTTCCGTCATGCGCTTCACGTTCAGCCCCGTGAAGTCGGTGTAGTAGAGCGCCTGCGCGCCTTCCATCGACGCCTTCAGGCTGTCCACCAGGATCTGCTTCTCGGCCTTCTTGGCCTTCGGCTTGGCTTTCATGGTCGCGTCTCCCTCTTACCGGAACGGCGTGGTGTCGACGGTGACGCCAGGACCCATGGAGCTCGAGATCGCGACGTTGCGGATGTACACACCCTTCGCCGCCGCCGGCTTGGCGCGCACGATGGTGTCCAGCAGCGCGGAGAAGTTGGACTCGAGCTGCTCAGGGGTGAACGACACCTTGCCGATCGGGGCGTGCACGTTCCCCCCCTTGTCGACGCGGAACTCGATCTTGCCACCCTTCGACTCGCGCACCGCCTTCGCCACGTCGAACGTGACCGTGCCGGCCTTCGGATTCGGCATCAGGCCACGCGGCCCGAGCACGCGACCCAGCTGGCCCAGCTGGCCCATCTGGTCAGGCGTCGCGATCAGGACGTCGAAGTCGAGCCAGCCGTCCTTGATCTTCTGCAGAAACTCGGTGCCCACGTAGTCGGCCCCCGCGTCCTGCGCTTCCTGCACCTTGGCCCCGGCGGCAATGACGAGCACGCGCATCGTCTTGCCCGTACCGGCCGGCAACACGACGGTGCCACGCACCACCTGATCGGCGTGACGCGGATCGACGCCGAGACGGATCGCCACTTCGACGGTCTCGTCGAACTTGGCGAACGCCATGTCCTTCACCAGCGCGATCGCCTGCTTCGAATCGTACGCCTTGGCCTGATCGCGACGCTCACTCGCGGCGCGGAACTTCTTGCCATGCATCTTCATGCGCTCAATCCTTCACCGTGATGCCCATGGACCGCGCCGCCCCGGCGATCATCGCCACGGCGCTCTCCATGCTCTCACAGTTCAGGTCGGGCATCTTCGTGGTCGCAATCTTCTCGAGCTGCGCCCGCGTGATCGTGCCCACCTTGACCTTGTTCGGCTGACCCGAGCCCTTGTCCACGCCGAGCTCCTTCTTGATGAGCTCCGCCGCCGGCGGAGTCTTCAGAATGAAGGTGAACGACTTGTCCGCGTAGATCGTGACCTCGACGGGGATGATCATGTCCCCGCCCTGCGTGCGAGCGTTGAACTCCTTGCAGAACCCCATGATGTTGATACCCTGGGGACCGAGGGCCGTACCTACCGGGGGCGCCGGGTTCGCTTTGCCTGCAGGAATCTGCAGCTTGACGAATCCAGTGACCTTCTTGGCCATGCGACTTCCTCATCGCGAGTTCCGCCGCGGGACCATCCCGCAACGGTCTAGCTGCCACGTTGTTTGGCGCCGAGTGGTGGCGGCGTCCTGCCGGAAGCTCAGTACCCGCGCAACTGCAGGTAATCCAGCTCCACGCTCGTCGGCCGACCGAACAGGCTCACCGACACCCGCACCTTGCCCTTGTCCGGCAGGATTTCCTCGACCGTCCCGTTGAAGTCCGCGAACGGCCCCTCCGTGATGGCCACCGCCTGCCCCACGAGGAACGGAATCTCCTCGCGCACCGGGCTCTCGTCGGCCGGATCCGCCTGCCCCAGCAGCCGACGCACTTCGTCGTCGCGCAACGGCATGGGATCGCGATCCTTGCCCACGAACTTGATGACGCCCTGGATGGCGTTGATCTCGTGCAGCGTATCCTGCGACGCCACCATCTCCACGAGCACGTACCCCGGGAAGATCTTCCGCTCCACCGCCACCTTCTTGCCGTTCTTGATTTCCACGACTTCCTGCGTCGGCACGAGCGCCTGACGAATCAGGCGATCCTCGGGCTGCGCCGGATCCATGTCGATCTTGCGCTGGATCAGGCGCTGCACCTTGTTCTCGTGGCCGGACGTCGTCTGAATGGCGTACCAGCGGTGCTCGAGCATCGACACGGACATGGGCATCACGTCAGCGACCGAACAGCATGGACGGCAGGCGCACGAGCGCAAACTGCAGCGCCACGTCCACCAAACCGATGAGCGCTCCGAGAATCAGCACGAAAACGATGATCTGGACGGTGGCCGACTGCAGCTGCGGGCGGTCCGGCCACGTCACCTTCTTCATCTCGGCGATCACGTCATGATAGAACGTGACCAGCCGCGTGCCGAGTCCCGGACGGGAAACCTCGACGGGTGCCGTCATGGCTTACTTGGTTTCCTTGTGGAGCTGATGCTTGTTGCAGCGCGGGCAGTACTTCTTCCACTCCACGCGTTCCGGATGAAGACGCTTGTTCTTCATCGTGAAGTAGTTGCGGTTCTTACACTCGGTGCACCCGAGGATGATCTTCTCGCGCGGCATATCCCGGCTCCGTCACAGCTCTTCGAAAATTCCCGATAGTTCGGACCCACCTCCGGCTTTCACCGAAGTGGGGTGAGCCTTGCAACGTAGTAGCGCAAGACGCCCCCCGCAAGTCACGCGCCCAAGCTCTCCACACCACTGGCCCCGACTCCGCAAGTGCCCGTGGATTCGCGCCTTACCAGCCCGTCCGCACCCCCAAACGGGGCCCGAACTGCCGGTCAAGTGCCAGCCGGGCGCACCCCGCACCCGCGCACCACGCTGCCCCCAAACGCCACCGCCCCCCTCGTGCGCGGCACGAGGGGGGCGGTGACGTGGTCCAACGAGAGCTCACGACCGGGATCGAACCGGTGACCTCATCCTTACCAAGGATGTGCTCTGCCGACTGAGCTACGTGAGCGTCCTGCACCGGCAACCACAGAGCGGGAGACGGGGCTCGAACCCGCGACATCAAGCTTGGAAGGCTTGCGCTCTACCAGCTGAGCTACTCCCGCGTGCACACACTGCTACCCGCCACTGCGCCGGCGGTCCTGCCATGGTGGGGGAAGGATTCGAACCTTCGAAGGCTTGCGCCGTCAGATTTACAGTCTGATCTCGTTGGCCACTTGAGTACCCCACCCAAGTTCCGCCGGCCGCCGCGCGAGTGCCGCGAAAGCTGACGAGGGGGCTCGAACCCCTGACCTGCTGATTACAAATCAGCTGCTCTACCAACTGAGCTACGTCAGCAGAAAGGACCCGAACTCCCGGAGACCCCAATGCTAATGGGGCACGGTGCCGCGCGGTAGCTCCCCTGCCCCACTCGCCACAACCTCAGCCGCGTCGCCAGCGTGTCCCGCCCGGCCCGTCCTCAATGAGGATGCCCCGCGCCGTGAGCTCGGCGCGCACCTGGTCGGCAGCGGCAAAATCACGGCGCTCCCGGGCCGCGCGCCGGGCGGCAAGGCGCTCCTCCACCCACGCCGCCAGCTCGCTCTCCGTATCCTGCTCCGGGACAAGATCGAGGACCGAATCCATGAGACGGAACGCCGCCCGTGCCCGTTCCAGCGCCGCCCCGTCGGTGCCCCCGGCATCGAGCTCCCGGTTGGCCTCGGTGATGAAGGTGAACAGCGCCGCCATGGCCTCGGGGGCGTTGAGGTCGTCGAACAGGGCGTCGAGAAACGCCTTCTCCGCCCGCGTGGCCGCCGCGGCGAGCGCCGGCGTGGCGCCGGTCGCCTCGGCCAGACGCCTGGCAAAGGCCCCAATGCGGTTCACCGCCGCCCGCGACTGCTCGAGCGAGTCCTCGCCCAGATTGAGCTGCTTGCGGTAGTGTGCGCTGAACACGAAGTGCCGGTAGGCGGTGCCGCTGATCCCCTGCTCCCGCAACTCCACCACGTTGGCCACGTTGCCGACCCGCTTGGCCATCTTGGCGCCATCGGTGAGCAGGAACTCCCCGTGGCACCAGCAGCGCGCGAACGGCTTGCCGGTGGCCGCCTCGCTCTGCGCGATTTCGTCCTCGTGATGCGGGAAGATGAGGTCGATCCCCCCGGCGTGGAGATCGAATGTCTCGCCGAGGTACTTCATGGCCATCGCCGAGCACTCGAGGTGCCAGCCGGGACGGCCGCGCCCCCAGGGCGAGTCCCAGGCGGCCCCGGTGGCCTCATCCTCGGGCTTGGCCGCCTTCCAGAGCGCGAAGTCCTGGGCGTTTTCCTTGGCGTATTCGTCCTGCGCCACCCGTGCGCCGCTCTTCACCTCGCGCTTGTCAAGCTGCGAAAGCTTCCCGTAATCGGGGAACTGGTCGATGGCGAAATACACCGACCCGTCGTCGGCCACGTAGGCCACGCCGTTGGCCACCAACCGCTCGACCAGCGCGATCATTTCCGGGAGGTGCTCCGTGGCCTTGGGATACCGCTCGGCATCCTCGATCCGCAGGTATCGGCGGTCGGTGTGGAAGAGCTCGGTATAGGGTTCAGTGACCTCGAGAATGTGCTGGCCATTCGCCTGCGCCTTGCGGATGATCTTGTCATCCACGTCGGTGAGGTTCATGACCTGCTCCACGTGCCAGCCGGCCAACCGGAACACCCGCCGCAGCAGGTCTTCGAAGAGAAACGTGCGAAAATTGCCGAGGTGGGCCGCGTTGTAGACCGTGGGTCCGCACGTGTACATGCGCACCGTCTGTCCATCGGCGGGCGCGAACGGCTCGACGCGGCGCGTGAGCGTGTTGTACAGGCGGAACTCGGGCATTGGCGCAGGTGGCGGAGGCAGGAACCTTGAAACGCGCGGGATCTCCACGCAAAGTAACGCGTTGAATGTAGGGGGCCTGTCACCCCCTCGGCTCCCCACCCTCGTCCGGTACCGACCATGCGTGCAGCGTCGTCCTCGTCACCGCGTTCATTCCGCGTCCGCTACGCCGCCGTCCTCGCGGCCCTGATCGCCGTGGGCGTTTCGGCGCGCAGCAGCCGGGCCGCCCAGGTCCTGGTCGTGCAGCCCCCCTCCCAGCCGGCGGTACCCGCCGCACCGGCCACCGACTCGTCGGCCGGGCAGACTTCCGCCCCGGACAGCGCCGCGGCCGACGCGCTGGTGGTGTCGGATTCACTGGCGCCCGCGATGACCGATGCCAGTCAGCCCGTAGCCCTGAAGGCCGCGGCTCCGGCGCCAGCCGCGCCCGCCGCCTGGCCGGTGGACCCCGTGACGGGGCAGACGCTCATCAACGGGCGCCCGGTCGTGGGCCGCGTCTTCATCATGAAGAAGACCGACGGCACGGTGAAGTATCCCAACGTGGCGGACGTGATCGCGCACGAAGCGCTCGCGCCGCTGCCGCCCGTGGTGGGCTCCAGCTACACGCCGGCTCCCATCACCAACCAGCGCCGCATGCGTGGCATCATGATTCAGAGCACGCTGTGGGACATCGACGCCAAGCGCAGCGCCGTGCGCCACCGCTACTACCCGGCCAGCACCCCGGCCAATCAGCTGGGGCAGTAAGGCCAGCCGGCCGCACCACACGCCACTCGACCGGCGCGCCCGGGGCTGCGGCCTCGGGCGCGTTGCCGTGATGCGGCCTCCACTGATCCATCATTCCCACCGTGGCAGGTCGAACAGGCGCCCGTGGTGCAGCCGCATCACCCGGCTCCCCTCCCCGGGCAAGCGGTACCCGTGCGGCGTTGGTTCATGCAGGGCCCCGCGAGGCCGTTCAACGGCAGGATCGTCGCCGTGTGGTACGTGCCAGGGCACCAGCACCAGGGCGTCTCCGGCCGCGCGTGCGCGCTGCGCCCACTCCCGCCACTGCTGACGCGTACCGTCGACTTCGGGTTGCCGCCGTGTGGCGCGCAGCAGGTACACAACGGGGCGGCCCGGCGATGCCGCCGCCTCCCGCGGCGCACTGCGCCATCCCTCCTGCACCGCCTGCATCGTGTCGAGACTGATGCGGCAGCGCCGAATGCGCACGCCCGCGCCGACATGACGTTCACCCGTGAGGTGCGCGCCCGCGGCCAGTGCGCCGTGTCCCCGCAGCGCCGCCAGCAGCACGGTGGCGCTGGACGGGTCGCGATGGTGCACCACGATGCAGTCGCCCTGCCGCACGCTGACGTGCACCCGATCGAGTAGCCGCACGCTGGCGCGGCACCGCGGGGGAAGCCCCGCCTGCCATTCGGCGGAGGCGTTGACCAACGACAGCAACGGGCGCGATGAAGAGCTCATGCGTCACGATGCACCATGCACGCGCGGGCTGTGTCATCGGAATCGTGCACACCGGACCGTGGCGACGCAGCGCCACCCACGGGTACCATGGCACCGCGGCGTCCCCGTGCCTACGGAGACGCCGCGGTGCCACCCGGTGACACGATCACCCGACCGATTCAGCGTCCCGGGTTCGTCTGTCCGAGCCGCTCGATTTCGGCGATCAGATCGGCCTCGGCGGTCCTCGCGTCGGATGCCGCCGCGGGAGATGTGGAGGCAGGGAGCTGCGCCGGCGGCGCGGCCGGCGCGGCCGCTTCCGTGGGCCCCGCCCCAAGCTGACGCGACGGTGCCGGGGCACCGGCGCTCAGCATGCCCATGCGCTGCTTCAGCGCCGACAGCTGCAAGTCGGCCGACACGCCGCCGGACGCGCGCTCGAGCTGCTTGAACTCGCCGGCGAGGCGATCACCGCTGAACTCCTCGTCGATTTCCTGCGCGGCCTGCAGCTGACGCTCGTTGGCCGTGATCTTCTCCTCCATGCGCGCAAACGCTTCGAACGCGGAGTTCTCCGACAGCCCCGACATCGTTTGCGAGATGCGCGCCTGGGCCTCGGCACGCCGCTGGCGCGCGAGCAGCAGGTTCTTCTTGCGCTTCGCTTCCTCGATCTTGTCGTTGAGATCGCGCAGCGACTGCTTGAGCTTCTCGGTCTCCTGCTTGTGCGCCTCCCAGGTGGCCGCCAGCTGCTGCCCGTGCTCCAGGTGCTCCTGACCGCGCATGAGCGCCTGCTTGGCCAGGTCGTCGCGCCCTTCCTGCACCGCGAGCATGGCGCGCTTCTCCCAGTCGTCGGCCAACTTGAACTCGGCTTCCGCCTGATCCTTGAGGCGCTTCTCGTCGGCGATGGCGGCGGCGACCTGCTGCTTGGCCTTCGCCAACTGATTGCGCATGTCGACGATGATCTGGTTCAGCATCTTCTCGGGGTTTTCCGCCGAGGAGATGAGGTCGTTCAGGTTCGACTTGATCAGCGTCGAAAGACGATCGAAGATACCCATGGATCAGCGAGCCTCGCGGAAGGCGGCCAGCTCACGCAAATGTCCGGTGAGCGAAAGTGTCATGCTTTCGAACGACGCCAGAAACTCCTCGAAATCGAGGTGCGCGAGCTCGAGCGCCTCGGTGAGCACCACGGCATCGCCATCGATGCCGTACGCGCCATGCAACAGGTCGGTGGCGTTCAGCTCCAGGAGGCGACGGTTGAGCGCGGCCGATTCGGCGGCGTCTGCCGGCAGGGGCATCACCTTCACGCGCAGCAGCACCACCGGCGGATTGTGGGTGACAACGACATCGAAATCGAGCGCACCGCCCGGCTTCACCACCCAGAGTCCCGGTTCGACTTCCTGATACGTGGCGCCGTCGGCATTGAGCCGGTCGAGGAACGCCTCGATGTCCTCACGCGTGACCATGATCGATTCCCTTGAGGTTCGGTTGCTGAGCCGTACGGGAGCAGGCGCGGTTTCGTTTCGACACGATCCGCGCCGTCAGCGGAAGATACGCCGAAGACGGGTCAGGGACAGCGGCCGACATAGATCGCGCCCTGCCGCCCCTCGGTGACGACCAGCAGGCGGCCGTCGGCGAGCCAGGTGAGCCCCTCGGCCGTGTCCTCGCGAATGGGAAGGGCACATCGGGCCACCAGGGCGCCGGGACGTCCGGTAGCCGGATCGGCGTCGAACACATGCACCGCGCCATACGAGAGCAGGGCCAGGCGTCTCCGGCCGTCGACCAGCGGCGCCGACAGGCTGGCGTCCGTCACCCAGTCGTGCGCGGTGCCACGTTCGGGGATGAGCGGCAGCGAGTCCACCACCGCCGCCGTATACACGCCCCCCTGCTCCCACGCCGCCCGCGGCACATGGTACACACGCACCGGGCGCCACGCGCCGCCGGCGCCTCGTGCGGGGCGCTTGGTGACCAGCCACAGGCCGCCGTCCGCTCCGGCGTACATCGCCTCCACGTCGTACGAACCATCGGCATAGCGCACATCGAGTGATCGCCGCACGCGCACCGTACTCGCGGTGGTCCGTGGCTCCGCGAGCTGGTACAGCGTCAGCGTTCCACGAATGGCCGCGTTGTCGCCGACGTCGCCAATGGTGACGCACTGTCCCTCACTGCATGGTCCGGTGGCCAGCGCTTCCCAGTCCCGGTTCCTGACGCCCTTCACATCCACCCGCCCGAGGGCGCGCCCCGTGCTGTCGAAGGCGAACAACGTTTCGTCGTTCCCGCTGTCGTTCTGGCTCCAGAAAACGCCGGGCTCACCCACCGATACCACCGCGCCAGACGCCTCTTCCAGCGCGTCGTCAGCGAAGCGTCCACTGCGGTGGGTCTCGCGCAGCACCACATCACCCTGGCGCACCCAGCGCAGCTGACCGCCTCCCACGGGATCGCACCCCGCCATGAGAAGGCCGGTCAGCAGCAGACTGGCGCGCCCTGCAACGGCGGCAGCAACGGCCG
This sequence comes from Gemmatimonas sp., assembly GCF_021298855.1. Classification (GTDB taxonomy): domain Bacteria; phylum Gemmatimonadota; class Gemmatimonadetes; order Gemmatimonadales; family Gemmatimonadaceae; genus Gemmatimonas. The sequence continues at coordinate 22,578 of NZ_JAJTHI010000043.1, forward strand.
CCGCAGCGGTGGCCCCGCCCAGCGGGCGCGACCGCTCACCCACCGCTGCGCTTCAGCTCGTACAGGCGCTCACGCGCCAGCCGGCGTCCGGTCGGGGTGGCCGCCAGCCCGCCACCGGCGGTCTCGCGGTACCGCACGTCCATGCTCGCGCCGATCTCCCCCATCGTGTCGATCACTTCGTCGGCCGGGATCGCGAATTCGATGCCCGCCATGGCCATTTCAATGGCCGCGAGGGCAATGGCCGCGCCGGTGGCGTTCCGGAAGACGCAGGGCAATTCCACCAGACCGCCGAGCGGATCACAGACCAGCCCGAGGGTGCCCTGCTGCGCCAGGGCCGTCGCGTGCCCCACCTGCCGCGGCGTGCCGCCCAGCATTTCCACGGCCGCGCCGGCGGCCATACCGGCCGCGGCCCCGGTCTCGGCCTGACAACCGCCTTCCGCCCCCGACAGCGAGGCCCGTTCCGCCACCACGGCGCCAATGAGACCGGCAGTGGCCAGGGCATCGACCACGCGTTCCTCATCGATCCCCTGGGCAACTGCCAGTCCCGTGAGCACGGCGGGAAGCACCCCGGCCCCGCCCGCGGTGGGCGCCGCCACGATCACCCCCATGGCCGCGTTCACCTCCTGCACCGCCAGCGCCCGCGCCAGCACATCGCGGAAGGCCGTGCCCGCCAGTGGCCCGGCCGGCCCCGTCCGCAGCTTGGCGGCATCGCCACCCACGAGTTCCGACGCACTGCGCAGATCCCCCACCAGACCGCGGTCCACGGCGCCACGCATCACCTGCAGCGCGCGCCGCAGCGCATCCCGGATCTCCGCCACGGGGCGCCCCTGATCCTGCGCTTCGGCCTCGAGCGCGACGGCAGCCAGGGTGGTCTGCCGCGCTTCCGCTTCGCGGATCGCGTCCGCCAGACTCTTGAACATCAGCGTGCTCCGGCACGCAGCGGCGCGGTCATGCGCTCACCTTGTCGAGGCGGAAGGCCCACGTCACCCACGGCAGCGCCCGAATGGCATCGCGCACGGCCTCGCGAGGTTGGTCATCCACCTCGATGACCATGAACGCGTCACCTCCCCGCTGTTTCCGCGACAGCTTGAGCGTGGCGATGTTCACATCGGCCTCGGCGAGAATGCCGGCGATGCGAGCCACCGAGCCCTTCACGTCGTGCGCCACCAGGACGATCGTGTGCAGGTTGCCCGAGACCTCCACCGGGTACCCGTCAATTTCCGTGACCAGCACCCGGCCCGCGCCGAGGGAGGCGCCGACCATGACCGACCGGCGCCCCCCGCGCGCCAGCGCAATGCGCACGGTGTTGGGGTGCGCATCGTCACCGAGCGACGTCTTTTCAAAACGATACTGCAGGCCCTCGCGCTCCATGATTTCGAGTGCCGTGCGCAGCCGCTCGTCGTCGGGGCGAAAGCCCATCAGTCCCCCCACCAGCGCCTTGTCGGTGCCGTGTCCCTCGCCGGTGCGGGCAAAGCTGCCGTGCAACTCGATGTGCGCCGTATCGGGCGTGCCGCCCACGAGGCAGCGCGCGAGCAGCCCCAGGCGACAGGCGCCGGCGGTGTGACTGGAGCTTGGCCCGACCATGACGGGGCCGATGATGTCGAGAAGGGATACCATGAATGGGCAATGTAGCGACCGTGAGCGATGTCGCGACGCCGCCGCGGCCTCTGCCTCAGACGCGCAGCATGGGGGCAAGGTAGCGGCCGGTGTGACTGTGCGGCACGCGCGCGACCTCCTCCGGCGTGCCCTGCGCCACGATGGTTCCCCCCCGCACGCCACCTTCGGGTCCCAGGTCCACCAGCCAATCGGCGGTCTTGATGACATCGAGGTTGTGTTCGATCACCAGCACCGTGTTGCCGCGGTCCACCAGCTTGTGCAGCACGTCGAGCAGGACCCGCACGTCCTCGAAGTGCAACCCGGTGGTGGGCTCGTCGAGGATGTACAGGGTGCGGCCCGTGTCCCGCTTCGACAGTTCCGTGGCGAGCTTCACGCGCTGCGCTTCGCCGCCGGAGAGCGTCGTGGCGCTTTGCCCGAGATGGATGTACCCGAGTCCCACGTCGCGCAGCGTTTCGAGCTTCTGCACGATGCGCGGCTGGTTCTCGAACACGCCGCATGCCTCCTCCACGGTGAGGTCGAGCACCTCGGCAATGCTCAACCCGCGGAAGCGCACCTCGAGCGTTTCGCGATTGAAGCGCTTCCCCTTGCACACGTCGCACGGCACGAACACATCGGGGAGGAAGTGCATCTCGATCTTCACGAGTCCGTCACCCTGACACGCCTCGCAACGCCCACCCTTCACGTTGAAGGAGAATCGGCCCGGGCCGTAGCCGCGGATCTTGGCTTCGGGCAACTCGGCGAACAACTCACGCACCGGCGTGAAGACGCCCGTGTAGGTGGCCGGATTCGAGCGCGGCGTGCGGCCGATGGGGCTCTGGTCGATGTCGATGATCTTGTCGAGATGATCGAGTCCCGTGATGCGCGTATGGAGCCCCGGCAGCACCCGGGCCCGGAAGAAGTGGCGGGAGAGCGCCTTCTGCAGAATGTCGGTCACCAGCGTGGACTTCCCCGACCCGGACACGCCGGTGACGGCCACGAAGCAACCGAGGGGGAACTCCGCCGTGACATCCTTGAGATTGTTCTCCCGTGCGCCGTGCACCGTGAGCGTGCGCGCGGCATCACGCGGCCGACGGGCCACCGGCACCTCAATGCGGCGGGTTCCACGCAGATAGGCGCCCGTGATCGACGCCGGCGTGTTCAGCACATCCTGCACCGAACCGGCGGCAATGACCTCGCCCCCGTGCTTGCCCGCACCGGGGCCGAGGTCGATGAGGTAGTCGGCCTCGCGAATGGTCTCCTCGTCGTGCTCGACCACGATGACCGTGTTGCCGAGGTCCCGCAGCTGCTTGAGTGTGCCCAGCAGCCGCCCGTTGTCGCGCTGGTGCAGCCCGATACTCGGCTCGTCGAGGATGTACAGCACGCCCACCAGCCGGGACCCGATCTGCGTGGCCAGGCGAATGCGCTGCGCTTCGCCGCCGGACAGGGACTCGGCACTGCGGTTGAGCGTGAGGTAGTCGAGTCCCACGTCCACGAGAAAGCGCAGCCGTTCGCGGACCTCCTTGAGAATGGGACCGGCAATGCCGGGATCGAGGCCGGGATGTCCGGCGCTGCGCACCGGCACGCGGTCGAAGAACGCCAGGGCATCGGCCACGCTGAGCTGCACCACATCACCCAGGTTGCTGCCGTGCACCGTCACCGCGAGGGACTCCGGGCGCAGCCGCTTGCCGGCGCACGCGGGGCACGGTGCCGCCACCATGTAGGCATCGAGCTCGAGACGCACGCCATCCGAGCTGCTTTCGTCGTAGCGCCGCTGCACGTGGGTAACGATCCCTTCCCACGAGGTTTCCGGCGCCTTGGCTGCCGTCTTTGCCGCCGTGCCCTTCACCGCCTTCTTGACCGCCTTGCGCGCGCGCACCGGGGCGTCGCCCATCCCGTACAGCAGTTGCGTGCGCACCGACGCCGGAATCTTCCCCCACGGGGCGTTGAGGTCGAACCCGAGCAGCTTGGCCAGCCCCGGCAGGATGACCTTGCGCAAGTAGCCGTCGGGTTCGCCCCACGGGAGAATGACCCCTTCGAGCATGGAAATGCTCGGATCACCGAGAATGAGCTCCTCGCTCACGCTGCGGGTAGTCCCGAGGCCGCTGCAGGTTTCGCAGGCGCCGAAGGGCGAGTTGAAGGAGAAATGGCGAGGCTCCAGCTCGGGCATGGAGATGCCGCAGGTGGGGCATCCGTAGCGCTCGGAGAACATCTCCGTGTGGGGAGCCCCGCCGTCGTAGCGCACCACCTCCACCAGTCCTTCCGCCAGACGCAGCGCGGTTTCCACCGAATCGGTGATGCGCCCCCGGTCTTCGGTGCGCACGACCAGCCGATCGACGACCACGGCGATCGAGTGATTGAGCCGGCGGTTGAGCTTGGGCGGATCGGCGAGCTCGATGAGTTCCCCGTCCACGACGGCGCGAACGAACCCCTGCTTGCGTGCCCCTTCGAACAGCTCGCGGAATTCGCCCTTGCGCTCCTGCACGAGGGGCGCGCGAATCTCGAGTCGCGTCCCGTCCGGCCACGCGAGCACCTGCTCGGCAATCTGCGTGGGACTCTGTCGCTGCACGGCCCGGCCGCAGCTGGGGCAGTGCGGTGTCCCGGTGCGTGCGTACAGCAGGCGCAGGTAGTCGTAGATCTCGGTGACCGTCCCCACCGTGGAGCGCGGATTGTGTCCGGCCGACTTCTGCTCGATGGAGATGGCCGGCGACAACCCCTCGATGGCGTCCACGTCGGGCTTCTCCATGAGCCCGAGGAACTGCCGCGCGTAGGCCGACAGCGACTCCACGTACCGCCGCTGCCCTTCGGCGTAGATCGTGTCGAAGGCGAGCGAGGACTTTCCGGAGCCGGACAATCCGGTGACGACCGTCAGCTGGTCGCGCGGGATCGTGACGCTGATGTTGCGCAGATTGTGCTCGCGCGCCCCACGAACCACGAGGGCGTCGGTTACGGGCGCCACGGGCGGATTCGCAGAGGGGATCGTCGGGTCAGGCATCGCCGTGGAAGCTGCGAGAAGCCCGCGGGGGACACAACCCCGCCGGGTTGGTGCCCCCTGGCGGCCCTCGATCGTCTATTTCGCATGATCGAGATCTCCTCACTCTCCAAGCAGTACGGCACCTTCACCGCCGTACGCTCCCTGGACCTCGTGGTCCCCGCCGGCGAGCTGTTCGGCTTTCTGGGACCAAACGGCGCCGGCAAGACGACCACGATGCGCATGATCGCCGGCATCCTGCAGCCCAGCGCCGGTGCCATCCGGATTGCCGGACACGATCTGCTGGCCACCCCCATGCAGGCCAAACGCGCCCTGGGGTTCATTCCGGACCGGCCGTTCATCTACGAGAAGCTCACCGGCATCGAGTTCCTGCGGTTCAGCGCCGGACTCTACGGCGAAGCGGGCCCCGACGTGGATCGTCGCGGCCACGAGCTGCTCGCCCTGTTCGACCTGGAGCCGTGGCGGGACGAGTTGGTGGAAAGCTACAGCCACGGCATGCGGCAGAAGCTCATCATCGCCAGTGCCTTCGTGCACCGCCCGGCCGTGATCGTCGTGGACGAACCGATGGTCGGGCTCGACCCGAAGTCGTCGAAGATCCTCAAGGACCTGTTCCGTGAGTACACCCGCCGCGGCCACACGGTGATGATGAGCACCCACACCCTCGAGATTGCGGAGGGCATGTGCGATCGCATCGGCATCATGCAGCGGGGTGAGCTGGTGGCGTGCGGGACCATGGAGGAGCTGCGCGCCTCGTCGGGACATGACGATGCCCTCGAGGATATTTTCCTGCGACTCACGGGCGACCGTGTGGCCCGGGAACTGGTGGAGGTGCTGGATGCCTGAGGCGGGGATGCCCCCCGTGGCCGGCACCATGGATGGGGGCGCGTGGTCGCTGCTGCGTCCCAAGTGGCAGATGGCGCGCAATCGGACGCGCCACCACCAGCAGGGTGACCTGCGGCGCATCGTCGTGGTGGGGTCCGTTGCGCTGCTCTTCTGGAGCGCGACCTTCGCGCTCGCACTGCGCCTGCTCCGCTATTTCCGCAGCGCCGAAGACATTGGTGCGCTGCTGGCGGCCAAGCTCCTGGCCATGATCCTGCTCTCCTTCGGCTCCATCCTGTTGCTCTCGAACACGATCGCGGCGCTCTCGAACTTCTTTCTGGCCCGCGACCTCGACCAACTGGCGGCGGCGCCGGTGCGCAGTGGATCGTTGTACCGGGCGCGCCTGGCCGAGACGGCATTGCACTCGAGCTGGATGGTGGCCCTGCTGCTGGTCCCGCTGGTGGGTGCATACGGGGTGGCCTATCGCGGGGGGCTCGACTTCGTGCTCTTCGCCCTCGCGGTGTTCGTCCCGTTCCTGCTCATTCCCGCCGCGCTCGGCTCGGCGGTGACGTTGCTGCTGGTGAATGTCTTTCCGGCCCGCCGCACACGGGACCTGCTCAGCGTGATCGCGGCCATGGCCGTGGCGGGACTCGTCCTGCTCTTCCGCGCGGCGCGCCCCGAGCAGCTCGCGCGTCCCGAAGGCTTCGCCAACTTCATGCAGTTCGTGGCCGCCCTCGACACCCCGTCGTCGCCGTGGCTTCCCAGCGAGTGGGTGAGCGAGGCGGTGGTGAAGTACCTCGAAGGGAAGGCGGCGTGGCAACCGCTGCTGCGCCTCTGGGCGACGGCCGCCGTGCTGGTGGGGGTGGGGCATGTGCTGTATGCGCGCGGCTGGCGCCGCGCGTACAGCATGGCGCAGGAAGGGGCGACCAAGCGCGGCACGGCACGCAGTGCCCGTCCGTGGCTCGATCGTGCGCTCACCTTCCTCGGCCCACTGCGTCGTGAGCTGGTCCTCAAGGAATTGCGGGTCTTCGCCCGCGACAGCACCCAATGGTCGCAGCTCGTGCTGCTGGCGGTGCTGCTGGTGGTCTACGTGGCCAACGTGCGCTACCTGCCGCTCAACGGCGAAGGCGTGACGGTGCTGCTGCGCAACCTCATCCCCTTCCTCAACCTGGCGCTGGCCGGTTTCGTCCTGGCGTCGATCGCCGCGCGCTTCGTGTTCCCGAGCGTCTCGCTCGAAGGGCGCGCCCTGTGGTTGCTGCGCTCGAGTCCGCTCCCCGTGGGCGAACTGTTGTGGGCCAAGTTCTGGGTGGGAGCCGTGCCGCTGCTGGTGTTGGCGCTGGTACTGGTGGGTGCCACCAATGTCATGCTGCGCGTCACGCCGTTCGTGCATCTGGTGTCGCTGGTGTCCATCACGGCGCTGGTGTTCCCGCTCACCGCACTGGCGCTGGGGTACGGCACGTTCTATCCGCGCTTCGACAGCGAAAACGCCGCCCAGATTCCCACCTCTTTCGGCGGTCTGCTGTTCATGATCACCGCCATCGGCCTCATTGGTGTGGTGGCGTTCCTCGCCGGACGTCCGGCGGCCCGCTGGGTCGTCGCCGAGCATTTCGGCCGCCTGCGCGATCCGCTCGATCTGGTGGTCCCATTTGCCATGGGCGTGCTGGTGTGTGCGGCGGCAACCGCGTTGCCGTTGCTGCTGGCACGGCAGCGCCTCGAGGCGCTCGAACGGGGATGACCGGCGGCACCCGTGGGGGTGAAGGGGCGCTGGCGATCCTTTAGCTTTGCGCCTCATGACTCCGCGCGCCGCCGGCCCATCGTTCGTTCCCCCGCCCCCTGAAACGGCCACCGCCTTTCGGCGGCGGTTGCATGCCTGGTTCCGCACCCACGCGCGCGACTTGCCCTGGCGGCAGACCCGCGACCCGTACCGCATCCTGATTTCGGAGCTCATGCTCCAACAGACGCAGGTATCACGGGTGCTGGACTTCTACCGGCGGTTCCTCGGGCGCTTTCCCGACCTGCCCACGCTCGCGCGGGCCCGTTCGCACTCGGTCATGGAGTACTGGGCAGGACTCGGGTACTACGCCCGGGCGCGCCATCTCCACCTGCTCGCGCGCCACGTCACGGCCACGCGCGATGGCGTCATTCCCAGTGAGCCTGAGCAACTGCGCGCGTTGCCCGGCGTGGGCGCATACACGGCGGGGGCCGTGGCGTCGTTCGCGTACGAGAAGCGTGCGGCGCTCGTGGATACGAACGTCGCCCGGGTCCTGCACCGGGTCTTCGCGCCGGAGCTCAACCCCAAGAGCGGGGCCGGGCTCAAACGACTCTGGCACCTCGCTGAACAGCTGCTCCCGCGCACGGGGAAGCAGTGCTGGACACACAATCAGGCGCTCATGGAGCTGGGGGCCCTCGTCTGTTCGGCGCGTGCCCCCAAGTGCGGGGTGTGCCCGGTGCGTGGCCTGTGTGCCAGCGTCGATCGCCTGCCACGATCAGGGCCGAAGCGCGCCTCCAGCACGTCATGCCGCAACACGCCCGCAGCCCGCGGCCCCGCGCGTACTCGGGCGGCGATCGGCAGATGATCCACTGCGAGGTCGACGGGGTGCGGGCACGCACGGCGCCGCTGCACGATCGCGCTGCACACGCGAGCGCCGAAGCGCTGGGCCAGGCGTGGTTCGGCCCCAACTTCAGCGAGTCGTGCTTCGACGCCTGGGCTGCGCAGTGCGCCAACATCCTGTTCGTCGCCGAGTTTCTGACAACCGGCGAATTCCTCGGCTACGCCGATCAGCTGTTCCTCGCGCCGGGCACGGCCGCCGCCCTGCGCGCCGGCCACATGGACGAAACCCACTTTACCACGCACGATGTGCTGGGCGATGAGGCCGTGGCGCAACTCCCGGCGGGCAGTGCGGTGACCCTGTACCTGGCGGGCATGTGCGTAACGCACCCCGGCACACGGCACGGTCGTGCCGCCGCGAAGGCGCTGCGCGGCTGCCGGCGCGCGCTGCTGGCCCACTGGCGCTCCCGCGGGTTGACCATTCACCTGCTGCTCGCCGCAGCCACCGAGGCGGGGCGCAAGATTGCCACGCGCGCCGGCGGTGTGCTCATTGGCACCGGCGACGCGCGCGCGGATGGCTACGACTTGTACGAACTGCCCGATCTGCCCGACTGGTAACCGGTCGCCGTCAGGCAGCCGTGAGGCAACTGTCAGGCCGCGGCGAGCTGCGTGCCGCAACCGCTGCAGAAGCGCGAGCCAACCAGATCGATTGTCGTGCCGCACGCGCCACACTTTTCCGGCAGATAGCGCCCGCAGCTGGAACAGTACGTGGCATCCGGCTCCGGCCGCGGTCCGCACACGCCACAGCGGCGCACACCGGCGCGGGCGCGGGCAATGGCCGCTTCCACCGGATCGGGCGCGCCGTCGAGGACGGCCAGCGCCGGCGCCGGCGTAGTCACGTTGCCCCCACCCGCCGCCGCCTCCGCCGCTCGCAACTCCGCCAGCGCTTCGCGGGTGTAGCGCTGTTTCATGTCCGCGTAATCGCTCTCGCTCAGCTTCCCCGTTTCGCGATCGAATTCGATTTCGCGCAGCGCGTCCACGGCGGTGTTGACCGGTTCGTCGTCGTCTCGGCGCCGCTTGGGCGCCGGCTTCGCGGTGTCCGTCGCATCCATGGCCCCCAGCAGTGGTGACAGCACGAGGGTGAGGGCGGCGAGCGCCAGTCCGGTGCCCACCACCAACGGCAGGGCGCCTTCGGGCAGGGCCATTACCGCTCCTCCCGCAAGGCCGCCTGCAGCCTGGCCAGCTCCTCGGGAGTGGCATCGAGATTTTCGCCGCCGGTCGCTGCCGGCGTGTGCGCGGGACGTGCCGACTCGGCCCGCTTCGCATTCATGCGCCAGCTGCGCAGCAGCACACCAATGCCCACGCCCCCTATGGCCACCGCCGCAAACGGGGCAAACCACGCGACGAGGCTGAACCCTTCCTTGCGCGGCGCGTTCAGGATGAAGTCACCGTAGGTGCCGGTGAGCGCCTCCATGATCTCGGCGCCGCTGTAGCCACCGTCCACCAGACGCTGGATGTCCCCATGCACCGCCGGCGAAATGCCGCAGGAGAAGTCGGTGGTGCGGCAGGTGTAGATGTCGAGGGTGCACGGACACGGGCAGGCCAGTTCACGCTCGAAGGCTTCGACCTGCTTTGCATCCATGGTGGGCTTCGCGCCGGGCTTGGGAGGACGCGACACCGGCTTGTAGCTGTCCGACGTCATCTCCTCGCCGCCCGGGGCCGCGGCGGCGGGCTGCTGCGCCGACGCGCGACGGGATACGAGCGCCGTTCCGGCGGCTACCGCGCCCGCCCGCAGGAGGAACGCCCGGCGTGACTGCCCGCGGCGGGAGGTGAGCGGATTGCGGGACTCCATCACGCCCCCGCACCCACCGGCTCGAGCTCGCGCCCCATGGGGATCTGCGCCACGTACCCGCCTTCGCGTTCCGCCTTCTGCGCCTGCGGCCACATCACGATGAGCCCACCGAAGGCCATGACGATGCCGCCGAACCACACCCACCACACGAGCGGGTTGAAGTTGATGTGCACCGCGGCAGTGTCCCGATCCACGGCACCCGTGAACACCAGGTACACGTCCTGCTTGGGCGACTCGAGAATCCCCACCTCGGTGGACGGCTCGAAGGTGGGCTCCCCGCGCGAATTCACATGCTGACGCTTCTCGCTGGAGAGCAACCCCATGCGCTTGCCATCACGGGTGACATCGAACGTCACGGCCGTCACACGCCGATTGAGTTGCTCGAAGAACGAGATGCCCTGACTCGTGAACACCCAGTCGTGACCATAGGCGTCGGTCATCTTCACCGACTCGCCGGTCTTGAGCGTGGCCGTGATGTCCTTCTTGAACATGAGGCCGGCGAAGGCGCAGAAGAGCACCACCACGCCGAAGTGCACGATGTAGCCGCCGTAGCGGCGGCGATTGCGACCAATGAGTCGGAAGAACGCCGCGAAGAAGCCCTCGCTGTACATGCGGCGCCGCGCCCCCACCCCCTTCACGAATTCCTGGATGATGGTGCCGAACACGAACCCGGCCAGCAGGTAGGACACCAGCGCATACGGGTCGCGCATCCCCAGCGCGAGCAGGGCCACGCAGACCACCACGCCCGCGATCAGGGGCGCCGTGAACTGCCGCTGCAGATTGGCCACGGAGGCCCGGCGCCAGGCAATGAGGGGACCGATGCCGGTCAGCGCGAGCAGCAGCAAGCCGAGGGGACCGTTGACTGCGTTGAAGAACGGCGGCCCCACCGTGATCTTGTCGCCCTTCACCCACTCGGAAAGAATGGGGAAGAGCGTGCCCCAGAGCGTGGCGAAGCAGATGCCCACCAACACCAGGTTGTTGTACAGGAAGGCGGCCTCGCGGCTCACCATGCTCTCCAGCTCGGCCTTGGCCTGCAGATCGTTGAGGCGGGTGCTCACCAGGTACACCGTGACCGCCGTGGCCGCGATGAGGAAGCCCAGGAACCAGTTGCCAATCGGGGAGCGCGCAAAGGCGTGCACGCTTTCAATGACCCCCGACCGGGTGATGAACGTGCCCAGAATGGTGAGCAGGAAGCTCAGCACCACCAACGTCACGTTCCACTTGCGCAGCATGCCGCGTTTTTCCTGGATCATGATGCTGTGCAGGAACGCCGTCACGGTGAGCCACGGCAGGAACGACGAGTTCTCCACCGCGTCCCACGCCCAATACCCGGCCCAGCCCAGCTCCACGTAGGCCCACCACATGCCCAGCACGATGCCGATGGTGAGGAAGAACCAGGACACCAGGGCCCAGCGACGCACGGCGCCCAGCCACTGCGCATCGAGCTGCCGCGTGACGAGCGCTCCAATGGCGAAGGCAAAGGGCACCGCCGTGCCGACGTAGCCGAGGTAGAGCATGGGCGGGTGTGCCGCCATGCCGGGGTTCTGCAGCTGCGGATTCATGCCGCGGCCGTCGGCCGGCACCCAGTCCAGGCGCTCGAACGGATTCTCCGCGAACGCCATGGTCATGAGGAAGAAGAGCGACACGACACCCAAGGTCCCGGTCACGTACGGCATCATCGCCCGGTTCCTGTCGCGGTTGGTGAACACCGCGATGGCCGCGTACATCGTCATGATGAGCGTCCAGAACAGCAGCGACCCCTCCTGTCCGGCCCAGAAGGCCGTGAACAGGTACACCTTGGGCAGATTCGCGCTGGTGAACGACGCGACGAACTTGAGCGAGAAATCGTGCGTGAAGAGCGCGGTCCACAGGCCGACCGAGGCCAGGACGACGAAGCCGAACGTGGCGTACATGGCCCGTTCGCCACTCTTGATCAGATCGGGGCGCGCCTGCATGCCGCCCGCAAAGGAGACCGTGGTCGTCCAGGTCGCCATCAGCAGGGCGATCCAGAGCGACAGCTCACCAACAAGAATCATGACGCCTCGCGCGGTGCGCGGAGGCCGGGCGCCGACTCGCGCCCGGCGCGTGAGTTGCCACTACGGTGTGACGGGGCGCGGCACGGACGGCCGCGCACGACGAACGCCGTGTTACGCCTTGGGGACGTTGTCGGGGTGTTTGGCGCCCGGCGGATACTGCCCCGGCTGCCCCGGCGCGTTCTCGTAGCGCGACGCGCACTTGGCCAGCAGCGTCGTGGCCTGGAACACCCCGTTGGCGTCAAGACGCCCCTCCACCACGATATCCACGCCGTCGGTGAAGGTGTCGGGGGCCACGCCGCGATAGTGCACCGGGTACGTCTTCGTGCCGTCGGTCATGATGAACGTCAGCTCGCGGCCACCCGGATCACGCTTGATGGTACCGTCCACCACGCGGGCGCCGATCTTCACGCCGTTCTTGGAGAAGCGCGGGTTGACGGCCACCTTCGCCGCCAGTTCACCCGGCGTGAGGTAATACGTGGCCGTCTCGTCGATCGAGCTGGCCATGAGATAGGAGGCAGTGCCAAGCACCAGCACGCCGCCGAGCAGGAACTTGTTGCGAGCTTTCACGGGGTCGCCGTCCTGTAAGGTCGGGAGGGTAGGGCTGGAAGATACTACGTCGGCCGAGAAAGGGCACTCTTCCCGACAGGATTTATCGGCATGCTACCGGGGGTCACGGGCCCACCCCAGCGCAGCCCGGACGGCGCGGCGCCACCCTTCATACGCGGCAGCGGCCGCGGCCGTTCCGCCCGTCGAGGGCGAAAAGCGGGTGAACTGCCGGCTGGCGAGGAATTCGCTCCCGTTGGCCCAGACGCCGGCCGCCAGGCCGGCCAGACCAGCCGCTCCCAGGGCCGTCGTTTCGACCATGTCCGGGCGGTCGACCGGCACCCCCAGCACGTCGGCCTGGAATTGCATGAGCCAATCGTTGGTGGTCGCGCCGCCGTCCACCCGCAGCTTGTCGAACGGCACCTGCCCGTGGGTGCGCATGTCCCCCAGCACGTCGCGGGTGGCGAAGGCCATGGCCTCGAGCGCCGCGCGCGCGAAATGCGCCACGCCGGTTCCGCGGGTAATGCCCACGATGGTGCCGCGGGCGTTGGGCTCCCAGTCCGGTGCGCCGAGTCCCACGAGCGCGGGCACGAAGTACACCCCCTCGTTGGACGCCAGCGATCGGGCGAGCGCCTCCGTCTCCCGGCTCGTGGCGATGATCCCCAGCCCGTCGCGCAACCACTGCACGGCGGCGCCGGCAATGAAGATCGAGGCCTCGAGGGCATACACCGGCTGCCCGCGCTCGTCACAGGCGATGGTCGTGAGCAGGCCGGAGCCCGCCACCGGTTGGTGCGTGCCGGTGTTCAGCAGCAAGAAGGCGCCCGTGCCGTAGGTGTTCTTGCCGTCGCCCGCCCCCCAGCCGCCCTGTCCGAAGAGCGCGGCCTGCTGATCGCCGGCGATGCCGGTAATGGGCAGCGACACGCCAAGCGTGGCCACCGTGGTGCGCCCCACCTCCCCGCTCGACGGCACCACCGTGGGCAGCAGGGCGGGTGCCACGCCGAACAGTGCACACAGTTCCCCGCTCCACGCACGCCGGTGGATGTCGTACAGCATGGTGCGCGACGCATTCGTGTGGTCGGTGGCATGGACCGCCCCGCCGGTCAGGTGCCACACCAGCCAGCTGTCGATCGTCCCCGCACACAGCTCGCCGCGATCGGCACGGGCGCGGTGATCGCCCTGCGCCAGCAACCACTCCAGCTTCGTCCCGCTGAAATAGGGATCGGTCACCAGCCCCGTGAGTGCGCCGATGCGCGCCTGATGCGGCTCGAGCTCGGCGCACCGCGCAGCGGTGCGACGGTCCTGCCACACGATGGCGCGGTGCACGGCACGACCCGTGGCCCGTTCCCAGAGCACGATGGTTTCGCGCTGGTTGGTGATCCCCACGCACACCGGCGCCTCGGCGCCCGCCTGCCGCGCCGCCGCCATGGCGTCGCGGGCCGCATCGAGCGTGCGCTCGAGGATTTCGTGCGCGTCGTGCTCCACCCATCCCGGGGCCGGGTAGTGCTGCGTGATTTCGCGGTAGGCGCGGCCCACGACACGCCCATCGCGGGCGATGACGAGACAGGTGGTGCCGGTGGTACCCTGATCGATGGCGAGGACGGACATGGGTCGCTCAGACGAAGGGAGGGGTGATGAGACCGCGGTCGGTGAGATAGCCGGTGACAAGGTGGCGCGGCGTGACGTCGAAGGCGGGGTTCCACGCCGGTACGCCGGGCGGCAGCTCGCCCAGTTCATCGCGGCTGCGGTGTTCGATGACGATGTCGGGTCCCGTTGCCGTGGCCGGATCGATCGTACTCCACGGCGCCGCCACGTAGAACGGCACCGCATGGGCGCGCGCCGCGAGCGCCACCCCGTACGTGCCCACCTTGTTCGCCACATCCCCGTTGGCCGTGATGCGATCGGCGCCGACGATCACCACATCCACCTGCCGTTGCGCCAGCAGCGAGGCGGCCGCGCCATCCGGCAACACCGTGACGTGAATGCCGGCACGGGACAGCTCCCAGGCGGTGAGCCGCGCGCCCTGGCGGAGGGGACGGGTTTCGTTGGCATACACCGTTACCAGGCGACCGGCCGCATGGGCCGCGTAGATCGGCGCGAGGGCCGTACCGGTTCCCGCGGTGGCCAGCGCCCCCGCATTGCAATGGGTGAGGATGCGCGCACCATCCGGCACCAGCGGCAGCCCGTGCCGCCCGATGGCGGCGCACATCTGCACATCCTCCTGGCGGATCACCTCGGCCTCCACGCGCAGCGTCTCCAGCAGCTGCTCGTCGCCCGTCTCGGCCGCCAACCGCAGCAACCGGTGCACGGCCCAGGCCAGATTGACCGCCGTGGGCCGGGCCTCGACGAGACGCGACGCGTATTCCGGCAACAGGGCACGGGCGGTACTTCCCCGCCCCTCGCTGTCGGCGGCCAGCGCAACCGCCAGACCAATGGCGGCCGCCACGCCAATGGCGGGGGCCCCACGCACTGCCAAGGTGCGGATGGCGTCGATGATGTCGGGCAGTGCCACGAGGTCGCGGATCACCTCGCGGGCGGGAAGGTAGCGCTGGTCGAGGATGCGGAGCGCGCCGGTATCGGGGGACCAGCCCACGGAGGGGATATGCATTGGAGAGTAAGGTAATGCCGGCGGCAGCCGGCGGGTCGCTAGCTTTATCCTGCTCCCACGTCCCTGCCCCGAGCCCGCGCGCCCATGTACGAGTACCTCATCTTCGACGTTGCCGACCGCATTGCCACCATCACGGTGAACCGGCCGGACAAGCTGAACGCACTCAACGACGCCACCATTGCCGAACTCGGTCGCGCGATCGACGAGGCGAATGCCCGCGCCGACGTGGCGGCGGTGCTGCTCACCGGGGCGGGCCGGTCTTTCATTGCCGGCGCCGACATTTCGGAGCTGGAGAGTCAGTCGCCGCTCGAGGCGCAGCGACGCGCCCGTGCCGGGCAGGCGATCTTCCGCCGCTTCGAAACCAGTCCCAAGCCCACGGTGGCGGCCATCAACGGGTTCGCGCTGGGCGGGGGCTGCGAACTCGCCATGGCGTGTCACGTGCGCCTCGCCAGCGACAAGGCCAAGCTGGGCCAGCCGGAGGTCAAGCTCGGGATCGTGCCCGGCTACGGTGGCACGCAGCGGCTGCCGCGCCTTGTGGGGCGTGGCGCCGCGCACCGGTTGCTGCTCACGGGTGACATGATCGATGCCGCCGAGGCGCTGCGCCTCGGCCTCGTGGATCAGGTGGTCGCGCCGGAGGCGTTGCTGGACACCGCGCGCGCGCTGCTCACCACCATGGCCGCCAATGCCCCACTCGCGCTGGCCGGGTGCATCGAAGCGGTGGACCGCGGCCTCGGAGTCACGCTCGAGGAGGGGTGCACCATCGAGAGCGACTTCTTCGGGCTGCTCTCGGCGACTGCCGACATGAAGGAAGGAATGCGGGCGTTTCTCGAAAAGCGCGCGGCCACCTTCACTGGCCGCTGAACACCCGCCGCGCGCCGGCCCTCCCCCCGTGCTTCAGCACCTGACCGCGCGCGACTATCGCAACTTCGCGCGCCTCGACGTGGCGGTTCCCCCCGCCGGCTTCGTGATCGTGGGGGAAAACGGGCACGGCAAGTCCAACCTGCTGGAAGCCGCGGCGTATCTGGGGCTGCTCCGCTCCTTTCGTGGCGCGCGGGATGCCGATGTGGTGCGCTTTGGCGCGGCGGCTTTTCACGTACGGGCCACGCTGGCGGCACCGGCGGCGTGGACCACCGTGAGCGTGGGCTACGAACGCGCCACCAAGCGGAAGCGCGCCACCCTCGACGGCGTGGAGCAGCCGCGGCTCACCAACGCGCTGGGGGCGTTGCCGGCGGTGGCCTTCTCGCCCGATGACGTGACGCTGGTGACCGGCGCCCCGGGTGACCGCCGGCGCTACCTCGACGTGATGCTCGCCCTCTCGTCACCGGCGTACCTGCAGGCGCTGCAGCAGTACCGGGCCGCGCTGCTGCGACGCAATGCCACGCTGCGCGCGGCGCAGCGGGATGGCGGGCGAGGCGATTACGCGGCCCAGGTGCAGCTCTGGGAGCCAGCGCTCGCGGAATACGGGGGATTCATTGCGGCGGCGCGTCACCGGTTCGTGCAGGAGCAGGGGGCGCGCTATGCACAGCTGTGCACCGCCATTGGTGAGCGGGAGCCGGCGCTGTTGCGCTGCGTCGCGGCAGGCGGCGACAACACCGACGCGCTCTGCACCAGCAGCCAGGCGCAGTCGGTCGCCCTCACGCGCGCCTTGGCACAGCAGCGCGCCAGCGAACTGCGGCGTGGCATGACGCTGGCGGGTCCGCACCGCGACGAGCTGCTGCTGCAGCTGGGGGCGCGCGACCTGCGCACCTTCGGATCGGCCGGGCAACAGCGGAGCGCGGCCATTGCGCTGCGCCTGCTGGAGCTCGCCACGCTGCGCGCGGCGCTGGGCCATGCCCCGCTGTTGCTGCTCGACGATCCCTTCGCCGAGCTCGATCTGCGCCGTGCGGGGCGCGTGCTGGAGTTGCTGGAAGACGCCGGGGCGGCGCAGGTGCTGCTGGCCGTGCCGCGGGCCGAGGACATTCCGGCGGCCTACACCCGGCTTGAACAGCGCACGATGCGCGACGGCGTGCTCACATGACGCCCCTCCGGCGCAACGCATGAGCGAACACAAGCGATCGCCGTCGAAGCTTGGCGACGTGGTGGCGTCGGTGCTCAAGCATGCCGGGCTGACCGATCGCGTGGCGCAGGCGGCGGTGATTCCCGAGTGGCCCGCCCTGGTGGGCGCGCAGATCGCCGGCGTGACCGAGCCGCTGCTGCTGCAGCAGGACGGCACGCTGGTGGTGATGGTGAAGACCCACGCGTGGATGCAGGAACTCACGCTGCTCGAGCCGCAGCTGTTGACGCGGCTCAATGCCGACCCGTCGCGTCCGCCGATCGTGAAGTTGCGCTGGATGCTGCGCCGGTAAGGCCGGGTTCCTGTGCCGAGCCCCCGGCGTCCCGCCCCCTTCCGGCAGGGATGGGGCGCGGGGAGCGGGAGGCGGGGAGCGGGAGGCGGACCGCCCGTCCGCAAGTCTTTATTTGACAACAACTTAGAAACCCATCGGGCAGTTGCTTCCACCCCCCGGTGTGGGTATATTCAAAGGTTGTGTTTCCGGGCCAGTCTTCGCCCTTCAAACCCTCCGGTAGCTTCCCGCATCATGGCCAACACCAGCGCAGAGTCCGAGAAGGAATACGGCGCAGAATCCATCACCGTACTCAAGGGACTCGAAGCGGTCCGCAAGCGCCCCGGCATGTACATCGGCTCGACGTCGGCGCGCGGTCTGCACCATCTCGTGTACGAGGTCGTGGACAACTCGATCGACGAAGCGATGGCGGGCCATGCCAAGCGCATCTTCGTCACGATCCACGAGGACAATTCCATTACCGTCGAGGACGACGGCCGCGGCATTCCCGTGGACGTGCATCCTGTCGAGAAGATGCCGGGCGTGGAAATCGCCCTGACCGTGCTGCACGCCGGCGGCAAGTTCGAGAAGGATGCCTACGCCGTATCGGGCGGTCTCCACGGCGTGGGCGTGTCGGTGGTGAACGCGCTCTCCGACAACCTCAAGGTGTGGGTGAAGCGGGAGGGGAAGGAGCACTACATGGACTTCGCGCGCGGCACGACCACCACGAAGCTCAAGGTGCTGCGCACGGTGCCGGCGAAGGAAACGGGCACCAAGGTCTGGTTCAAGCCCGACGCGACGATCTTCCAGGAAACCACGCGCTACGACTGGACCACGCTGGCCAGCCGCCTCCGGGAGCTGTCGTATCTCAACAAGGGCATCCAGATCACGCTGCGCGACGAGCGCCCCGACGAGAGCCGTGACGGGCAGGCGCGCGAGGAGCTGTTCTGGGCCAATGGCGGCCTCCGGGATATGGTCACGTTCCTCAACGGCAACAAGAAGCCGCTGCACCAGGATGTCGTGTACCTCGACACCATGCGCGACGGCATCGCCATCGAGGTCGCGCTGCAGTACAACGACAGCTACGCCGACACCACCTTCTCCTTCGTCAACAACATCAACACGCACGAAGGCGGCACGCACCTCACCGGCTTCAAGAGCGCGCTCACCTCGGTCATCAACAAGTACATCGAGCGGTCGAGCAACCTCAACAAGAAGGACAAGGAAATCCGCCTGTCCGGCGACGACGTGCGCGAGGGCATCACCGCGGTGCTCTCGGTGAAGGTGCGCGAGCCGCAGTTCGAGGGGCAGACCAAGACCAAGCTGGGCAACTCGGAGGCCGAGGGCGCCGTGCGCAGCGTGGTCAACGAGCTGCTCTCGCAGTATCTCGACGAGCATCCCAAGACGGCCAACGCCATCATCGACAAGGCCATCTCGGCCGCCCGGGCCCGCGAGGCGGCGCGCAAGGCGCGCGACCTCACGCGCAAGAAGTCGGCACTCGATGTGGCCGCGCTTCCCGGCAAGCTGGCCGACTGCTCGCTCTCGGACCCGGCGCTCTGCGAGATGTATCTGGTGGAGGGCGACTCGGCCGGCGGGTCGGCCAAGCAGGGGCGCAAGCGGGATTTCCAGGCGATCCTGCCGCTGCGGGGCAAGATCATCAACGTGGAGAAGGCGCGCTTCGACAAGGTGCTCTCCAACGAGGAAATCCGCACCATCATCACGGCGATCGGCACCGGCATCAAGGAAGAGTTCGACATCGCGAAGTGCCGGTACCACAAGATCATCATCATGACCGACGCCGACGTGGACGGCGCGCACATCCGCACGCTGCTGCTCACGTTCTTCTTCCGGCAGATGCCCGAGCTCATCGACGCCGGGTTCATGTACATCGCGCAACCGCCGCTGTATCGCGTGGCCAAGGGCAAGGAAGAGTTCTACGCCTATTCCGAGAAGGAGCGCGACGCGTATGCCGAGCGCCTCGGCGGTCCGGAAGGGCGCGGCAACATCATGATTCAGCGCTACAAGGGGTTGGGCGAAATGAACCCCGAGCAGCTCTGGAAGACGACCATGGACCCGGAAACGCGCACCATGCTGCAGGTCACCATGGAAGACGCCGTCCTGGCCGACCAGACGTTCCAGACGCTCATGGGCGACGAAGTCGAGCCGCGCCGTCTGTTCATCGAAACCAACGCGCGGTTCGTGAGCAATCTCGACATCTGACCCCTCGGTCCCGATGCGCTTCGAACGGCCCGCGCCCCTCGCGCGGGCCGTTCGCGTTTCCCCTCATCGCACGAAGGGATCGCTGAAGCGCGGGTCGGTGAGAAAGGTCCGGTCGGTCAGCGTCTTGAGGAACGCCACCAGCGCGTCGCGTTCCGTCACGGTGAGGTTGAGCCGCTGCGGCTGTCCGCCGGGCGTCCGCAGCCGCGGGTCGAGTGCGGGATTGGCCCGTACCCCCCGATCGTAGAAGTCCACCACCTGCTCGAGCGTCTGGAACCGCCCGTCGTGCATGTAGGGCGGTCGCACTTCCACGTTGCGCAGCGACGGCGCCTTGAAGCGGCCATTGCCGGCGCCGGCGTCGGTGATCGTGGCGTCGAGCCCGGTGTTGTGCACGGCGTCGCTGATGTGCGCCGTGGTCCCGTGACAGCGCGCGCACCCCGCCCGCCCGATGTACAGCTGCTGCCCCAGCAACTCCTGCGCGGTGAGGAGGTCAGCGCCGTTGGGCCCCCCGTTGGCGCCCACGGCGCGGTCGAACCTGGCGTTCGTGCTCACCAAGGCGCGCACGAACTGGGCGAGCGCGCGCGCCACCCGGTCGGTCGTGATCTCCCGCGTCCCGAACGCCGCCTCGAACAGCGCCGGATAGTACGCGGCGCGCGCCAGCTTGGCCG
Source organism: Gemmatimonas sp. (assembly GCF_021298855.1). GTDB lineage: Bacteria > Gemmatimonadota > Gemmatimonadetes > Gemmatimonadales > Gemmatimonadaceae > Gemmatimonas. The sequence goes on from NZ_JAJTHI010000043.1 coordinate 42,772, forward strand.
GAAGCTCATCGAGCCGTTCGCCCATCTCCGTGGGGTCCGCGATGGGCTGCAACACCTGCGCCTCCAGCGTGGCCGCACGCTCATCCCAGAAGAAGCGTCCGCTGGTGTAGAAGCGCGCATTGCTGAGCCCCATGCTGTGCCGGGTCGTGAGCCCACCGTCGAAGCCGCGGCTCAACCGCGCCGTGTCGGAGAAGGCGAACTCCTGCCGGTGGCAGGAGGCGCAGGACACGCGACTGTTCACCGACAGGCGGCGATCGTAGAACAGCACGCGACCCAGGGTGGCGCCGGCATCCGTCGTGACATTCGATGCCGGCGTGTTGTCGGCCGCGATGGCGGGGGGACCGCCGCTGGGCCCCGTGAAATGCCGCGGCAGCGGAAGGCGCGCATCGCTGTAGGCGAGCAACGCGGACGGGAGTACCGGGGCGACAATCACGTCGGTGCTGGGCGCGAGGCCCGTGGGGCTAGCGACGGGGGCGTCGCCACATCCCGATGCCGCGACGCTGAGCAGGAGGAGCGGCAGGATCGGTCGCATGAGCAGTTTGGCTGGTGGAAGCAACCACAGGGCACGGGGGATCACCCGTCCCACGGTCTGTCCTCAGGGACACGCGCCACCCCCCTCACCCTACGTGTGTTCCGCCCGCTGCAGCAGCGCCGTGGCGTCGGCAATCGACTCCGTGGTCCCCGCGAGGGCGAGGACATCCCCCGCCTGCAGGCGTTCGCTCCCGACGGGGAGCAGAACCTGCTCCGTACCGCGCGTGATGGCCAGGATGACCGCACCGGTTTGCGACCGCAGCTGCAGCTCGCGCAGCGTGCGACCCACCGAGGCGTCACCGTCACGGACGACGTAGGGGACCGGGTCGCCCAACCCGGGCAGGACGCGATGGACCGTGGACAGATCGCGCGGCGCGGCGTTGGGGGTGGCCGCCGTTGCAGCAGCTGGCGATGCCGACGCAAACCCCTTGGACAGGGCGGACAACAGCACCTGCGCACCCGCCCGCGTATGCCCGTACAGATCCGCCGTACGCCGCCAGAACACCACGGTGAGCCAGCCAACGACTACCGCCAGGACCGCCGCCCCGCGACCCAGCGGCACGAAGGGCTCGGTCACGACCACCACCACCAGCCCACTGACCGTCACGAGCGCCAGCTGCAGCGTGGCCATGAGGACGCGTCGCGGCGATTCGGCGTAGTCCAGACGATTGGCGACCGACTGCGGCAGTGCGCGGAAGGCGAGCAGCGACGACAGGGCGCCGGCAACGCGCACGATGCCAACGACGAGCGGAGCGGCCAGCAGCACGGCGATCGTGTACAGCGCCGCACTGGCCCACAGAGGGGGGAGCGACCGCGCGGCGAACTCCGCCAGGAGCCGCGGCTTTGCGAACACCGTGCCAATCACCACCCCCGTCAGCAGCGCCGTGTCGAGCACGAGCAGGCGGATCTTGCGGCGTACCAGCGGCGCGGTCGCTGCTGCAGCGGGGGTGCGACGCAGCGACGCGATCCACGTGCCATACAGCCCGACGAACGTCTGCAGCGGGCGCGGCAACCGCCGGTCCACGAACGTCGCCACCGCCCCCGAGGCTCGAATGGCGATGGGCGTCGTGAGCGTGGTGATGGCCGATACCGCGACCGCCACGGGATAGAGGAACGCACCCACCACCCCCGCCGTCGTCCCCACGGCGGCAATGATGAAGGCGAACTCGCCGATCTGCGTGAGGCTCATGCCGGCCTGGGTGCTGGTGCGCACGTCGTTGCCCGAAAGAAACGCCCCCACACTCACGGCCAGCAGCTTGCCGGTCATGACCACCAGCGACAGGACCACGACGGCCACCCAGTGCTCCGCCACCAATCGCGGATCGATCATCATGCCCACGGCCACGAAGAACACGGCGCCGAACATGTCGCGCACGCCCATGACGAGGTGCTCCACGCGTGATCCTTCGCCCGACTCCGCGACCAGGGACCCCGCAATGAACGCCCCCAACGCCACCGAATAACCGGCGTCGAGCGCCAGCAGGGCACCGCCAAAGCAGAGCCCAAGGCTCACCACCAGCGTGGTCTCCGGCCGATCCAGCGCCACCACCATGCGTACGAGGCGCGGCACCACGGCCAGCCCCACGCCGATGAACAGCGCCAGGAACAGCACCAGCGTGCCGGCGGTGGCCGCGACCGCCCCGGCCGACAGGCCGGCCCCCGACGCAATGGTGGTGAGCATCGCAATGAGCAGGATCGCGATGAGATCCTCGATGATGAGGATGCCATACACCAACTCGGTGAAGCGGCCCTTCACCCCCTGCTCGGCAAAGGCCTTGACGATGATGGTCGTGGACGAGATGGCCACAATGGCGCCGCCGAAGACGCTCTCCAGTGGGGTCCAGCCGAGCAGCTGGCCCGTGACATACCCGAAGCCGAACATGGCACTCGTATCGACGAGCGCAATCAGCCCCACCGTGGGCGCGACGGCCGCCAACTTGCGCAAGCTGAACTCGAGCCCCAGCCCGAACATGAGCAGGATCACGCCCAGCTCCGACAGGGTCGTGACCATGCTGCGGTCGGCGAAGAGCGGCACGCCGACATACGGCCCGATGATCATGCCGGCCACCAGGTAGCCAAACACGACCGGCTGGCGGATGCGCTGGAATACCACCGTGGTCAGCGCCGCCACGCACAGGACCAGCGTCAGATTCGCCAGGAAGGCGTGGGCATTGGCCATATCGGAAGAGAAGCGAGGTGCCGGTCGTTCACCATCGTCGGTCGCCCGCGCGAAACGACGAAGGCCGCCGGCACCTGCCGGCGGCCTTCCCCACCATGACCGGGCGCGCGGTTACGGCGTGGTGTACTGCCCCTTCGCCTGACGGCTCAACTGACTCGAGAAGTTGAGCACCACGGTGATCAGTGCCCCGAACAGGAAGGTGAACGCCACGTAGCAGATGGTCGTGACCGTCGGCTCCATGCCGCCCGTGGGGCTGGGCGTGGAGATGTACATGAGCAACCCGTACAGGCCCAGCAGCGGCAGGGCCGCCGCCGCGGCCACCAGACTGAGCAGCTTGTTCGTGGACGGAGCGACTTTCGCAGGCATCACGAGATCGGACAGGGGTGCGGGGCACCGGTGAACGGGGCGCGGCCACGCGGCCGCCAACGTGCCAAACCTAGACACTTCCGGGGTCAACGGGGAGTGGGGGAAGTGGGTTCCTACTCCTCCGGATCCCACCGCTCGACGCCGGCGGCGGTCACCCGATGGCTGATGAGCGGCAGCGGGGGGTCCGCCTCATCCGCCAGGCGGATGGACTCGTCGAGTGCCCGGCGACCGGCAGCCACGCCGGCGGCATCGCGGGCGAAGATGGTGGCCAATGGCTCCCCGGCGCGCACCACATCGCCTGGGCGGGCCGTCATCACGAACCCCACGGAGGGATCCACCTGATCCTCCACGCGGGTCCGTCCCCCCCCGAGCGCCGTGATGCCGCGGCCGATCGCGCGGGGCTCCACCTGGGCCACCACCCCGGCCCGATCAGCCAGATACAGTTCGCATTCGGCCGCCTGCGGCAACAGCCCGGGGTCGTCCACGACCGCCGGATTGCCCCCCTGCGCTTCGATGATCTCCTGGAACTTGCGGGCCGCGCGGCCGCTGGAGATGGCCACCTCCATGCGCCGACGGGCCTCATTGCGGTTCGACGCCGCACCACCCAGTACCAGCATCTCGGCACCAAGGGCATACGTGACGTCCATGAGATCGGCCGGTCCGTCGCCACGCAGTGCCGCAATGGACTCCTCCACTTCCAGCGCGTTGCCACAGGCGCGTCCCAGCGGGCGGTCCATCGCGGTGAGCAATGCCACGACCGGGCAGCCATGATCCGTGCCGAGCTCGATCATGGTGCGCGCCAGGGTGATCCCACGATCGAGCTCGGGAAGGAACGCCCCCGATCCGTACTTCACATCCAGCACGAGCCCGGTAAGCCCTTCGGCGAGCTTCTTGGACATGATGCTGGCCGAAATGAGGGGAATGCTTTCCACCGTGGCCGTCGCATCCCGCAGCGCATACAGTTTGCGATCGGCCGGCGCGATCTCCCGGGTCTGGCCAATGAGGGCGCACCCGATGGCCTCCAGCTGGCGCGTGGCGCGCTCGAGCGACAGATCCGTGCGAAACCCGGGGATCGCCTCGAGCTTGTCGAGGGTTCCACCGGTATGGCCGAGCCCCCGCCCCGACATCATGGGCACGGCCACCCCGCACACCGCCACCAGTGGCGCGAGGACCAGCGACACCTTGTCTCCCACGCCGCCGGTGGAATGCTTGTCCACCCGTCCGACCGTGAGGTGGTCCAGCTGCAGCACGGCGCCACTCTCGAGCATGGCGTCGGTGAGGGCCCCGATCTCGGTGCGATCGAGCCCGACGAAGTAGATGGCCATGGCCAGGGCGGCCATCTGGTAGTCGGGCACTTCGCCCGCCGCGTAGTGTTTCATGAGGGAGCGCCACTCGGCCGCCTCAATCCGTCCGCCGTTCCGCTTCCGCTCGATCAGAGTTCGTGCTTCCATACGTCATGCCAACCTACACCACCCTGTCCGCGACCGCACGACTGTGGCGCGCCGTTTCCCGTAGGCAATGCATTGGCGCGCTGGTGGCGGTCGGGGCGGTGGCCCTGCTTCCCTGGCGCCCGGTTGCGGCCCAGTTGCCGGCGGCGGCCGCCGCGTCGTCGGCGCGTGAGCCGACCACCTATGCAGAGCTGTGGCAGGCGGCCGCGGTGGCGGTGGACCAGGGGGAGTTCGAACGCAATGAACCCCTGCGCACCGCACTCTACGCCAAGGCCACCGACTATGCGCGCCGTGCCGTGGCGCTCAACCCCGGTGACGCCGAAGGCCACTTCCACCTGTCGCGGGCCCTCGGGCGCACGGCGCTCGCGCTCGGTCCGCGCGAACGGGTGAAGTTGGGCATCGAAGTGCGGGAGCAGGCGCTGGCGGCGCTCAAGCTGGCACCGCGTCACCCGGGCGCGCTGCACGTCATGGGTGTGTGGAACGCCGAAATCATGCGCCTCAACGGGATTGCCCGCACGGTGGCCAAGGCCTTCCTTGGCGGGCGGATCTTCTCGACGGCGTCGTGGAGCGAAGCCGTGCGCTATCTCGAGCTGGCGGTGCAGGTGGAGCCGGAGCGGCTCGTGCACCGGCTTGACCTCGCACGCATCTATCGCGACCTCGACCGCACGGAGGACGCGCGCGCCGCGTACCGGGCGGCGGTCGCCAGTGCCGATTTCGACCCGAACGACCGCGTGTATCGGCAGCAGGCCACCGAAGAGCTGCGGCGGCTCAAGTAAACGGGGAGAAGGGGGCTTGCCCCTTCTCCCCATCCGTTACCCGCGCACCCGGTCCTGCAGATCGCGCGCCATCTCGCGGCTGCGCCGCACACCGCGACGGGCCAGTCGGCGCGCCAGGTAATCGGCATCGTCGCGCAGATCGGTGACCGCCTCGTTCCCGCGCATATACAGCCGTCGCGCACCCCGGCGCAGGTGGCGCCGCGTATCCTCGCCGCTGGCCGGTGCCATGAGCAGCGCCATGCCGGCGCCAAGCGCTGCCCCCAGCAGCAGCCCCAGCCCGAAGGCGCGGCCGTCGGTGCGCCCGGCGGCGGGCGCTGGTCCCAGCACCTCACGCCCCTCCACGTCCACATCCATCTCCACATCCAAGTCCACGTCGTCCCGTGCTTCCTGATCGACGTCGTGCGTATCCTTGCGATGGACCATCTCTCCCCCCGCGTGTGGGCTCTGGCCAACCAGTGAACACCGGCATCATTACCCTCGGGCGACGGGGCCGCCAGCGGTAGATTCCTGACATGTCAGCCGTCGAATCCGCCACGTCCGAGCGCGCCGAAGCGCTGCGAGCACTGCTCACCCGCGCCCAGCACGAGTACTACGTCCTCGACCGTCCCGCTCTCTCCGACCAGGAGTACGACCAGCTCTTCCGTGAGCTGCAGGCCATCGAAAACGCGTACCCGGCGCTGCGCACGGACGACTCGCCCACACAACGGGTCGGCGCGCCCATCCAGTCGGGGTTCCCGTCGCACCGGCATCTCGTGCGCATGATGTCGCTCGACAACGCGTTCGACCAGGCCGAGCTGGAGGCGTGGGAGCAGTCCATCGAACGGGTGGTGGGCGCCGCCGTACACGAGAGCGGTTACACCGTCGAACTGAAGATCGACGGTGCCGCCGTGGCGCTGACCTATCGCGACGGCCTCCTCGTGACGGCCGCCACGCGCGGCGATGGCACCGAGGGGGAGGACGTGACGCGCAACGTGCGCACCATTCGTGGCGTGCCGTTGCGTCTCATGGGCAGCGGACACCCACCGCTCATGGAAATCCGCGGCGAGGTGTACTTGCCGTTTGCCGGCTTCGAACGGATGAACGAGGCGCGGGTGGCCGCCGGCGAGCCGGTGTACGTGAACCCGCGCAACGCGGCGGCCGGCTCCATGCGACAGCTCGACCCCGCCATTACTGCCCAGCGACCGCTGCGCTTTTTCGGGTATGCCGCCGTACTGCCCGACGGCAGCGTCCCCGCCAGCAGCCAGTGGGCGCTGCTGGAGACGCTGGGGGCGTGGGGAGTCCCGGTGGCACCCCATCGCGCCCGTTGCCGCACGATCGCCGAGGTGGCCACATGGGCGAACACGGTGGAGCACGAAACGCGCGCGGCGCTTGGCTTCGCCATCGATGGCGGGGTGGTGAAGGTGAATGACGTGGCGCTGCAGGACGAACTCGGGGTGCGCAACGATCGCACGCCGCGCTGGGCGGTGGCGCGCAAGTTCGCCCCGGACATGGCGGTCACCCGTCTGGCGCGCATCGACGTGAACGTGGGGCGCACGGGCGTCCTCACCCCCTTTGCCGTGCTGGAGCCCGTGGAAGTGGGCGGCGCCACGGTGACGTTCGCGTCGCTCCACAACGCCGACCAGATCGCCGCCAAGGATCTCCGCGAGGGCGACTGGGTGCAGGTGGTGCGGGCGGGGGATGTGATTCCCTACGTGCTGGGGCCGGTGCCGGAACGACGCGACGGCCACGAGCGCCCGTGGCACATGCCTGCGGCATGCCCTCGCTGCGACGCCCCCGTCGTGCGCGACGGGGAGGATGTGGCCAGCTACTGCACCAACGTCGCCTGCCCCGGGCGCCAACTCGAAGGGCTCGTGCACTTCGCCTCCAAGGACGCGATGGACATTGACGGCCTGTCGTACGCGCGCATTCAGCAGCTCCTGGCCGCCGGATACGTGCGCGACGCCGCCGACCTGTTCGCGGTGACGGTGGAGCAGTTGGTGGGGCTCGAGCGGTTCGGTCGCAAAAGCGCGGAGAACCTGGTGGCCGCCATTGCCGCCGCCAAGCAGCAGCCGCTGTCGCGATTGCTTTTCGGGCTGGGGATCCGGCATGTCGGGGCACAGGCGGCGCAGCTGCTGGCGCGGCAGTACGGCAGCCTGGACGCCATGATGGCGGCTTCGGCGGCGCAGTTGGGCGAGGTGCGCGGGGTGGGACACATCATCGCCGACAGCGTGGCGTCCTACTTTGCCGATCCGAACGTGGTGGCGCTGCTGAACAAGCTGCGTGCGCACGGCCTGCTCCTGGACGAACCCAACGCCATCCAGGCCGACGGGCCGCTCACCGGGGCCACGGTCGTGCTGACCGGGACCCTGCCCTCGCTGTCGCGGGGGGAGGCCACCGCCCTGGTGGAAAAGGCCGGGGGGCGCGTCACGAGCAGCGTTTCCAGGAAGACCACCTTCGTCGTGGCGGGGGACGAGGCCGGGAGCAAGCTCGACAAGGCCCGCGAGCTGGGGGTCGAGGTTATCGACGAGGCCGAGCTTCGGCGGCGCACGTCCGCCGCCAGCACGGACCGTCACGCCGTGGACGACTTGACGTGACGAACCGAGTCAGCGAGCGTCACGGGAACATGAGCCCAGTCTCCAGCTTCCAGCCCCGCACCGTTTCGCTGCCGGTGGAGTTCTTCGCCGGCCTGCGCCAGTCCGCCCTGGCCGCGCACGGCGACGCCACGGTGCTTCCGGTCGACGCCATTCGCGATGCCGGGTATGCCGCCGGCAAGGCGCTGTACGATCACTTTGCCATCTGGTTGGCCGAGCAGGGGGAGTCACACCCCGACCGGCTGGCCGATGAGCGGTTCCCGTGGCTTCTGGAGGCGTACTTTCACGGCATCGGCTGGGGTCGGGTGGAGCTGCAGTCGCTGAGTGAGGCCGTGATGGCGCTCGATGTGTGCGATTGGGGCGAAGCGCCGCGGAGCGCCGGCGGGTGCCTGGTCTCCACAGGACTGTTTGCCGGGTTCTTTGGGCGGTTGGCAGGGGCGCCGGTCAGCGTCCTCGAGGTGGAGAGTCCGACGGCAGGTGCCGGACGTACCCGTTTCCTGCTGGGCTCCATCGACGTGATGGGCTATGTGTGGGAAGCCATGGAGCGGGGCATCCCGTACGACCGGGCGGCGGCGAGCGCCTAGCCGGTCGTGGCGGGCGCCGACATGCGCCCGCTGCCCCGCCATTACACGACCGGCGAGGGGATGAGGCCGGTGTACTTGGGGTTGGGCTGCAATTCGCCGTCCAGAAACACTTCCCGATCCCACGGCAGCACGATCATCGCCTGTGTGGCGAAGGCGTGGTAATCGGGGGTGTAGCTGCCGGTGAGAATGCTCACCGCCGTCCGGACTTCGCGAGCACCGGCATGCACGATGGCCCCAACGGCCAGGCGCAAGGTGGCGCCGGAATCGCAGGTTTCGTCCACCACCAGCACCCGCTTGCCACGTACATCTGCAGGCGCGGCCCCGAAGACCGCCGGCGTCTCGCGCACCTCGTCGGCGTGATGCCGCCGCGAGATGAGGATGGAGTGGAACGGCAGATCGAGAATCGCCGCCACCGCGGCGCCCGGCACCACCCCCGCCGTGGCGATGCCGACGATGACGTCGGGCATCCAGTCGCGCGCCACCCGGACGGCCAGCGCCCGGGACAGTTCGCCGAACAGTGGCCAATCGACAATGAGCACGCCCTTCGAGGGATCGGGGGCATACGGCTGCGGCACAGGCATTCCACGGCTCCGCTGAGGGTCAGGGGGAGTGTAGTGCTCCCGGGGACGACGCGCCATGCGGACATCCCCGACGGACGCGAGGGTGAGGCGCGGCGTCTTGTAGGGGGGCGGTCGTACCGATAGGTTTGCGACAGTGGTCCGTGGGCTGCCGCCGGTGTTCCGGCGAACCATATCGCAGCATTCCTTTCCCCTCACGATTCCCCGCGCGCGCATGACTTGGTGGCGCCGCCTCGTGGGCGGCTCGTCCGAACGTGATTCGAAGCAGCCGGACTTCCTGGCGGAAGCGCTCGATCTCGAGTCGCGCGGCGATTACGCCAACGCGCTGACGTCGTATCGCCTCGCCCTGCGCGAGCGGCCCGACGATCCGCGCGTGCTGCAGAACATCGCCATCGCGTTTTCCAAGACGAGCCAGCCGGAAGAGGCCATTCGCACGTATCGCCGCGCCCTGCAGATCGATCCCGATCTGGCGGGAGCGCATTACGGACTGGCGTTCCTGCTGCTCAAGCGGGGCGACACGGCACACGCCGGTCTGCATCTCGAGGGTTTTCTGCGAACAACACGGGCCGACGATCCGGCGGCGGCGAAGTTCCGCGCACACGCCGAGCGCACGCTGGCCGAGTTGAGCGGGCAGGAGCAGGCCACCGACGCGGGCGACGACGGCGACGACGCATACGATCCGCGCACCGAGGGCTGACGGTGGGTCGCGTGCTGTCCATCGTGAGCCAGAAGGGTGGCGTGGGAAAGACGACCACGGCAGTGAACCTGGCCGTGGCCTTCGCCCGTCGTGGCCTCAAGACGCTGCTCGTGGATGCCGATCCGCAGGGCGCCGTGCGGTACGGCGTGGGGCTGCGGCGCGGCCATCCCACCGTGGGGTTCGATGACTACGTGCGGGGCGAGCGCGCCCTGCGTGAAGTCATCCTGCCCACGGCGCTCCCCTGGCTGCGGGTCATTCTTGCGGGCAGCGTGAGCGATTCGGCCGACCACCGGGACTTCCAGAAGCTGGTGGGAGAAACCAGCATGCTCGCGGACCTGCTCACCCTGGCTCGGGAGCGGTGCCATGTCGTGGTCGTGGACACGCCGCCCGGGCTGGGGGCCATTACGCGCCGGGTGCTGGCCTCGAGCCAGCATGTGGTGGTGCCCCTGCAATGCGAGCCACTGGCCCTGCAGACCACACCGCAGATCCTCCGCGCCATTCAGGACATGGTCGCGGAGAATGCCGAGCTCACGTTGGAGGGAATTCTCCTGACGATGTACGAGCAGGGGAACCCGGCCAGTGAGCGCGTCGTACACTACGTGCGTGAGCATCTGCCTCAGCATCTCGTGTTCGAAACGCCCGTGCCGCGAACGCCGGCCACGGCCGATGCCTTTGCCGCCGGGCAACCGGTGGTGTTGCGTGCCCCCGCCGATGCGGCGAGCCAGGCGTACGTGAACATCGCCACGCGCCTCGCCGAACGGTTCGTGTGACGCGTCTCCTGCTGCTGGGCGGAACGGCTGCGGCCGTGTTCGTCGCGGTCGGCTGCGCCGATGTCGGCACCGCGCCCGATATCCCGACCAGCATCGAACTGCCGCCGTTTCCGTTTCCGTCGGTGGTGGTGGGTGATACGCTGCGCAACGAGGCCGGCGTGGCCACGCCCGTGCGGGCCGTCGTGCGTAATGCCGCCGGCGACGTGATCGACGGCGCACGGGCCACCTATGTGTACGCAGACTTCCTGCGCGACAGCGCCTTCACGGTCGACACCGCCACCGGAATCATCGTGGCCCGCCGGGTGGTGGCGGCGGGGCGCATCGCGGCGCGTATTGGCACCTCGCTGCAGGTCCTCCGGCCGCTCATTGCCACGCTGCGCCCCGATTCGGTGGCGCCGGCCGGTGCCGTCGATCCGCTCATCGTATCGCTCCTCCCGGACACCGGGCGCGCGCGGGCGGAGGGGAACACCTCGGGCGACCTGCCGGTGCTGGTGCGCAACAACTCCAGTCCCACCCCCGGTGGGGTGAACGGCTGGCTGGTGCGCTTCCGCCTGGTGCGCCCCGCCAACCCGGCCAACGACACCTCGCAGGCCGTCTTTCTGGTCGACAACCAGCTGCGGCCCTCCACGGTCGACACCACCAGCCCCGATGGGCGGGCCGGGCGCCGGGTCCGGGTGCGCGCGGCGCGCTTCCCGGCGCCGCAGGGCAACGCGCGCGTCACCGACACCGTGGTCGTGGAAGCCACGGTGCGCTACCGCGGGCAACTCGTCACCGGCACGCCGCTCCTCCTCAGCGTGCCCATCATCCGGCCGGCCTCGCAATAGCGGGCGGGGCGGTACCCTCCCGTCCGTCGTGGCACGGGGCCAATTTTCCCGGGCCTACCTTGGGCGGCGTGTGACCGGCGTCATTCCACCCGGCACCCACCCGACCTCAGTCCAGCTGGAGATGGCGATGACTTCGTTCAGCGCATCCGCAGTACCCTCCCTGAACAACACCCTCGCCGGTATCCCGTCGCCGCTCACGGCGGCGGTCGGGGGGCCACGCCCCGCCCCCGGTACGATCAACGCGCTCTTCTTCGATGCCGTGGAGCGATTCGATCGGGCGGACGCCCTGCTGTACAAGGTGAAGGGCGTGTGGGAGCCCACGAGTCATGCCGGCATCCTCACGCGGGTGCGCCACATCGCGCTGGGGCTGGCCCGGCTGGGCATCGTCGCGCAGGACCGTGTGGGGCTGCTGTCGGAGAACCGCCCCGAGTGGTTGCTGGCCGACTACGCCTGCCTCTGCAGCTCCGTCACCGATGTGCCCATCTACCCCACACTGCCGGCCGAGCAGATTCCCTACCTGCTGAACGACTCGGGCGCGCGCGCCCTCTTCGTCTCCACCCCCGAACAGGCACGCAAGGTGGCGAGCGTGCGCGCGCAGGCGCCGGGTGTGGAGTGGATCATCGGTTTCGCCGCCGGCAAGGATGACGGCTGCGACTACACGCTCGCTGAACTGGAGGCGCTCGGCGCGGCAGACGACAGTCGGGAGCGCGCCACGCTGTTCAAGGAGCAGGCGCTTGCCGTGACGCCCGACCAGCTCGTCACCCTCATCTACACGTCGGGCACCACAGGCAATCCCAAGGGCGTCATGCTCACGCAGGACAACCTGTCCTCGAACGTGATGGCCACGAAGGCCACGATGCCCGTGAGCACCGCCGATACGGCGCTCAGCTTCCTGCCGTTGAGCCACATCTTCGAGCGCACGGGCGATTACTTCCTTTTCGCCAACGGCGTCCGGATCGCGTACGCCGAAAGCATCGACACCGTGCCGGTGAACATGAGCGAGGTGAAGCCGTCGCTCATGATGTCCGTGCCGCGTCTGTACGAAAAGATCTACGCGCGTGTCCTCGAGAACGCCGTCTCCACCGGTGGGCTCAAGAAGCAGATCTTCTTCTGGGCCAAGCGGGTGGGTGAACGCTGGGCCGACGAGAAGCTGGCGGGGCGGGAGCCGGCGGGGCTGCTCGGCTTCCAGTACCGGCTCGCCGACAGGCTGGTCTTCTCGAAGCTGCGCGAGCGCACGGGCGGCAACATCCGCTACTTCATTTCCGGCGGCGCACCGCTGTCCCCCGAGATCGCCAAGTTCTTCTACTCGGCGGGGCTGATCATTCTCGAAGGGTACGGCCTCACGGAAACGTCGCCGGTGATCTCCGCGAACAACCTGCGGGACTACCGGCTCGGCACGGTGGGCAAGCCCATTGCCGGGGTGGAAGTGCGCATCGCGAAGGACGGGGAGATCCTCACACGCGGCCCCCACGTCATGCGCGGCTACTACAACAACGAGCAGGCCACGCGGGAGTGCCTCACCGACGACGGCTGGTTCCACACGGGCGACATCGGCGTGCTCGAGGACGGCTTCCTGCGCATTACCGACCGCAAGAAGGACATCATCGTGACGGCCGGTGGCAAGAACATCGCGCCGCAGCCGATCGAGAACATGCTGAAGACCAACAAGTACGTCTCGCAGGCGGTCATGCTGGGTGACAAGCGCAAGTTCCCGGTGGTGCTCATCGTGCCCGACTGGGATCCGCTGGAGAAGTGGGCGGCGCGCAATCAGATCGTGTGGACGTCGCGCGCCGAGCTCATGAACATGCCCACCATCCAGGCGAAGGTGGAGAAGGAAGTGCAGGAACAGCTGAAGGGGCTGGCGAGCTACGAGATGCCCAAGAAGGTGAAGCTCATCGAGCACGACTTCAGCATCGAGCGCGGCGAGCTCACCCCCACCCTGAAGGTGAAGCGGCGCGTCATCGACCAGACATACAAGGCGCAGATCGACGAGCTGTACGCCGGCGCGGACTGACCCGCACGGCGTCGGCGCCGCTCAGCCAACGTCGTCCGGCGCGCGCCGGCGGAGCTCCACCAGTCCGCTGGCGCGCGTGGTCACTTCGGCCACCAGCTCGTGCGCGTCGCGGGCCACCACCTGCACGCCGGCCGGAAGCAGCGCGGTGGCGGGTGCGACGAGACGACCGCCCCGTCGCACCGCGCGCACCACGCTGTCGAGCATCGGCCCGTCGCTGTGCGCACCATCGAGCGCGGCGCCCGCCAGCGTTTCGACGCCAAGTGGGACCCGTCCGCGCACTTCGAGCGCGCCCACCAGCGTCACGGGCCGTGGCGCCGTCCGGCGGGCGTTGAGCCACAGCTGCGGCACCGGCACGAGCTCGGCCAGCGCGGCGCCGGCGTCGGCATAGGCGCCGGCGAGCAGCACCGGCTGCTGGCCCTCGGTGACCCCGAGCATGGCGGCCAGACGCATGGCCTCGAGTTCCACCGCCGGAGGTGGTCCGACGGGCGGGTCGAAGCGCGCGACACCCTCGTGAATGACGAACTCCGCGCCGCAGACGGGGCAGGCCAGGTCGGCATCGCGCAGGTCCGCGCCCTCGGCGTGGTGCACCATGGCGACCAGCCACGACTCGTCGTGCGGACGCGGGCACCGCAGCGCATCGAGCAGATCTCTCAGCATGCCGAAAGCTAACGGCCACCGCGCACGCGGTGTGTGTGCCGTCAGGCCCGACTGAGGCGCAGCTCGTCGACGTTCACGTGCGGAGGGCGCGTCACGGCCCACAGCACGGCATCGGCCACGTCGGCCGCGTGCAGCATGCTGGCGCGCGACGGCACCCCCGGCGTATGGTCGGGGTCGACCGGATCCCAGATGGGCGTGTCGGTGGCGGCGGGCGAGATGAGCGTGGTGCGAATGCCCGAGCCGACGCACTCCTCGCGCAGCACTTCGTGCAGGGCACGCGCGCCGAACTTGCTGGCGGAATAGGCGCCGTTCCCGCCGAAGATGCGGCGATCGGCGACCGACCCGATGGTGACCACGTGTCCGCTGCGCTGCGTGCGCATGCCGGGCAGCAGCGCGTGCAGCAGCCGGTATGGCGCCGTGAGGTTGGCGGTCAGCGTCTGCTCGAACGTGGACGGCGACGTGTCGGCGATGGGGGCCAGGGGAAAGATCCCTGCGTTGCTGACGAGGATGTCCACCGACCCGCCGGCGGCGGCCAACACGGCGGTGACGGTGTGCGACAGGGCGGGCGCGTCCGCCAGGTCACAGACGTGCGCCTCGGCGCCTCCGCCCAGCTCGAGCGCGAGGGACGCGAGGGCGTCCCGGGAGCGGGCCAGCAGAAACAGCCGTGCCCCCGCCGAGGCGAGGGCACGGGACACGGCACGACCGATGCCGCGCGACGCCCCGGTGACCAGCGCCGTTCGGCCGCTCAGGGGCGCATGCGCGTGCATGGCGCTCAGTACGTGGTGGGCGAGTGGGCGAGCCGCAGAAACTCGCTGCGGGTCTTCGAATCGTCGCGAAACAGCCCCCGCATGCTGGACGTGATCGTCCGCGAGCTCTGCTTCTCCACACCGCGCATCATCATGCACAGATGCACCGCCTCGATGACGACACCGACACCCTTGGGCTGCAGCACCGCTTCCAGCGCGTCGGCGATCTGCTCCCCGAGGCGCTCCTGCACCTGCAGGCGGCGCGCGAACACCTCCACCACGCGCGGCAGCTTCGACAGCCCCACGATCTTGCCGTTGGGGATGTAGGCAATGTGCACCTTGCCGAAGAAGGGCAGCATGTGGTGCTCGCACATCGAGTACATCTCGATGTCACGCACCATGACCATGTTCTCGTGATCCTCCGCGAACAGGGCGTCGCCGATCACTTCCGATGCCGTCTGGCCGTAGCCGCGCGTGAGCCACATCTGCGCCTTGGCCACCCGGCTCGGCGTCTTGAGCAGCCCCTCGCGATCGGGGTCCTCCCCGATCAGCTCGAGCTGACGACGCACCATCGTTTCGTACTCGGCGAGGTTGCCGTCCGCGGTGAAGTCGTCGGGATCGACGATGTTCACCGCCGCACGCCCCGAGGACACCCCTGCCACAGGTCGGATCACGTCCTTATTCCCCTTCGTAGTCGACATAGTTGTTCTCGGTTTCCCAGAGCCGCAGTCGAACCAGCCGGGCGGGCGCGATCGCCGGAGCGAGCACCCGCCACATGGCCACCACCACGTTTTCGGTGGTCGGATTGATTCCCTGCATGTAGGGGACGTCGATGTTGAAGTTGCGATGGTCGGTCTCGTCGATCACGTGCCGATCCACCACGTCCCGCAGCTGCCCCAGGTCGATCACGTAACCGGTACGCTCGTCCACGGGCCCCCGCACCGACACTTCCAACTCGTAGTTGTGGCCGTGCCAGTTGGGGTTGTTGCACTTGCCGAAGAGCCGGCTGTTCTCGGCGTCGGAGAGCGCAGGATTGTGAACTCGATGCGCCGCGTTGAAGCGGAGGCGGCGCGTCACGGTGACGATGGGCATATGGAATGAAGCCGGCCGAAGGGGAAATGGTTCCGTCGGCTCCCCCGCAAAGCGAAGGCCCCGCCACAAGGACGGGGCCTGCGCAACAACACGGGAACGAAGAAGGTGATCTTGAAGCCCAAAGAAAACCATAAGACTCTCACCGCGCTGTCGCCTTCCCCGCACTGGGGCATGACGTTCACCCGTCTGTTGAATCCCTTCTCAGGACTTATCGGCTCAAGAAGTAAAGCCTCTCCGCCCCCGCAACCATGAACACGACGCGTATTGTAGAGTACGGTCACGGAACGCGCAATTGCGCCATGGAGTAGATTGCGTCATGGACCTCACTCTGCTTGCCGGAATCGTGATGCTCGTCGTCTGGGGCGGGCTGACCGTCGCCACCGAGGCGCCTGGCTGGATCCACCTGCTGCTGACCGCCGGGGTGTTTCTCGTCATCTGGCGCATCGTCGTGCGCGACACACCCAGCGGCCCCGGCACGTCGCGGTAGCCGCACCACGCCGGCTCCGCGCGGCGGGCGCGTGGTGCCGTCAGATCTCCCAATTCGACAGGACCATGCCCTCGGTGGGCGGCACTTCGGACCACCCGAAGACGCTCATCCGCAGGTCCGTCCAGCGCACGCGCGCGCCAAGCGCCACCAGCGTGCGATAGGCGTCGGGATAGTCACCCTGCAGGCGGATGGCGAGACGACGCGTACCGGAGCGCCGCGCCAGATCGGCCAGCGCCCCCAGCAACGCCGGCAGCTCGGCGCGTCGCGCGAGCACGAGCTTGAGCACGCGCAGTTCGTCACGTGAGCGTCCCTCCACCAGCGGCGCCGAGTGGCAGAGGGCAAACCCCGACGGATCGTGCGGCGGGCCGAGCAGCACCGTGTCCCCCAGCCCCAGCCGGTCGGTCAGCTCGAGTTCGCGGGTGAAGTCGTAGCCCGGCATCACGCGCGTGGTGAGCGCAAGACACGCCGCCATCGCGGCCACCTTGTCGCTCTCCGACAGCTGCGACAACAGGCGCGGCGCCTTGGGACCGGCTGCCGCATCGAGCGTCACCGTGATGGTGAGATGCGACGGCACGAAGCCGAGCGTGGAGTAGAAGCCGATGTTGTCCATCGTTCTCGGCATCGTTTCGAGGCCGATGACACGGGCCTGCTGCAGTCGGAGCCAACGCATACCGGCCTGCACCACCACCTTGCCCAGTCCCACGCCCTGCTGGTCGGGGCGGACACAGAGCGGCCCCATCCATCCTTCCGTGCCCGAGTGGTGCGCCATGTTGAAGGCCACGATGCGTCCCTGCCCGTCCCGCCAGCAGAGTGCCCCGTCGCCGGCGTCCTCGATGGCATAGCGCCAGATGGCCGGATTGAGCGGCGGCACCCGCACGCCCGTCATTCCGTCCTTGCGATAGCGCTCGGTGAATGCCTCGGTGAAGATCTGGTTCAGCGCGGGGATGTCCGCCAGCGTCGCCACGAACGGTCCGTCAACCGGTCGGGTACCGCGGAACGATCGTGTCGACACGGTCATCGGCTCACCCCTCGCCCCAGGGCGCGGGCGCCGCACCGGCGGCGACCTCCGCCTCCGGCGAGAGCGACGCGCCCGCCAACGCCGTCGTGGCGTCGGTGACCACGCTGCAGCCGCGCGTTTCATCGAAACGCACCAGCAACAGGCGATCGAGTCCCTCGCGCACCTGTTCGATGTGCGTGATCACGATGACCTGTTCGAATCGATCGTGCAGCCGCCGCAGCAATTCCACCACGTTGCTCCGTCGGGTTTCATCGAGCGAACCGAATACCTCGTCGAGAATGAGCAGCGAGAACGACTGCCCGGCCCGCTCGGCGATCATCTGCGAGATGGCCAGACGCAGTACCAGGTTGCACAGGTCTTCCTCGCCACCCGAGATCACCGGCTTCGGCACCCCGTCCTCGAGCACGAGCAGTCGATACTCCTCGTCGAACTCCAGCTGCGTGTACCGCCCGTCGGTGAGGTCGTCGAGGAACCGGCTCGCGATGTCCGCCAGCTCGGGGCGCAGCTGGTGATTCAGGTCGCTGCGCAGGTCGGTGAAGGCCCGGTCGAGTTCATCGTGCACCCGCTTTTCCGTTTCCAGCGCCTCGAGGCTGGTCTGCAGGCGGGCCAGCTCCCGTCGCGCCTGCTCCGCCGTCTCCAGGGCGGTGCGCGCCCGCTCGGCTTCACCGCTCGCAGCCACCGCTTCCAGTTCGGCGCGCTGCGCCTCGGTGGCCGCGGCCTCGTAGGCCGCCCGCACCGTGCCATAGGTGGCATCATCCATGCCCAGCGCCGCCAATTGCGTTTCCACCGTCATCAGGCGCTCGCGCGCCGCGTCGCGCGCGGCCAGCACACGCGCCCGCTCGGTCCGCATCACGAGTTCACGCTCGAGGAGTCCGCTCACCCGTGCCATGCGCGTGTCGATCTCCTGCAGCCGCTGCACATCGGCGCGCAGCTGCTCGTGCCGATGCGCGTCGTAGCCGGACGGCAGCGCCGCCAGCTGCGACGTGGCATCCTCCAGGCGGCGCGTCAGCTGCGCCCGCTGCTCCGCCACCATGGCGGCCTCTCCCATCGCCGCCTGTATGCGCGCCAACCGGCGCTCGGCGACAGCGACTTCCTGCTGCTGGCCGCGCCGTCCCTCCTCGAGGCCGTCAATGCTCGCCGGGACGGCCGAGAGCTGCTCGGCGCGCTGCCGAAAATACTGGCCATCGACACGGACCGTCTCCAGCTGCTCGTTGAGCTGCTCCAGTACCGAGGCGAAGTTTGCCCCCAGCGGCTGGCCGCAGGTGGGACAGGGACTTTCCTCTCCCAACCCTTCGAGGCGCTCCCGTTGCTGCGACAGCTCCGCGTACTGCGTGCGCAGCGCCTCGAGACGCGTTTCCGCCTCCTGCCGATCACGCGCCCAGGCGGTGCGCTCGGCATCGAGCGCCTGCTCCGCCTGCGCCAGCGCCGCGCGCAACGCCAGCACCTGCGTCGTGGTCTCCACCTCCAGTGCGGGCGCCGATTCGAGCCGCGCGGCGCGATCGATGAGCTTGGCCTCTTCTTCCGCGTAGGCGGCAACCCGTTCGAGCAGCGCCTGCCGGCGGGCCCCGGCAGCGGCAAGCGCTTCCTGCGCCGACAGCGCCTCGCGCACACCGGCCAGTCGATTCGCCTCTGCGCGCAGGGGCACGAGCTCGTCGTGCGCGCGCGCCACCGCGTCCAGTTCCCGATCGAGTCGTTCGAGTTCGCGCGACAGCGATACCGCCTCGCTCTCGGCCACGCGCAGTTCGGACGCCAGCTGCAGCCGTCGCTCGCGCTGCGACTGCGCATCCTGCCAGCGGGGCACGAGTCCCTGCAGCCGCGCGGCCGCGTCCCGCTGTGCCGCGTCCGCTTCGGCCGATCGCGTGCGCGCCACGGCGAGACGCGCTTCCGCATCGGCCACGGCGCGCCAGATGGCGTCGGGGTCGGCCATGCCCTGCTTGAGCCCGTTGATCTCCGCCAGCACCGCGCGCCGACGCTCGCGCGCGAACTCCTGGGCGCCAGTGATGCGATCGTATCCCAGCACGCGCGACAGGAATCGCGCCCGCTCGGCCGCCCCCAGCGCGGCCATCACATCCAGCTCCTTCTGCCCCGTGAAGTACGTGTGGAAGAACTCCGCGCGCGTCATGCCCAGGCGGCGCTGGAGCAGCTCCGTGGCCCCGGTGATGGTATTCGCGATGGGGGCTTCCCCAGCGTCGAGGTAGACCTCGGCGTTGGAAAGCCCCCGCAGGACGCGGTACCGGTGGCCGGCCAGCTCGAATACGAGCTCCACCTTCACCGGGGCGCGCGGCCCAGCGCGCGAGAAGCGGATGCCGTCACGCGTGCCGCGGGCCGCCGGGTTGCCATAGAGGGCCCACGCAATGGCCTCGAGCACGGTGGACTTGCCCGATCCATTCGGCCCCACGATGCCGGTCAGCCCGCGATCGAAATCCAGGCGCGTGTCGGCATGCTGGCGGAAGTTCTGGAGGCGCAGCGAAATGAGTCGCATGCTCAGCCGTCCATCACCGGGAGCGCCGCCACGGCCGCTTCCTCCGCGAGGTGCAGATAGCGCAGTCCGAGCGCCACGAACTGATCGCGGTCCACGTCGGCCGGGAGCGGTCGCTCGCGCAGTCGTTCCCCCACGATCTCCGGCAGTGTCGCGCGGCGGCTTCCGCCGCCGCCGGCGCCGCCTCCCGAGCGACGGGGCAACGGGTCGGGGCGTCGCGTGTCGAGGTGGAAGTGCATCGCCCGCCGGCGGTACTCGCGCAGCGCCCCGTGGTCCAGCTCGCGGGCCACGTGGCGGGCCACGTGGCGCACCGTCACCCGCACGATGCGATGGTCGATCCCCCCCGGCGCACTCTCCACCCGCGCCCGAATGGCCGCATCGATCTCGCCCGCCCCCATGCCGCTGGCATCGATCGGTTCAAGATCGAGCAGCGGGCGGGCCGGCGTGACCGGATGGAAATGATGGGCACCGTGCGTCAGGTCGTGCTCGATGAAGCCCTTGCCGGGAATGCGGCGCTCGCGCTCCTCGCGCAGCTCGCCCCACGGGTTGGTGCTGGTGTATTCGAGGGAGCCGCTGTAGTACGCCCGCGGCGCGACTTCGCGGTACACGTGGTAGTGACCAAGCGCCACGTAGCTCCACCGGTCGGCGTGCAGCGCCTCCGGCGGAATCTCGATGGCGGCCCGTTCGGCGTTCGCGGCCTGCACCGGCAGCAGCCCCGCCACCTCGCCGTGCAGCAGCAGCACGGTGTGCCGGAAGCCCTCGGGCGGCAGCAGCGGTGGTCGCTCAACGCCGGGTACGTCCGGTACGGCCAGGACGGCAAGCGACTGCTCCGGAAAGGTGAACAGCTCCGCGCGCGCATCGGCGACGTGCACACCGATCTCCCGGAAGAGCCGCAGAATGCACCCCGTTTCGGCCGTGCGCGGTGCGTCGTGGTTGCCCGCCACCATGATCACGGGCGTTTCGGGCAATCGCTCCCGCAGCTGCATGAGGGCACGAAAGGCGTGCAGGATGGCGGGATTGGACGGCCGCACGGTGTGGAACACATCGCCACCGATGACGACCAGATCGGGTGCCACCTCGATGATCTGCGTGATGGCCCGCTGTACGGTGGCGGCGACGTCGTCCTCGCGCTGGTTGGTGCCCGACGCGGTGAGCCGTTGGTACTGGCGGAAGCCGAGATGGAGATCGGCGAGGTGGACGAGACGCATCCCCCAAACTAACGGTGCGTCTCGCCGGCGCGGGTGGTGGCAGGGCGCGTATCGCCGCGCGGCCGGCGCCCCGGTCCGCTCAGCGCACCCGGACCTGCTGTTCGATACGAATGTCCAGCAACATCGGCCGACCGGCGCCGGCGGGCCCGGGGGCCACCTCCGACTGCACGTCCATGACGGTCCGCGCATCGGTAATCCAGGCGCGACGGCGGTCCACGACCATGGTGCCCCGCAGAGTACCGGCCGTGATGACGCGTGTGCCTGGAGGCAGCTCGCGCGCCGCACCATCACGCCGCAGCACGCCCACGATGGCGATGTAGGCGTGGCGGCCACCACGGGACAGCGAGTCGAGCCGGAGGCGCGCCTGCACCACGCCACTGGCCCGATAGGAGCCAAGTGGCAGCGACGGCAGCAGCATGTCCCGCTGCCACTCGCTGCCCACCCGGACCGGCCCCGCGGGGAGGAGTCCCGGCACCGAGGCCAGCGTGGCGCCGAGCGTGGCGTCAGCCGACGCCGGGTCCTGCAGCCGCATGGCTCCGTCGGGGGTGACCGTGACACGGACGTGCCAACTGTCCCCCTGGACGGGCAGGCGCACCGGCCGCACCGCGTCGCCGGTGGCGCCGGTCCACATCGCAATGGAATCGGTCGTGGCCAGCAGCGTCGTCCCGGTGAGATCGCTCGCTGCCACCAGCGAGTGGGCAAACAGGTGCACGTGGGACACGCGCGTGTTGGCGCGCCCGGCGCGAGGGCCGTAGTCGGGTGCGGGTGAGGCGCCGCGCTTGCCCTGCAGGACGGGGGGAACCGTGGACTGGGTCCCCTCCACACGGCGGCCACTCACGTGCACCGCCTGTTCGACCAGAAGCTGCAGGGTGTCACCGACACGGGGACGCACCAGCAGCTGCACGCCCCCCGTGCTCGCCCGCTGCGCGGCGGCTGGCGCGGGCACCGTACTGGCTGCCAACAGCAGGATGCCGGCGACGGTGCTTCCCCACCCGTGTCCGGTTTTCACCGGCCGCACCGTTGCGCGACGGCGCCGGTCGAGGTCAGATGTCCCACCGCCGCCCATACCCGCGTGACGCCACCAGAGATCGTTGCCGAAGACCTTGTGCACCACGGTTCATACCCCGGGCGCCGCGCGATGCTCCCCGACCAATGGACTTCCGGCCCTTGGCGTACGAAACTGCCTGCGTGCCCAACCTGTTGCCTATCCTCCGGCGCCTGCGCGCCGTGCCCACCGGCGCCGTGGCCATGTGCGCGCTGTCACTTGCCGCCTGCGACGCCGTGAAGGGCAAGCTGTACCCCGAGGTCGTCGACCGTGGATGGCAGAGCGACAGTACGCTGTTGGCCGCTTCCCCTGCGGTGCTCATGCGTGTGGT
Organism: Gemmatimonas sp.; assembly: GCF_021298855.1. Lineage (GTDB taxonomy): Bacteria > Gemmatimonadota > Gemmatimonadetes > Gemmatimonadales > Gemmatimonadaceae > Gemmatimonas. The sequence continues at coordinate 65,172 of NZ_JAJTHI010000043.1, forward strand.
GCGGAGCAAGGAGGGCGCGCGGGCCGTGCCGCTCGCCACGATTGACGGCACGGGGGTGCACACCCTCTCGCTCACCCCACGGGGATGGCGCGCACTGGATGTGCAGATGCTGCACGAGGGACGGCGGTTCGTGCCGTACCGGGGCAGTGAGCCGCTGGGGACCATCGTGTCGCGTCGCGGCATGTGGGAAGGGCCAACGCTCGACTCGCTGCCGGGGTGCAGCCAGATGCTGCCGGCGGCCGCCGTGTCAGTGCCCGACGGGGTCGAGTTGCTCACCTCCGGAAGCACGGCCCTGCCGGGACGCTCGAGCGGGCTGGCCAACGGCGAGCTGGAACGGGTGCTGAGCGTGGTCTCCACGCTCGTGGCGCCCTCGGCCGGTGTGCCGATGTCCAAGATGTCGCGCTATCGGCGTACCGTGCAGGTCGTGGGGACGGGGGCCACCGCGAGTCCCACGATCGTGGTGACGTACAGCGACCCTCAGGAACTCCCCGCGGGGGCGTCGCGCATGGCGGAGCGCCCGCGGCAGCTGGTGCTGGTGCTCGACAAGGGGGCGTACGGCTACCGGCCTTCGCTCACGCTGGCCGATGTCTCGTCGGCGCGCCTCGCACCGCGACGCCGGTTTCTGGGCGCGCTCGACACCAATGGCGATGGGCGCGCCGAGCTGTTCTTCGGACTCGGTGAAAACATCGAACGCGGCGAGCTGGCCACATTCAGCTATCGGTTCAGCGGCGATGCCTGGATTGCGGACTGGGAGTACCGGCGGACGCGCTGCATGGGCTGAGGCGCGCGGGCGTGGGCGGCCGCTACTCGACGCCGATATCCCAGGCCTGCTCGAGGTCACGTGTGCTGTACTGGCGGAACGCCGTCAGCGTTTGCGTGCGCTGAATGCCCGGCACCTTGGCGAATTCCTGGGTGACCACCGTCGCGATCTGCTCGAGGTCGGGCACCCGGACGATGGCCACGAGGTCCCAGGCGCCCGAGACCGAATAGACCTCCGCCACCCCGTCAATGGCCGTGAGCGCCGTGGCACAGGCGGGGATGCTGCGCGGGTCGGCCTGCACGAGCACGATCGTGGTAATCATCGGCATGGCTCCGGGAGTCAGGTGGTGAGGCAGGTGGCGATGCGCGTTACGCCTTCGACCGCCACGGCCTCGGTCGTGGCGTAGCTGGCACGAATCCAATTGGGCGTCCCGAACGCGCTACCGGGCACGATCGCCACCTGCTGTTCCTCAAGCACGGCGGCGGCAAAGGCGGCACCCGGATCGGCAGCGCCGCGAAATCCGTCGACGTGCAGATACAGGTAGAAGGCGCCGGCGGGATGCACGTAGCGCACGCCCGGAAATGCCCCCAGGGCGCGCAGCACCGCGTCGCGCCGCTGCCGGAAGGCTCGCACCATTTCGTGCACCGCGGCATCGGCCTGTTCGCGCTCGGCGAGCGCCGCCAGCGCGGCGTGCTGCGACACGGCAGCCGCGTTGGAGGTGGTATGCCCCTGAAAGGCACTCATCGCCTTGGAGAGCGGGGCGGGAGCAATGGTCCAGCCAATGCGCCAGCCGGTCATGGCGTACGCCTTGGCCACGCCATTCACGATGATGAGATTCTCGCGCGTCGGGGCGATGTCCAGTGCCGAGACGGCATCACCCTCGTAGGCGATGCGCCGGTAGATCTCGTCGGCAACGACCCACCACCCGCGGTCGCGCGCCAACTCCAGAATGGCCGCCAGTTCGTCGCGCGAATAGACGGCACCGGTGGGATTGTTGGGGGAGTTGAGCATCACCCCTTTCGTCCGCGGGGTGGCCGCCGCCTCGAGCATCGCGGCCGTGACCTTGAGCGAGTTGGCCGGATCGCCGAGCACGGGAACAGCGGCCGCGCGCGCCAGCTCGACCATTTCGAAATAGCTCGTCCACGAGGGAATCGGGATGAGGACGTCGTCACCGGGGCCGAAGCAGCACACCACGGCGTTGTAGAGCGACTGCTTGGAGCCGTTGGAGACGACGACCTCGGCGGGCGTCACCGGCTGCTGCTGCACCTGGATGCGATTGGCATCGGCCGCAATGGCTTCGCGGAGCGGCAGGATCCCTTCGGTGTTGGTGTACCGCGTGGCCCCCGCCTCGATCGCGCGCGCGGCCGCCTGTCGAATGAACGCCGGCGTGTCGAAGTCCGGCTCCCCGGCACCGAGGTCGATGACGGGCACGCCCTGCGCCTTGAGGGCGCGCGCCTTGGCGGCGACGGCGAGGGTGGCGGACTCCTTCAGTCGGGCGATGTTCGGGGACGGCTGAAACGACAGCGGCATGTCGGACGGATCCGGAGTGGAATTGGGGCGGACACCGACTATCTTTCGAGGTTCGGACTCGAGCGTCTCGAGGCAATTAAGCGCGCTCCGGGAGCACGCGCCACGTGGGACCACTGCGCCAACCGGGCGCACGACACCGGCAGTTGGGCTGCCGGGCTGACTAACAACTGATGGGGTGGGTGTGAGCGAGCAGGAACGGGAAGACTCGTCGCCAGGGGCGACGCGGAGCCAGCACATCGTGCTTGAGGGCCCCGCAGATTTGCGGACGATGACCGCGGCCATTCGCCCCGGTGTGGAGCGCAGCCGGCAGGGCGGCGCCGTCGGCGCCCCGGTGTGCCTCATCATCACCCCCACCATCGAACAGGCCATGGCGGCCGCCGATCAGGCACGCCGTCTGCTGGCCGATCCGGCGGTGCGTGTGGTCCCGGTCACCGGGGCCGTTCGCGCCCGCCGTGTGCTGGGGCTTGCCCCGGTGGCTGTGGTCACCGGCACCCCCGCCGATCTGCTCACGCTGCGTCGCGACGCGGCGCTGGGCGTAGACCAGCTGCAGACGGTCGTCATTGTGGGCCTCGACGAAATGCTTGCCGCCAACGGCGCCGACACGTTGCAGGCCCTGCTGGGTGACACGCCGGAGAACGTGAGCCGCGTAGCCACGCTCGAACGCGAAACCGAAGCCGGCGACGCGTTCCTCGAGGCGCAGTTGCGACGCGCGCGCCGCATGACGCCGCTCCTCGTGGGTGACACCCCCCTCGCGGTCACTCCGCGGTTCATCCTCACGGCGCCGTCCGGGCGCGTCGATGCCCTGCGTCTGGTCCTCGACGAAACCGACCCGCCGTCGCTCGTCGTCATCGCCGCCACCGACACCGGCGTTGCCGACGCCACGGCGGCGCTGGAGCGCCTCGGTCTTGTCGTCGACGGATTGTCGGTACAGGTCACCCGGCAGCCCACGGCGCAGCACGTGGCGCTGGCGGTGCTGTGGGAGGCGCCGGCCACCTTCGAGGCCCTGGTCGAGTCACTGGCCATGCGACCGGTCGATGCCGTGGCCCTGCTGCTGCCCGATGAACTGCCGGCGTTCCGCCGCATGACGCAGAGCCTCGCGGAGGCGTGGACGCCGGCGCCCCGCAAGGCCGCTGCCGAGGACCGTGTCCAGCAGCTGCGCCACGCCCTGCGCACGACCCTGGGCAACGGCCACGCGTCCGCAAGCGAGCTCGCACTGCTCGCCCCGCTGCTCGAGTCGCACGACGCCCTCGAGATTGCCTGCGCGGCGCTGCGCCTCTACGAGGGCGCGCGACGCGAGGTGGCCAACGTGCGCGCCAAGGCGGCAGCCGCCGGCGCCAAGTCGACGGCGCGTGAGACGCCCCGTGAGAGCGGACGCGCCGGCGATGCGCCGGCGGCGCCGGCCGGACGCCAGCGGGTGTTCCTTGCCGCCGGCACGCGCGACAACGTGCGGGTGGGGGATATCGTAGGCGCCATCGCGAACGAGGCAGGGGTGCCGGGGGAGAAGATCGGTCAGGTCGACCTCTTCGAGTCGCACGCGACCGTGGAGCTTGACGCGGCGGACGCCGCGACGGTCGTGGCCGCGCTGGGGAGCGCCACGCTGCGTGGCCGTCGCCTGAGTGCACGCATCGACGAGCGCCGCGGGGGCGAGCGTCACGAGCGCGGTGGCTTCGGCGGCCGCGGCCCGCGCCGCGACATCGGTGGTGACCGTGGGGCGCCGCGCCGCGACGGCGGCGGCGAGCGTGGGCCGCGCCGCGACGGCGGCGAGCGTGGGCCGCGCCGTGACTTCGGCGCTGAGCGTGGTCCCCGTCGCGAAGGCGGCGGTGATCGCGGCCCGCGCCGCGACTTCGGTGGCGAGCGCCCCGCCCGCGGCGGCGATCGTGGTGAGCGTGGTCCGCGTCGGGAGTTCGGCGGTGAACGCGGGGCCGACCGCGGCCCGCGCGGCGGCGCCGGCGGTGGCTTCGGTGGTGGATTCGGCGGAGGTCGCCCGCCCCGCGCCGCCGATGAGCGACGCAGCTGGGGGGACCGCCCCGTGGGGGAGCGCACCGAAGGACGGAATGAATGGACCGAACGCGCCGAGCGCATGAAGCACGCGAAGCGCGAGCGGCCGACACGGCCGTCGACCGATCGGGGCGACGAGGCGTAACCCGTGAGTGGCGGCTTTCAGGCATCCGGTGGATGGATGGAGGTCATCGCCGGCTCGATGTTCAGCGGCAAGACCGAAGAGCTGCTGCGTCGGGTCCGGCGTGCCACAATTGCCCGCAAGCGCGTCCAGGTGTTCAAGTCGCACCTGGACGACCGCTACGCCGGGCTGTGGGCCGTATCGAGTCACGACCGGCGCACCTTCGATGCCACGCCGGTCGATTCCTCGTCGCAGATCCTGCTCCGTCTCGATCCCATGGCGCAGGTGGTCGCGATCGACGAGGTGCAATTCCTCGACACCGGCATCGTGAACGTGGTGTCGGGGCTGGCCGATCGCGGACGCCGGGTCATCATGGCGGGCATCGACACCGACTTTCGCGGGGAACCCTTTGGCCCCATGCCGCAGCTCATGGCCATGTCCGAAGTCGTGGACAAGCTGCACGCCATCTGCGTGCTGTGCGGGTCGCCGGCCAGCCGCACGCAGCGCCTGCTGGCCGGAAAACCGGCGCCGTACGATTCGCCGACCATCATGGTGGGGGCCGCGGATGCCTACGAGGCCCGCTGCCGGGCGTGCCATCAGGTTCCGCGGCGCGACGAGGCACAACCGTCCCTGCTGTAGGGGCTCGCACCGTCGGGAGCGTGGCGGTCGGGAGGCGGGCAGAGGACGGTGGCGTGGGCGGGGGGCGGCGGCCCGGACGGGGGGCGGTGTGACGCGTGGCGCGGGGTGGGCGTCCTTCCCGCGACACCGATAGCTCTTCTCTCCACTTTCCCCGGACGGATCGTCGCATGGGTGTAATCGCGACGTTGCTCGCGCACGAACCCCGACTCGCACGGCTGCGAAGCGCCGCGCGGGACCGGTATCGGTTCGTGCCATGCGAAGATTGGACCTCCCTCACGCGCGCCTGTGAGCGAGGGCCCATCAATGTGGTCGTCTTCGACCTGTACGTTGACGGTCGCGCCGACTTCGAACGCGTGCGCCAGTTGCGCATCCGAGTGCCACGTGCGGCACTGGTTGCCTACGTGGACCTGACGCGGGAGCGGGCGAAGGACATGTTCGACGCCGGACGCTGCGGCATCGATGTGCTCATCGTGGCCGAAGAAACCGACACACCGCAACTGCTGGCCGCGCTGCTCGACCAGGCCGAGGCGCGCAGCGTCTCGAGTCTGCTCAAGCCGCACCTCGCCGGCCTGCGCAGCGTGGTGCGCGACGCCGTGATGCTGTCGGTGACGCGTGCGCACGAGCGGCTCACCCCGGACAGCCTCGCGCGGCTCATCGCCGTCTCGCGCCGGCTGCTCTCCAAGCGTCTCGAGGGCGCGCAACTGCCGCCGCCACACCAGCTGCTGACCTGGGGTCGGCTCATCGTGGCGGCCAGCATGCTCGAGGATGGCTCGCGCAGCGCCGACGGCGTGGCCAGTGCGCTCGACTTCCCGTCCGGTTCGGCGTTCCGCAACACCTGCCAGCGCTATCTCGGCTGTACGCCACACCAGATCCGCCTGCGCGGCGGGGCGGGCTGGGTGATCCAGGAATTGCTGGTGAACCGCGAGAAGCGGCGGCAGATCGCGGATCACGAGGATGACATGCGGGACTCGGCGGCGGCGTGAACGGCGGAGGGGTTCCGGTGGTCGGCAAACGGTGCTGAACAGCAGACCGCATTCGGCAGGAACCACAGCACGCAGACAGGAGTGATGCGGAAGAACAACACGGCGGCGTGCGCGATGCGCCGCCGCCGATGTCCCAACCGCGAAGGAAATCGGGCGCCCTGCGAAGCAGTGGCGCCCGTTTCGTTCTTCCACATCCCTGCCGTCTGCCCACTGTCGTTCCTGCCGTCTGCCGCCTGCCGGTGGTCGCCCACGCGATCTGTCCCTACGTTTCCCCCATGCTCCACGTCGCCCTCACCGGCAACATCGCCTCCGGCAAGTCCACCGTGGCCGCCCTGCTCGCCGCGCACGGCGCCACGATCATCGACGCCGACGAACTGGCCCGGGCTGCGGTGGCCCCCGGCACCCCGGGACTCGACGCGGTGGTGGAGCGGTTCGGCACCGACGTGCTGGCGCCCGACGGTTCGCTCGACCGCGCCGCCCTGCGCGCGCGGGTGTTCCGGGACCCGGTGTGCCGCGACGCGCTCAACGCCATCGTGCATCCGGCCGTGCGACGGTTGCGTGAGGAAGCGGTAGCCGCCGCGCACGCCCGCGGGGACCGCATCGTGGTGTCGGATATTCCGCTGCTCTTCGAGGTGGGGCTTGAACACGCCTTCGATGCGGTCATCCTCGTGGAGGCGCCCGAGCCCGTTCGCCGTGCCCGCATCGTGCGCGATCGTGGCCTCGGCGCCGAGGAGGCGCAGGCCATGATCGATGCGCAGTGGCCATCGGCACGCAAGCGGACCGGGGCCACCTGGGTCATCGACAACAGCGGCGACCGCGACGCGTTGGCCGCCGATGTTCAGGCGCTGTGGACGCAGATCGAGGCCCGCGCCGCGCAACCGAAGGCAAACCCGTAGCAGGCGACCGCTTCCCCTTCCCGGCCCCGGGGCGGATACTTCCCGGGTTCGGTTCTTCCTTCCCATCCGGAGCCTTTCGTGTCGAATATCCCCGCCGACCTGCGCTATACCAAGGAGCATGAATACGTCCGTGCCACATCGGAATCCGACGTGGTGTACATCGGCATCACCGACTATGCGCAGGGTGAGCTGGGCGACATCGTGTACGTGGAGCTGCCCAAGGTGGGCGCCACGTACGGGTCGCACGACGTGTTCGGCACGGTCGAGGCGGTGAAGGCCGTGTCGGAGCTCTTCATGCCGGTGGCCGGGGAAGTGCTCGAGGTAAATGGGCGTCTCGACGGCGAGCCCGCGCTCATCAACACCGACCCGTACGGTGATGGCTGGATGATCAAGGTGCGCATGGCCGCCGGCGGCGATGCGGGGCTCATGTCCCCCGACGCGTACCGCGCACAGCTCGGCGAATAACCGCCCCGCAGAACGACCCGAGGGCCCCGGTGCATGGCGCACCGGGGCCCTCGGGCGTTGCGGGCGACGGACCGCCCGCGGCGTCGCTTACGCCGACACCGGCGCCGGCGCGTACTCCTCGATGGGTGGGCAGGCGCACACCAGATTGCGGTCGCCGAAGGCGCTCTCCACGCGGCGCACGGTCGGCCAGAACTTGCGATCACGCGTCCAGGCCGTGGGGTAGGCCGCCTGCTGACGCGTGTACGGATGCGTCCACGCATCCGCCGTGCAGTGCGTGGCCGTGTGCGGCGCATTCTTGAGCACGTTGTCCTCACGATCGGCCTCACCGCGCTCGATGGCCGCGATCTCCTCGCGCATGCCGATCATGGCCTCGATGAAGCGATCGAGTTCCGCCTTGCTTTCGCTTTCCGTGGGCTCGACCATGAGCGTGCCGGCCACCGGGAAGGAGAGCGTGGGCGCATGGAAGCCATAGTCCATGAGCCGCTTGGCGAGATCCTCCGCCTCGATCCCGGCCGCGCCCTTGAGCCCCCGCGTATCGAGAATGCACTCGTGCGCCACGAGGCCGTTCTGCCCGCGGTAGAGCACGGGGTAGTGTCCCTCGAGCTGCTTGGCGATGTAGTTGGCGTTGAGGATGGCCACCTTGGTGGCGTACGCCAGCCCTTCGCCACCCATCATCTTGATGTAGACGTACGAGATGGGGAGAATGCTCGCGCTTCCCCACGGCGCCGCCGACACCGGGCCGATGGCCGTGCTCACGTCGTGTGAGGCGATCACGGGATGGGTCGGGAGGAACGGAACCAGCTGCGCCGCCACGCCAATGGGCCCCATGCCGGGGCCGCCGCCGCCGTGCGGGATGCAGAAGGTCTTGTGCAGGTTGAGGTGACACACGTCGGCCCCCAGATCCCCCGGCCGCGACACGCCGACCATGGCGTTCATGTTCGCGCCGTCCATGTACACCTGGCCACCGTGCTCGTGAATGATGGCCGTGATCTCCTTGATGCGCGCCTCGAACACGCCGTGCGTGCTCGGGTAGGTCACCATGAGCGCGCCCAGATTGGCGGCGTGCTGTTCGGCCTTGGCGCGCAGATCATCCACGTCGATGTTGCCGTCGGCATCGGTCTTCACCACGACGACGCCGAAACCCGCCATGACGGCCGAGGCCGGGTTCGTGCCGTGCGCCGACTGCGGAATGAGACACACCGTGCGGTGCGCCTCGCCACGCGCCGCGTGATAGGCGCGAATGACGAGGAGCCCTGCGTACTCGCCCTGCGAGCCCGCATTGGGCTGCAGCGAGACCCCCGCGAACCCGGTCACCTCGGCGAGGTCGTGCTCGAGCTCACGGAACAGCTGCGCATATCCCTCGGCCTGGGTGCGCGGCGCGAACGGGTGCAACTGCCCGAACTCGGGCCACGTGACCGGAATCATCTCGGCGGTGGCGTTGAGCTTCATGGTGCACGACCCCAGCGGGATCATGCCGTGCACGAGAGAAAAATCTCTGGCCTGCAGCGCGTACATGTACCGCAGCATTTCGGTTTCGCTGTGGTACCGGTGGAACGTGGGGTGCGTGAGGAACGGCGACACGCGGCGGAACCGCTCGTCGTAGCGCGTGTCCACATCGGCGGCGACGTCGGCGTAGTTGAAGTCCACGGCCGCGCCCGAGTTGAACACCTGCCAGAGGTCGGCGATGTCCTGCTCCGTCGTGGTCTCGTCGACCGACACGGTCATGGTACCGGGCTCCAGCACGCGCAGGTTGAGGCGATACGCCTCGGCCGCGGCGAGGATGTCCTGCTGCCCGTGCGCCCCGACCTCGACGCGGATGGTGTCGAAGTACTGCTCGTGCGTGATGGCGAAGCCAAGCCGCTCGAGACCCGCCGCCAGGGCGCCCGCGCGCGCGTGCACCCGCTCGGCGATCTGCGTGAGGCCGGCCGGGCCGTGATACACGGCGTACATGCCGGCCATGACCGAGAGCAGCACCTGCGCCGTGCACACGTTGCTGGTGGCCTTCTCGCGGCGGATGTGCTGCTCGCGCGTCTGCAGCGCCATGCGCAGCGCGGGCGCGCCCTCCACGTCACGCGACAGCCCGATGATGCGCCCGGGCAGCAGCCGCTTGTACTCATCGCGCGTGGCGAAGAACGCGGCGTGCGGGCCGCCGTAGCCCATGGGCACGCCGAACCGCTGTGAGTTGCCGACCACGATGTCGGCCCCCCACTCACCGGGTGGCGTCAGCAGGCAGAGCGCCAGGAGGTCGCTCGCCACGATGGCCATGCCCCCCACCGCGTGCACCTGTTCCGTGAGCGCGCGGTAGTCGACGATCGCGCCGTCGGTGCCGGGATACTGCAGCAGCACGCCGAAGACGCGCTCGTCGACGGCGAACTCGCGCGCGTCACCCACCGTGACGGTCACCCCGCGTGCCGCGGCCCGCGCGGCCACCACGGCAATCGTCTGCGGATGGCAGTCGGCGGCCACCAGCAGCACGTTCTTGGTCGCGCTCCCCTTGGCGGCGAAGGCCAGCGCCATGGCCTCGGCTGCCGCCGTGCCCTCGTCGAGCAGCGAGGCGTTGGCAATCTCCAGCCCGGTGAGATCGATCACCATGGTCTGGTAGTTGAGCAGCGCTTCGAGCCGCCCCTGAGCGATCTCGGCCTGGTAGGGCGTGTACGCCGTGTACCAGGCCGGATTCTCCATGATGTTGCGCAGGATCACATTGGGCGTGTGCGTGCCATGGTAGCCCATGCCGATGAACGAGCGGTACACCTGGTTCCGGGCCGCGATCTGCCGCAACGCCGCCAGGACCTCCGCTTCCGAGCGCTCCGGCCCGGTGTTCAACGTGCCGCGAAAGCGGATCTGCTCCGGGACCACCGCGTCGATGAAGGCGTCGAGCGAGTCGTAGCCGAGCGCGGCGAGCATCTGCTGCTGTTCGGACCGACTGGGACCGACGTGACGCGGAATGAACGAATCGACCGCGGCGACCGCGGGCGAGATGGTGCGGGGGACCATGACCATCCTCGGGAGAAATCGGGCAACGCCACTCGGAGCCGGTCCGTGGTGGCGACGGAGTACGAACGGGAGCGGGGCGCGGCACCGGCGTGGCGCCGATGTCTGCGCGATATCCCTCAGCCTCGGTAATTTAACGCCGATGCGCAGCGACCGAACGTCGGCCGCGCCCGATCGTTCCCGGGCGCTGGTACAGGGAAGCGAGTCCAGACCGGAGGCCCGGCTGCCCCGCCACTGGGAGTGGTGGGAGGACGGCCAGCATGACGGCGTGACCAACATGGCCACCGACGACGCGCTGCTGGCCACGGTGCGGGCGGGCGTGGGCAGCTGGCGATGGTACGGGTGGGCGCAGCCGACCGTCTCGTTCGGCCGCAACGAGCGGGTGGTGGGGCGCATTACCCCCACCTGGCTGGCCGATGCGGGGCTGGCCGCCGTACGGCGGCCAACCGGTGGTCGGGCGCTGCTCCATGCGCGGGAACTCACGTACAGCGTGACGATGCCGTGGCCGCAGCCGCTCTCCTGGCGCTTGGCGTATGACGCCATCAACACCGTGCTGCTCGATGCCCTGCGGACCCTTGGACTGCCGGTGGAGCGCTCTGCCGGGGGCGTCCCGGTCACGCCCGACGGGCCCGTGTGTTTCGACCAGCCCGCGGCCGGCGAACTGAGCGTCGCGGGGGGCAAACTCGTGGGCAGCGCCGTCTGGCGCCATGGCGATGGCTACCTCCAGCATGGCAGCATCCTGCTGGAAGACGTGCAGGCACGACTCGCGCCGGTCAGCGGCAGCGACGGGCCACCGCCGGCCGCCGCCGCGCTGCGCCCCCTCCTCCCCGACCACGACGATGACACGCTGCGCCAGCGCACCTATGCCGCCACCCGTGAACGGCTGCAACATGTGGGTGACGTCACGCCGTTCGTCGTGTCCGACGCATGGACGGCACGGCTGGCCTCGCACCGTTCCCGGTTCGCCGATCCGGCATGGCTCTGGCGCCGGTAGCGGGCGCCGCCCATCCTACTCCCGGCGCTTCCTCCGTCCGCTCTCACCTGCCGTGATGCCCCTCTCGTTCCATCTCCCTCGCGCGCAACGACGGCGACTGTTGCTGGTTGCTGCGGCCTGCGCCCTCACCGGGCCGACCGCCTGCACCGGAGATCGTCAGTCCGACGCGACCGCCACCAACGACGTGGGCGGCACGCTCGTCGTGGCCGTCCCTGCCGAGCCGAGCACGCTGTTTCCGCCGCAGGTGAGTGGTACCCAGGGGGGGGCCGTCGTCAGCGCGCTCTTCGACCGACTGGCGGACATTGGGCCCGCGCTCGAGACCTACGGTGACGCGGGCTTCCAGCCACGACTGGCCAGATCGTGGAGCTGGGCGGCCGACTCCCTCTCCATTGCCTTTGCGCTCGACAGCGCGGCCCGCTGGCACGACGGCGCTCCCGTGCGCGCCGCCGACGTGGTGTACACGTACCGCGCCTACACCAGTGACAGCGTTGGCGCCGAGCTGCGCTCCATGCTGGGCAACATCGACTCGGTGACCGCCCGTGATGTCCGCACGGCCGTATTCTGGTTCAAGCGTCGCCTGCCTCAGCAGTTCTACGAGGCCACGTACCCCCTGTACATCCTGCCGTCGCACCTGCTCGATACCATCCCCATGGCGCAGGTGGGGCGCGCTGCATTCGCGCGCCACCCGGTGGGCACGGGCCGATTCCGCTTCGTGCGGTGGGATGCCGGACAGCGCATCGAGGTAGTGGCCGACACGGCCAATGCCCGTGGACGGGCCAAGCTCGACCGCGTCATCTGGAGTTTCACGCCGGACATCGGGGCGGCCACCGTGCGCCTGTTCGCCGGCGAGGCCGACTTCCTCGAGATGGTGCGCAGCGAGAACCTCGCGCAATTGGCCCAAACACCGGCGTTGCGCCTGGTGGTGAACCCCGCCTTCGCGTACACCTTCCTCGGGTTCAACCAGCGCGATCCGGCCGACACCACGCGCCCGCATCCGGTCTTCGGTGATTCCCTCGTGCGCCGCGCCCTCGCCATGGGGGTCGATCGCGAGCGCATGGTGCGCAACGTCTTCGACTCACTCGGCGTCGTGTCGCTGGGTCCGGCGCCCCGGGTGCTCATGCCCGATACCGCCGCCATTCGCCAGATCCCGTACGATCCCGCCGGCGCGCGCGCGCTCCTCGACTCGGCGGGGTGGCGTGACACCAACGGCGACGGCGTACGGGAGCGCAACGGCCGGTCGCTGGCCTTCGAGATGCTGGTGCCGAACATCAGTGTCACCCGGCAGCGCTTCGCGGTGCTGCTGCAGGAGCAGTTCCGGGCCATCGGCGTCAAGGCCGCACCGCTGCAACTGGAGGTGAACACGTTCATGGAGCGCACCGCGGCGCTGGGCTACGACGCCTCGCTGAGCGGCTGGGCCACCAGCCCCGGGCTCGTAGGCATTCGCCAGACCTGGATGTCGACGGGGGCGAGCAACGAGGTGCGCTATCGCAACCGGACGTTCGATGCGCTGGCCGACAGTGCGCTGTCGAGCTTCGATCCGGTGCGCAGTCGCGCGTACTGGACCCGGGCCTTTCAACTGGCCGTGAACGACGTGCCGGCGATCTGGCTGTTCGAGCAGCGCGTGCCGGTGGTGATGCACCGGCGGCTCATCGTGCCGCCGCTGCGCGCCGACGGGTGGTATGCCGACCTTGCCGAGTGGCGGGTCGATCCGGCGCAACGTCTCGATCGCGACCGCATCGGCCTGCGCGCCCCGGGAGGCGCGCGCTGACCACCGGCCGGATGCGCCTGGGCGCGCGCATGCTGCAGGGGGCCATGGCCACGTTCGCGGCGGCGACGTTCGCCTTCGTGTGCCTGCAACTGGCGCCGGGCGATCCGCTGACGGCGCTGGGCGAAGGGGTCCCGGCCGCCGTGCGCGCCGAGCTGCGCGAGATCTACGGGTACGACGCCCCGCTCGGCGTGCAGTATCTGCGGTGGCTGGCGGCCCTCGTCCAGGGCGACCTGGGATGGTCCACACTCCAGCAGCGCCCCGCGCGCGATGTCGTGCTGGACGCGCTGCCCAACAGCCTCATGCTCGTCGGCCCGGGGCTGCTGCTTGCCCTGCTCGCGGCGTCGGTCGTTGGCGTGTGGCAAGGCATCCATGCGCAGCGCCCACTCGATCGCGTACTCACGATCGTCGTGTTCGTGCTGTACGGCCTGCCGGAGTTCACCGTGGCGCTGTTCCTGCTGCTGTTGTTCAGCGTCATCTGGCCGGTGCTGCCGAGCGGCGGTCTCGTGAGCGACCTCCACGCCTACCTGCCGGCCGGTGAACGGCTGCTCGATCGGCTGCGGCATCTGATCCTGCCGACGTTCGTGGTGGCGCTGATCGACGCGGCCACGCTGACGCGCATTCAACGCCAGAGCATGCGCGACGTGCTGCACGAACCCTTCGTGCGCACGGCGTTTGCCGCCGGCCTGTCGAGGAGGCGCGTGTATCGGCAGGCGTGGCGCGCATCGGTGCCACCGGTGCTCACCGTTTTCGGCATCCTCGTGCCCATCAACCTGCTGGGCGTGGTGTTCGTGGAGCAGGTGTTCTCGTGGCCCGGGCTTGGCCTCACCCTGCTCAACGCCATCAACGCGCGCGACTATCACGTGGTGGCGGGGTGCGTACTCGTGCAGGGGCTCGTCATTGCGCTCACCACGACCGCCGTCGACCTGCTGCGCGGCGTGGCCGACCCGCGCGTGGCGACCGCTGCGCGGCCCCCCGCGGCCGACGTGCGCCCCGGCGCGGCGACCTCATGATGCCGCCTGCGGCCGTTGCCGGCGCCGCGTCGCGCCCCCTGCGCGCGGGGATGTGGCTGCTGGCCTTGCTGGCGGGCGTGGCGCTGGTGGCCCCATGGCTCGCCCCGTACGACCCCAACCTGCCGCTCGACCTGCTGGCCCTCAAGAGCCGTGCGCCGTCGCTGGCACACCCGTTCGGGACCGATCCCTACTCGCGTGATGTGCTCAGCCGCGTCCTCGCCGGCACCCGGGTCTCGCTGGGATTCGCGCTCAGCGCCGTCGCCATCGCGCTCAGCGTGGGCACCGCGTACGGGGCCGCCATGGCGTTCGCGTCGGTGCGGGTCGGCACGCTGCTGGCGCGCCTGCTCGACGTGGCCTTTTCCGTGCCCCGACTGCTCGTGCTGCTGGGTGTGCTCGGTGCGGTCGGGCCCATGGGTCTGGTGGCCCTCGTGCTGCTCACGGGACTCACCGGATGGTATGCGGTGGCGCGTCTGGTGCACGACGAGTTGCGCTCCCTGCGCGCACGGGAGTTCACGCTCGCCGCTGAAGCCACCGGCGTACCGACGCGGCGCCTGGTGCAGCGGCATCTGCTGCCGCATCTCGCCCCCATGCTGCTCACCCTGGCCGCGCTCAACATTGCCGGGACGATCGGCATCGAGGCGGGGTTGAGCTTTCTGGGGCTTGGCGTTCAGCCGCCCACGGCCAGCTGGGGCAACATCATTCGCGACGGCGCGGGACTCATGCACTCACAGTGGTGGCTCACCGTCTTCCCGGCCGTGTGCATGTTGCTCCCCGTCCTGCTCTGCAACGCGATGGGTGACGCCTTGCGCGACCGCTTCGCGCCGGTCCAGTTTGCCGGGAGCGCCCCCGGTTCGGCCGTCCTGCCCGGGTCGTCGCGCATTCCCTCCACACGTGCCCCGTGACCTCTCCCTCCACCGACCCCACGCGCGACGAGGCGCTGCTCGAGGTGCAGTCGCTGCAGGTGGCGTTTCCGGGCGCGACCGGTGCCGTGCGTGCGGTCGACGGTGTGTCGTTCACCGTGGCCGCGGGCGAGACGGTGTGCCTGGTGGGTGAGTCGGGGTGTGGCAAGTCGCTCACGGCCCTGTCGTTGTTGCGGCTCGTGCCGCCGCCGGGGCGCATCGAGCCGGGCACGCAGATTCGCTTCAATGGGCGCGACCTGCTGCTGCTCGAGGAACGTGCGTTGCGCCGGGTGCGTGGCCGCCAGATGGCCATGATCTTTCAGGAGCCCTCCACGGCGCTGAACCCCGTGCTGACGGTCGGTGAGCAGATTGCCGAAGTGGTGCAGGTGCACACCGGCTGCCGCCGCGCCGAGGCGTGGTCGCGCACGGTCGACATGCTGACCCAGGTGGGCATCGCCGACGCGGCCGCGCGGGCCCGGCAGTATCCGCATGAGCTGTCGGGGGGCATGCGCCAGCGTGTCATGATCGCCATGGCGCTGGTCCTCTCGCCGCAACTGGTGATCGCCGACGAGCCCACCACGGCGCTCGACGTCACCATTCAGGCGCAGATTCTGGAGCTGCTGCGCGATCTGCGCGCGCGCACCGGCATGGCGTTGCTGCTCATCACGCATGATCTGGGCGTGGTGGCGGAGATGGCCTCACGGGTGATCGTCATGTATGCGGGGCGCGTCGTGGAAGAGGCACCGGTGGCGGCGCTGTTCGCGTCACCGCAGATGCCCTATACCGAAGGCTTGCTTGCGGCGATGCCTCGGCTCGACGCGGTATCGGGCGAGCGGCTCACCACCATTCCCGGCGCGGTCCCGTCGCCCGACGCCGTGCCCGGCGGGTGTGCCTTCCGCGACCGCTGCGCGCACGCCTGGGACCGCTGCGCACGGGAAGAACCGGTGCTGTACCAGGTGGGGCCGGCGCATCGCGCGCGCTGTCACCTGGTGCAGGAGCCCGACCGTCGCCGGCACGCCCTGCCGGTGGCCGAGGCGACGCGCCCGTGAGCGCCACGCATTCTGCGCCGGCGGCAACGCCAGGGTCCGCGCCCGCCGGCGCGCCGCTGCTGACGGTGCGCGGACTCACGAAGCACTTCCCCATCCGACGTGGCCTCCTGCAGCGCGTCGTGGGCGCCGTGCAGGCGGTGGACGAGGTGTCGTTCGAGGTCCATCGGGGGGAAACGCTGGCGCTGGTGGGCGAATCGGGGTGCGGCAAGACCACGACCGGGCGCGCGCTGCTGCGCCTCGTGGAGCCGACGCGCGGCGCGGTGCACTTCAACGGCACCGATGTCCTCGCGCTGCAGGGCGAGTCGCTGCGGCGCATGCGGCGCCACATGCAGATCGTTTTCCAGGATCCCTACAGTTCCCTCAATCCGCGCCTGACAGTGGGCGAGGCCATTCGCGAGGGGCTCCTCGTGCACGCGCTGGCCGAAGGGGCCGAGGCCGATCGCCGCGTGGCGCGCCTGCTCGACGAAGTGGGGCTGCGCGCCGAGCATGCGGCACGCTACCCACACGAGTTCTCCGGCGGCCAGCGTCAGCGCGTGGGCATCGCGCGCGCCCTGGCGGTGGAGCCCTCGTTCATCGTCTGTGACGAACCGGTCTCGGCGCTCGACGTAAGCGTGCAGGCCCAGGTGGTGAACCTGCTGCGCGACCTGCAGCGTGATCGCGGGCTGTCGTATCTGTTCATTGCGCACGATCTGGCGGTGGTGTCGCACATGGCCGATCGCGTGGCCGTGATGTACCTCGGCCGCATCGTGGAACTCGCGCCGCGCGCGGCGCTCTTCGCTACACCGCGCATGCCGTACACGCAGGCGTTGCTGTCGGCGGTGCCGATCCCCGAGCCCGGTGCCGTCCGCCGGCGCCTGCTGCTTCCGGGCGAGCCGCCGTCACCGGCGGACCCGCCGTCCGGATGCGTGTTTCATCCCCGCTGTCCGCATCCGCGCAAGGATGAGGCCTGTACCCGCATCGTGCCGCCCCTGGAGGAAAAGGCCCCCGGCCATTTCGTGGCGTGCATCAAGGAACCATCCACTTCAGTCCCCTCGCCGTGAGCACCGCCGTCACCACCGATCGTTCGTTTTTCGGCCATCCGAAGGGATTGGGCCTGCTCTTCACCACGGAGATGTGGGAGCGCTTCTCGTACTACGGGCTGCGCCCCCTGCTCGTGCTCTTCATGGCGGCCGCCCTGAACGAGGGCGGGTTCGGCCTCGAGCGCACGCAGGCATCGGCCATCGTGGGCATCTACGCGGCCAGCGTCTACCTCGCGTCACTCCCCGGCGGGTGGATTGCCGATCGCTGGCTGGGATTGCGGCGCGCCATTCTCATCGGCGCCGTACTGATCACCGGCGGGCACCTGGCCATCGGCGTGTCGGGATTTGCCGGCGCCCGCCTCGGTACCGTGTTCTTCTTCCTGGGGCTCGTGCTGATCGTGCTGGGCACGGGGCTGCTCAAGCCCAACATCTCCGCGATCGTGGGTGACCTGTATCCGGAAGGGGGCGCACGGCGCGACGCCGGGTTTTCGATCTTCTACATGGGCATCAACACCGGGGCCTTCGTGGGGCAGCTCGTCACCGGCTACCTCGGTGAGCGCGTGAGCTGGCACTGGGGCTTTGGCGCGGCCGGCGTGGGCATGGCGCTCGGCCTCCTGAGCTTCTGGCTGTTCGGCAAGACGCTGCTGGGGACGATCGGTGAGGACATCGTGCGCCACCCCGACGCCGCCGCGCAGGCGAAGCAGGAGTCGCTGGTGCGCACCAGTACCTACGGGGGGCTGGCGCTGCTCGCCATCGTCTTTGCCCTCGCCGCCAGCGGTGTCGTGACGCTCGATCCGCAGCAGATCGGCGGGGGGATGACGTTCGTGCTGGTCGGCATCGCGGTGGCGTTCTTCGGCTACATCTTTGCGTTCGGCGGCCTCACCGGTGACGAAAAGAAGCGCAGCGCGGTGATTTTCGTGCTGTTCGTCTTCGCCGCGATCTTCTGGGCGGCATTCGAGCAGGCGCCCACGTCGCTGCAGCTGTTTGCCAACGACTTCACCGATCGTGCGCTGTTCGGGTTCGACATTCCGGCCACGTGGTTCCAGTCGGTGAACTCGCTGTTCATCATCATCTTCTCCCCCCTCTTCGCCGCCCTCTGGGTGGGGTTGGCCAAGCGGAACATCGATCTGTCGAGCCCCACCAAGTTCGCCCTGGGGCTCGCCTTCGCCGGTCTCGGCTTTCTGCTCATGGTGTTCGCCGCCAACAAGGTGGTGGCCAGCGGTGGTTCCGTGCTCGTCTCGCCCTGGTGGCTCATCATGAGCTACCTGTTCCAGACGATCGGGGAGCTGTTCCTCAGCCCCGTGGGGCTGTCGTCCATGACGAAGCTGTCGCCGCGGCGCTATGTGGGACAGATGATGGGCATCTGGTTCCTCGCCACGTCGGTGGGCAACCTCGTGGCTGGGCTGGTGGGCGGGCACGTGGATCCCAACAAGCTCGAGCAAACCCCCGCGGTGTTCAGCGGCACCGCCATTGCCCTGTTCGCAAGCACCGCCATCCTGCTGGCGATGGTCGTGCCCATACGCCGCATGATGTCCTCCGTGAAGTAGAGATTGGCATGGCGGCCCACAACGCGCGGGGAACAACGCGCGTGGAACAACGCGCGATCGACGACGCGTTGGCGGAGACGCACTGGCGGGGACGCGTTGGCACGGACGCGTTGGCACGAACGCGAAGGGACGCCGGCGACCACGCAGGGAACAACGCTGGGGAACAACGGGGGGCGACCTGGCTTCGCCTCGGTCGCCCCGCGTGGGTGCCCGCGTGGGTGCCCGCGTGGGTGCCCGCGTGGGTGCCCGCGTGGGTGCCCGCGTCGTTGCCCGCGTCGGTGCCCGCGCCCCTTCGCGTTCGTGCCAACGCGTCCGTGCCAGCGCGTCCCTGCCAACGCGTTGGTGCCAACGCGTCGTCGATCGCGCGTCCCTGCCAACGCGTGGGTGCCAACGCGTGGGTGCCACCGCGTGGGTGCCACCGCGTGGGTGCCACCGCGTGGGTGCCACCGCGTGGGTGCCACCGCGTCGTCGATCGCGCGTCCCTGCCAACGCGTTGGTCCCTCCGCGCGACCCGTTACGGCCAGGTGAACAGCGACGTCGGCGCGGTCCTTTCGCGGCTGCGTTCCACATCCGGCGTGTCGCGCCAGAACGTGCGGCTGCGATCGAGGCCGGTCAGCCGCACCTCGACGCGCTTGCGGGGATCGTTGCTCACCGGCACCGCCACGTCGAGCCGCCACAGTCTGCGGGAACGGGGCGGCACCGCGGCCAGCAGGGAAATGCCCACGGCGCCGCGCCACGGCGTATCCACGGCGTAGGGCACCGACCGCTCCGCCCACAGCCGCCCCGCCTCGGCGAAACCGGCAAGGCCCACGTCCGCCACATTGAGCCGTGTGGGAACCACCAGCCGCTGCTCGGCGCGAAAAACCAGCCGCCGCGCCCCCGGATCGGTGGACAGGCGATGCCCCAGCAGTCCGCCTTCGCGGTCGGCCAGCGAGAGCTGCAGTGGCGCCTGCATGCGCCGACCGGTGGCCCATTCGGCTTGCAGCACGGTGGTCTGTCGCACCGCGGGACGGAAATACCACGCCGCCCGTCCGCTGCCGATCACATTCTCCCACTGCCTGCGGTCGAGGCTGTAGCGCGCTTCGGTGATCCCCTGCGCGGCCGCGAACCACTGCTCACCGCCCCAGCCGAGGTAGATGTTGGTGGCCAGAAACCGGTCGCGATCCACCGCCGGTCCCACCGGAATGGAGTGCCCGGCCGCCACGCCCGCCTGCACCCCCACCCGGATGTCCTGCGCGCCGGTGAGGGCGTCGAAGCCCTGCACGCGCACGAACCGGAGGGCGCGAAAGCCCAGCAGCACGTTGGCGCGCATCACGTTCTGGCGCAGAAACGGCGGAACGGGCGTCCCCAGCGTATCGGGGAACACGCCCTCGTTGGTCAGCAGCAGCGATCCCGAATCGGTACGCTCCTCCTCGCGAGTGAGCAGCAGCCCGAGCAGCTTGAGGCGACCCACCGGCCCCACGCGCACGAGGCCGCCCACATTGCCGAACGCGCGGCGCACGTTCACCGCATTCATGGGCAGCTCGCCGCGCAGAAAGCGCAGCGGCTCACGGGTGCCACCCACCGAGCCGATCCACGCCAGACGCTGCAGGTCAGTGTAGAACGGGCGCACCACCTGCATCTGCATGCGCTGCCCGAACAGCTCGCGCCGGGCCTCGAGGCGCAGTTCATCTCGCCCGCCAAGGAACTGATAGTCGGTGTACTGCACCCCCAGCACGTCGTTGTACGCCAGCCCGTCGCGCCACTCCACGGCGGCCTGGGTGGCATTGCCGGCCAGGTTGGTCTCGCCCAGCCCAATGCCGCGGAAGATGGGCGACGAACCACGAATGAGGGGTTCGAAGATCAGACTGAAGTCGTCGCGCGTCTCCACCTCCAGCCGCACCCCCCCCTGTTCGTCGTCGTACGCGCGAATGCGGGCGTCCACCAGATACGGCTGCGCACGCAGGATGCGCTCCGACTCGGCGCGCTTGATCTGATTGCACGGCTCACCGACCTTGAGCAGCAGGAATCGGCGCACCACATCGTCGCGGGTGTTGACGTGCAGCGCGCGCACGGTGCGGCGCACCCACTCCAGGTCACGCGGCAGGCGGTCGGTGAAGGGCGGCTGGGTAATGACCACGATGTCGCTGATCACCTGACCGGAGCATCCGGTTACCGGCAACCGTCCCTGACTGGATACGGGCGCCTGGCGCA
The DNA here is from genome assembly GCF_021298855.1 of Gemmatimonas sp. GTDB lineage: Bacteria > Gemmatimonadota > Gemmatimonadetes > Gemmatimonadales > Gemmatimonadaceae > Gemmatimonas. The sequence continues at coordinate 86,034 of NZ_JAJTHI010000043.1, forward strand.
CGCTGTCGGTTCGCGTGACCTGCTGCGCCTCGAGCGTCGGAACCACGAAGGACAGCGCGAACACGGCGCGGCGCCATCGCCGCCCCCGTTGCCTCAGCATGCCGTCAACGTCCGAACTGCTTCTTGAGCTCGGCCAGACGGGCTTCCGCATCGGCCTCCCGCTCCACGCGGGAGCGGCGTACCGGGGCGCCCGACTCCAGAGGATCCACGGTCGCGCCAGCGGCCTCATGGGTGAACAGCGCCTGCACTTCGCGGGCGGCCGCGGCGTCGGGGCTCTCCCCCCCCGGGGCCACCCCGGAGAGGACCTGGCGCAGGTCGGCGCTCATGGCCTCGTATTCCCGCTCGGCGAGGGCCAGCTCCTGTTGCTGCACCATGCGCTTCGATTCCAGTACGGCCACCCGCTCCGCATGTTGTGCCGCGAACCGCTCGGCGATGGCCACGGTTTCCTGATCACCGATATCGGCGGCGAGCGACTGCCGCCGGCGCACCGTGGCCAGTTCGCCCTCCTCGACGCGGAGTCGCTGCTCGGTCGTGGCCAGCGCCGCGCGCATGTCGTTGATGGCGAGCTTGGCGTGCACCATGGCCTCACGCATCCCCTGCCCCATCCGACGGCGTTCGTCGGGATCGAGGCGGGAGGAGAGGGCACGGAGGGAATCGCGGAGCTCGTCGAACATGCGCGTAAGCTAGGCGACGAAGCGGTCAGCCGCGATACGTCCCGGCGTGCCGTGCGCGCGACATGTCGCGCGTCGCCGCCCCGACGACCGCTCCGGTGACCGCCTGGTCGCGACCGCTGGAAGTCAGCTTTCCGGACGCACGTCCCGCGGAAAGAGGTCGCGCACCTGCCGCATGAGCCGTTCCGGGGTGTGCACGTGCGGGAACAACAGGCGATCACTGACCTGATTGAGCGCCACCCGGACGACCCCGAATTGCTCGGCCGCTGTGGCGAGCACCGGCCCCAACCCGTGCTCGTGCGCCAGCCGATGGTCGGCCGCCAGTCGGAAGCCCCGCTGTCCCATGGACTCGAAGTAGCGCAGGTCGGGGCCGCCCCGGCGCCAGCGCCGCTGTTCGATGTGGTCCGGGAACAGGCCACTCAGCCACAGGGCATAGTTCCCCAGGTGCGCACGGGCCAGGAACGCCCGCGGCGCATCGGCCGCGTCGAGCTCGTCGGCGATCGCCGCCAGAGTATCGTAGGTCGCATCATCATGCGCACCGAGCTGCCGCGCCCGCTGCCGCAGGCCGAAGTGGAGCAGGATGGACGCGACATAGTCGGCCAGCGGCCGGTCGTCGGCGCCCGTGTCTCGCATGGCGTGGCGCACCATCACGTAGCTGAAGAGCGGCAGCGAAGCGGCGGCCGCGTCGGGCTCGCGGCGGAGCGCCGGCGGCAACACCGGGTCGTCGAGCACGGCGTCCAGCCCCTCGTCGGCGAGCCGATGCGCGACCTGTTCGGCAGGGACGCCGCGCGCGCGCGCGACGAGACGCACGGCCAGCTGGGCATCGGCGCGCTGCAGGCGGGCGCGGGTGTTCGCGAGAATCATGCACGAGTCTCCGGGAGCGTGGTTCTTCGTGGCGCGCATCATGCCCCGCTGCAGCCGGCCGGATACCGCGTCCCGCCGCACCGGAGCCCCTTCCCTGTTATTATCGGACGCAGACCAGTACGCCAGTGTTTCGGCGGCTTTCCGCCGTGCACCCGCCCGTTCGTCCCTCGCATCCGACCCGTGCTCTACCTCGCCATCCCTGCGCACAACGAAGTGGCCACCATTGGCGTGCTGCTCTGGCGGCTCCGCACGGTGCTGGCCGAGTTTCCGCGCGAGTACGAGGTGGTGGTGTACGACGATGCCAGCACCGACGACACGGCCGCGGTGGCCGAGCAATACGAGCGCGCCATGCCCGTGTCGGTGCTGCGCGGGCGGAGTCGGCTGGGCTACGCGGGCGCGGTGGACGCCCTGTTGCGGCACGTGGCCACCCTGACGCGTTATCCGCGGCGGGATGCGGTGCTGCTGCTCCAGGGAGACTTCACGGATCCGCCGGTCATTGTGCCGGAATTCGCCCGCCGCTTCGAAGGCGGCGCGGATCTCGTGGTGGGGGAACGCCTCACGGTGGCCGACGCGCCGACTGCGGTGAAGCGGCTGTTCAAGTACGGCCACTGGGCCATGCGTCCCTTCGTGAAGGTGAGCGGCGTGGCCGACCTCACGGCGTCGATGCGGCTGGTCCGCATTTCGGCGCTGCGCGAGGCCATTCGTGTGGCGGGCTCGTCACCGCTCGTGAGCGGCGACAGCTGGACAGCCAACGCCGACCTGCTGCTGCGTCTCGCGCCGCACGCGCGGCGGGTGGAGTCGGTCCCCATGGAACCCACCTTCGGTGTGCGCATGCGCGACACGCGCCGCGCGGCCATGGCCGACACCATGAGCGCGCTCAAGTGGGCCTGGGCATCGCGCGGCCGGCGCGCCGTCGTGGGTTCCTCACCGGCGGAGACCGGTCCCGATGAGCGGCGCCCCCCCCGGCAGGGCGGCAAGCGCCGCGACGAGCCGGAACTCTCCGTGGAGCGCATCCGGGAAAAGGTGCGTGAGCGGGACGGGTCGAGCGGCATCGACGGGGAAGCGCCGGACGTGCGACGGGGCCGGCGCGATCGCGGCGAACGTGCCGAGCGGGGTGAGCGAACGGCGCGGGCCGAACGGCCCGGGCGCGGCGACCGGGTCCGGGAGGCGCGTGAACCGCGGGACGTTCGTGAGCCACGCGAGCCACGCGAGCCGCGTGAGTCGCGTGAGTCGCGTGAGTCACGTGAACCGCGGGACGTTCGTGAGCCGCGTGAGCCGCGTGAGCCGCGTGAGCCGCGTGAGTCGCGTGAGTCGCGTGAGTCACGTGAACCGCGTGAGCGTACCCGCTCGGCCCGTGCGGGCCGCACCGCCGAGGGGCGAACTGGCGCGCCACGGGAGGCGGACGCGACGCGGCCCGCCCGCAAGCGCGAGGAGCCGCGTTCGCCGTACGCCGATCCCACGGGTTCGCTCGACGATCCCTTCGCCGCTCCGGTCCGGCGCGAGGCGCCGGGGGCCAATGACCCGGGCGAAACGCCGTCGCCGCAGGCGGTGCCCCCCGCCTTCGGCGCCGCTCGCCCGCCTGCCGACGCCACGCCGGACGAGACGGTCAGCGATGAGCCGGCCGTGCTCCGGAACAGCGATGCCGCGGGTCCGAAGGCCGCGCCACAGCCGGGCGGCGTTGACGAGCCGGGCGACGTGGATGGTGAGGGCGACAGCGACAGCGATAGCGATAGCGACAGCGACCGCGAAAGCGACGGTGACGGCGAGACCGAGCGTGACGCCGATGGCCAGCCGCGGCGCAAGCGGCGCCGGAACCGTCGCTCACGGCGGGGGCGTCGTCGCAAGAACGGCGAGGTTGCCGGCGAAGGCGAGGAGGGGGGCAACGGCGACGAACATGCCCCAACGGGCGATGAAGCCGGGTCCGTGAACGGCCTCGAGTCGTCGAGGTCGGACGAAACGGTGCGATTCTCCCCTGGTGACCATATCGACGGCGAGCCGGTCGCCCCTCGGCGCCAGCGCCGGCGTGCCGCCCCGGTGGAGGGAGACGAAGCCGGGGCCCACTCCACGGACGGCTTCGACGAGGGGGACGACGCGGACGAGGGCGACGACGAAGTCGCCGGCGTGGAGAGCATGTCGGAAGGGGCCCCGCGTCCGCGGCGGCGGGGACGACGCGGTCGCCGCGGCGGCGCCCGACGGTCGCGCGGTCGCAAGGACGGTGGCGACGGCAAGGGCAGCCGCCCCCCTGGCGACGACGACGGGGGCGATCGCGCCGCCGGCGGGAGCGATTGAGCGAGCCACCGGCACGTACGGGCCACACACACCACGGGGCGACCAGCCACACGGCCGGTCGCCCCGTTCTCATGCTACCGGGAATGCGGGGCCCGCGGCCCCCCGGTCAGCTGCGGATGGCCCGCTCGATGCGTTCCGCGGTTGCCGGGCTGACCAGCCGCAGCAGGAAATACACGACCGCCCCGAGCAGCAGCACCTTGAGGGCCAACCCGACCAGCCAGAAGAGCAACGACACCAGCGGCCCCAGCAGCCCGAAAACGAGCTTGAGGGCGACCAGGCCGGCCAGAGCGACGAAACCGACAGTGAACAAGGTGCGGAGCATGCACGCCTCAGGGCGGTTGAAGGATACCTGTTGCTTTACGATCACCCGCGGTTTCCGGTTTCGATCAGTCGCAATTTCCAGCTATTTTGGCTTAGACAGTTATGCGAGTGTTTCCGGAAACGGTGCACCGGACTAGCTTCCCCCGTTCACGTCCCGGGACCACCCCCGGGCAACACCGTGCCGCAAATGGCTGAGCAGCTGGTACAGATCATGGGGCGCCACCGCCGCGATCCGCTCCCCGAGCGGAAGCCGCAGTGGCTCAAGGTCAAGGCGCCGGGCGGAGAGAACTATATCCGCCTCAAGCACATGATGAAGGAGCTCAAGCTCCATTCCGTGTGCGAGGAGGCGCATTGCCCCAACATTGGCGAGTGCTGGCAGCACGGCACCGCCACCTTCATGATCCTGGGCAGCGTCTGCACCCGCAACTGCGCCTACTGCGCGGTGGCGCACGGCAAGCCGCCCGAGTACGACATCGAGGAGCCGCGCCGGGTGGGGGAAGCCATTGCCCGGCTGGGATTGCGCCACGCGGTCATCACCTCGGTGGATCGCGACGACCTCCCCGACTTCGGCGCCTACATCTTCGCCGAAACCATCCGGCAGATTCACCAGCGCCTCCCCGACTGCTCGGTGGAGGTGCTCGTGCCGGACTTCCAGGGGAACGTGGACGCCATCCGCACGGTCCTCGAGGCCCGGCCGGAGATCTACAACCACAACACCGAAACGGTGCCGCGCCTGTTCAAGAAGGCGCGTCCGGGTGGCCGCTACGAGCGGGTGCTCGAGATCTTCCGCACCGCCAAGCGTCTGGCCCCCGACATCCCCACCAAGACCGGCATCATCCTCGGCCTGGGCGAGACCAACGAGGAAGTCGTGGAGGTCATGAAGGACCTGCGCGCGGTCGACGTGGACATCCTCACCCTCGGCCAGTACCTGCGCCCCTCCGACGGGCACATCGCCCTCGACCGGTACGTCACGCCGCAGGAATTCCGCGACCTGTACGAGGTGGGCATGCGCCTCGGCTTCAAGCATGTCGAGAGCGGGCCGCTGGTGCGCTCCAGTTATCACGCCTGGGAGCAGGTCCAGGCGGCATCACTCGCCTGACACCGTCCCTCCCACTCAACACTCCCCACTGTAGTTGAGATGCCTCCCAAGAAGAAATCCGACACCCAGGTGACCGTGAAGACGGACAGCACCGCCGCGCTGCACAAGGAGCTGCTCTACAGCATGCTCCTGCAGCGCCGCTTCGAGGAACGATGTGCCGAGATGTACGCGATCGGCCGGATCGGTGGCTTCTGCCATCTGTACATCGGACAGGAAGCGGTCTCCACCGGGTTCATTTCCCTGCTCCGCCCCGACGACTACATCATCACCACCTACCGCGATCACGGGCAGGCGCTGGCGCGCGGCATGACGCCGCGGGCCGTCATGTCGGAGCTCTTCGGGCGGCAGGACGGATGTGCGAAGGGCAAGGGCGGCTCGATGCACATGTTCGACCGGCAGCTGGGGTTCCTTGGCGGTCACGGCATCGTGGGCGGCCATGTCCCCATTGCCAGCGGCGTGGGCTTCGCCATCCGTTATCGCGGCGGCGATCAGGTCATTGCCTGCTTCATGGGCGAGTCGGTGGTGAACACGGGGGCCTTCCACGAGGCGCTCAACATGGCGGCGCTCTGGAAGCTGCCCTGCATCTTCATCATCGAGAACAACCGCTACGGCATGGGCACGGCGCTCGAGCGCGCGTCCTCGATTCACGACATCTACAAGCGCGGCGCGTCCTACGACATGCCGCGGGACGTGGTGGACGGACAGGATGTGCTCGCCGTGCGCAAGGCCGCCGCCGACGCCATCGATCGGGCGCGCAAGGAAAGCATGCCCACACTGCTCGAAGTGCGCACCTACCGCTTCATGGGGCACTCCATGTCCGACGCGGTGAGCGGCACCTACCGCACCAAGGAAGAGCTCGAGCAGTACCTCAAGCGCGATCCCATTGCCCTGCACCGCCAGCGCATGGAAGACGCCGGCGAGATCTCGGCGGCCGACGTCGCCGCCATGGACGACGAGATCAAGACGCTCGTCCAGGACAGCATCGACTTCGCGGAAGCGAGCCCGGAGTTGCCGCTCGAGGCGCTCATGGAAGACATCCTCGTCGAAACCACGAGCTGAGAGCGCCACGACCATGCCCGTAATCACGTATCGCGACGCCCTCAATCAGGCGTTGCGCGAAGAGATGCACCGTGACGACCGCGTCTTCCTCATGGGCGAGGAAGTCGCCGTGTACCAGGGTGCCTACAAGGTGTCCAAGGGACTGCTGCAGGAATTCGGCGAGATGCGCGTGGTGGACACGCCCATCACCGAACTCGGCTTCGCCGGGGTGGGCGTGGGCGCCGCCATGTGCGGCCTGCGCCCCATCATCGAATTCATGACGTGGAACTTCGCCCTGCTCGCCATCGACCAGGTGGTCAACGTCGCCGCGAAGATGCTGTACATGTCGGGCGGCCAGTTCCCCATGCCCATGGTGTTCCGCGGGCCCAACGGCGCCGCACTGCAGCTGGCGGCGCAGCACTCGCAGGCGTTCGAGTCGTGGCTGGCGCACATCCCGGGGCTCAAGGTGGTGGCGCCCGGCACGCCGTACGATGCGAAGGGGCTGCTCAAGGCGGCCATCCGCGACGACAACCCGGTGTGTTTCCTCGAAGGCGAGATGCTGTACAACACGAAGGGGGAGGTGCCCGACGAGGAGTACGTCATTCCGCTGGGCAAGGCCGACCTCAAGCGCGAAGGCGAGCACTGCACGCTCATCACGCACGGCAAGATGGTGCTCGTGGCCATGCAGGCCGCCGATCAGCTGGCCAAGGAAGGGATCCGCTGCGATGTGGTGGATCTGCGCACCATTCGCCCCATGGACGTGGATGCCATTGCCGAATCGGTGCGCAAGACGAACCGCGCCGTGGTCGTCGAGGAAGGATGGGAGCTGTGCGGCGTGGGCGCGCAGGTGGTCGATTACGTGCAGCGCTACTGCTTCGATCATCTCGATGCGCCGGTGCTGCGCGTGCACCAGGCCGATGCGCCCATGCCCTACACCAAGAGTCTCGAGAAGGCCGCCAAGCCCGACGTGCCCAAGACGATCGCGGCGGTGAAACAGGTACTCTACCTCGACTGATCGTTCACCCTACAGGCGACCATATGGCGACCAAAGTGATGATGGAGGCGCTCTCTCCCACCATGGAAGAGGGGCGTCTCGTGAAGTGGGTGAAGAACGTCGGCGACGCCGTGAAGAACGGCGAGACGCTGGCCGAGGTGGAGACCGACAAGGCGATCATGGAACTCGTCGCGCGCGGCGACGGCATCCTGCGCGCGCGCCTCATCGAGGAGGGCGCCACGAGTCCGGTGGGCGTGACGATCGGGGTCATTGCCGCCGCCGACGAGGACATCTCGGCGCTGGCCGGTGGCCCCCCCGCCGTGGCGCCCACGGAGGCGCCGTCGGAACAGCCCAAGGCCGTGCCCGCCAGCGCCATGCCGGCACCGCCGGTGGAAGCAATGGAGCACGCGCATCCGCCCGCCGGCACCGCGGAGCACACGCCCGCTCCAGTGCCCGGTGGCCCGGTGCGCAGCTCGCCCCTGGCGCGGCGCATCGCGGCCGAGAAGGGGCTCAATCTCCAAGCCATCAGCGGTACCGGCCCCGGCGGCCGCGTCATCAAGCGCGACATCGAAGCGGCAGCCACGGCAGCACCGGCCGTGGCACCGGCAGGCGTCGCGGCCGCTCCGCGCCCCAGCATCTCCGCGGCTCCGAGCGCCGTACAGACGGCGCTGCAGATCGACGGCGAGTTCAAGGACGTCGCGCTGACGCAGATGCGCAAGACGATCGCGCGCCGTCTCGGCGAGAGCATCGGCCCCATCCCCACGTTCTTCCTCACGTCGGAGATCGACATGACGAACGTGGGCACGCTGCGCGAGCAGATGACGGCGGCGGGCGACCAGTTCAAGGTCTCGGTGAACGACATCGTCATCAAGGCGGTCGCCATTGCCCTCACGCGCCATCCGGAAGTCAACGCGCACTGGATGGGCGACAGCATCCGCTACTTCAGCGCGGCGCACGTGGGCATGGCGGTCGCGACGGACGACGGACTCATCGTGCCCGTCATTCGCGACGCGCACCGCAAGGGGCTGGGGACCATCGGCAAGGAAGCGCGCGATCTCGCCAAGAAGGCGCGCGAGCGCAAGCTCACCCCGGCCGAGTACAGCGGCGGCACCTTCAGTGTGTCCAACCTGGGGATGTTCGGCATCGACCAGTTCACCGCCATCATCAACCCGCCCGAGGCCGCCATCCTCGCGGTGGGCGCCACCGAAACCAAGCCGGTGTGGGAGAACGGCCAGTTCGTGCCGCGGCAGAAGATGCGTGTCACCATGAGCTGCGATCACCGCATCATCGACGGCGCCGTGGGGGCGAAGTTCCTGCAGACCCTGCGGCAGCTGCTGGAAGCGCCCATGATGATGCTGTTCTAGTTCGCCCTCGCTGTTCACGGCGGCGGATAGCACCGTGAACTGATGCGGGGAGAACACGAGAAAAGGGGAAAGGGAGCATGCCTCCTTTTCCCCTTTTCTCATGTTCTCCACCGGTCAGTTCAGTGTGGGCGCCTTGGGCCGGAAGCTGGTTCCGGTTGTCACACCGCAGGCCGGGCGCGTGGCGTCGGCGCACCCGGGTCGTCTGAGATCGGACCCCGGCTCAGACGAACAATGCGCAATCTGCTTCGGCGCCACGGCGCCACCCTTCTTGCGGCCTACCTGCTGGCGGGATGCAGCGGTTCGAGCGATACCGCTGCCCCGCCAACGTCACCGCCCCCGATCTCCCCGGCCCCGGTGGCCCCGGGGATCGTGAACATCGCCAGCAGCGGCCTCCCCGCCGGAGCGGCGGCCGACGTGCAGATGGTGGGCCCACTCCCCGGCGCCTCGTTCTCGCGCAGCGCCAGCGCCGGGACCAGCTGGAGCGATGTCCCCGCCGGGCGCTACATGGTGACCGTGCGCCCGGTGCGCACCCCCCTGGGACGCTGGAGCGGGGCCCCGGACAGCTTCGAACTCACGGTCCCGTCGGCCGTGCCGGTGTCGCTGGCGGCGGTTTATCGTCCCGCGCCGTCACTGCTCGCACTGACCGTGACCGGACTCCCGGGCACCACGGCGGCCGCCATCACGGTGACCGCGCCCGGTGGCACCCCAACCGCCGCCCCGCAGGGCACCACGTTCGCCGCGACCCAACGCACGGATGTCCCCACGGAGGCGGAACGCTGGCAGGTGGCCGCGGCGCCGGTGTTGGCCGAGGGGGCGCGATTCGCCCCCGCCCGAGTCACCTTCGACAGCACCGTGAGCTTCGGCGATACCGCCCGTGTGGCCATTGGCTACACCGTGGCCACCGGCAGCCTCGCGGTGGCAGTGACCGGGCTGCCCGCCGGCGTGGCGGCGGCGGTACGCGTGCTGGGGCCTGGCAGCGACAGCACCCTGCGCACCCTCACCGCCACGACCACTCTCATTGGACTCGAACCCGGGCGCTACCGGGTGGTCAGCGCGCCGGTGGGGAATCAGGGCCTCACCTTCCGGCCGGCAGCGGATACGCTTGCGGTGGACGTCGTGGCGTCGCTCACGGCCGCGCCGGCCCCGGTGGTGTACGCCGCCCAGGTGGGGCGCCTGGCGCTCCAGGTAACGGGATTGCCCGAGGGCGCCGCGGCCGCCATTCGCCTGGTCGGCAACGGCGTGGACCGCAGCGTCGCCGGCACGGCCACCGTGGATTCCCTGCCTGCCGGCAGCTACACCATCACCTCCGTCCCCATCCTGGCCGGTGGTGATCGCTGGGCCCCCACGCCGGCTTCACAGCCGCTGGCCATTGTCACCGGTGGCACGGCCACCGCCACGGTGTCGTATGCCCTGGCGTCGGGCACCCTCGCCGTCTCCTTCGTGGGGTTGCCGGCGGGCCTTGCCGGAGATGTGCGGGTGACCGGGCCAGGAGGCTTTGCCCGTACCCTCACCGCCTCCGACACGGTGCGCGGACTCGAGCCCGGTCGCTACACCCTCACCCCCCGCGCCGTGCGCGGCGCCGCCGGGGCCTTCGGCGTGCCGCTGGGCAGTGTCAACATTGATGTGGCGGCAGGGGCCGCCCCCGCGACCGCGACCATGAACTGGGTGCTCGTGCCCACCGTGGTGGACGTGCCGGTGAGCGGCCTGCCCGCGGGCATCGCCGCCGCCATCCAACTGATCGATCCGTCCGGAGAAGCCTACTCGGCCACCAGTACCAGGCGCATTCTCCCTGCAATGCCCGGACGCTGGCGCCAAACTGCATCGATTGTGACCATTGGAATCGCCGTTTTCACGCCGACGCCAGCCTCGCGCGACACCACCGTACTGGCCGGCGACACGCTGGTCCTGGGCGTGACCTACACACGCACCACCGGCGCCCTTGCCGTGGCGGTACTGGGGCTGCCAACCGGCACCAATGCCAACGTCACCGTGAGCGGGCCCAACGGCTTCACGCGCACCCTCACGGCAACCACCACGTTGGGTCTGCTCCCCCCCGGCGTGTACACGGTCACGGCGGCACCGGTGAGCGCGGGCGCCGCAAGCTACACGCCCACGCCGGCCACCCAGAGCGTCACCGTCACCGCCACCGCCGTGGCGGCCGGTGCCACGGTGTCCTACGCGCTGCCGGGCGGCAGCATCGCGATTGCGGCCAGCGGCCTCCCCGCCGGCAGCACGCCGGTGTTCACCCTCTCCGGACCGGGGGGCCCGCGCACGCAGAATGGCGCCGGCACCGTAAGCGGCCTCGCCCCGGGAAGCTGGACGGTGAGCGCGGCCACGGTGAGCAACGCCGGCACCACGTTCACGCCCTCACCTGCCAGCAGCACGGTAACCGTGGCCACCGGCGGCACGGCCACCGCGTCCTTTGCCTACAGCGCGGGCGGCGCGGGCACCAACTACACCATCAGCGCGGTGTACCTCACCCAGGCCATCCAGAAGCTCGACAACTCGGTCGCGCTGGTGGCCAACCGCAATGCTCTGCTGCGGGTCTTCGTCACCGCCACTGCGGCCAACAGTGCGCGCCCCGATGTGCGCGTGCGCCTCTACGACGGCCCCACGCTGGTGAGCACCACCACGCTCACGGCCCCGGAATCGGCCGTACGCACCACCATTGCCGAGGGGACCCTCGCGTCCACGTGGAACCTGCCGGTGCCGGGCACCAGCGTGCGTCCCGGTCTGCGCGTGCTCGTCGATCTCGATCCTGCGCAGGCCATTCCCGATGCCAACCGCAACGACAACGTGTGGCCGGCCACAGGGGAGCCGCGGCCGATCACGGTGAACACGGTCCCCACCTTTTCGGTACGCTTCATTCCGGTGATCACCGGGAACGATACCGGCCGGGTCACCACGGCCAACCGGGAAAGCTTCCTCGTCACCACGCGCCGCCTGTTCCCCCTGCAGGAGGTCGTGAGCGAGGTGCGCGCGCCGTTCACGAGCAGCGCGGATACGCTGCAGAGCAATGACGCCAACGGACGCTGGCTCACGGTGCTGAGCGAGATGAACGCGCTGCGCACCACCGACGGGGCGCCGGCAAGCACGTACTACTACGGGGTCGTGCGCGTGCGCTACACGAGTGGCGTGGCGGGCTACGGCTACGTGCCGGGGCGGGCGGCCATTGGCTGGGATTACCTGCCCAGCGGCGACAACGTGGCGGCGCACGAATGGGGGCACAATTTCTCCCGCAATCACGCGCCGTGCGGCACGAGTGGCGACCCGAACTACCCGTACGCGGGCGGTGTCATTGGCGGATTCGGGTGGAACCCCTCCACGAATACCATCGTGTCCAACACGGCCACCGACATCATGAGCTACTGCAGCACCAACTGGATCAGCGATTACAACTGGACTGCCGTGATGAACCACCGCGGTACCGCCGGGTTCGCGGCACCGGCGCAGGCGGCGGTGAAGGGGGACGGCCTGCTGGTGTGGGGACGGGTGATCGACGGACGCATCGAGCTGGAACCGGCGTTCCGTGTGCAGGCGCCCATCACCCCCGCCGCGCGCAATGCCTCGCACCAGGTGGAGCTGCTCGACGACGGGGGCGCCGTGTTGGGCAGCCTGCCGTTCGAGAGCTCGGTGGTGGACCATGTGGAGCCCGGCCATGAACAGCGGCACTTCGCGGTGGTGCTGCCGTGGTCGGCATCGCTGGAGGAGCGGCTGGCGGCGGTGCGGGTGCGTGATGCGCGCCTGCCGCTGCGAACGGCGCTGCAGCGGGCCGTGGTGCCGCGGGCGGCGGCGGCCGTCAGTGGCGGCGATCCGGTGGCGACGCTCGATCGTACGGCGCGCCGGGTGCGCGTGCGCTGGGATAACGCGAGCTATCGCATGGCCATGGTTCGTGACGCGTCAACCGGCGAACTGATGGGCTTCGTGCGGCGCCCCGGTGCCGAGGTGGCCACGGGTGGCCGGGCAACGGAGGTGGTGTTCTCCGACGGGGTGCGGAGCGTGGTGCGGCGGTAAGGCGCACGCTGCACCCCGGTCAGGGTCGGGGTCGGGGTCGGGGTCGGGGGAAAACGCGGACGCACGGAGATCACCGAGGAGGTCGAGGGCACCGCGCCCTGC
>NZ_JAJTHI010000044.1 GCF_021298855.1 Gemmatimonas sp.
ACGGTGACTTGCTCGGTGAACGTGAGTCGTGTCCGTGCGCCTCCCGCAGGCGCGAATTCACCGCTCCACATGCCGCTGAAGCCCCGACTCGAAAACGCGACGGCGAAGCGCTTCCCGGGCTCCGCGTCGGTACGCCGAAACTCGATCGGATCACCACGTGCCGGGAGCTCCGTCCACCGCGTGCTGTCGTGCACGAGGACTTGCGCCAGATCGGTGCGCCATGGCTGCTGCGGGTCTGACACGAGTGCGTACACCGCCAGCGGTGAGCCATCGAGCTCGACGGTCATCGCGACACGTTGAACCGGATCCATGAACCAGCCACTCCCTGCGGCAAGTATCACGGCAATCGCGAGGATGCTGACAATGGCTTTCATCTGTTTCTCACCGGGCTCAGGCCAGCCGTACGCATACTTCGGTGCGCAGCTCGTCCGGTGGGACGGACCCGAACGGTACCACGTACCGCTCGACCACCGGTTCGTCAGACAGATCCCACCCCTGACGCGGCAGCCACCGCCCGAGCAGCGCGACATAGCTGTCGAGGATGGTGTCGTAGGCCCCCGCGTGCACCAGTACGGCGTAGGTGCCACCCGCAATCGTACGCTCCACCATCCCCGGCGGCAGGGTGGGCAGCACCGTGGACGCATCGAGCTCCACGGCGGCATCGTAGCGACAGCGTTCCGGCGCCGTGATCTCGGGGTCGTCGTACACGAGCCCCAGGGTGGGACGATCGAGTCGCACCCCTGGGACACCGACGGCAACACGCATCAGCTGCTCCCACGCCGGTGCGCACGCGTCGTACGGGCCGGTGAAGCGGCAGGTGAGCAGCCGCCGCGCGGGCTCGACGCGGCGCGCTGCCGACACGATGGCGTCGTCACTCGCCGCACGCTGCTGGTCGCGATACTCCCGGGGCGGTACGCCGAAGTGGGCGCGGAACGCCCGCGTGAACGCCTCGTGGCTGTCGTACCCGTGCGCAAAGGCCGTGGCCGACACCTCACCGCCCGCATGCCGCAGGCGGAACGCCGCGCGCTCGAGCCGCTGGCGCCTGATGTACTGCATGACCGACTCGCCAACCATGCCGCGAAACACGCGATGGAAGTGATGCAACGAGAACCCGGCGGTTGCCGCCAGGGCGGCGGGGTCGAGATCGCCGTCCAGATTGGTGTGAATGACATCCAGAACCCGCAGGATCCGGTCTGCCCAGGTGGTGTGTGTCATGTGCCGAGTATGGGGCAGTGACGGGTCGCCTGCTTGACCGCCCGTGCTCTGCCGTTGACGGAGGGGGCGCGGGCCGGTGAATTCCTTCCATGACACCCCATCATGCCGGCCTCCGGCACCTCACGGCCCAGTCCGCGGGACGCGCGCTCCCGCTCATGGCCCTGTACCCGACGGACACCCCGGCGCAGCCGCAGCCCTTCGGGCCGTATACCATGGAGGTGGCAGTCAACGCACCGGTGTGCGCGGGCCGGCACCCGGTCGTGCTCATCAGCCACGGCAACAACGGCTCCCCCCTCACGCACCGCGACACGGCCACGCACCTCGCGCGCCACGGGTTCGTGGTGCTGCTCCCCGAGCATGTGGGCAACAGCCGGAGCGACACGTCGCTCGATGGCACCATCGAGCGGCTCCGGGTCCGCCCCCAGCAGGTGCACGATGCCTTCGAGGCGCTGCAGCTCGATGCCGAGCTCGGCGAGCACGCCGACCCGCACCGGCGCGCCATAGTGGGGCACTCGGTGGGCGCCTACACCGCCCTGTCCGCCGCCGGCGGCGAGCCGGTGAATACCCGCTTCGACACACCGCTCGAGGCGCCTGAGCGGCTGGTCGTGACCCGGACCCCCGGTGTGCGCGCCCTGGTGCTGCTCGCCCCCGCCGCCGGCTGGTTCATGCCCCCCGCCAGCCTGCACCAGGTAGCGGTGCCGGTGCTGCTGGTGCGTGGCGAGGCCGATACGGTGGCCCCCGCCTTCCATGCCGCCATCATCCGCGAGGCGCTGGCACCGCATGCGCCGCTGCAGGAGCTGGTGGTGCCGGGAGCCGGCCACTTCAGCTTTCAGACGCCCTTCCCGCCGGCACTGGCCTCCCCAGCCTTCGCGCCGGCCCACGACCCGCCGGGCTTCGACCGCGCCGCGTACCACCCGCAGCTCAACGCGCAGATCGGCGCGTTTCTGGAGCCGCTGCAACGCCCACCAAGCTGACGGGAGACCGAAAACCGCTCCTATTCGGTTTTGTTTCGGGAAAATTGCCCTTTTTCTGGTGCTGTTACGAGCGTCGTGCGCGAGCTGCACGGATCTGGTCGCATTTGTGCCGTCATCCATTGGAAATGGGGCAGGATGCGGTGATATTTCTGCAATCCATGCACGAAATCGGTGACAGCCTGCGCGCTGTCACCTGTCCCGATACCACGCCCCGCCATGGCCAACAACCACAACGCGCGCATCGCCGCCCTGCGCGAGATCGCGCACCGCGCCCCACGCCACACCTCACGCCCCGAGGAGAACGGCGTCCAGCTGCCCACCAGCACCTGGTTCGGCATGAACACCTTCGGCCTGCGCCAGATGCGCGCGAAGATGCCGAAGGACGTGTACAAGAAGCTCGCCGCCTCCATTCGCCTCGGCAAAAAGCTCGACTCCGACATCGCCCCGGTCGTGGCGCAGGTCATCAAGGAGTGGGCCATCTCCCGCGGCGTGACGCACTTCACGCACTGGTTCCAGCCGCAAACGGGGCTCACGGCCGAAAAGCACGACGCCTTCCTCACGTTCGACGAAAACGGGCTCCCCATCGAGACCTTCTCGGGGGAGCAGCTCATTCAGTCGGAGCCCGACGCCTCGTCGTTCCCGTCGGGCGGCCTGCGCGCCACCTGGGAAGCGCGCGGCTACACCGCCTGGAACCCGGCGTCGCCGGTGTTCATCAGCGAAACGGGAGGCGTGAAGTACCTCTGCATCCCGTCGGTGTTCATCGGCTACAACGGCGAAGCGCTCGATGAAATGACCCCGCTGCTCCGCAGCTGCGACGTGCTCTCCGCGCGCGCCACGGAACTGCTCGGGCTCATCGGCGACACCGGCGTCCTGCGCGTGGTCACCACGCTTGGGGTGGAGCAGGAGTTCTTCATGATCGACCGCGGCCATTTTGCGCTCCGCCCCGACCTCGTGATGGCCGGCCGCACGCTCGTGGGCGCGCCGCCGCCACGTGGCCAGCAGCTCGAAGACCACTACTTCGGGGGCATCCCCGAGCGTGTGCAGGCGTGCATCAGCGAAGTGGAAACGGAGCTCTACAAGCTTGGCGTGCCCATCACCACGCGTCACAACGAAGTCGCGCCCAGCCAGTTCGAAATGGCGCCCTACTTCGAGGACAGCGAAGTGGCGGTGGACCACAACCACCTGGTCATGGCCATTCTGCGCAAGGTCGCGCTGCGGCACGGCCTGCAGGCGCTCGTGCACGAGAAGCCGTTCGCCGGCATCAACGGCTCGGGCAAGCACTGCAACTGGTCCATGGCCATCGCCGCCGACAACCAGCTCGACGGCACCAACCTGCTCAAGCCGGGCAAGACACCGCACCAGAACATCCGCTTCCTGCTCTTCCTCGCCGCCGTGCTCAAGGGGGTGCACAAGCACGCCGGGCTGCTGCGCGCAGGCATCGCCGTGACCGGCAACGAGCATCGCCTCGGTGCCAACGAAGCACCGCCGGCCATCATCTCGGCCTTCCTCGGCAGCGGCCTCACGCAGGTCGTCGAGGACATCGCCGCCGGCAAGACGTCGCCCACCAACGCCGAGCAGGCCATGCTCAAGCTGGGCGTGGCCAAGCTGCCCGAGGTGGAGCAGGACAACACCGACCGCAACCGCACGTCGCCGTTCGCGTTCACCGGCGCGAAGTTCGAGTTCCGCGCCGTGGGCGCGTCGCAGAGCATCGCCTTCCCGGTCATGCTGCTGCAGGCCGCGGTGGCCGAGGCCATTGGCGAACTCATCGAAGAGCTCAAGAAGGAAATCAAGACCGCCAAGAGCACCGACGACGCCGCGTTCACCGTGGTGCGCAAGGCGTTCAAGGAAACGGCCGCCGTGCGCTTCGAAGGCAACAACTACTCCGACGAGTGGGTGGTGGAAGCCAACCGTCGCGGGCTCCTCAACCTGCGTCGCACCCCCGAAGCGCTCGCCCAGCTGCTGAGCGACGGCGCCAAGGCGCTCTTCGACAACACCGGCATCCTCACGCAGGTCGAACTCGAGAGCCGCTACCACGTGCGTCTCGAGCGCTACGTGAAGGACATCCTCATCGAGCTGCACACGCTGCAGCAGATCGTGGATACGCAGGTGCTGCCGGCGGCGTACGCCTACCTCGGGCAGCTCGCGGGCGCGGCCGGTCAGGGCGCGTCGGCGGGGATCAACATGCAGCCCATCATCAACGCGGCCAACGCCACCTCCAAGCTGGTCACCACGCTGCAGACCAAGCGGGCCGAGCTGGCCAAGGTGACGGCCAAGGCGGAGCACCTGCACGACGATCTCGCCGCGCAGGGCGTGTATCTCACCACGACCGCGTGCGACACGATGGCGGAAGTGCGCGAGGCGAGCGACGCGCTGGAGCTGTCGATTGCCGACGACCAGTGGCCGCTGCCGCGCTACCGCGAGATGCTGTTCCCGGTCTGACCGTGGTGCATGCCTGATGCTCCGTGCCGAACAGCAGACGGGAGACGGCAGGAACGAGACAGAGGGCAGACCGCAGTAGTTCGGTGAAACGATTCGGGGGCGACCGCGGTGCGGCGCCCCCGATGTCGTTTTCCGGTGCGGCTGTTCAGCGTGCGACGCGCACCAGCACCGACCGCTGCCGGCTCGTCACGCGAAACGACGTGACGGGGACCCCCTGCTCGCCGTTGGGTCCCGCGCCCCGTGTTTCCCGAACCGGCGCGCGTCGCCACGCGATGAGATCCTGCACGAGCGTGTCCCCCCGCACCTCGGTGCGGTTCTCGATGACCTGCTCGCCCACCTGAAAGACGCTCACCAGCATCCCCCCGATGAACTGCTCGTCCAGCACGATGCCGTTGTTTTCATCGGTGGCATAGCGTCCCGCCGCGGCGTTCAGGGTGCGCAACACATAGTCCTTCACGTTGCGCGTACTGTCGTTGGCATACACGTGCCGCCAACGAAAGGCCCCGGCTTCCGCAAGCGGCGTAATGGTGAGCGTGACCGGCACGGTGATCTTCACGCTGTCCACCGCGCCGTAGGCTGTGAGCACCCCACGCCACGTGCCCACCCACCCGTCAGGCGCGGAGACGCGCTCCGGCGCGGGAGGCGCGGCTTGCGCCATGACCGACTGCGCCGGCGCCACCGGCGCGACCACGAGCAGGGTACCGGCCAGCCAGAGGCTCTGCACCAGCGCAATCTTCGGGACGAATGATGGCCGCCGTTTCAGCGCGGCACCGGCACCGGACACAGGCATGGTCGGGGAACGGCGCAAGAGGCAGGGGTGGGATGGTGCAGCGGATGCCTCAAGCATGCGCGCCGCTCGGCGGCGACGATAGGGGGGCGCCCGCTACACGCCCGGAACCGGCAACGCCCCCGCCACCAGGAACTGCGCCCGCGGAAACTCGTAGCGCTCCCGCTCTCCCGAGAGATCGCGCCGCACGAACTCGACCGCGGCGGGAGTTGCCGTGCAGTGCCACCGCTGAAAGTGCTGCGGTTTCGCCGCCCGAAACACCGCCGGCGTGAACGCGCCCACGTTGAGCCCGGCCTCGGCATCACGCGCCGAGGCATAGAGGAACAGCTCCACCCCGGCGTCGCGCATGTCGCGCCCCAGCGCCTGTGACGCCGCGTACGATACGGGCGAAGAAATCGCCGCCCGGTGCGCGCGAAAGGGGCCCGCATCCAGATGCACCCCGGCGCGGCTCTGCATGCGCACCGTGAATGCCGACAGCTCCGTCATGACCACGTGAAGCGCCGCGTGCGACCCGGCCAGAAACAACAGACGGTAGTACGCCACCTCCGCGAACGCCGTGCGTGGCAGCAGGGCACCGTACCAGAGGCCACGCTCCGTGCGCGTGCCGAAGCGCGACCCATGCCGCAGCGGCGGATAGCGAAAGGGGGTAGAGAGCAGGTAGTGCAGCCGCGGCCCGCCGACGGAGGGCGGCTTCACCCCATCCACGAGCGCCTCCAGCAGTTCCTGTTCAGCCGCCGAATCCACCAGCTTGCGCGTCGAGACCCGATGCTGCGACTCCACCACGCGCCACGGCACCGCCTGCAGCAACTGCCGCCTAGAGGCGCCCGCGCATTGCATCCAGATACTGGACGACATCGACGAACCCCTCGACAGTGGTAATGCGCTCGGCCGGGATGCCGCCCACGTGATCGTTCATGGCGTGCAGCCACGCGCGCGCCTGCGGCTCATCGCCACCCACGAGGCTGTCGAGCGAGCGAAAGAGCCGCACCAGCAGCAGGGCGAGCTCCCCTTCCTTGCTGCGCGGATCGATGGAGCGCCCGCGCTGCAGCCGCGAGACCGAGGCCTCGCTGGTACCGATGATGCTCGCGACCTGCCGGTTGCTCAGCCCCAATCGGGCGGCCGCCGACATGAGCGCCTTGGCCACCACGAGCCCCGCGTCGGGGGCAGCCGCCGGTCCTGCTGCAGTACGCATGATTGAAAGAATAGTGTACGAAGCTTTCAGATGAAAGTCACCACCCGCCGTTGGTCCGTGGTCGAACGCCATCGTCGAGTCGTTACACACCGCCGGATGCCAATTGCTTGCCGCTGCCGCTGGGCAGCCGCATGCTCAAGGACAAGAGAAGGACATGTCGGTCCACATCTTGCTCCGGGGTCCACGCATGGGCGCCACCGATTTCAGCGCGCAGCTCACCAGCATTCTGCGCCAGTGGGATGGCGTGGAAACGCTCCCGCACCGGTTCGGGGGCATCGAGTTCCGACTTGGCACCCGCGAGATCGGACACCTGCACCTTGGCGGCGTCGCCGACCTGCTCGTGAGCGTCCGCCTGCGCCGCGATCTCGTGGCGGCCGGGCGCGCCAGCGCCCACCGCACCCTCCCCCACTCCGGGTGGATCAGCTTCCGGGTGCGCAGCGAGCACGACCTTCCCGCACTCGTCGCGCTCTTCCGCCTGAACTACGAGCGCCTGCGCGGCACCGCGGTACGCCCCGCCGCCGCGCCATGGCTGGGCACGCCGCGGCTCCTCGGCGATCGCACCGCGGATGATCTGCCGGCGTAGGACGTACTGACGACTGACGACGCGCACTGCGCACGACGAACTCCCCGCAGACGGCGGGGAGTTGGCAGTGCGTCGTCGAGGTTTCCGGTCGTCAGTGTGTCCCGCCGCCCGACGACAGCCGCGCGCCGTCCTTCTCCTTCGCCGCCATCAGCTGCGTCACGAACCGCTGCCCCTCGCTGATGCGCTCCACCTCCACGGCCACCGCGTCGATGGCCTGCTCCATGCGCTCCATGCGGCGCGTGGCCTCGAGAATCTCCGGCGTGAGCTTGGGCTGACGGGCGCGAATGAGCATGGCGCGCGCGGCCGCAATGGCCAGCGGCATGAGCACCGTGAGCGTGCCCACAATGGAAATGCCCGTCAGCTGATCGGAGGAGAACGGCCCGTAGCGCACCGGCGCCTCCGCGGCCTCGGCCGCCGCCAGCGCCAGCGGCGCCGCCGCCAACGCCCGCCCGTTGGCGGCGATCTCCTGCTCGATCTGCACGATGCGCGCGTCGAGCACCTTGAGCCGCGCCTCCAGCCCCGGCCGGGTCGTTTCGTTGGCCTTGAGCAGGTCGCGCTCCACCCCCTTGCGCCGGCTGACCGCGCTTTCGATCTGCCGCGACAGCTCCGAACGCTTGGCGCGCAGCGCCTCCACGTCGGCGGCGGTGCGCGGCTGCGCCACGGGAATGGCGTCGGTGGTACCGACATCGATGGCGACCGGCTGCGCCGCAGCGGGCGCCTCCGGGGGTGCGGGTGGCGCGGGAGGTTGAATCCAAGGCATACTGCAACGTACGCGATCAGCACGGGTCCGGTTACACCCGTGCCCTCGATCCCCGACTTTTCCGGGTTCGGCATGACCAGTCTGCAGGAACTCCCCGATCTTCGCACCGCGGCCCCGTGGCTCGACGCCGCCGCCGATATGGCCCCGCAGGTGGTGCGCTGGCGCCGCCACCTCCACCAGCACCCGGAAGTGGCCTTCCACGAGGTCGATACGAGTCGCTTCATAGCCGACACGCTCGCCCAGGTGCCGGGGCTCGTCATCAGCCGTCCCACCCCCACGAGCGTCGTGGCCGAGCTGCGCGGCGCGCGGCCGGGGCCCACCATCGCCGTGCGCGCCGATATCGATGCCCTCCCCATTCACGAGGAGAACACGCACGCGTATCGCAGCACCCGCGACGGCGCCATGCACGCCTGCGGCCACGACGGCCACACCGCCATCGTGCTGGGGCTGGCCACGGTGCTCGCGCAGCACGCGGCGCAGCTGCCCGGCACGGTACGCTTCATCTTTCAGCACGCCGAAGAGCTGTCCCCCGGCGGCGCCGAATCGCTGGTGCAGTCGGGCGTGATGGACGGGGTGCATCAGGTCATCGGCCTGCACCTCTGGGCCCCCATGCCCGTGGGGCGCATTGGCATTCTGGCCGGCCCGGCCATGGCGGCCCCCGACAACTTCCACTGCACCATCACCGGCAAGGGCGGGCATGCGGCCATTCCGCACGAGTGTGTCGATCCCATCGCCATTGGCGCCCAGGTGGTCACGGCGCTGCAGCAGGTCGTCACCCGCACCGTGGACCCGCTCGACCCCGTGGTGCTGTCGGTCACGCAGTTCATCGCCGGCAGCGCGTTCAACGTGATCCCCAACAGCGCCTACCTCGCCGGCACCGTTCGCACCTTCGAGCCCACGCTGCGCGTCAGCGTGCCGGCCACCATGGAGCGGGTCATTCGCGGCATTGCCGAAGCGTTCGGGGCCACGGTCGCCTTCCACTACGAGCGCGGCTATCGCCCCGTCGTGAACGACCGCGCCCTGGCCGAGCGACTGCAGCAGGTGGTGGCGCGCACGTTCGGGGCGGACACGCTGGTCGACCTGCGCCCCACCATGGGCGGCGAGGACTTCTCCGCCTATCAGCAACGGGCGCCCGGCGTCTTTGCCTTCGTGGGCGCCGGCAACGCGGAGGCGGGCATCGTGCACCCGCACCACCATCCCCGATTCGACGTGGACGAACGCGCCCTCGAGGTGGGGCTGCGCTATCTCACGGCGGCCACGATCGACCTGCTCGCCGGCGCCTGACCGTGCGCAGGCCCCGCTGCTGCGGTCGTTCCTGCGTCAGCGCACCGCGCGCGGGAATCCGCGGGTATCACTGAGCGCCTCGGCCACACACACACGGTAGCCGTCGGGGTCTTCCAAGTCGAACTCCACGGTGCCGTTGGGCATGACCTCGGGACCGCGCACCAGCGGCGTGCGCCGGCGCGCGTGATCGAGCAGGCTGGTGAGTTCATTGCCCGACAGCCGGATGTACACGTCCCACTCGTAGGAGTCCCGCGCTTTGGCAAGCGGTGCCACGGCGCGGCGCAGCACGAGTTCGGTGGCATCGCGACGCAGGATGCACGACTCGAACGGCGGCGCACTCGGCGACGGCTCCGGCACGAACCCGAGGTTCGCCGTATACCAGGCGATGCTGCGCTCCACATCGGACACCCGCAGCACGGGCACAATGGCGACAAACAGTGGCATGCCCCAAGAACACCGGACTGGGGGGAATTGTTGCCTGTCGACGCGGGAGCGGCCGGTCCGGACCAACGGACGACGCGTTGGCACCGACGCGTTGGCACCGACGCGTTGGCACCGACGCGTTGGCACCGACGCGTTGGCAGGAACGCGTTGGCAGGAACGCGTTGGCAGGAACGCGTTGGCAGGAACGCGTTGGCACCGACGCGGAGCAGCGCGGGCGACGACGCGCGCCGTAACGCGTTGCCCCCACGCAGCAACCACGGGCGACTGCCCCGCGCAGGTGCCCGCGTAGGTACCCGCGTTCCTCCGCGTCGGTGCCAACGCGTCCCCGCCAACGCGTCCCCGCCAACGCGTCCCCGCCAACGCGTCCCCGCCAACGCGTCCCCGCCAACGCGTCCCCGCCAACGCGTC
>NZ_JAJTHI010000079.1 GCF_021298855.1 Gemmatimonas sp.
CGGAGGCGTGGGCGCCACTGGACCACCGGAGGAGCCGCAGGCGGCACTGACGAGGGCCACACCAAGCAGGGCAACGCCGACATTCATCATTTGTGATACCGGGACACAGCGGCTGATTTGCATGGGATCTCCGGGGAGCGGATGAACCGGACAGCGCGTGGGGAGGGTTCCGCGACCACGACGATCTGCCAGACTGTGCGGACGACACGCAGCGGGTGCCGTGACCCTACCTGCGGTGCGCGACCGTGGAGTCCGCCGTGTTCTGGCCGCCGGGCACGTGCACATCTCGCGCTCGGCGCCAAGCCCGGAAACGCGTCGGCGCCCCCACCATATCGGGTGGGGGCGCCGAGTTGTTCATCAGCGCGGAGTACTCAGGCGCGGACCGCGCCGATTACCGGTTCATGCCGTCTCGCGGCGACGGCGACCGACGGCCAGCAGGCCGGCAAGGCCGGCGGCCAGCAGCGCCGCGGAGGCCGGCTCGGGGACCGCGGCCGTGGGGAGCGGCACGCAGGCCGTGCCCTGCGAGTTGTTGCAGTTGCCGTAGAATAACCCGAACCGCTGATCTTCGGGGTTGCTCCCCCCCGCCGTGCCGAACGCCAGTTGACCGGTGATCGTGAAGTCGCTCATGGCATTGACCCCGGAGAAGGCGAAGTAGCTGTCGGTGCCTGTGGAGGTGAAATCGCCGAGCGCAGGGATTGCGAGCCCGTTGAACAGGACGTTGCGCAGCCCGACGAACTCGCTGGTGCCGAACCCCCGCACGTTGAACATGACGGCGCTGAACGTGTTGCCGGTGTTGGTAAGGGCGTAGGTGGTGGAACCGAACGGGCTCCAGCTGAGGGCTATGGACCCACCGCTGCTGGCGCTGTAGGCGATGGTGAACGTCTGGTAGCCGGCACCGTGGAACCCGGCGGCATCGGCCGATGCCTGGCAGCCGTTCCCCGGCCGGCAATCTTGCAGGCTGGTCCGGGTGCCATAGAGCACCTCTCTGTCTGTGCCTTGCCGCCGGATTCGGAAACCACCGCCCTGATCAGGCGTACCGGACGTGAAGAAACCGCCCTGTGCCTCGAGCGCACTGGACGCGATGAGTAGGGAAGCAAAGAGGAGCGGGAGTCGCAGGCGCATGGTCGGCTGGGATGGGGTGGATTCCTCAGTGATCCGAAAAACAGCAGGTCTCATGTCACACGACGGCAAGAGCCGAGCCGGCCTCGTGCCATCCGCATTCGTGAAGCCCGCAGCGCACGTTCGCCATAGCAGGAGTTCATCCTGGGGGCTGGCCAACCGGACGGGGCGTTCGCGTTGCCGCCGTACCCTGTGGCGACCATGCCGCGGTGTGCTTCGTCATCGCCACAGTGGCGGAGACTGCGGCGGGGGAATGCTCGGTCCACGCAACTGGTACAATCCGGCCCACCAGAACGACCAGTGGGAGCGACCGAAGCCGATGGCGTGGTGTTCACGCACGCGCGGGTCGCCGAAACGACGGGAGGGCCGCCCCGACAGGGCGGCCCTCCGTGCTGCGCCGTGAGCCGGCGCGGCGCGCTCAGTGCACGACGCGGCCGACCGTGTTCACTCCGAAGATGCCAACGTTCACGAACGTCGGCGTAATGACGCGATACTCGCCGTTGGTGGCGTTGCCGCGGCCAATCAGGGCGTAGGGCCTTCCGTCGGAACCGATCCAGCCGGCGATGAGCGTGCCGTTGTCGCCCGCGCCATTCGTGCGGCCGATGATGGGGCCGTCAATACCGTCCCGCCGGAACTCGACGCGCCCGTTCGCTTCGTTCTGCACGACATACACAAACGGCCACGCGTTCGGAAACACCGTCGGAAGGTCCAGTTGACCAAGCTTGATATTGTCTCCCCCGACCTTCGCGTTCAGGTTCTGGCACACGAAGTTGCCGACCCCCGCGATGCGGCTGTACACCTTGAGCGCGGAGCCCATGTAGGCGAGCGCCGCGGGATTGCCGTTCGCGTCCTCGTAGATTGCGCGCAGGCTCCCCGCGCCCGGGTCGTCGCCGGGGCCGTTCGAACGGCACCACTGCGAGCCGTTGGCATACTGCACCTGGATCGCGTTCAGCCTGCTAGGGGCAACACCAATCACGGCCTTGTCACCGGTCCCGAAGCCGGCAGTATTCGTGATCGCGTTGAATCCCACATCATTTGAAACGCTGAACGCCGGTCCCGACAGCTCGGCCTCCGGAGCAACCGGAGTCTCGGACGCACAGGCGGCCAGCGCGAGGATGGCAAAGGGGGCGGCAGCCAACCGCATAACATGATTCTTCATGAAAAATGCTCCTTCCCTGACTGAGAACGAGTGACCCGGTCATCCGGAGGGGAACCGGCATTCGCCGGTGCGGGTGTCCCGGGAACAACAACGGCGCTCTTTCGGAGAGACGCTCCGAATGACACCGTCAGCATAGCCGGCACCGATGCCGGCAAATGGCCAATCCGGCGCGCGTTCGCGCTGCAGAGCCCTCCGTAACCGTCCGTGCGGGGTCGAGCCGAACCCAGGGATGCGGTCAGGGTTGCCTGTGAGGGCCACCGGCCACCGGTATTGTGTACCGACAAGAACGTGTTCACGCAATTAGAACGCGCAACAAACGCGCCATCAGCTTCGACGTACGGAACCGCCCGGGCTCACGGCCATTCCCGCAGCAGGCGGACCGGCGCGATCGCAATGCAAAACCATGTAGGAAATGCGGTTGACAGGTTCCGGCGCGACGCGGCGCCCTGTAAATGCCGGCGCTACCGAGGCTACTCCATCTGAGCAATATCCGCTGCCGCAGATGCGTACACGCAACATTCCGATGCGTGAACGCTACATTTTGTGGCGACCGCGACGACGCGCCAATGAGAGCTGGCGCCTCCTTGCACGGCGCTCACCCGCGGCGTCCTGCCCGATACGGACGTCCCGTCGGCGGCCGCAACGGCAACATGCTGCCCATGTGGTTCGTGCCGCCGCTGTGCGGTCCGATCGAGGGCAACCACGGACTTATGCTGTCGTGGCCGCCGGGCCAGCGCCGCCGAATCCGTGCTGGCTGTGGCCCCCGTTCATTGCCGCCCGTTGAGCATGCGCGGACGATCAGCGTGCGACCTGGGCGCCGAACGGGGGCTGGTTGCGCCCGGGGGTGTCGATGAGCCGCCGCCGGATGCGCCGCGGGTCGCAGTCCACGGGATTGGCACAACGCGCCAGCTGCACCAACACGCCACGCAAGGCACGCCTCATCCGTGTTAACGTTCGGCAGCAGCCGTCGTCTGCCACTCGCCATGCCCATGACTCCAGCGATGTCCCCCACGCCGGTACGATCTCCGTCCGCCCCGGGACGCCTGCGCGTCCGCTTCGCCGCCCTTGGCGTCGCCGCAGTGGTCGCACTCGGCTGTGACGCCGGGGTGCTGTCCGGACCGGTCACGCAGGTTCCCGACCCGTCCTCAGAGAACACGTCCTGGGTCACCCCCGCGGTGAGTGCGCCCGGCGTGGAGCACCGGGTATTCTCCAGTCAGACGGCGCGCACGGCCGTGTCGTATCACCTGTACCGCCCGCCGCAGTACGACGCCGAGCCAACCCGACGCTTTCCGGTGGTGTACTGGCTCCACGGGAGCGGCGGGGGGCTTGGCGGCATTGCCCCCCTGGCGGCGCACTTCGATGCGGCCATCCGCGCGGGACGTATCCCGCCGCTGCTCGTCGTGTTCGCCAATGGCATGACGTCGAGCATGTGGGCCAACTCCAAGGATGGGCGCATCCCGATGGAGACGGTGGTTGCGCAGGACCTCGTGAATGAGCTCGATACACGGTTCCGCACCGTCGCCACGCGGGACGGCCGAATACTCGAGGGGTTCAGCATGGGGGGCCACGGGGCCGCGCGCATTGGCCTGCGGTATCCCGAGCGCTTCGGGGCCGTGTCCATGCTCGGCGCCGGTCCCCTCGACCTCGACTTCGCCGGGCCGCGCGCGTTGGCCAACCCGGCCGAACGCGCGCGCATCATGCGGGATGTGTACGGCGATGACCTGGCGTACTATCGCGAGCACAGCCCGCTGACCGTGGCCGAGGCGTTTGCCCGGGGCTCCGGTGCACGGCCACGACTGCGCATCGTGGTGGGCGACGCCGACAACACCGCGCCCGGCAGCGCGGCCTTCAGCGCCCTGCTCGGCGCACTCGGCGTCGCCCACGAATACCGGCTGCTGCCCGGCGTGGGCCACGACACCATGGCCCTGTTCGCGGCGCTCGGGGAGCGGGTGTGGGCGTTCTACCGGCCCGAGTAACCGAGCCGTAGTGCCGCCGGACACCCCGGCCTGCCCCATGAACACCGAGGCCCCGCGAACGGCGTTCGCGGGGCCTCGGTCGTTCGTCATGTCCTGCCGGTTACATCGCCGTCTTTGACTTCTTCAGATACTTGTCGAGCCACGCCGTCATCTCGGCCAGGGTGTGCCCCACGCTCTCACGGGCAAGGTAGCCGTGCGATTCGCCCGGCAGCTGCACGTACCGCACCGTCGCCCCATTGCCCTTGAGCGCCTGATACATGCGTTCGCTCTGAATGGGAAACGTTCCCGTGTTGTTGTCGGCCATGCCGTGAATGAGCAGGATGGGGTCCTTGATCTTGTTGGCATGCGTGAACGGCGACATGCGTTCGTAGAGATCCGGCGCTTCCCAGTACGAGCGCTCTTCCCCCTGAAAGCCGAACGGCGTGAGCGTGCGGTTGTAGGCGCCGCTGCGCGCGATGCCGGCCTTGAAGAGCCGCGTATGCGCCAGCAGGTTGGCGGTCATGAAGGCGCCATACGAGTGCCCACCCACGCCAATACGATCGCGATCGGCCACGCCCATGGCGACGATGGTATCGACCGCGGCCTGCGCGCTCATCGTGAGCTGCTCCACGTAGCTGTCGTTGGGCTCCTTGCCGTTCATGGCCACGATGGGCATGGTGGGGTCATCCATCACCCCGTACCCCTGCGTGAGCAGGAACAGGTGCGAGCTGCCCGACGGTCGCGTGAAGCGGAAGGGTGAACCCGTCACCTGCGACGCGGCGTCGACCGATCGGAACTCCAACGGATACGCCCACAGCACGAACGGAATGGGACCGTCCTTCGTCTGGTCGTAGCCCGGGGGCAGATACACGGTTGCCGACAGCTTCACCCCATCCTTGCGAGTGTAGGTAATGCGCTGGCTGGTCACCCCGGCAAACTGCGGCGCCGGATCGGTGAAGGCCGTGAGCGCTCTGGGCGCGATCTTGCGCGCGACATCCCGCACATAGTAGTTGGCCGGTTCCGTCTTCGACTCACGACGGGTCACCAGCCGTGTTCCCGCGGCATCGAGCACACCGGTGATCGTCTCGAAGTACGGGGACGCGCTGCGGAACAGGCGGGTGGCGCGCCCGGTGGCCAGATCATACCGATCGAGAAAAGGGCGATCGCCTTCGGGGCTCGCACCAGCGCCGCTCAGGAACGCCTGGCGGCCATCAGGCGTCGTCTGCAGGCGCAGCCGCCCGCGCGCATCGCGCGTGGTCAGGAAATCACCCGGATCGCCATACCGGTCTTCGGCGCTGCGATCCCACAGCATGCGCGGAGCCGCTGCGCCACTGGGATCAATGAGCCATGTGCGCGTGCGCCGGCTGCGGGCATCGAGCTCGCGGGCAATCGCGCGCGTGGGCGAGTCCCAGGTAATGCCTGCCGCGCGATACTCCGTTTCCACGAGCGTCGTGGCGTTCCCGGTGAACGGGGCGGGCAGGAGCAGCACACGGTCACGCTTCGCCGCCTTCACGGTGGGGTCGCCACCATCGAGCGCCTCGATCCACGCGAGCGTGGCGTCGGCATCGCTGCGCCACGCAATGCTGCGCGGCCCGGTGAGTGCCGCCCCGCCGCCCCACGGCACACGCTCGATGAGTGGCCGATCGGCCACGCTCTTCACCGCGCTGCCGTCGAGCGTCCACACCTCGGTGCGTGTGGGGAAGTACTCCAGCGGGACCGTGTACGAGAACGGGCGTGCCATGGTGCTCACCAGGAGGAAGCGGCCATCCGGCGACGGATCGATTCCGGTGCGCATGGCGGGTGTTCCCAGCGGCGTCACCGCACCGTCGAGCGCCACCAGGGCCAACTGACTCGTGGCATAGTGCTCGAAGACCGCCTCGTCGTGCGGGCTCTTGAGCAGGTCCTGATAGGTTGCCGCGCGCTCGGCGCGCCCGCTGAGCGCTTCCTGCACGATGGGTCCATTGGGCGTCCCCGGGGCCGGCGGTTCCGCGCCACGGCCGTCGGGGATGAACGTGCACGCCAGCCGCTGCGGCGTGATCCACGCACACGGGCGGCCGAGCACGGCGTTCAGGGGTCGGTTGGTCACGCGCGTGGCACTCGCCGTGGCGACGTCGGCCGTCCACAGCGTGATGGCGGAATCCGACGTCACGGTGAAGGCCAGGCGGCGCCCGTCGGGTGACCACATCACGTCACCGATGGTGGTGCCACTCGGCATGGCCTGGGCAAGTGAACGCGCGGCCCCTCCCGCAACCGCCTGGAAGGCGATCCCGGTGTAGCCGGTACCGCGTGACGGGCCACTGGTCTTCGGATCGAACCGTCGCCCCGCCAGGCGATACTCGAACCCGGCCACGGTTCGGATGGGGGGGAGTCCGGGCCATGACAGCACGACCAGATGGGCCTTGTCGGGACTGAGCAGAACGGCCGGGGTGGCCGGTTGGTCGAGGATCTGCGCAATGGGCGCGGGAGGCTGCTGGTACTGCGCACGAGCGATGGCGGGGAACAGCAGCGCGCCGGCGGCGACGCCACTGACCGCGCGCCGCAGCATACGACCAAACGGGTGCGGAAAGGGCAGCATGGCAGAGCTCGTCTGAAGGGAGGTGGCACGGACGTCGGGAGGGAGGCCCCCTCGCCCCGCGTCACGCGCCATGATACTGCTCGCGAAAATGCTCGCGATAATGCTCGCGTTGCGCAGCACCCGCGCAAGACGTAGCATCGCCGCATGCCTGCCACTTCCTCTGCGCCCCGTCGCGTACCCAGCGGCCTGGTCCTGGCGACCACCGCGGCGCTCTCGTTGCCGTTCCCCACGCTGGTGCCGGCGCAGCCGGCGGCGTCCGCCCAATCCGCCCCGCTCGCGCTCACCGACCTGCTCGACGTGCGCAACACCGCCGCCGGAGCGCTCTCCGAAGATGGCCGCTGGCTCGTGGTGACCATGACCCGGCCGCGCACCAGCCTGGGGATCGACTACAACCGCAGCTTCGGTGATCCCACCTACGTGGCCCCCACGCGGCGCGAGACCTTCCTCGTGGATACCCGCTCCGGCGACCGCACCCCGCTCTTCCCCACCCCACGGGTCACCGCCGGCAGTGCCTGGACGCCTGATGGCAGCACCCTGGCGATACTCGTGCACGCCAACGACCCGGCGGCCGACGACCGTTTCGATGTACTCCTCATTGACCGGGCGACGCGCCGGCAAACCGCGCTGCGGCTTCCGGCCAATCGCTATGCCTTCGAACGCAGTCGCCTCCAGTGGAGCAGCGACGGGCGCCGCCTGTACCTGTCGCTGCGCAGCCCGGCGTGGCGGGCCACCGCCAAGGCGGAGTTCGCGCGCCTCACCACGGGCCCGCGCATCGTGCAGTCGAGCGAGGAGCCGTTCCTCGCCTGGAACGGGCTGCAGCGCCTCGGCAGCATGGAATCGGTCGTGGCCATCGACCGCACGACCGGCACCGCCACTGACGTGCTGGCCGAGGCGATGCGCCCGCAATGGGCCGTCACCCGCGACGGGCGCACGATCGTGTACGCCGATGACATCACGCGCAAGACCGACTACGACGTGATCGGCGGCACCGAGCAGCGACTCGTGGCACGCGAGGTGGTCGGCGGCGCGGAAACCGTGATCTTTCCGGCGCTCCGCAACATCCGGCTGGTGTGGGCACGTGATGGCCGCCGGCACGCCTACACGCGCGACGACCAGCTCTGGGTCGGGACAGTGGGTGACAGCGCGCGTACGCGCCTCGCCGGCGACACGACGGCCCGCGGGGACACCACGGCCGACGCTCGTGCCCATCGGCAGCGCGAACGCTTCACCCCCGTGAGCTGGATCGAAGGGGACGCGCCGGCACTGCTCGCCAGCAACGTGGAAGGACTCTGGTTGCTGGACCCGGCCACCGGCGCGCGCCGCCTGGTGCTGCGCGCCGTCGATTCCCTCCCCACACTGCCGCGGGCGCAGTTCGTTGGTGCCGTTGCCAACGGCCAGCAGCTCCTTTTCAGCCTGCAATCGAAAACGGCGTGGCAACGCGCCATCGTGCGCGTGGATCGGGCCAGCCTGCGGGTGGACACCCTGCTGGCCGACTCGCGCAACCTCGCGCAGTTCACCATGTCCGCCGACGGCAGCACGGCCATCGTGAGTGGAGGTGACGGCAATCGGCCGTTCGACCTGTGGGCCCTGCACGCGCCATACACCGCGCTCACCCGCCTCACCGACGCCAATCCCACCCTGGCCACGCGCGCCCTGGGACGCACCGAACTGCTCAGCTACCTCGACGCCGATGGCCGTACCGAATTCGGGGTGGTGCACTATCCGGCGGGGTTCGCCAAGGGACGTCCGTATCCCACCATCTTCATCATTTACGAGGATTTCTTCGCCGACACGTGGGATGCCGTGGCCAATCTGCTCAACGCGCACGGCTACGTGGTGGTCAAGCCGTCGGTGCGCTTCGACATTGGCTACCCCGGCGAAGCATGGGTCAAGGGGGTAACGGCCGCCGCCAACAAGCTGATCGACATGGGAGTGGCCGACAGCACGCGGCTGGGCGTGCACGGCACCAGCTACGGCGGCTACGCCACCAACCTGCTGATCACGCAGACCACCCGCTTCAAGGCGGCCGTGAACATCAGCGGCAAGGTGGACATGATCAGCTTCTACACCGACTCCCCCCGGCTGGGCGTCCGCAACGTGCACGCCGCGGAAAAGAGCCAGGACCGCCTCGGCGCCACCCTCTGGCAGCAGCCGCAGAAGTACGTGGCCCACTCGGCCGTCATGTTTGCGGATCGCATCACCACGCCCCTCCTGCTCATGACGGGCGAACTCGACGCCAACGTACCGGCGCTCAACACGCGCGAGATGTACTATGCGCTCCGCCGCCTCAACAAGCCCGTGACGTGGGTGACCTACAGCAAGGGTGGCCATGGCACCCCGCTGTCGTCGCTCGACGACTGGACCGATTTCCACGAGCGGCTGCTCGCGTGGTACGCGAAGCATCTCAAGCGCGCGCCGACCCTGCCCTGACTATGCTTGACGCATGACTCAGGCACGCGCCCCCCACGCTCCCGATGTTGCCCGGCAGTTCCTCGAAGATTTGCGAAAGGCCACCCAGCTGCTGGAAGACGTGGTGGCCGATCGCAGCCTGCTGCTGCTCGCCGCCCCGGATGACCGACGCCGTTTCGACGAGGCCGTGGCCACCGTCTTCCAACCCGATGCCCGCGCCCGACGATCGATGGTCAAGGCAACGGCACGCGCGCGGAAACTGGCGGCGGCGCGGCGTGACGACGAACGCCTGCAGGATACGGGCATCCGCGTGTTGCGGCGGCGCCCGGTGTTCACGACCCCCAACGTGTATCTCCTGGGTGATGCCGGCGCCGGTACCTCCTCGATCGCGCCGGGAGCGCCGGAGGACGAGGCGGTGGAGCCGCGCGCCGGCGCACAGGTGTCGGCCCCGGAGACCGTGGTGCCGCAGCACTGCTACATCTGCAAGCAGAAGTTCGTCACGGTCCATCACTTCTACGACCAGATGTGCACCGCGTGCGCCGATTTCAACTATCACAAGCGCACGGAGCTGGTGGACCTGAGCGGGCGCACCGCCCTGCTGACCGGGGGCCGCGTGAAGATCGGCTATCAGGCCGGTCTCAAGCTGCTCCGGTGCGGCGCACGGCTGCTGGTCACCACGCGATTCCCGCGGGATTCCGCCATGCGCTACGCGCAGGAGCCGGACTTCGAGGTCTGGCGGGACCGCCTTGAAATCTTCGGGCTCGACCTGCGCCATACGCCGAGCGTGGAGACCTTCTGCACGCAGCTGCTGCACTCGGAAGCCCGACTCGACTTCATCGTGAACAATGCGTGCCAGACGGTACGACGCCCCCCGGCATTCTACGCCCACATGATGCAGCACGAGCAGGCGTCGGCGCACACGCTCCCGCCCGCAGCGCGACGGGTTCTGCAGCGGTACGAGGATCTGCGCGCCTCCTCGCCTTCTCACGGGACGTCGCTGCGAGCGGTCGGCCCCGCGGACTCGGGGGCGATGGAGGCATTGGGCCTCACGCAGGCGGCGGCGCTGTCGCAGGTGCCGCTGCTCCCCGAGGATCATGACGCATCGCCGCAGTGCTTTCCCGTGGGACAGCTCGACCAGGACCGGCAGCAGATCGACCGGCGTTCGCACAATTCGTGGCGCCTGCTGCTGGACGAGGTACCGAGCGTGGAACTCCTCGAGGTGCAACTCGTGAATGCGGTGGCCCCGTTCCTGCTCAACGCGCGCCTCAAGCCGCTCATGCGGCGTACCGACAACCGCGACAAGCACATCGTCAACGTCTCGGCCATGGAAGGACAG
The DNA here is from genome assembly GCF_021298855.1 of Gemmatimonas sp. Lineage (GTDB taxonomy): Bacteria > Gemmatimonadota > Gemmatimonadetes > Gemmatimonadales > Gemmatimonadaceae > Gemmatimonas. Next base: position 10,554 of record NZ_JAJTHI010000079.1, read on the forward strand.
TTCTATCGCCACAACAAGACGACGCGGCACCCGCACACGAACATGGCGAAAGCGGCGCTCAACATGATGACGCGCACGTCGGCGGCAGACTACCAGCAGGACGGCATCCACATGAACAGCGTGGACACCGGATGGATCACCGACGAGGACGTGGCGGAGCTCGCGCAACGCAAGGTGGAGCACCACCGCTTTCATCCCCCGCTCGACATCGTGGACGGCGCTGCCCGCATCGTGGACCCCATCATCGACGGCGTGGCGACGGGCCGTCACCAGTGGGGGCAGTTCCTCAAGGACTACGCTCCCACCGACTGGTAGCCGCAGGCACGGCCGCGATGCAGACACCGCCCATCCCACCGACCGCGCAGGCACCAGAGGTGCGCATCCGCCCCCTGCACACGGCGGATGCCGGCACCGTCGCGGCACTGCACGCGGCCAGTTGGCGGCGTGCCTACCGGGGCATTCTCACGAACGCCTATCTCGACAGCGACCTGGAAGCCGAGCGCCACACGGTGGGCGGCTGGACGGCGGTACACACCCCCGACGTTGGTGTCCACCTGTGGGTCTTCGCCGACAACGTTGCTGCCCGCGGTTTCTACCGGCGGGTGGGTGGACGCGAGGTGGAGCGGACCGATCGTGCCGCCGCCGATGGCCGCCAGCTGCCGGAGTACCGCGTGGCGTGGTCGTCGCCCGGCGCACTCACGGGGGCCACCCGCGGCGAGCCGCCCGAGGACCGCGAGCGGCCGGCAGGGAGCCGCCCAAGTGCACGTCGAGGGTATTGGTGAATACGCCGGTCGTGGAGGCCGTCCGCTGGCAGTGGACGCTCCGGCAGACAGCACGCCCGGGCAGCGGTTCACGCGTGTGCGCCTGCGGCCCCACGGTGGCCCAGGGCCTCAGCTGACTCCGACACCGCCTGTGCCCGATGTGGTCGGCGGTGCGCAGCCGTGCGCGTTTCGCAGCCGGCGATCGACCTTACTCGCGCAGGCGACGGCGGCGATCCAACGTCGAGGGCCGGTGCGGTGACGTTGTGGCGAGTGCCGGCGCGTCCGCCTCGCAGGCCACTCGCGGTGTACCGCCCAAGACGGCCGTTCCCTCGGCGGCGGCCCGGGCCACGAGCGGCTGCAGCTGGCGCAGCCGTGCGGCGCCGGCGCGCACCGAGGGGAAGCCGATGGTGACGGCCGCCGCCGCGGCTCCGGTGTGATCCCACACCGGCGCGCCCATACCGTACACATCGGCGTACCACTCCCCGCAGGCGATGGCGATCCCCGTGCGCCGGACGTCGTCGAGCTGCTCCATGAGCGTTGGCAGGTCGGTGATGGTGGCGGGGGTGTAGCGCGTGAGCGTCTCCCCAAGCAGCACGCGCCGTTCTCCATCAGCGAGCCACGCCGTCAGCACCTTGCCGCCGGCGGAGGCATGCAGCGGCGGATGCCCCCCGAGCACGCCCGGGACCACCAGCGGCTGCGGCGCGTAGACGATGTCGACCGTGGTCGCGATGGCGCCGGAGCGGACGACCAGCGTGGCGCATTCGCCAGACTCGCGGGCGAGCCGCATGAGGACGGGATGCAGCGCACGTTGCAGGGGTGAGGACTGCTGGGCGAGTGCCCCAAGCGCCGCCAGACGGATCCCGAGCCGGTACCGACTGGAACGTTCGTCGTAGTCGAGAAACCCGGCCTCCTCGAACGTGCGGAGTAGCCGGTAGACCGAACTGCGGGGCCGCCCCAGTCGCTCGGCGATGTCGAGCGCGGCGAGTTCCGGGGTGCGGTCGCTGAACAGCGCGAGCACCGTGTTGAGGGTGGCGAGCATGGCAGAGGATGGAAGGCCGGCGCACGGACACGGTGCGCAGGCAAGCTAGAGGTCCGGGAAGCAGCGGGGAATGGTGGGAGCGAGCGCACGCCGCGCGGGCGCGCGTCACGCCCACAGCACGTCCAGGCGAGGGGGCTTGCGGAATTCGTGCCCGTGGGGGCGGCTCGGACGCTCGGGGTCGAGGCGACAGTGCGGATGCCGGCGAAAGAGCGCGAGGAGCGCGGTGCGCGCCTCCACGCGAGCCAAGGCCGCCCCGAGGCAGAAGTGCCGGCCGAATCCGAATGCCAGATGCGGCGTGGGATCCGCACGCGCCGGATTCCAGCTGTCCGGAGCGCGATAGTGGGCCGGGTCACGGTTGGCCGCCCCCAGCATGCACTGCACGATCGCGCCCGCTGGAATTGGCACGCCGCCCAGCATCACCGCCTGCGGCGCATAGCGGCTGCACGTCTGCACGGCCGGTTCCCAGCGGAACGTTTCCTCCACGCACCGGTCCACGGCGTCGGCGTCGAGGTGGCCGACGCCCAGCGCCGACGGGTGCGACAGGATGGCCCAGAGGGTATTGGCGATCGACGCCTCGGTGGTTTCGATGCCACCGAAGAGCACAATGAGCGCGTTGGCGGCAATTTCCTCGTCGTCCAGCAACCGCGGATGCGCCCGCGCGAGGGTGTGCAGCAGCGCACTCGACGCGACGTCGGGGGCGCGCAGGATCGGCTGCAGCGAGGCGCGAAAGGCGAGGACGGCCGCCTCGGCACGGGTACGCGTCTCCGGGTCCCCCGCATAGTTGATCAGCGCGTCGGCGAACGTGTCGTACCACTCGCGCAAGAGCCCGTCCCCGGCCGGGTCCAGTCCCAGCACGCGCGCGACGGTGGCGACCGCCACGGGCGCCGCGTAGGTGGAGCGCAGGTCCGCGCCGGAGGCCGGGAGTGCCCCGACGTGCGCCGCGACCACGTCATTCACGAGAGGCGTGAGCGCGTCCGCGGCCTTGGCGTTGAACGGGGGCGCGCACGCCGATTTGTAGCGCCGCTGCGGCGCGCCCTCGGTAGAGAGCATTTGCGGCCCGAAGGTTTCACGGATGGGGGACCGGGGATCGTCCGTGCGGAAGCGCATGGTGTCGCGCAGCACCTCCATCACGAGGTCGCGACTGGTGACCAGCCACTGCCCAATGGCTGGCGCCCAAGTCACCGGCTCGGTGGCCCGCAGGCGATGGAAGATCGGATAGGGATCATCGGCCAGCTGGTCGATGGTCACCGTGGCTCCGATCGGGAAGGAGGTGGGAGCGGACATGTGGTGGGCGGATGCGGGAGAAGCCGGAGCGCCGGCGGTTCCGGTGCTCCGTGCCGAACTGGGGACTACGCGGCGCGGTGGGGGATGAGGAACCGCTGGACAGTGCTGACGGCGCTTGCTTGCCGAAGTCCGGCCCCAGCGGTACGATAGGGTGCATGATTTGAGACTGGATCTCAATATATGAGAACATCTGGTCGCGCGCCTACCACCGGTCCCCACCGCCCATGCCCCGTCCCAGCCCAAACGCCCACGTCACCGCCCTGCTCTGGGGTGGCGGGTTGGCCGTCCTCGCGGCCACCGCGGCCCCCGCCCTTGCCGACTCGCCAGCCGCACCGGGAACTGCCCCCACGGTCGTCCCGCGCCTGCAGGCCGATTCCATCACCGGTACCGTGGCCGATACACGCGGCCGTCCCGTGCAGGGGGCGCGGGTCCTCGTCGTGGGCACCAGCACCACGGTGCTCACGGACCCCCGTGGCCGCTTCCGCCTGACCGGCGTTGGCGGCACCGATCGGACCGTGCGGGTGACCGCCATTGGCTATCAGGCGCAGTCCCGGACCATTGGCGCGGGGAGCGCCACGCTCGCATTCGTGCTCAGCGAGCTGTCGGTGAACCTCGACGAGGTGGTGGTCACCGGCACGGCCGGTACCGTGGAACGGCGGGCGGTGGGCAACGCGATCACCAAGATCGATGCCCGCGGCACCCTGGAGCGGATGCCGGTGACCGACGTGTCGCAGCTGATGAACGGCCGCGCCTCGAATGTGGTCCTCACGGCCAACTCCGGCATGGCCGGCGCGGGGACCAAGGTCAATATCCGCGGCCGCAACAGCCTCGCCCTCACCGGCGCGCCACTCGTGTACGTGGACGGCATCCGCATGGACGCCGCGCAGGCCTCGGGCCCGGCGATTCAGGGGGCCAACGTTGTCTCCCGCCTCAACGACATCAACCCGGCCGACATCGAGTCCATCGAGATCATCAAGGGCCCCGCCGCCGCCACGCTCTACGGCACCGAGGCCTCCAACGGCGTCATTCAGATCATCACCAAATCCGGCCGCGCCGGGGAGAAGGCCCGCCTCAACTTCACGGCGGATCAGGGGACGAACGAGTTCGCGGACCCGGCCGGACGCATTCCCACCAATTATGCGCGCTCGCCGCAGGGGCAGATCCTCTCCTTCAATGCCGTGGAGAATGAGCGGACGCTGGGCAACAGCATCTGGCGCACCGGCCAGTTCCAGCGGTACGCGCTCGGCATCGATGGCGGCTCGGGGCCGGTCAGCTATCGCGTGGGCGGCGTGCTGCAGGATGACGAAGGGATCGACCTCAACAACCGGCAGCAGCAGTCGTCGCTC
>NZ_JAJTHI010000037.1 GCF_021298855.1 Gemmatimonas sp.
GAGGGCCGCGCGTGACGGGAAGTGGCGATGCAGCGTGGCGCGTCCAACGCCGGCGCGCTGTGCGACGACATCGAGGGTGGCGGAGGGGTCGGCGGCCCAGACGGTGGCGGCGGCCTCGACGATTCGGTCCCTGGCGCTGATATGTATCCTTGTCATATGAGACAAAACTATATCATCTGATACATCTGTCAACCATTCGGCGATCAGTGGACCGCGAGGAGGCCCCCGCGCCGTAGCAGGCTCGTGAATTGCTGGCATGCTCACCCGACCGAGCCCGGTTCTCGTGGTCCGTCGCGGTCTCACGTCGACCTCCGTCTCATGCACATCCGCAGTCGATGCCTCGCCGCCGTCGTCCTGCTCTGCTTCGCGACGATTTCCGTTGTTGCGCAGGAGCAGCAGGCGTACCAAGTGGGAAGGCAGGAAGGGACGGTGTTGTCGGCAGAGGATGCGACGTTGCTGACGCAGTTCCTCAACCGGTGGCTCAAGCCGTAGTCCGCCAGTGCGGCCGCGGCGCTCCTCGCACGAATCTCACGCTGTACGGCCAATGGTCATGGGATGTGGACGCGCGCGGCCGCAATGACGCGTACTCTCGCGTGCGCCTGCGGGCGCGCGACCTCGCCGCTCGTGCGGGAGCGGCAGCTTCGCGTCGGGGATGCCGCGGTGGTACGCCGAGACCGGCGGCCGCGTGGATCCGCCGCGCACGCGGGGGCCTGCGCAGGTGGTGTACCATTCGGGCAGCTGGGGCCAGTGGTTGCTCGTGTATCCCGAGACCCGCACGGTGGTGGTGCGCTACGCAAGCTGGGCGCATCCCGGTCGACGGTCGGAGGAGGACGCCGGTGGCTGGAATTCGCTCTACGCGGACCTGTACCGGCAGATCGGGCGCGCGACGCGGTGAGCGGACGGACGTACGGGAGAGGAATCTCAATCGGGGCGGGGCGCTGTGCTGTGGAGCGGACGGCGCCATCGCCGACCTCGCCAGCGCCTCGTGGCGGGCGTCGGAACGCTGAGCTACTCAGGCGATACTGGCCGTTCTACCGCCGCAGCGGCTCCACCACACGGTCCCACCCGTACACCGGCGCTCCACGCCGCCTTGTGCCCCACTACGATTGCCGATCGACTGGAGGACATGGCGGATAGCGCGGGCGTGCTCGTGCTCGGCAGTCCGCCACCGGCGGAACCGGAGGACGGGAGAACCACGTCCACTGGCGGGTGGTGGCTGCTGTTCCGTTCAGCATCGCGTGAGCAGCGCCTCGATATTTCACTCCATGTCGAGTCTGCGAAGATGGTTCGCGTTGATGACGCGTACAACTCTCCGAGCGCCGTTGACGCGATAACCGAACACTGGATGGACAGCGACGCCGTGGCTCGCATTACCGAGCCGATATACGTGGCATGGCGTACTACCGATACACCGCCGCTGCGGGATTTCGTCATGAAGCTTACCCAAAGGGAGCAGGCTCCTCTCTGGCGGGTCAATTACCTGTGCGTCCAATCCGGGATGATGCGGCGGGAACTCCAGCTCACCCTGCACGCCACCACGGGCGAGGTGATCGGCGTGGTCTCCTCTGACTGAGTGCCGCAGCCCCTCAGCCGATCACGTGCCGCAATCGTTCACGGTCCATCTGATGAATCCAATGCACATGCGCACCCCAGCGCCGTCGCGCATTGCGGCCGAATGGCACACCTTGATCGGAGTGAATGTCCACGAACGTCCGGTGACGCCACTCCGAACCGAGGAGCGTGTGAACAAGACAACATGTGATCCGCCGCTGATCGACTGGGTCCCCCCGCAACCCCGTCCGGGAATGGCCGGATGGTTGGACCGCTTCGTGGGGCCAGGTGCAACCGCCGGGGAGTTGTCGTGCCAAATTGGTGCGGCGTTCGCTGCCGCTGTTGCCGTCCCGGCCTACGCGTTCGTGGCAGGGCTCAATTGGTCGTCATGGCAGCTCGCCGTGTCCGGCCTGCTCGCGATGGACCTTGTTGGCGGGGTGGTCACCAATGCGACGGCCGCGGCGCAACGGTGGTATCACCGACGCGGACAAGGGGCAAGGCAGCACTTGGCATTTGCCGCGGCTCACATCATTCAACTTCTGCTGGTCGGGTGGTTCTTCCGAGGTGGAGACTGGGTCTTCGTGGGAGTCTTCTACGCACACCTCATGCTCGCGGTGACGGTGGTGTGTCTCTCCCCGTTGTACCTCCAGCGTCCGATCGCGATGATGTTCGTGGTTGGTGCCGTCCTTCTCGATCAGTTCGTGTTTCCCTCCGTGCCGGCCATGGCGTGGTTTGTTCCGGTCTTCTTTGTCAAACTGTTGATCAGTCACCTGCTGAAAGAGGCGCCGTATTCGGATCGGCAGCAACCACGCTGTGCAGTGGTTGCTGACCAAACGCTGAACCCGAGCGGGAAAGACGGTCGGGATTGCTGAACGGGGCCCAGGCGAGACTCCAGGCACGCCGCCGCCCGACACGCCATGCGGGGGAGGTCGGTGATCGCGTCACGTGCGCGATGGAGAGTCGACCCCCCCCCTGAACGTTCCTCTCCCGAACTCCTGCTCCGGGTCGAGAACGCCCTACTTGCGGCGGCGACGCTTCACCGCGACGACGCCGAATAGACCCGCCCCCATCAGCGCGAACGTGGTCGGCTCCGGCACGGTGCCCTGGACCTGGCTGGCATCGGCAACCGTGAGGTCGTCGAAGGCGAACACGTCGGCATCCGTAGGCAGGCCGGTCAGGGTGAAATCCACGCGATCAATGGTGTTGCTGCCGTAGAGCACGCCCCAGTAACGCAGGCCACCGTTCAGCTCCGGCACGAACGTCCCCGGCGCCGCCACCTGTGGCTGGACAACCAGCGACGTGAGCAAGGTGCCACCGCTGAAGAGATCGATCCCGACCGAACCACCGATGTCGCCGAAATCAATGCCATAGAAGCCGAAACCGGCGACCAGCTGGCTGAAGAGAATGGAGAAGTTGGCAACACCCGATGCTCTGGCCTGATAGTACCGGTTGCCGCTCATGGCGTACCGGCCGAACGGGATGATGTCGACGGGATCCTCCGCCTCGGTGTTGCCCTCGCCGGTGAGCGTGGCGACGCCGGCGAAGCCGAAGTCGAGGGCGAGCGGTGCACCCAGGCCGGGCGCGAAGCTCTCGAAGTTCTGCGTGCCGACGTTATTGGTGAGGTTGCTGAAGAAGGCGTTGCGGGCGGTGAGCGCCGCACCCTGCGGCGCGATCTTCTGCGCGCACATGTTGGGGCCGTTCACGACGCAGCCGGGGTTCTGCGTGAACCCGGTGTAGACGGTTTGCGCGCCGAGCGGCGCGGCGAGGAGCAGGAGGGCGGAAAGTGCGACGAGCGAGCGCATGAGAGCTCCATCGTGAGGGGGGACTGCCGTCGGTCCGAATTGCGTGCGTTCGACACGTTGCAAAACCCGTTCCACACGGGTCGGCTCCACGGAGGTGCCGTTGGACGCCCGTCTCGAGTGTTCCGCAATCGGGCAAAGGTCGTGCCCGTGGGAGGGTACCGCGCGCGTGTCGCGGCGAAGGCAGCATGCGAGCGATGGAGCGGGCTGGCACCGTGGATTCTCCTGCTATCTCCATGGCGTGCAAGCACCAGCAGGTTTGGCGCCGCCGCCGCGGTGCCCATGCCGGCGGAGGGGTCGCATGCCGGGAACCGGGCCTCGTCCGTCCCGCTGATCGAGAAGCGGCAGGCGGACTTTCCGGCGCTGTCTTCGATCCAAGTGCTGACTGAGTGTCGGGCGGCCGGCGGCACGGGGGGGCTACTCGCAGTTCACGGCCGTGGTACGGCAGGTGCGCCCTCGAGAGGCGCCCGCGCCGAAGGTGCGGTTCGAGAACGAGCCCGGTGTGCAGCCGCGGTTCGATCGGCTCAAGCGCATTCCACGCGACGAGCAGACCACGCTGCAGCCCCTTGCCGCTCGCCCGCATCGCTCGCTCCAGCCCAGGCCGCCCGCGCGGCGCACCACGGGGGGGGGGCGACACCGGTGAGTATGCAGCGTCGTCGACTCACGTGTTCCGCAAACGGGCAATGGTCGTGCCCGTGGGAGGGTACCGCGCGCGCCGGTACCGGGAGGTCATCCCGGTCGGCACCGATGGGGCTCCTCCTCAACTTTTGTGGCCGCGATGCCGAGTACTCGTAAGGATGTCCAATAGGTGACGGGCTCTCGCACACGACCATGTTGACCATTGAACGCGCCTTCGACCGGACGACTGCGCCGGCCGTTGCCGAGACGGGACCGCCGGACGCCAGAATCGCCGACATTGCCAGCTGGCTTGGGCAGTTCTCGCGCGTCCTGAGGACATGCCGCCTCTACGACGTGCGCAACCGCAATGCCGTCAAGTTCCGTGAAGAACTGGGCACCGCCATGGTGGCTCTGCTCGCAGACCACGGGGCATTCCGGCTGGAGTTCTCCGCGCGCCAGATTCACTGTGACGGGCAACCGGTGATGGTCTCGCTGCCCGGCGAAGGCAACTTCGTCATGCCCTTCTACCGCGACGGCCTCCGCACGCTGACGTTCCACCCGGATGCCGCGGCCTGGGAACTGGATGTGATCGTGGACGTGCTCCTGCGCGTGACCAGTCGCGCCGACACCGGCAGCGAAGACCTGGTTACGCTGCTCTGGGCAGCGGACCTGCCGCACATCGACATGAGCTACGTAGACGCCGAGACCGATGCGGATCTGGGCGACGAGCACGACGACCGCTTCCTGGGCGGGCCCGTGCCGGCGAGCAGTCAGCTGTTGCCGTGGCCCGGCAGCGGCGGGGGCTCTCGCGGAGATGGCAAGGCCACGGATGGCCAAGGCCGCCAGGGGCGAACGGGGGACGGCGCCGCGGCCACGGCGGCCGCTGCTTCCGCCGATGTGACCGCTTCGCCTTCGGCAAAGTCCGAGGTCGAGCAGCCGGACGCGACGACGTCCTTGGACCGCTTGCGCAGCGACGACTGGCTTGCGGGCGAGCCCGCGCACGAGCTCGAAGTGCGCTATCTGGCGCTGGAAGCGACCTGCCGCACTGACCTCGACCAGTTCGCATCGGCCCTGCAACAGGAACGTGGCTGCACCCCTGTCCAGGCCGCGTTCGGGCTGGTGCGCGATGCCATGCGCTCCACCCTGCTGGAGGTCGACCGTGTCGACCTCATCGACCTGCTGGAACGGGCGCTGCATGACGCGATCGCCGCGGCGGGCTGGCCGGACGCCCGGGAGGCAATCGACTGCCTGACCGAGCTGACCCAGGGCCGCTGGGACGCGGCGCTGCTGATCGACCGGCTGGTGCACCCCGACTCGCTGGTGACCGGTGCGCTCGTGCGCGACCTCGACGAGGGGACCGTTGCCGACCTCACGGCGTTCGTGGAGTTCGCGCGCACACTCGGGCCGGTTGCCATTGGATGGCTCATGCGCCTCGTTGCCCTCGCCAGCCACGAGCGCACCCGACGGGCGCTGATGCGGGCGCTGACCGAATTCTGCGAGGGCCATCCTGAGCTCCTGGCACCCTGGCTGACCGACGAACGCTGGCACGTGGTACGCAACGCCGTCTGCATCCTGGGTGCTACGGCGGGCGGGGCGCCCCCTGCGCTGTTGCGCCCGTTGGTGCACCACCCGGAACCGAGCGTGCGGAAAGAGGTGATCGCGGCGCTGGAGCACACCGAAATCGAAACGGTCCGCCCGCTGCTGCTGGCGCTGATCGAGGACTCCGAGGCGTCCATCCGTCGCGCGGTCCTCCATCGCCTGGGCTCGGCGCGCAACCCGGAAGTGAGCGCGGCGATGATCGCGATCGTGCTCGACCCCGACTTCCGCCGCCGGCCAGTCGAGGAGGTGCGCGCCGTGACGATGGCGCTGGGCGGCTGCGCGGGTGATGAGGCGCTTCCCCACCTCGAGTCGCAGCTCTACGCCCCTCGGTGGTTCAGCATGGGGGCGGGACCGCACTGCCAGATGATCGCGCGCTGCATCAGGCGCATCGGCACACCGGCGGCGCTGGCGATGCTGGAACGCGGCGCGCGCTCGCGCGTCGCGGCCACGCGCGACGCCTGCCGGCTGGTGCTCAGGGGCGCCGGACATGCGTGAGCGCGAGGACAAGCGGGGCGACGAGCACACCGCCGAGGGCGACAACCTGCCCATCTGCACGCTCGGCGGCGTCCTGATCTCCCGCCTGAACGGCCTGCTCCGCGGCATGCGCCTCTACGGCGCCAGCAACCGGGCGCTGCTCGCGCAGCAGCAGGAACTGCTCGACGCGGTCAAGGCCATGCAGGCCGACGAGGTCTCGCTGCTTGGCATGGGGGAGTACTTCTACGTCAACGGCGTACGGCTGCGCCCGGATGCGTCGTCCGTGCCGGTCTTCCGCGCCCTGCTCGCCGAGTTCGAAGTGCGTCGCATGGGCGGGCTGCGATTCTCGGCGCACTTGGGAATGGCGGAGCTGGAGTCGTTTCTGCGGGTTCTGCTCAGGGAGCGGCACGAGAACGCGACAGCCGTGCTGAAAGCGGAAACCGCGAGCGCGGGGGCCTCCCACATCTGCGCGATCCAGCCGCGTGATGTGCGCGCGCAGACGTCCACCGAGGGCGAGGGGCCAGAGGACCACGACCGGGGCCAGGCCCGTATGCTCTTCAGCCGTGCCGTGCGTGGAGCACGCATCCTGTACCAGCGCACGCGGCGCACAGGCAAGCCGGCGCTGCAGCAGGCGCGCCGAGTGGTGCAGCCGATCGTGGATCGGCTGCTCCGGAACGCGGACTCGCTTGTCGGCCTCACGGCGCTGAAACGACACGACGAGTACACGTATGCCCACTGCGTCAACGTGAGCATCCTCTCCATCCGTATGGGACAGTTGCTCGGGCTTTCACGCCCGGAGCTGGCCGGCATCGGCGTGGCGGCGCTACTGCACGACACGGGCAAGCTCATGGTGCCGACGGAGGTGCTGGGCAAGCCGGGCCCGCTGGACGCGGAGGAGTGGGCGGTCATTCGCCGGCACCCGATGGAGGGGCTGCGCATCATCAGCCGTACTCCGGGCCTCTCCGAGCTGATGCTGAGTGCGATGCGGGTGGCCTTCGAGCACCACAGGAATGTGAACCAGACGGGGTACCCGCAGGTACGGGATGGCCGGGCGATGGGGACCTTCTCGCGCATTGTCGCGGTGGCGGATGTCTTCGACGCCCTGACCGCACACCGCACCTACCGTGAGCGTCCTCTGACCGCCCATGAGGCGCTGCGCCTGTTGCTCGGGCGGGAGTGCGAGCAGTTCGACCGCGCCGCACTCTGGGCGCTGGTCAACGCGGTCGGGCTCTACCCGGCCGGTACCCTGCTGCGCACGGCATCCGGCCGGGTGCTGCTGAGCGTCTCCCCGAATGCGCGGGATCCCCGCCGCCCCGTGTGCCGCGAGCTGGCGACCGCGCCGAGGGACGAGGCGGCCCCGAATGCCCCCGACTTCATCCTTGACGCGCACGAGCGTGTGGCCCACGTCCTCCCGCCCGAAGACGTCGACGTGGACGTTGAGGGCCAGCTGGCGGCCTGACCGGTTGTCTCGCGCGGACGACCGGTCTGGTGCCAAGGAATCAGCGGAGGCGGGACTGCACTTCGTTGATGAGGTCCTTGTACTGCAGCAGCACGCGGTCCCACTCGCGGAACAGTTCGTCGTCCTTGACCGTGGCCCGACCGTCATCGGACTTCTCGCTCGCCAGCTTGATCGTGTACTTGAGCGGGTTGGCATCGGCCAGCTTCACGATCACACGCGTGCGAATGACCTTGTCACTGAAGCGCCGCACGTTCCATCCCGTGCGCAAGTAGCCCGTTTCCTTGTCGGTCACCTCGAGCACGTCGAAGCTGTTGGTCACGATCTGGCTGATCGTCTTCCACGCATCGTCGGCCGTGCGCTGGTTGCCCACCTCGATCGTGAAGTTCACGTTGGCCTGATCGCTGGCCATCGACAGATCCCACGCTTCGTCACGCCCCAGCTTGACCAGATCCTCGAACGGGATGGGCTGCGCGTTGTCCTGATTGCAGTACTCGCGGCGCTGCGTCGAGAAGGCTGGCGCCTCGAGACGCACCTCGGTGCAGGTCCCGGTACGAATGGCCACGTTGAACTGCCCCGTGCTGACCTTGCGACCGCCCACGAAGATGTCCGCCGTCGCCGGTTCGGCGGTGAGGGCCACCATGCGATCCCGCAGTTCGATCTTGTCGGTGAGCGGCAGCGCTGCAAAGGCCGCCCCTTCGCAGTACTGCTTCTCGACGGGCAGGTAGCCGGGGCGCACCACGCGCACCGCAGTGCACTGCCCGGGGGGGATCGCGATTTCCGCGGCATTCTCACCGATCGGCTTTCCGGCCACCTCGATGGTCGTGCCTGCCGGTGCCACGGTGAGCAGCACGGCGCGGTCGGTGAGCTGGAAACGCTCGATCGCCGGCGGCTGCGTGCCGTCGAGGTTCTCGTAGCGCTTCACGATGCGGCGGAAGCCCGGCTTCGTGATCTCGAGGGTACGCGCCTTGTCCCGTTCCACCTCGAGCACGAACGACCGGCTCGGTTGCACGACCCCGTCCACGCGGCTTTCGGCATCGAACGGGTCCACGTTGATCTGGAAACGCCACGCGGTCAGCGCGAGCCGCAGCTCGCCGCTCTGTGCATCCGCCGTCGTGAGGACGCGCGAGACGGGGCGGTAGCCGTCGGCGTTGAGCGTGATGCGCGTCCCCTCCTTTTTCAGCGTCACCGTGGCTTGCCCTCTCCCCAGCAGCGAGTCGCCTCGCGGCGTGGTGCCGTACACTCTCGTCGTGGACGGGGTGACGGTGAGCAGCACCGTCTTGGGCTTGCACGCCCCCATGACAGCAACCAGCGACAGCATGCCGGGGACGAGGACGCCGTGACGGAAGGCCGGGGCGAAACGGGAATTGGCGCACATGGAAAACGGCAACCTTGTCGGGATGAGGCGGAGGAGGAGTGGACGGATGGCCGATGCCAGGCCGACCAGGTCGGAGCGGCAAGCACGGCGCACCGCGTGGCACCGGTCAGGCGACGCGGCGATCGGGCGAACCAGACCCATCGCGTGCTCCCCATATCGGCGGGAGAGGCATCTCAATCGGGGTCCGTCGACGAGTCGTCGAGGTTACCGCACAAACGCTGAGCTCGCCAGCCCCGGGTGGTGGGCGGCGGCGTGCTGTTGATCGTGCGCGGGCCTGGTGATGGCCGCCGGCCCGTCCGCGGTGGCGCACGCCCAACAGAGCTTGCGGTTGCCGCGTGGACCAACCACCATCGTACCGGGACGCGTCCCACGGTTCGCCCGCAACAATCACCGGGGTTCGGCACCCCAGAACGAGAGAGGCCATGCGACGGACCTTCGCCGCCCTGTTCCTGTGCCTGCTGACCGGTGCCTGTGCGCCGGGGGCCTCGAGCCGTGAGGCGGTCTCGTCTCCCGCGGCGGTGGTCGCGCAGCTGTACCACGACTACGCGTGGGAAATCGTCCTCGAGGATGCACACGGTTGGTCCACACTGCTGGACGAGCCGCGGGACGTGCTCACGAAGTACTTCGATGACCCCCTGGTCGATCTGCTGGAGCAGGATCGACGGTGTCGGGAACGCACCAGGGCAATCTGTACGCTCGACGGATCACCGATCTGGTACTCGAATGATCCGGACGCCAGGCGGCTGACCATCGCCGGGGGGGCCGACTCGACGGAGATCGCGGTCTCCTTCGCACGGTCCCAGCCCCCACCGGATGGCGAGATCATCACGCTGACCTATCGGATGGCCAGGACGCCACGCGGCTGGCGGGTGCATGATGTTCGCTTTCCCGAGGGTGGCTCGCTCGTGGCGCTTCTGAGCGCCCAGTGACCCGTCGCGACCCGGTCACCCACCGCCGCCTCGCGTCGGGTCTGTTCCGAGGCCGGCATCACCCCGCAGCGCCTGCTCGAAACCGGGGTCCTGCAGGGCCGAGCGCCACGACGGGTCGAGGCGCACCCACGCGGGGTTGGCCAGATAGTGCCGTTCCCTCGCGTCCCTGAGCAGCGCGAACGCCAGCGCGCGGTCGCCCGCGGCGAGCGCAGCGCGCGCGGCGGTGTACACGGTATAGCTGCTGATCAGCGAGGCGCGCGCCTGGGGGTTGGCGTTCACGAGCGTCATCGCGGCCTGCACGGCCTTCACCGCCTCGGCCGAGCGCCCGGCGTGTGCGAGCATGAGCCCGAGCAGCGCCTGCCGCTGCGCATCACCCGGTACGGCCGCCACCTCGGCGGCGCGCAGCGGCCACGCGGAATCGGCCGCGGCGCGCGCCCCGGCGCTGTCACCGCGCCACGCGCGCTGCGTGGCGTGCACGGTGAGCCAGCTCGAGGCCCCGCCGCCGAAGGCTTCGCGCGTGAGCGCCAGCAAGTCGCGTTCGTCGTCGCCGGTGAGCACCCAGCCCATGTCCCAGTAGTTGCCGAACTGCGCGAGTACGCGGTCGCGCGGGGCGTCACGGAATGCCGCCGAGACGGCGATGCGCGCCGCCGCCAGATCGCCGCGCGCCAGCTCGACCATCACGCGCAGCTGGTGCAGCTGGAGATTGGTGGGCGAGAGCGCGAGCCCTGCCACGGCCGCCTCGCGCGCCTCGTCCAGCCGGGCCACGCGCAGCAGGATGCGCGAGCGCGTCTGCAGGACACGGGCGTTGCGCGGATCGAGCGCCCGGGCGGTATTCGAGAAGGCAAGTGCTTCGTCGAAGATCCCGAGATCAGAGGCGATGTTCGACAGATCGCTGGCGACGTTCACGTCCTGCGGCGCGGCGCGCCGGGCCTGCTCGAGCGACTCGCGGGCCTTCAGGAGATCGGGCTCGACGGTGCGGTAGTACGAGCCCATGGCGCGGTGGCCGTCCACGCCCTGGGGATCGAGCTGCAGGGCGCGCTTCGCCGCCTCCTTGGCGCCGACACGCAGCGAATCGACCGGAAGCGTGTTGGCGTAGAGGAAGCCATTCACGCGCGACAGGGCGCCCCACGCTTCCACCATGCCGCTGTCGAGCGCCAGCGCGGCGATGTACAGCGGCCGGGCGCGCTGCAGCGACGTGAAGTCGGTCCTGCCGCCGGCATCCCACGCGGCTTCGGCGCGCAGGTATGCATCGTAGGCGTCGGGATTGCGCGTGACGGCGCGCGCGAGCCGGGTACGGCCGGCGGGGTCGAGGGCCACCCGCATCGCATCGGCCACTTTGGCGGCGATCTCGCCCTGGACCGTGAAGACGTCGGCGACGTCGGCGTTGAAGGGCTGTTCCCACCGATTCTTCGCCGCCCCGTCGTCGCCGATCTCCACCAGGGCGGGGCTCACCTGCACACGCTTGGAGCCGTTGGGGCCCGGCGCGAAGCGTACGGTGCCGGTGAGCAGATAGCGGGCGCCGAGCTCGCCGGCGATCTCCTTTGGTGATTTCGTCGAGCCGGCGTACAGCCGCGAACTCGCGCGCGCGATGACCTCGACGCGTCCCACGGCGGTCAGCTTGCCGCGAATGGCGTCGGTCATGCCGTCGGCGAAGTACGCGTCGGCGGAGTCCCCGAGGTTCTCGAAGGCGAGGACGGCCAGCCGTCCGGCCGGGGCCCCGTCGCCGTTGCCGGCGGAGCGGGCGCTGTACCACGAGGCGGCCCCGAGCACGAGCGCCAGGGCGGCGCCGACGACGAGGCGCGTGCTCCGGCGAGCCGTCGTGGTGCTCACGGACGACGGCGCGGTGATCGCCCCGACGGCCCCCGCGCTCATGGCCGCATCGAGCTGCTCGATGACGTCACTGGCGGAGGCGGGACGCAGCTCGGGCTCCTTGGCGAGGCAGCGCATGACGAGCGCGGACACGGCAGGCGGTACCCCGGACGCGAGCGTCTCGAGGGCAGGCGGCGTCACGGAGAGGTGCGCCGCGATGAGCTGCTGCACGGTCTGTCGATCGGCGAAGGGATGCCGACCGGCGAGTAGTTCGTAGGCCAGCACTCCCCACGCGTAGAGGTCGGCGCGATGATCGACGTGATCGCCGGCGGCCTGCTCGGGCGCCATGTACGCCGGGGTGCCGAGCGACTGCCCGGCGCGGGTGAGCGCTGCGGCGCTGCGGCCATCGGCCGGAGCGCGAGTGGCGGTGCGGGCGGCGCTCACGGCCTTCGCGATACCGAAGTCGGTGACGACGGCGGTGCGCCCCGCGAGCAGAATGTTCTCGGGCTTGATGTCGCGATGGATGACGCCCCGACCGTGTGCGTACTCGAGGGCCATGGCGACCTCCCGCAGAATCCGCAGGGCGTCCGCCCGGGGCAGAACGCCCTCGGCGAGCCGCGCCCGCAGCGACTCGCCCTCGATGAAGGGCATGGTGTACCACGGAAGCATGTCCCCACCGCCCGCGGTGAGCACCGGGACGATGTGTGGGTCCTGCAGCGTGGCCGCCATCGCGATCTCGCGCGCGAAGCGCTCGGACGAGAGCCCCTCGGCCAGCTCGGGGGCCAGGACCTTCACGACCACGCGACGGTTGAGGGCGGTCTCCTGCGCGAGGAAGACGCGGGACATGCCCCCGCCTCCGAGCTCGCGCTCGATGGTGAAGGCGTGGCCAAGGCTCTCGCGCAGGCGGTCGTTGAAGTTGCTCATGAGGAACCCGTCGTTACGGCGCCCCGCCTCCCGGAGAGGCGACCGGGGGGTAGCCGCTCACGCGGAGGCGCGGCAACAGCGCGCTGCCATCGGGTGCGTTGAGCTCCTGGAGTTGCAGCGACAGCGTAATGCCGATCGGTTGCCGGGCCCGGATCGCCGCGAGCAGCAGCGGGGTGACCCGCGTGCTGTCGGCGAGCACGCCGGCGAAGCGGATGCGCCCGGCTTCGAGCGGATTCTCCTTGCGGGTGCCGCCCGCGATCGGCAGCACCGCGCGGACCGTCACCTGGGCGCTGTCGTAGCGCAGCTCTCCCAGGTAGCTCGCCATGGGCGCGACGTCCGCGCGCACGGCGGCGCAGACGGCGATGATGGCGGAGTCTGCCACGGCCGTCTGGTACACCTGCGTCCATACCTCGCCAGGCACGAGCGGGGCGGGGGCGTCACACCAGCGCTTCGGCGTCGAGCGCCCCGAGACACATCCCACCACGCCCAGAAGGGCGCATGCGAATGCTGCCCGCCTCACGGGGTCGACCGCCGCACTGGCACCCGTTCGACGCGCGTCAGCGCCCGCTGATCCTCGAACGCGACACTTACCAGATCGACGAGCACGAGCGTGAGCGTGGCCAGCGCCCCGGGGCGCTTGACGACGAATGGCACCTCGAAGAGCAGCTCGCCCTGGAGTCCGTCGGGCACCACACTCGCTACGCGAACCTCCCCGGCGCGCACCAGATGTACGGCGCGCAGTCCCTCGGGCACCAGCACCCCCTCGGGGGTGCCGCCGGCGCTCGCCGCGGCGGGCGTGGCGGCGGCGGGTGTGACCGCGGTCGCGAGGGCTGCTTGCCGTGCGGCGCGGGCGCGAACGACCGCGAGCGCCAGGGTATCGTGGCCGAGGCGGGCGGCGGCCCGTGCGGGGAAGGACTTGCGAGAGGGCGTGAGCGGCCGGCGCGCCATGGTGCCCGTGCCGGCCTGATCGGCGGTCGCCATCAGTGCGACGGGGGCGGGCACCGTTGCGGAGGCCACGGCGGTCCGCAGGCCAAAGCCATTGGCATCGACGCCCGCATTCACGGTTGGGGCGAGTGCGAGCAGGGCGGTGTCGTAGGCCAGACGCACGCTGAAGGCACCGACGGGGGCGACCTGTGCGCCGCGGAGCAGTCGCCCGCGGATCGTGACGGTGGTCCCCGCCTGCGGTGTCAGGTCGCTGCCTTCGAGCAGCAGCACTGACTGGCGAGGCTGCGGGGCCAGATTCCCGGCTGCGGCCAGCGAGTGATCGATGCATGCGGTGGTAGCGAGCAGCGTCGCCGCCAGGCCACCCATGGCCACGCGGGAGCAACGGGTTCCGGGCATCAGCGAATGACCAAGGGATAGGTGAGGGCCGTGAGGCGGCCGGTCAGATCGGTGAAGGTGGCGCTGTTCAACTCGGTCGCTGTCAACACCAGCGAACCCGTGCGACCGGTGGCTGTGCTGGCACGGAACGTAAGCCGCAACAGTTCGACCCGGCCACCGAACCCGGTCGCATCGGCGAACGTGATCGCGATGCGCCCGGTGGCAGCCTGCGCGTCGCTGACCGTGACATTCACTCCCGCGGAACCCGCCGACCGGCTCACGAACGTCAGCTGTGCGGGATCGAACGAGACCGTGATTGCCGCCGACCCGACGCGTTCCGTCGACGTCCGCAGATCGACGAGGATGGGCACGGTGAAGGTTTCGTCGGGACGAATGTCGAAGCGGGTCAGATCGGTCTGCAGAGTGATGCCGTTGGCGCCCACGACGACGGCGAGCACGGAGTCCGGTGTGGCGCTGCCGACGGACGCGGTCACGATTGACTGTCCCCGCCGGAGCCCCGTGAGCACGTTGCCGCTGGTGCCGATCACACTCGTATTTCGAGCGGCGAACTGAATGGCGGCGTTGGGCACGGTCACGCCATTCGCATCGCGGGCCGTACCGGTAAGGGCGGCCGTGGCCCCGGAATCGAGGAACACGAAGCGTGGCGAGGTGAGGGTGACCACGGCGGGCGGTCCAATGGGCACCGTGGTGGTGGCCGTGAAGCTGACTGGTGTGAGCGACCCCGACGACACCACGAGCGTGTTGATGGCCGCGGTTGGTCCACTGACCCAGCGCGTGGCTGCCGATCCATCGGATGTGCTGTTGGCGATCGCCGGCGACACGGAGCCACCGCCGCCCGAGATGGCGAAGACCACCGCGACCCCCGCCACCCCCCGTCCGTTGGCATCCACCACGCGCACGCGCATGGAATCACCGAGCACGGCACCGGCGGCCACCGGTGCGGGATCCGCGCTGATCCGCTGAATGCTGGTTGGCACCGGCGGCGGCGGCGGTCCAGGCGGTGCGGCAGGGGCGGCGGTGCCGCCGCCGCCCCCGCACGCCACCAGCATGGGAAGCGCCGAGAGGGCAAGGCGGCACGCCACGCGGCGCCGCGGTGAACGGATGGACCGGATCACTGGCGAGTCCCCACGCAGGCGGGAGCGGTTGGAAGGCCGACCGCGAAGCTCAGGATGAGCTGGGCATCGAGGGCCTGCAGGGAGCCGCTGCAATTGGCGTCCCCGTTGGGCATCGGCTTGAAGGCGGACGGAATGGCGAGCCCCACGAGGCTGGCCAGTACGGCCTGCGCGTCGAGTGCAGACACGCGGCCATCTTCATTGACATCCCCGCGCAGCACGGGCGGCGTGCCTGGCACGATCCCGCCCGGTCGGGTCACGAGCGCCGGCGCCAGATTCGCGAGCGTTGTCGATACGAGTTCCGTGAACGTGGGGAAGAGCAGCGCCCGTTGCGGGGTAGTTCCCAGCAACCGGACGAAGAACCGTGCGAGCGGAACAACCCCGGTCGCACCAGTCACGTTGACGGCAGCGAGGCGAATCTGGCCCGCCTGGGGAGTGCTGACCACCGGCGTATTGAATCCGGTCGGCACCGCGCGCACCGAGTCGACGGCAAGGATGGCCGGATCGAATTGGATGGTGGCGGCATACGCCCCGAGGCGGACCGTATTCCCGAGCGCCGTCAGGTCGACGCGAAGGTCGAGCGATCCGCGTCCACCGGCCAGCAGCGCCAGCGAATCCGGCGAGAAGCTGGCGGTTGGCGTCCCACCGGGTGTCGCGCTCTCGGTCAGGAAGGCGATGTTCATCCCCGCGTACGTGCTGAACCCGGCCACGAGCAGGTGGTAGGTGCCGGGGATGGGATTGTCGATGATGCAGCTTTCGTCATTCGTGTCGCCGATCGACATGCACACCGACGTGGTGTCGCCCCAGTCTCGCGGTGCCGTGCCACGACCGACGAACAGATCCGCATCACCGGAACCGCCGGTGGACCGCACCACGAGCCGACTGAGGCCGACCGGGACGGTGAAGGCGAAATAGGCATAGGTATCCTCGCCACCGGCCAGCGCCGTGAGCGGTGTCGCGATGGGGACACTGCGCGAAAAGATCGGCACCACGATCGTGGGCTCGCGCACCGTCACGGTGCAGGCACCGGTCCCCGCGCAGCTGTCGTTCAGCCAGCCGCCGAACGCTGAACCTGCGTTGGCGGTGGCGGTCAGCGACACGGAGGCGCCGGCCGTGATGGCGGCGGAACAGGCGCCGTTCGCCGCCAGATTCTGCACCGCGCAGTTGATGCCGCCGCTGCTGGCCGTGATCGTGCCACCGACATTGCTGGGGAGATCAGCCCACCCCTGGATGCTGAGCGGCTGCACGAACGTACTCGCGCCGCCGACGACAGTGGCGCGCAACGTGACGCCGCTGTACGACGAGGTACCGAAAATGCCGATGAACCACGTGCCACTGGCCGGGTTCGTGATGCTGCACAACTCGGAGGTGCTGGCGTTCACTGACACGCAGCTGCCGGGGGTCCCGACCAGCGCTTCGCTTGGCATCTGCTCGCGGACGACCAGGATGTCGGGGTCACCGATACCATTGGACAGCGATACCTCGAGACGGCTCGCCCCTGCCGGGACCTGCACGGCGAGGACGAAGCGCGAGCCGGTCGTGCCGCTCCCATTGGTGATGGTGGTGCCGGAGGGCACCAGGCGCGCGAAGATGGCGCCAACGCTGCGCGACTGCTGCATGTTCAGCGAGCAGCTGGTGGCGCGTCCCGAGCAGGCGCCTGTCCATTGCACGAATGTGGTCCCGGGCGCCGGGGTGGCGACGAGTGTCAACGGGTTCGAGTTGGGCAAGGTGGCCGCGCACGTGCCGCCGGGCGCCCCTTCGGACACGGTGCAGTTGAGCGGCGTGCCCACGGCCGTCACCGTACCCACCCCCGTGGATCCGGGTGACGTCGTGTTGGCGATACTCACCGACACCGCCGAGGTGGTGACGGTGCCCGGTCCATTGAACGAGACCTGATAGCCGGTGCTGGTTGCCGCATTGATGGTGACCGTGAACGACTCGCCGGCCGGTCGAAAGGTCGTGCCTGGCGCGAAGGCGGCGAGTTCGGGATCGGTCGTTCCGGCGGGAAACTGCAGCTGCGCCGGGCCGGGCGCGCTTCCGCCCGCGCTGACGGTCGGATTGACCTGATGAATGACGACGCCCTCGCGGGGAATGGCGTCTTCGAAGAAGCCCGCGCGGCGGCGCGCCTCGAGCACATAGAAGATGCCTGGCCGCGCACTGGGAATCTGGGCCATCAGGAACCCGTTGGCCGATGGCAGCGCCGAGCGCTCGAGGGTAAACGTGGCACCGCCGGGCGAGCCCGGCACCCATTTGCGCGCGCTCGGCACGAACCCGAGGACGTCCTTGTGAAACGCAATGGTGTGCGTGCCGAAAGACCACCCGTCGGAAAGCGTGCGCGTCCGTGACCGGCTCATGACGTCGTACGGCGACACGTACGCCAGTCCGTTGGCACCGCTGTGTCGAAGGCCGAAGGTATGGCCGAACTCATGCGCCCACGTGCCCGCCTGACGGGTGGACCAATCCATCATGTAGGAGGTCCGATAGCCGCGCGTCGTCCCGTCGCGCGTCATGGTGATCGGACTCAGGTACGCATACGAACTGGAGATGCCCCGATTGAAATGCATCGAGATCCCGGCGAAGCCGGGAAAGAACACGTCGGCGTCGGCGACTCCGGCGCACTCGTCGCGCAGCGCCAGGTCGCGCGCGAACTCGTTGCTGAAGCGCGTGGCCCAGTCGGCCCCGTAGTAGAAGTCGAACGATCGCGCCAGTGTGTACCAGCCGAACACCCGCGTCCCGGCCAGCCGGATGGTGCCGTTCGACACCTCGTTCCAGTACGCTTCCGCGCCCGGAAAGACCGCGCCGACCGACCGTTCGACGTCGGCGACGCTGCCGGGTACGGTAGATCGATCGGAGAAGCGACAGAGCAGAACGGCGATATTCTGCGTGGCCGACACCACCGGGACCGTCAGCGACGCGGCGGTCCCGTCGAGCAGGTCCAGCCGGTTGACGCGCACGGCCGTTTCGAGTCCGGGTCCGGCGGCGGACGGCACGCGCGTGTCGACGCCCTCCAGGCGCAGTCGTCGCCCCTGGTACTTTCGTTCGTCCGTGAAGACCGAGGCGACCATGGCACTCATGTCCACGCGCACACTCGACCCGTCGTCCTGCAGCAGGAAGTGCGCGGTGACGCTCGAGTCGCGCTCCTCCCGGGGATCGGTCACGAGCGACACCAACCGACCGGTGTGCGTTTTCGTGGGCTGGGCGGTTGCCCGGGCCGGCGCGAGCAGCGCTGCGGCAAACAGAAGCGCGACGGGAATGAGGGCGATGTGGGCCGCGCGCGGCATCCGGAACAGCGTGAGCGTCCGACGTACGGTCGGACTACGCTTTGCGGGCATGGGAAAACGCCGTCAGAAGAGGGAGGGCTCCCGGGCACGGTGACACGGCATTGCGGCAATCGCGGGAGGAAAGAGCGGGCAATATCGGTCTGCGTGGTGCGAGTCGCAAGCCGGAAGGTTACGCGTGCCCGGACAGTGACGGACTTCGCGGGGCGCGCGGTGGTCTCTGCTACCGCGGCAACGCGTACGCCACGATCTCCGACGCCTGCCCGCCTGCGGTCGTCGCGAACACCACGTACTGCCGCCCGTCGTGCATGTACGTCATGGGAATGCCCGTCTGCGTGCCGCTCGGAATATCGAGTCGCGCAACGCGCGCACCCGTGCGCTTGTCGAGCACCCAGAGGTTGCTGCTGCCGTTCGTGCCTTCGCCGGCGAAGAGCAGCGTGCGCGTGACCAGCAGGCCGGCGCGCGACGCGCGGCCGGTATTGGGAATGCTGGCCGGCGGCAGCTTGAGTCGCTCGGCGACATACGCCGGCGTGTCGCCGTTGGGCACCATCCACGCGTGGGCGCCCGTCGTGAGGTCGATCGCGGTGATGCGCCCCCAGGGCGGCTTCACGAACGGCACGCCGGGCGCGAGCTGACCGCCACGACCGCCGGCGATGTAGTTCATGTCCGAGACCTTGCCACCGGGCAGCAGGGCCAGGAACGACGGCGCCGTGACCGACGGCACGTACAGATAGCCCGTCTCGGGGTCGAGCGCGCCGCCTTCCCAGTTGGCGCCCCCCGTCGACGCGGGCAGCGAGAGCGTGCCGCGCGTCCCGTCGGCGGCGCCCGCCAATGAGGGCGGGGTGTAGAGCGGCCCCCACCGGTACTGGCGCGCGATCTCCCGCGCGCGGGCGCGGATTTCCGGCGTGAAGTCGAGCAGGTCGTCCTCGCCAAAGCCCTGCCGCTCGAAGGGCGCGGGCTTGGTGGGGAACGGCTGCGTGGGACTGTACCACTCGCCAGGTACATCTCCCTTGGGCACGGCCCGTTCCTCGATGGGCCAGATGGGGGTGCCGGTCACGCGGTCGAGCACGAAGACGAAGCCCTGCTTGGTGAGCTGGGCCAGGATGCGACGCGGCCGGCCGTCTATCGTGAGGTCGGCGAGGATGGGCGCGGTGGTGTTGTCCCAGTCCCAGATGTCGTGGTGGATGGTCTGGAAGTGCCACACGCGCTTGCCCGTCCTGGCGTCGAGCGCCACGATGCTCGTGGAGAAGAGGTTGTTGCCCGGCCGGTGGCCCCCGTAGTAGTCGCCGGTCGCCGCTTCGGTGGGGAGATACACGTAGCCCAGCTGCGCATCCCACGAGATCTGCGCCCACGCGGCGGCGTTGCCGGTGTAGGCCCACGACTTCTCGAGCCAGCTGTCGTTGCCGAATTCGCCGGGCTCCGGGACGGTGTGGAACGACCAGAGCAGCCGCCCGGTGCGCACATCGAAGCCGCGAATGTCGCCCGGCGTGTTCACCTTCGACGGCGGCTGCATGCCCACGTGCAGCGCCGCGCCCACCACCAGCACATTGCCAATCACCGCCGCCGGCGAACTCGCGCCGATCGAGCCGTCCACCGACACGCCCGCCCGCACGCGGAGATTCTGCTGCAGGTCCACCACGCCGTTGCGCCCGAAGCCGGCGATCGGCCGGCCGTTGTCTGCGTCGAGGGCAATGAGATGGTAACCGGGGGTGACCACGTAAATGCGGTCGTCGCCCTTGCCATCGGACCAGTACGACACGCCACGTCCCGAGTTCACGCGCGGCGCCTTGGCGAGCCGGTCACGCTCGTCGAAGCGGTACATCCAGAGGGTTTCGCCGGTGGCCGGATCAATGGCCACCACATTGCGGTGCATGCCGGCGGTGGCATACAGCCGCCCCTTCACGAAGATGGGCGTGGTCTGGCTGGCGGCGGCCGGGTTGGGCCCCTGGTTGCGGGCGCTCCATCGCCACGCCACTTCGAGCGTCGCCGCATTCGACGCGGTGATCTGGTCGAGCGACGAGTACCGGGTGTGCCCCGGGTCGCCCCCGTAGACCGGCCACTCGGCGCCGGCGCCGCGCTGCGCACTGGCGGTCGCCGTTGCGCTCGCACTCGCCGCGGCGGAGAGCGCCAGCAGGGCGAGGGGAAAAAGCCGTGCCATGAGAGGCTCCATCGGGGAGAAGGTGATTCAGCTGTCGCGAGAACGTGCCGTGCCGTTGCCGTATCCGCTAGGGAATGCAGATTCTGCCACATGGTGATCGTGTTGCTCTTCGTGGCGCTGCTCGTGGCGCCGATGGCCTCGCCCGCCACGCTGGCCGCGCAAGTCCATGAGCATGCCGGCAGCGCACCGGCCACCTCCCCCGACGCGCGCCTCGAGCTGGTGCTCGGCGGTCCGCATCTCATTCTGTATCACGCCGGCTATCTCGCGCTCGGCGAGGCGCAGGTGACCGGGCTGCAGCGACTGCGGCGCGCGGTGTGCGAGGCGCAAGTGGTGTATGTGGAGCGCACCACAGCGGGGCGCGACCGCCTGTCCGCGCTGCTCGCCGACTCGGTGTCGCTGCCGCGCGAATCGGGTGCGGCACCCACCAAGCCGTTGGCGCTGCCCGACGCAATGAACGCCCTGGCCGCCGCGGAATCGTCGTGGCTCACGGCGCTGCTGCGGGCACGGCGCGACGCGCTGGGGCTGCTCACCACGCCGCAGCGCGCCCAGCTGATGACGCTGCGCGATCACTGGGTGCGCGAATCGCTCGCGATGATCGAGGAGTCCACGCGCCCCGGTCAACGCGGCCACAAGGGCACGCAGCTTCCCATTCGCGTGCCCGGCATGGTGGTGGGCAGCACCACGTTGCTCCCCTACTGCGAGTCGCTGCACGGGCCATCGATGCACCTCAGCATGCCCGGCGTGCCGCCGCAGGGGAGCGACTAACTAGCCGGTGACCTTCACGCGTACGTAGCCGTTCGTCCAGCAGCACTGCTGTCCCGGCGCGCTGTCGGTGATGCCGAAGTTGTCCACGCGCACCCGCAGCATGTACTCGCCCGGCGCACTGAAACGCACCGATGTCGTTGCCTCGCCGCCGCCGGGCGCGGTGGTGGCCGAGCGTGGCTCGAAGGACACGTCGCCGGGGCCCTGGTGCTTGAACCAGAGCATGTTCACCGGGATGGGCTTCCGTTCGCCGCGATCCTGCATCCACACGCGAATGTTGAGGGTGGTGCCCACGGCGACCGTGAGCGGCCCGGTGGTCACGCCTTCGCGGCCGGCGGAAGCGGGGCCGTTGGCGGCGAAGCGCACCACCGGCATCAGCGACCCCGCGGCCTGCGGCGTGTACGACAGCTTGTAGTAGTCGCTCGTGGCGCGGCCGGGCACGGAGTAGGTCACGCCGTTATGCCGCAGCGTCCACACCACGTCGCCCTTGTGCCCCTTGGGCACCCGAATGGCAAACACGCCACGTTCGCGCCGGCCGCCAAACGCGCCGTAGCGTACGACCGGGAAGTGCGTGGCTTGCATCCCATTGAACTGCGCCGGCTCGAGGCGATTGTCCGGACCGATGGGGATATCCACCGCGCCGCTCGCGTTGCGATTCATGAACCCGTACGAGAGCGTGACGCTGCCATCGGGATTGGCGTACCACCCGTCGAAGTACGGCGCCACGCCGGCGCCGGCCGGCGCGCTGGGCCCCAGCGGGTAGCGCGCGCCGGGCTGCGGTTGCGCCCGGAGTGGGACGGCCAGGAGCGGTACCGCTGCGAGCGGCACGGTCACGCAACAGGCGACCGCGACCAGCGCGCGCTTCACTTCCTGGCCCGCTGCGCGAGCAGCCGCTGATACGCCGCCTCGTCGAGCTGCGTGACCGCGATCCAGGCGTGGCTCATCTCGTCGGTGGTGCGATCACCAATGCCCACCCACTGATCGGGATCCGGATTGGCGAGGTTCTTGTCGGTGTTGTCGTACCACGCCGTGTTGATGATCACCGAGCCCGCCGGCAGCAGTGGCGCCGCGTCTTCGGCGTACACGTGGCTGTGGTGCCACCCCGGGTTCCAGTTGGACACCATGCTGAGCGTTTCGCGCCGGCCGTCGGGATACAGTACCTCGAGCCGCTTGGCGACCAGGCGCAAGTGCCCGTGCGGCTGCCACGAGTCAATGCGCACCGGCGTGTTGAACCGGTGCATGCCCTGCGTGACGAGCGTGCCGTGCGGTTCGATTTCGAAGTCCCCCGAGCCGCTTTGCAGCGCGTAGAGGCCGAGCGTTTGCCGATGCCGCGTTTGCGGGGTGACCTCGGGGCCGTGGAACCAGATCCCCACCTCGAGCTGGTCGTCGATGACCTGCTTGCCGTTGGGGAAGTAATGAATGTCGAACAGCACGTTGGAGCCCGCGGGCGCAATGCGGCAGGCATCGGCCGGCACGATCTCGCCGATCTTGCCGAGTGCGTATTCGGAAAGCCGTACGCTGCCGGGGCCGCCTCCGCCCACGGCGTCAGGTTCCGTGGTCACGTTGCCCGGCACGAACGTGGAGTTGGCGTGGTGCGTGACGCTGCGTCCGGCGACCGTGGGCTTGGTTTCGATGGCCTTGATGCAGCGGTCGGTGGTGAGGCCGCTGGGCACGGCGGGGCGCCACCAGCGGTCCTGGCCCACGGCCGGCACGGTGTACTTGGCTGCCTTGATGACCAGGTCGGGCGGGCCGTACTGTGCGGCAAGCTGGTACTGCCCCGGTTCCGGCAGTTTGGGTGCGGGGGGCATATCGGCCGGGTCGCCTTCCGGCATGCCGTCGTCGACCCACCGCAGAATGGTGGCGATGTCGCGATCGGAGAGGCGCCAGTCGTGCTGGAGTTTCTGGATGCCGATGTGGGTGTCGTACTGATAGGGCGGCATCTCGCGCGCCTGCACGACCTGCTTGATGAGCGGGCCGTGGCGGCGGGCGTGTTCGTAGGTGAGGAGGGGCATGGGCCCGATCCCGCCCGGCGAGTGGCACACCTGGCAGTTCTTCTGCAGGACGGGGGCGACGTCGCGGGTGAAGCTGATGCGCGCCGAGTCGGCGGCGCGGCGTGGCGCCGAGTGCGTGCCGCGTTCGGAGCGTGCGGCCGGCGTGCCCGTTCGCGCCGCGGTGAGCATGAGGGCGGCGGCACACGAGAACGCGAGGGAACGACGCCAGCGTCGCGGAAGCGGCTTCCGCGGTGACGGACCGGTCGGCTCCATGAGGTTTCTCCGGGGACGGGTGGCGGATAGCATGGCGCGCGTGGGGCGGCGGGGCAAGGGAACCGGGGGCGGGCGTCGCTGGCGGCGGCAGGAACGGTGCGGCCCGCGTGGGGCTGATGGCGGTATAGTCGCGCGCAGGAATACAGAAGAGCGGCGCCTTCACTCGGGGAGTGGGGCGCCGCTCGTTCGATACGCGCATGCGTGTTGTCCCGCCGTGCCATTCGATGACTCGGCGTGGCGGTGCGTGCCACTTGCGGGTCTCTCGGCGCGACTGAACGTTAGACTGCATTATCTGCAGTCTAACGCGGTGGCGCCGATGCCTTGGCCAATGGGGCAAGTCGTTGGTGCATTGGGTGATATCCCATTGGCGTCGACGGTCGGTGCGCGGGATTAGACTGCGGAAATGCGCTGCATAATCCGTGGTCTGCAGTGATCGCCTGCAGCCTAATCAGCGTTATGCCGACCGACCGGGCGGTGCTCACTCTGGCGCGCAGTGCGCCAATGGCGTATAGTTCTCCCTGCGCTTCCTCGAGACGCCGATCTTCACGGCCGCGCTGCGGCGGCACCTCGATGACGAGCAGTACCGCGCGCTCCAGACGGCCCTGTACCTGCGGCCCGAGCAGGGCGCGCTCATCCCAGGGGGCGGTGGCCTGCGCAAGCTGCGATGGGGCGCCGAAGGGCGCGGCAAGCGCGGCGGTGTTCGGACGATCTACTACTGGGCGGCCGACGACGGCGTGTGCTACATGCTCTATCTGTACGCGAAGAACGACCAAGGGGATCTCACCGCTACGCAGCTGCGCGCCCTCGCTCGAGTGGTGCGCGAGGAGTTCAAGTGAAGGTCGACGCGTTCAACGAACTGTTGGAGAGTGTCCGACAGGCAGGGGCCATCCGCCGTGGTGAGCGTAAGCCGTCACGCTCGCGCCAATTCAAGCCCACGGATGTGAAGGCCGTTCGTGCAGAGCTGGGGCAGTCGCAGGCCGAGTTCGCGCTGATGATCGGTGTCAGCGTCGCCACGCTGCGGAACTGGGAGCAAGGTCGGCGCGTACCGGATGGTCCAGCGCTGGCTCTCCTGCAAGTCGCCGCTCACAATCCCGCAGCGGTCGTTGACGCGCTACATCGGCCGCGGCGGCGCGGCGCGGCATAACGATCGCTGCTGCGGACGGGGCTGAATCAAGGATGGCGGCTGGTTCGCTTCGCTCGCC
>NZ_JAJTHI010000012.1 GCF_021298855.1 Gemmatimonas sp.
CGCGACAAGGACCGCGCATTCGTTCTGACGCTGCTCGTCGAGGAGTTCCTGTCGAGCACCATCCTCGTTGAGCGTGTGTGGCGCCTGCCAGTGGCGCAGGCGGAGCGGGAGCGCATGGCGCGCTGGGTGCACCTGAGTGTGCAGGAACTCTGACCGTCTGCGAGCGTGGGCATCTTCAAACGACGAACGCGCCGCGATCCGGAGATCGCGGCGCGTTAGAGGTGTGAAGTGGAGCGTATCGGGATCGAACCGATGACCCCCTGCTTGCAAAGCAGGTGCTCTCCCAGCTGAGCTAACGCCCCGGAACAGATCTGTATTGTATCGGCGCCCGACGCCCGAGTACAGGGGGCGCCACCCTGCGGGGTGAGGGACTCCCCGACGGCGCCGCGGGCCGCGCCGGTACACCCTCAACGGGTCCATCATCCTCAGGAGCGTGCATGCGACTCGACGGCAAGGTCACGATCATCACCGGTGCAGCCTCAGGAATAGGGCGCGCCACGGCAGAACTGTTCGCGCGCGAAGGCGCGCTGGTGGTGGCGGGCGATGTGCACGCCGCCCGTCTCAGCGATCTGGCGGCCGTCCTCGAAGCGGTCGGGCGCCCTGTCCACACCGTCGTGGGCGATATCGGGGAGCGCCCTGATGCGGAGGCCCTCGTGCGCGCCGCGCTCGACCGTCACGGCCGCGTGGCTGTACTGGTGAACAACGCCGGCATCATGGACTACATGGCTGGCGTGGGCGAACTTACCGACGACGTCTGGCGCCGGGTGATGCGGGTGAACGTGGACGGGCCCATGTACACCAGCCGGCTGGCCGTGCCGGCCATGCTGACCCAGGGACGCGGCGTGATCATCAACGTGGCCAGCATCGCGTCGCTGAGTGGCGGAGCGGCCGGGGCCGCCTACACCACCTCCAAGCACGCCCTGCTTGGCCTCACGCGCAGCACGGCATGGATGTACGCCCAGCGCGGCATCCGGTGCAACGTGATCTGCCCGGGGGCCACGAAGACGAACATTGCCGAAAGCATGCCCGCCGACCGGCTCGACCCGGTGGGCGCCGCGCGTGCCGGACAGTTCGCCACGCTCATCCCGGCGTGGCTCGAGTCGAGCGACATTGCCGAACTGGCGCTCTTTCTGGCAAGCGATGCCGCGCGCTTCATCAACGGCGCCGTAGTGACTGCCGACGGTGGATGGATGGCCGCGTGACCCCCTCGCTCGCCGGCTGGTTCGACGACTTCTCGCGCGCCGACGTGGCCGCGGTGGGTGGCAAGAACGCCTCGCTGGGTGAAATGCGACGACACCTCATGTCGCTCGGCATTGCGGTACCCGACGGGTTCGCGCTCACGACGGCGGCCTACCGGCTGTTCATCCAGCACAACGGTCTTGCCGCAGGTATTGCGCACGAAATGCAACGCCTGCGCGATGGCGCCCCGCTCAGTGAGGTCGGAGCCGCCATTCGCGGTGCCATGCTGGCGGCGCCGCTCCCCGACGCGATCGTCACCGAGGTGCGGGCGCGCTATGCGCAGCTCGCCACACGCGCAGGCCACCCTGCCCCGCCGGTCGCCGTGCGCAGCTCGGCCACGGCGGAAGACCTGCCCGACGCCAGCTTTGCCGGGCAGCAGGAATCTTTTCTGAACGTGGTGGGGGAGGCATCACTCCTGGCAACCATTCCGCGATGCTTCGCCTCGCTCTACACCGACCGTGCGATTGCCTATCGCGCGCACCATGGCATTGCGCCCGATGGACTGGCCCTGTCGGTGGGCGTGCAGCAGATGGTCCGCAGCGATGTGGGCGCATCGGGGGTGGCGTTCACCCTTGATACGGAATCGGGGTTCCGCTCCCTGGTCATCCTCACGGGTGCCTGGGGACTTGGGGAGAACGTGGTGAAGGGCGTGGTGAATCCCGATGAATGGCGTGTCTTCAAGCCGCTGCTGGATGATCCGGCGCTCTCCCCCATTCTCGATGCCACCACGGGGCTGAAACAGCTGAAGATGGTGTTGGCGACCGACGGGACACCGGTCAACGTGGACACCACGGCGGCCGAGCGTACCACGCGCTGCCTGTCCGACCAGGAGGTGCTGCAGATCGCCCGCTGGTGCACCCGCATTGAGGCGCACTACGGCTGCCCGATGGATGTGGAGTGGGCCAAGGACGGTCTCGACGGCGCGCTGTACATCGTGCAGGCCCGCCCGGAGACGGTACGCTCCCGTGAGCAGACCTCCAACGTCAGTACGTTCACGCTCGAAGGGACCGGACCGGTGCTGGTGACTGGCGTTGCCGTGGGCAGCCGCATTGCCAGTGGGCGCGCGATCGTGCTGAGCGGGATGCACGAAGCCCACCGCTTCGAGGATGGGGCGGTGCTCGTGGCCAGGCAGACGGACCCCGACTGGGTGCCGGTCATGAAGCGCGCCTCCGCCATCGTGACCGACAGTGGCGGTCGCACCAGTCACGCCGCCATTGTGAGCCGGGAGTTGGGCATCGCGGCCATCGTGGGGGCGACCGGCGCAACGGCCGTGCTGAACGACCGCACGGTCACGGTGAGCTGTGCGGAAGGGCAAACGGGGACGGTGTACGAGGGCGCGCTGGCGTACCGGGAGGACACGCTTGACCTGGAGGCCATGCCCCGGACGCGTACGGCCATCATGCTGAACGTGGCCGATCCGGCCATGGCGATGCGCTGGTGGCGCCTGCCGGTGCGCGGCATTGGTCTGGCGCGCATCGAGTTCGTGATCGAGCACATGGCCAAGGCGCATCCCATGGCGCTGCTCCACCCGGAACAGCTCTCCAACGACGAGCGGGCGCAGCTCCTGGCACTCACGCAGGGGCACGACTCGCCGGCCGCGTTCTTCGTGGACCGCATGGCGGCGGGCATTGGGCAGATCGCCGCGTCGCAGTGGCCGGAGCAAGTGATCGTGCGCTTCAGCGACTTCAAGACGAACGAGTATGCCGGACTGCTTGGTGGTCGCGCGTTCGAGCCACACGAGGAGAACCCCATGATCGGGTTTCGTGGTGCCTCCCGCTACTACGACGATCGCTACCGCGAAGGCTTCGGCCTGGAGTGCCGCGCCATCCGGCGCGTGCGCGAAACGATGGGACTGCGCAACGTGGTCGTCATGATTCCTTTCTGCCGTACGCTGGAAGAAGCCGACAAGGTCCTGGCGGAGATGCAGCGGCACGGGCTCGTGCGGGGCGAGGCTGGGCTCGAGGTGTACGTGATGGCGGAGATCCCCAGCAATGTGCTGCTGGCGCGGGAGTTTGGCGCACGCTTCGACGGCTTTTCCATTGGCAGCAACGACCTCACGCAACTCACCCTGGGCGTGGACCGCGACAATGCCCTGCTGGCGTCACTTTTTGACGAGCGCAACCCGGCCGTATTGCGCTCCATAGAGCGGCTCATAGCGGATGCTCATGCGGTAGGGTGCAAGGTGGGCATCTGCGGGCAGGCGCCAAGCGACTACCCGGAGTTCGCCGAGTTTCTGGTGCGCGCGGGCATCGATTCCATTTCCCTCAATCCCGACAGCGTCGTGCCCGTGCTGCAGCGGGTGGCCGCGCTGGAGGCGAACACCGCGACCTGACCATGCCCGACAGGCGAAAGCGGGCGGCATTCCGTGGGAATGCCGCCCGCTCTCGTGTCCCTTGCCAACGCCCCTTACTCGTGCGCGGGCAGCGGCTCCATGGTCTTCGCATCCACCGGCACCTGCACCTCGTCCTTGAACGGCGTGGTCATCATGAACACGCGCATGACGGGGAAGGCATCCATGAAGCTGAAGTAGCTGAATGCCCAGAGGCCGAGGAAGCCGACGGTCGTGCCGATCTCCTGGAGGCCGAACGGCAGGCTGGTGGCCTCACCGTAGATGCTCGGGTAGATCTCGATGTAGCGGTGCAGATACACGCCGATGAGGCTGCACACGGCGAAGAGCACGAACGTGGGCAGATACATCTTGGCGGCCTTCGAGATGAGCCCGAAGAACGGCAGCACGAAGCCGAAGATGGGGATGAGCTGGGTGACCGGCTTCCACACGCCGGAGAGCCGCAGGCGATAGAAGTGGGTTTCTTCCGGCATGTTGCCGTACCAGATGACCAGGTACTGCGAGAAGCTGATGTAGCCCACGAACGCCGTGAAGGCGAAGCAGAGCTTACCCAGGTCCCACAGGTGGTCCATGGTGGCAATGTCCTTCATGTCCAGATGATTGCGCCACCACATGGTGAGGAGCGACAACAGCATCACCATGTTGACCCAGCCGGTCATGAACACGATCCACGCGTACATGGTCTGCTGGAAGTGCAGCGAGATGGTCATGGAGTAGTCCCACGCCATGAAGCACCAGCCGATCACGAACGCCATGGGCACCGCCACGCCCAGCTTGCCCATGAGCGAGTGCTGCGTGTGCAGCTCCCGGCGCTCGTCGCCGCTCCAGCCAGCGCGCATCTTCGCGCGGAGCCCCGCCGCCCACTTGGCGCCGTATTCGGGGAGCACGGCCACATCCATCTTGACCGAGTTCCAGACGAACAGGCCCTGCAGCACCGTGATGGCGCCGAAGAAGAAGAGGCCGCGGATGAGGAACCAGCTGTTGTTCAGGTATGCGGCCTTCTCTTCCGTTGGGGCCGCCTCACGGCCACGGAACGTGAAGATGTGGTCGCCGCTGAAGAACAGGATGGCGATGAGGATGACGAAGGCGATGGGCACGAAGGCATAGAAGCCCTCGGCGAACCGCACGATGGGGCGCGACCACCGCGCGGTGACGATGCGCTGCACGGCGGCGAACGCGACGCCGGCGGTGGAGATGGTGGCGAAATACGTCCAGTTGTACTGGAGCGCCTGCCACGCGCGGTCGGGGTTGGTGAAGAGCCCCATGACGAAGACGCCGATGCCGACCAGTGCGGCGATGAGCGCTGCCGTCTTGAGGCCGCCCGGAACCGACTTGGCGGAGAGGCGTCGCGCGAATTCCTCGCGCGACGGGTAGTGATAGTGCTGGCTCACTCGTGCTTCTCCTTGCCCTCACCAGCGGCCGACGGCGGGCCGAGGTGCAGCTTGCGCATGGTGTCGTTCTCGTTGTTGCCCTTGAAGGTGGCCGAGTTGATGTTCGGCGACCCCACGGTGGGCTGCTGCGTGGGCTTGGCGAACGGAGCCGGGCGGGTGGGCGCCGTGAGCGACGGCCCCGGCACGGTGGTGCCGTTCTGTCCCGGGTAGCCGTGGAGCGTGGTATCCGCTCCGCCCTTCTGCAAGGCGCGCACGTAGTTCACGACGTCCCAGCGGTCGTTTTCTTCGATGCGGTTGTAGTTGGGCATGATGCCGCGCCCGTTGCGCAGCATGCCGTAGATGTAGCCGTCGGAGCGTCCCCGGGCCGACTCGGTGAGCAAGCTCGGGCTCCACCCGTAGGCGGGATTCACCTTCTTCAGCCCGCCGTTCCCGTCGCCGGCCGCCCCGTGACACACGGCGCAGTTGATCTGGTAGTTCTTCTTGCCGTTCTCGAGCGACGCTTCGGACACCGGCGTCGGGTTCGGAATGGGCGTGAAGCTGTCGATCACCTGCTGCAGCGGCTGGTAGCCGATCTGCCAGGCGGCGACCCGCGTGCCCTGCACCGGCACCGAGTACTGCGGCTGCCCGCGCGGCGGCGTGAGCGAGTCGGCCTCATTCTGGGAGAAGGGCTCCCACGGCTCGATGCGCGGCTGGTTCTTGAAGTCGGTGAACCATGAGCAGGCCCCGAACGACACGGGGAGCACGATGGCCACGGAGGCGCGAAGCGCCCGCGACACGACTGACGGCATCTGGTTGGAAGGCTCAGGCTTCACGGCGCACCTCCTCGGCCCCGGCATGACGCAGGAGCTCTTCGGCCTGCGTCGCCTTCGCCGCGTCACACGCGATGAAGACACCGAAGTGGCCGGAGGAGAAGCGGTCATCGTAGCCGACCGTGGTGGTCAGGCGAGGGACACGCGAGTTGATGAACATGCCGGCGACGGTGGACAGGGCGCCCACGAGCACCATGACTTCGAAGCCGATGATGGTGTACGGGATCCACGAGGCGATGGCCTTGCCACCCGTGATGAGCGGCCAGTAGTTGCTCGACCAGATCGCGATCCAGTAGCCGAAGCTCACGCCGAGGAGACCGCCGATGAGCGTGAAGCGACGCACCACGCTGTTCGGCCCGGCGATGGCATCATCCAGCTCATGGCGGATGGTGGGCGAGTACACGGTGACATCGCCCAGCTTCTTCTTCTTGAGCTCCTCGATCGCCGTGACGGTCGTATCGAGGTGATGGAATACCCCAAGCACGCCCTGCATCAGTGATGCCCTCCGTGGCCATGCGCGTTCTTGAAGCGCGGCGTCACGATTTCCTTGAGTTCCATGATGGCCATCACGGGCATCTGCTTCACGAAGAGCAGGAACCACATGAAGAACCAGCCGAACGAGCCGACAAGGAAGGCCATGTCGATCCAGCTGGGGGTGTAGCCACCCCACTGCCAGGGCTCGAATTCGTGGGAGAGCGACGGCACCACGATGACGAAGCGCTCAAACCACATGCCGAGGTTGATGAACAGCGACAGGATGAACAGCCAGGCCGGGTTGCGACGGAGTTTCTGCGACCAGAGCGACATGGGCAGCGCCATGTTGCACAGGAGCATGATCCACGCGGCCCACCACCACTGCCCGAAGACACGGTTCCAGAAGAACTCCTGCTCCGGACGCACGCTGCTGTACCAGGCGATGAAGAACTCGATGAGGTACGCGCACCCGACCACCATGGAGGTGAAGAGCACGACCTTGGCGGTCGCGTCGAGGTGGTTGAGCGTGATGTAGTGTTCGAGCTTGAACCACTTGCGCATGGGGATGGCGATCGTCCACACCATGGCGAAGCCGGAGAAGATGGCACCGGCGACGAAGTACGGCGGGAAGATGGACGCGTGCCAGCCCGGCGTGAGCGCCATGGCGAAGTCGAAGCTAACGACCGAGTGCACCGAGAGCACGAGCGGCGTCGAGAAGGCGGCGAGGAACAGATACGCCTTCGCGAAGTGGCGCCACTCCCGGTCGCTGTTGCGCCAGCCGAGCGAGAGGATGCTGTAGATCCGCTTGCGCGTCGGGTTGGTCTCCTTGTCGCGGAGCACCGCGAAGTCGGGGATCAAGCCGATGAAGAGGAACGTGGTCGAGATGGTGAGGTACGTCGAGATGGCGAAGACGTCCCACACGAGCGGCGACTTGAAGTTCGGGAACAGCAGGCGCCAGTTCGGATACGGAATGAGCCAGAAGAACTTCCACGGGCGCCCGATGTGAATGATCGGGAAGAGCCCGGCCGTCATGACCGCGAACACCGTCATCGCTTCGGCGGCGCGATAGATCGAGGTGCGGAAGCCGGCGCGGAAGAGATACAGGATGGCCGAGATGAGCGTCCCGGCGTGACCGATACCGACCCAGAAAACGAACGTGATGATGTAGTTGCCCCACATCACCGGCGGTTCGTAGCCGGCCTGCCCAAGCCCCCAGTAGATCTGGTAGATCCACGCGGAGGCGCCGCAGAGCATGGCCAGGACGGCGAGCGCCAGGCCGATGAACCACTTCTTGGTGAACCCCAGTGTCGCGATGATATCGCGATCGACCTGTTCGTAATCACGGACTGCGGGGAGCTGGACGTCGGCCGAAGCAATGTTCGGCCCACGAATGCCCTCTCGCACCGGATGTGCGACGGATGCCATTATCGCGCTCCTCAGGCCTTCGCCGGTGCGGCCGGCGCCGGATAGTTGACCTTCTTGAGATAGACCACGGCGGTGTACGTGTTCAGTTCCTCGAACACGTGGTAGGCACGACGGTCGTAGGCGAGCTTCGAAACGGTCCAGTTCTCGTCGGCCGCGTCACCGAAGATGATGGCGCGCGACGGGCAGGCCTGCGCGCAGGCCGTGGTGAATTCATCGCCATTCACCTCGCGCCCTTCCGCCTTGGCGCGGTGCTCGGCCTCACGGATACGCTGCACGCAGAACGTGCACTTCTCCATGACCCCCTTGCCACGCACGGTGACGTCGGGGTTGAGCGACCAGTGCATGGGCTCCGGCCAGGCGTACTGGCGACGCTCCGGCTCGCCGTAGCCGAACCAGTTGAAGTAGCGGACCTTGTACGGGCAGTTGTTGCTGCAGTAGCGCGTGCCGACGCAGCGGTTGTACACCTGCACGTTGAGGCCGTCCGGCGAGTGATACGTGGCGTACACGGGGCACACCGGCTCGCACGGCGCGTTGCCGCAGTGCTGGCACATCATGGGCACGAAGCGCGTGTCGAAATCCGGAGAGAACTCGTTCTCCGTGTTGTCGTTACCTTCGTAGTAGCGCTCGAGGCGGATCCACGCCATCTCGCGCCCCTTGATGATGTTGGCGCCCGGACGCTCGTCCCAGTTGGTGGGGCTGAGCGCGCGGCCCTGATAGGGCGCGCCGACCGTGGGGATGTTGTTCTCGCTGTAGCAGGCCGTGACGCACGCCGAGCACCCCGTGCAGCGGGCGAGGTCGATGGTCATCGCCCAGCGGCGCTTCTCCATCTTGCTCGAGTGCTGCGGGTCGTACATGCCCTTGGCACCCGCCTCGGGATTGGCGAACTCACCCTGCGCATCGGCGGCCACCGGTGCCTTGAGTCCCGTCTTGAAGTCGTGCGACGGCAGACCAGGGATCTCGTGGTGGTGCTTCTCGACCTCCTGTTCCGTGCCGAGCAGCACCCCGACCGGCAGCGCCTGCCCGATGCCGCGGCCATGCTGGCGCGCGGAGCCCTCGGTGGTGACGAGCGGCGAGTTGTCGGTGTTCACGGTGACCTTGCCCTTGATGTTGCCGAGGGCGAGGCCGCCGGCGGCATCCCAGCCGGCCGGAATGAGGTCGTAGGCGTTCACGCCGATGTTCTGCGCGAAGCGACCGTAGGCGGTGTGTCCCTGCCCGAGCGCAATGGCCACGGTGTCGGGGCGCACGCCCATGTAGATGTACGCCGGGGCCGTGACCTTGCCGGCGGACGTTTCGATGGTGAGGTGCGTGCCTTCCTTGATGCCGAGCTTCTTGGCCGTGGACGGATGCACTTCGACCCACGACTGCCAGGCAATCTTGGAGACGGGATCGGGGAGCTCCTGCAGCCACGGCTTGTTCGCACCGGCGCCATCACCCAGCGTGGGCGACGGGAACACGTGCACGAAGAAGTCCCCATTGCCCGCCGCCGCCGGCATGGCGGTGGCCGACAGCGTGCGACCGGTCGTGGGCACGAGCGGGCCGCTGCTCACCTGCGCCTTGGTGAGCGCGGATGTGAACGCCGACCCGCCACCCGGGAACTTGCTGATGTACCAGGCACGGTAGTCGGCCACGTTGTAGCGCGCGGCGAGCGCCTGATCCTTCTTGGCCAGTTCGATGAGCACGTCAGCGGTGCTGCGCGTGTCGAACACCGGCTCGAGCGTGGGCTGCTGCAGGCCGAGCTGCCCATTCGCTCCCGCCGCATCGCCCCAGCTCTCGAGCCAGTGGTTGTCGGGGAGGATGAGGTCGGCGAGCTGCGCCGTTTCGTCGGGCATGGCCGAGAAGGAGACCTTGAAGCCGACCTTGGCAAAGGCCGCCGCAAAGCCCGCCGACTTGGGCATGGTGTGCGCCGGGTTGGCGCCGCGCACGAAGGCCAGTGGCACCGTGCCGGCGTCCATGTTGCGCACCGCCGCCGCCAGATCGGCATACGAGGCGAGCCCCGCGTAGCCGGCATGCGCACTGGCCGGCTTGATGGTCGTACCGACCGCGCCCGCCTTCTTGTTGATGTCGGCCACCATGGTGGCGCACTCGACCGCGTCGCTCCCCGTGACGCCACAGATGGCCATGACCCCGTTGCCGGCATCGGCGATGGCCTTGGCCAGCGCTTCGATGGTCGCGACCGACACGCCGGACGCTTCCGACGCGGCCTGCGCGGTGCCCGCCCCCGTGAGCGCAGCGCAGAGCGCCATTTCGCTGCCGGGCTTGGCCGGAATCCACTGGTCGGCGTTGAGGCCGGTCAGCGACCGGCGGGCGCCCACGTACACGAGGCGCGGCGCGTCGGTGAGCTTGGCGCGCGCATCGGCCCAGTCGAGCTGCTGCGGCACACTGTGTCCCCACCCATCGAGGAAGTCGGCGCCAAAGGAGACCACCAGCTTGGCCGCGCTGAAGTCGAGCTGCGGCCATGCCGCGCCGTACGCCTTCTGATTGGCGGCGATGGTGGCCACCGGTGCGGTGCTGTCCACGCTCAGGTGCGCCGGCATGCCGTTCGCCGACAGCCACTGATCGAGGAAACCCGGGAAGGTGCCCGACTCGTGCTGGTTGATGAACACGACGTTGCCCGCCTGCCCCTTCGACTTGACCTCCCCCAGCTTCTGGGCGAGCAGCTCGAAGGCCTTGTCCCACGTGGTGGGCTTGAGGGCGTTGCCCTCGCGCACCATGGGCGACCGGTAGCGATCGGGGTTGTACAGCCCCTGCACCGCCGACAGACCGGTGGCGCAGATGGCGCCCCGGTTCATGGGATGCTCGGGGTTGCCCTCGAGCTTGATGGGACGGCCGTCGCGAACTTCGGCCAGGACACCGCACGCAGCCGCACACTCACGGCACGTCGTCGCATAGTACTGCGACACGCCCGGCACGGTGTTGTCCGGCGAGGCGACGTACGGAATGAGCTTGCCCACCTTCTCGGAGGAGCAGCCCACCACCGCCGTCGTGGCGCTCGTGGCGCCCAGGATCTTGAGGAACTCGCGGCGCTTGACGCCGGTCCCCGCTTCTGTGCTCATCGTGGTCGAGGGTCGATGATCAGTAGTGGCAGACGGCGCAATCGTAGCGCGCCTTCTTCGCGGGCATCGCTTCCAGCTCCGGCGTGACCTTCTGGCCAGCCAGTCGCGCACCCTCGGCAGGCTTGTAGCCCTGCACGTGGCAATTGATGCACCAGCCCATGTTGAGCGAGTTCACCTGCTGCACGGGCACGTAATTGGTGTCCGGCCCCTGCGCCCCCTGATTCTGGATCTGCCCGTGGCAGGTCTGACAGGTGACACCGGCATTCACGTGGCGCATGTGCGGGAACTGGACGTAGTCCGGCACCTTGTGCACACGGTTCCACGGGATCGGCTGCCCCTTCTGGTAGTACGCCGCGATCTTCTTGATCTCGGCCGACTGGGGCTTCACCAACGTGTGGCAGCCCATGCAGGTCGCAACCGACGCGTTCCCCGGATCAGGCGCCTTGTTGGCGGCGCTATGGCAATACAGGCAGTTCATGCCCGCCTTCTGCACGTGCGGTGCATGGACGAACTTGACGGGCTGCTCGACGATCTTGCCCTGCGACGACGACGCGCCGCTGTACGCCGAGAGCAGCGTAGCTGCCGCGGCGAGCGCAAGGAACCCGGGGATCACCGTCCACTTCTTCTTGACCGTCATCTCGTGTGCCGGTAGAGAATGCCGTTAGGCGTTGGTGATGGTCGACACACGACACGCACGACACGGATCGTCCCCCTGCCGCGGTGCAGGGCGCACGTCCGGTCATGCCATCCGAGGACTACGCGGTCCTAACGGTTCGGTCCGGAAGGAATGAACCGTCGTCAACCGTGTAAGTCGGTGTCACCAAATTTTTTGCAAGCGCGAAGTATGACCGGGGCCGTATTTGTACGCAAGTGCGCGACGCGCCTTCACGCGCGCCCTTGCAGTACTACTTGTTGCTGCCTGCCGATCACCTGCTCGCCCGGAGGATAACGGTCGAGACCGCAATCGGTTCCCGTGAAATTCTCAATGTGTTTGCAGGCAACCATTCAATGTGTGGGTGACCCGCCAATGCCCCCACCGTGGGCAAAGGGACCGCCCTCGCCATTGGGCACCGGGAGTACCGCCACGTCGGCCGGCAGCAGTTCCACCAGGGCCTGCGATTGCTGGCTGAGTCGCAGCGGCCACCAGGAGCTCCAGGCCAGCCGCGCCGCACCGATCGTGCGCACGAGATGGGCGAAATGCTCCTCCGGAGGCCCCCAGATCCAGTGCCAGTCGTACCACACGCGCGCCTGCTCCTCCGGCGTGAGCCCCCAGTGCACCTCCTCGATCAGCTCCCGGCTGGCACCAGCCACCACGAGATGCGCCCGGGACCCGGCGGCCCGCGCAATCGGCCGGACGTGGGCCGCCGAGAGATCACCGGCGCCGTCGAGGTGATGGCGCTGCCGGAGGTCCTCGAACCGTACCGTGAGGTGCAGGGCCACCCCGGCCTCGCCGCACGCCAGCGCCAGCTCTGTCATGGCCGGATGGCCGGGCCCGAACCCCCACTGCATGGGATAGGCCCGCACCGCCGGCGCGCCTTCATTCACGGCGGCGCGCAGCATCTCCTCCCAACGGGGCCAGTCGGGGCGCACGATGGGCGCCGGGTGCAGCAGCGCCCGGTACGGCGCCAGCGCCGCGTACAATGCGCGATTGCTGGGCACCGGGTCCCGGTGGAACGCGCCCGGCAGGTGCCCCACCCACGCCCCGCTGAACCCCTCCCGGTCGAGCACCCGCACCAGCACCTCGGGATCGGGGTGCGGCAGATCGCGGAACGGATACGCGCCGATCCACGCCGTGACGTCGATGCGCCCCGGAGTCGGCTCCTGCGGGGCGGTCATGCGGCCTCCGGTGCCGTCACGGCCAGCGGGCGTGCGAGGGCGGCGTCGAAGGTGCCCGGCGGGAAGATGCGCACCGCGTTGCGCCACCGCATGTCGGCGATCTCCTCGGCCGATGCCCCGGTGTGCGCCAGCGCCCGCAGCTTGGTGAGCCCGGTGCACAGGGTCAGGTCGCACGCCCACAGCAGCCGCTGCGCGCCCACCCACCGCAACGCCTCGTCGATCATGCCACGGTCGATGCCACTCCCCGACAGATCCATGACGATGTTGGGGAGTTCGAGGACGGCCGGATTGGTGTGGGCCCAATCACCGCCGCCACCGATGTGCGCCAGCAGGAAGATGGTACGCGGGTGTCGTGCGGCGAGCTGCGCGAGTTCCACGCCGTCGCTCGCTTCCTGATTGGGCCATTCGCGGCGCCGATGCTGCCAGATGTGCTGCAGCACCGGCACGCCGTGCTGCGCGGCCGCCGCGGCGATGTCGTCGAGCCGCGCGAAGTCGGTGGTGCGACGCCCCGCGGCGAGCTTGATGCCCACCGCGCCGCGCGCCATGCCGCGCGCGATCTCGGCCAACGCATGCGCCGTGAAGTTGGGGTTGACCGCCACGAACGCCCTGACGCGCGGCGCCTCCCGCTCCGCCAGGTCGAACATGAAGTCGTTGGCACGCGTCTGATCGTCGGGCGACGAGAAATACGTGGGCGACGTGTGTCCCCACGAGCCGAGGATGGACGCCACGTGGCACCGGACGCCGATGCGCTCCCC
Source organism: Gemmatimonas sp. (assembly GCF_021298855.1). Classification (GTDB taxonomy): domain Bacteria; phylum Gemmatimonadota; class Gemmatimonadetes; order Gemmatimonadales; family Gemmatimonadaceae; genus Gemmatimonas. The sequence goes on from NZ_JAJTHI010000012.1 coordinate 13,330, forward strand.
CATGTCGAGCCGCGACGCGTTGTAGCGGGCCCAGTCGGCGCGGTTGGTCCACGGCGTGTGAAAGTGCGCGTGCGGATCGATGAGCGGGTCGGACCCGCCGAGTGGCAGCGTGGCAGACATGGTCGGAGGCGTGGGGATGATCGACGGGTCCTACGAGCTTCTGGTGGTCGTGTGGAGCGACTCGAGCAGGGCGGGCATGGCGCGGCGCACGGCGTCGAGCGCGCGCTCGTCGTGCGCCACGGCGCCGAACTGGTAGGCGCCACGCTTGAGCAGCACGCCATGCCGGGCGGCTGCCGCCACGAGGGCGTCGAGCGGTGCCGGCTCGGCAGACACGAGTCGCCACATGACATTCGGCCCCTCGGCGCGCACGCCGGTCCACGGCTCGGCATGCAGCGCCGCACCGATGATGTCGCGCAGCGTCCCCCCCGCCGCGTCCATGCGCGCGCAGACATCGTGCTGCGCGTGCCAGGTGAGCACGGCGCGCGCCGCAGCGAGCCCGGTGGCTTCCGCCGCCGCGGTGGACGAAATCCACGTGCGCTGCGCGGCATCCATGGCGTCGGCGCGCCCCACCACAGCCGACAGCGGGTAGCCGTTGGCGAAGGCCTTGCCAATGACGGTGAGATCGGGGGTGATGCCATGCAGCGCCTGCACGCCCCCGGTACGCACCCGGAACGCGGTCTTCACTTCGTCGAAGATGAGCAGGGCGCCCACCGCGTTGGCCAGCTCCCGCGCCGTGGCAAGCCATTCGCGAGGGGCGATGTCATGCACGAGCGGCTCGAGTACGATGGCGGCGGGCGCGTCCCCCCCTCGCACGGCCGCGGCCAGCGCCGTGCTGTCGCCGAAGGGGACCCAGCTGACGAGCTCACGCGCGGCTGCGGGTACACCGGCGGCATCGCTGTTCCAATCGAGCCAACCGAAGTAGCCGCACGCAACGATGCGTTCGCGCGCGGTCAGCGTGCGGGCCAGCCGAACGGCGGCATTCGTGGCCTCGGCGCCGGTGCGCAGGAAGCGCACGCGCTGGGCGGACGGGATGACTTGCACCAGCGCTTCGGCCACTTCCACTTCCAGGCGGTGCGGCAGCGACGACACCGGGCCGGCGAGCGCGGCCGCCTGGACAGCGGCGGTGACGGCGGGATCGGCGTAGCCAATGCCCACGGCGCCCAACGCCATGCCACAGTCCACGAATTCGCGCCCGTCGGTTGTCCACACGCGACAGCCGGCCGCGCGTTCGTAGTGCGACGGCACGACGGCATCGGCGGCGAAGGCGCCGTACAGCGCATCGGGGCGCTTGCTTCCCGTGGAACTGCCCCCGGGAATGACCGCCGCGGCCCGCGCGCGCCACGGGTCGTCGGGCGACGGTACGGTGCGCGCGGGGGTGTTCATGCGTCGGCGGGCGCGGCGGCCAGTGCGGCCGCACCACGCGCGGCAATGGCGGCGGCACCGGCTGCCCTGCCCGCCTCCAACGCCTCCGCGTTGGGCACGCCCTGGGCGACCAGCGCGGCCGTGACTGACAGGCGCACTTCCCGTTCGATCGTGCGCAGCACCTCGATGCTGGCCGTGCGCAGCATGAGCAGCTCGCGCGCATCGGGGCTGGCGCGGAAGACGAGTGAGCGGAAGGCGCGCATGATGAGCTCCTCGTTGCGCGTCTTGAAGTAGGCGATGGCGTTGAGCGCGGCCTCCATGTCGGCGAAGGTGCGCTCGAGTTGCGATTTGTCTGGTGCCCCGGCAGCGTGGCGCGGCGCCGGCAGTTTCTTGGTGGCATCGCCCGCCAGCAGATGCAATTCGTACAGCCCCAACAGGCACGCCTGCGCCACGTTGAGGGAGAAGTGCTCGGTGGTGGGAATGGTGCAGATGGCGTGCGCTCGATCGAGCGCTTCGTTGGGAAGTCCGTGATCCTCGCGGCCAAGCATGATGGCCACCTTGCCGACCTGCGCGTGTTCGAGCAGATCCACGGCAGCCGAGCGCGGCGTGTGCCGTGCCCAGCGTGCCGCCTGCCGCCGCCCGGAGAAGCCCACCACGTACACGCAGTCGTCCAGGGCGCCATCGATGGTGTCGAAGTGCCGGATGCGCTCCACGATGTCACGCGTGTCGTGCGCCACCTGCTCGATGCGATTGGGATCGTACGCGCAGGGGCGGATGAGGCGCAGGTCCGACACGCCCATGTTCTTCATCGAGCGCACGACGCCGCCGATGTTGATGGAATCCTGCGATTCGTACAGAACGACCGCGATATTGTCGAGGATCGATTCAGCCATGAGCGGAAGATAGCGCCCCGGCGGTCACGCGTCGTACGCTCAGCCCAGCTGCAGCCGCAGGGGCTGAGCCGGTGCATGCCGGTCGCCACGCAGGTAGCCGAATCCGCCGCCGCCGCTGAGCACCAGCTGTCCGCGGCGCCGCTCCCGATGCGGCGGCCGCTCGTTCACCACCACGTCGAAGGTGACCGTCCCGCTCTCGAGCGCGGGGAGCAGCGCGCGGGGCCACTGCATGACCAGCTCCCAGCCGGTGGCCAGGGCACTGGCCCGCACCTGCGGCACTGGCCCGCCGGGTACCAGCGAGGTAAGCCGCACGGTGGCCCCCGCATCGCCGGGCAGCGGCACGGCCAGCACGGCGGCGCGCCAGCGGCCGGGCGGGTCGCCGGCCATGCCCACATAGACCTGCACGCCGTCGGCGTTCACGTCGGCGCGCTCGTTGTCGAGCAGGTTTTCCGGCATACGGGTGGCCGTGCCCCCGTCGGGGACGACGGGCGGATGCCCCGTGTGGGCCTGCAGGTGCACGACCAGCAGGTCGCGGGTCACCCCCACACGGATCTCGGCCGTGGGCCGGTTATCACCGCCCCAGGGTTCCTCGGTGGGCGTATAGTGCGCCTCCTCCAGCGTGATCGGCGGGTGAAGGGTGACAACGTCGTCGGCTGTCGCGCAGAGCGGTGCACGGACAGTACGCGCCTCATGCGGTGCCGCCGCAGGGGGTGACGGTTCGTCATGCGGACGCGTGGCATCACCAGCGTGACCGATGACCGGCAGGAGCTCGAGATCGATGCTGCTGCGGGCATGCCGCGCCAGGAGGCCAATGTGCCACCCGTGCGTGGCCGCTTCGTGGGTGGCGACCGTCCCATCGGGGGTCGTGACCGTGGCGTACGCCGGGCCGTCGGGGGCGAGCGCCACCTGCGTGCCGGGCACCCAGTGCCACACGCCCACGATGCGCCCGGTTCGGCCCTGCACATCGACCAGCAGACGCCGGTGCGATGGACGGCCGGGTGCCCCTGGTGCCAGCGCGCGCCACCAGCGGGATTCGCCGGTCGTGGCGTACACGGCCGACATACCGTCCTGCGCCAACATGGTGTCACTGGCTCCTGACGCATGCGGTCCCACGTGAATCACGTCGGGCGCGGCCACCGCTTCCTCGATCTGCCGCAGGAAGTCGTAGCCGTCTTCGGTCCCGCCCGCGCCCGCACGTTGGGCAGCGCGCCAGGCGGCGATGTTCGTGGCGTCGCCCGATGCTACAGGCAACGTGAGCGTGACCGGTTCGGCGGCCGTCCACTCGAGCAGATCCACGAGGTAGCCATCACACACCACGATGGTGCGGGTCGCCTGTACTCCCGGCGCCAGCTCCTCCGCCCGCTTCTGCACCCAGCCCGCCCCGCCGCGATTCTCGAACGCGGTCAGGGTCACGCGCCCCTCCTGCTGCGACGCGCCATTCACGAGCGGCGCGTGATGCGCCAGCGTGCTGCGGTACCAGTGGAGGGTGGGGTCGACATAACTCCCCGTGCCCGGATCATCGAGCCATCGCGCGGCATTCGACTGCAGCGTGAGATGCAGCCGATCGGGATGTCCGTGTCCACCGGCACTGGCGCCGCCGTCGAGCGCCACGTACACGCGGTCCCGTTCGGGTTCACGTCCGCCTTGGGGTTTTCGTTCGCGCTCGCGCCGCAGCACGGCGAGCCCCTGTTCGGGTTGCACGAGGGAGCCCGGCGTCCAGTGCCCGTTCGGCGTGGGCATGGCCGTGGCCATGAGCAGGGCGCGCCAGCTGCAGTCGGCCCGCGTCAGCGCGGCAGCGGGACGATTGCGCTCGGCGTCGGCGGTGGACTGGGCGCGCCCCGTCTCGCGCCGCGGCGCGCGTCCGTCGTACAATCGCTGCAGGACGGCCGCCAGTCGTTCGTCGTGCCGATGCGCGAGCCCCAGTTCACACCACTCGGCCCACCGCCACTGACGCACGGAAACGGCGTACTGCGAATCGCGGCGTGAGGGGAGCGTTTCGTCGGGAAGGAGGCCGGCGAAGGGGGTGGAGAAGCCTTCGTGATAGCGCTGATCGAGCACCGGATCGAGCGGCCGCCCAAGCACCGCCAGCAGTTGCACGCCGTACCACAGCCCGCGATGAGCGAACTGATGGTAGTTCTCCCCTTCGTACCAGGTGCCATCGGCGAGCAGCCCATGGCGCAGGAGGCTTTCCAACGAGCCGGGATGGGAGAGCCGCGCCGCCACGCGCCCGCGGTCACCCAACAGCGTCCACGCCGACAGCACCGCCACTTCGTTCCACACCTGACGGTTGGAACGACCTTCATGGTAGCCCGCAATGAGCGCACTGCTCGGGGCGAGGAGCAGCTCCCGCACCGCATCGTGCGGGTCATGGACCCCGGCCGCCTCGAGCAGCGCGAGGGCGTGACACAGATTGAGCAGCCAGATGGACTCGAGATAGGTGCTGAAGAAGGGGCGCGTGGGGCCCAGCACGTTGTCGCGGTTGGGCCAGTGCCGGTATCGCTGCGCGAGTTCGCGCAGGGTGCCAACCGCGAGATCCCGGTGTGGCGGTTGTCCACGCAGCAGGAACAGGGCGGCGGCGTGTACGGCACGCTCGGCGGTGAAGAGTTGCGCCCCCATGGCCCACCACGCGTGATGGGCCTCGTCCGTGTAGCTGGTGCCACAGCGCTCGCAGCGATGGCGGTGGGGCTGCCGCGGGTCGAATTCGAGCGGGGAGCCGTGTACGGGACAGCGCCCCCCTGCCCGCGTGAGTCGCGCCTTGACCTCCGGAATGGGGAGGGGCGCGGAGAGCCATGGGTCGAGTTCCGATGCCAACGCATCGGCCAGCGCCCCCAATGACGTGCCGGGCGCGGTCTCGCGCCGGCGGTCGGGTACGGAGAAAGGCAGCAGCATCACTTATTGGGACGACGGGTCCAACGGCTGACCGATACCAACTCCCCCCGCAGGTCCATCTCGACATGCTCCAGTCGGGCGGACAATCCCTGCACCCCGCGCGCGTGGTACAGCCAGGCCACGGGCATGTCGCGCTGCAGCAGGGTATCGACCGCGTGCCACGCCGCGCGGGCCTCCGCCGCGTTCGCCGTGCGCGCCTGGGCAAGGGCCTGATCGAGCGCCGGGCGATGGAATCCGGTGTAATCGAGGGCCCCGCCACGCTGCTGCGAATCGAAGAGCGCCGAGAGGTGCCCCAGTGCCACATCGCCGGGAATGCCCGTGAGCACGAGATCGAACTGCTTGTCGGGCTGCCGCACGGTGGCGAGGAAGCTGGCCAACTCCATTACGCGCACCTCGAGCTGCACCCCGCGCGTGGCGAGATCGGCCTGCAGCAGCTGCTCGACGGCCATATCACCGCTGCCCACGGTCAGCAGGGTGAGGGTGAGCGGCACTCCCCGGCGACGGCGTGTGGCCCCCGGCGAGGGCCGAGTCCAACCGGCAGCGTCCAGCAGGGAATCGGCGGCCCTCGCGTCCCGCGCATGGTTGACCGACTGGGCCGACGGCGACGAAGCGGGAAGACCGGGCGGCACGGCACTGTACGCTGGCGTGGCGAACCCCGCCACGGCTGCGTCGACCACCCGTTCGCGCTGCACGCCGAGGGCCACGGCCCGACGCACGCGCGCATCGTTGAAGGGCGCACGGGTGGTGTTGAACGCCAGCACCGTGGAGAAGAGCACCGGTGGCGACATGAGCCGCAGCGCCGGATCCTCGCGGACGAGGCGTGCCATGGTGGGGGACACGCCGGCAAGATCGAGTTCGCCGCTCACGAGCCCCGCAAACTTGGTGGCCGCCTCGTCCACCACCGCCACCACGAGACGCCGAAGCTGCGGCGGCCCCCCCATGGCGGCGGGGAAGGTCTCGTTCCGCCCGAAGCGCCACTGCCGGCCGGGGAGCCGCGACTCGAAGCGAAACGGCCCGTTCCCCACCGGGGCGGTGGAGAACGGGTGGGCGCGCCAGCGCGCCGTGGGCACCGTGTCAAGCAGATGCCGTGGCACAATGGGCAGTTCGCCAAAGACCACGGGCAGCTGCGCCTGCGGTGATGTGAACCGGACTTCGAGGGTGAACGGGTCGGGGGTGCGCACCTGCTCCACCACGCGCACATCACCGCGGCGCGGCGAGCCGAGCGTCGAGTCGGCGGCGCGGTTGAGCGTGAATGCCACGTCAGCGGCCGTGGTGGGGTGCCCGTCGTGCCAACGGAGCGTGGAGTCGAGCCGAAAGGTGACCGTGCGCCGTGCGCCATCCCACTCCCAGCGGCGGGCAAAGTAGGGGATGGGCTGCAGCAGCGAATCGAGACGCACGAGCGTGACGAAGAGCATATGGCGCTGCACCTGGCGGGCCATGGTGTGCACCGTGACCAGCGGATTGGCCGACTCGAGGTCGGTTCCGGAGGCAATGACCACGGTTCCCGGCTCACGCGCGGCCGGGGCACAGGCGACGGTACCAGCGAGCGCGAATGCACCGGCAAGCGCGCCAGTACGCGCGCGCGCCGCGCGTCCGGGCCACGGACGGCGGGTTGACGTGCGCGATGCAGGAGGCATCATCCTGCCGTGCGCCGTCTCTTGCTGCGCGTCACCGACGCGGCCGTCCTGCTCTGGATCGTCACCACCATCACCTTCGCGCTGTTGCACCTGGCGCCGGGTGATCCGGCGACGTTGCTGATCGCGCCAACCGCCACGGCGGCGGAGGCGCAGCAGTTGCGCACCGCCATGGGGCTCGACGCACCGCTGCCCGTGCAATATGCGCGGTGGACAGGCGGACTGCTGCGGGGGGATCTTGGCACCAGTCTGGCGCGCGCGATGCCGGTGCGCGCCGTCATTACCGAGGCGCTGCCGGTATCGCTCTTCCTCGGCGGTGTGTCGCTGCTGGTGAGCTTCGTGCTGGGCACGCTGGCGGGGGGGTATCAGGCGCTGCGGGCAAGCCGACGCGTCGATGGCTGGATTTCGGTGGTCACGGTCACGCTGTTCGCCACCCCGAGTTTCTGGCTGGCGCTGGCGCTGGTGGCGCTGTTTACGAGCGGCGTGGCGGTGCTTGGGCTTCCCGAGTGGCTTCGGCTCCCGGCCTTCGGCATGCAGTCGCCGGCCGCTGACGCGGTGGCGCCCTGGAGTGACCGGCTGCGACACGCGGTGTTGCCCTTGCTGGTGCTGTCGCTGCCCGGCATGGCGGGGGTGTCGCGCTATGCCCGGCAGACCATTCGCGACGCGCACCGGGCACCGCATGTGGTGAGTGCCTACGCCCGCGGGCTCTCCCGGCGGCGGGTGGAGTGGCGTCACATCCTGCGGACCGCCCTTACGCCGCTCGTGGTGCTGTTCGGGCTCACCCTCCCTGGCGTGATTGCGGGGTCGGTGTTCGTGGAGCAGGTGTTTGCCTGGCCTGGCCTGGGGCGCGCCATGCTCGGTGCCATTGGCGCCCGCGATTATCCGGTGGTGCTGGGACTCACGGTGGTGTATGCCACCGCCGTGGTGGCGGCGAATCTCCTGGCGGATGTGCTGCTCTGGTGGCTGGATCCGCGGCGGCGCACATGACCGGCACGGGGTGGCGGTGCGTGCCCGCCCGGGCCGGGTGGCCCGGCCTCGTGCTGGGACTGATGTGCCTGGCGGCGGTCATCGTACCCATGATCGCCGGAGAGCACGCTCGTGAGATTGGCGATGTGCTGGGGACGCGGCTCACGCCACCCCTCGCGCGCGACGGGCGCGGCGTGTGGCACCTGCTGGGCACCGACGCCTTTGGCCGGGATATGGCCGTGCGCATCTGGACGGGGGCGCGGGTGTCGCTCTTCGTGGGGGTGGCTGGCTCGGCGTTGTCGGCGCTGCTGGGCGTTGCACTGGGCGCCGTGGCCGGGTGGCGCGGCGGGTGGGTGGACCGCGTCATCGTCGCCCTTGGCGACGCGCTGCTGGCGATCCCGCGCCTGGTGCTGCTGCTGGTGATCGCGGCGTTGTGGTCGCCGGGGCTGCGCGTGGTGGTGGTGGTACTGGGCCTCACCGGCTGGATGGCCGTGATGCGGCTGGTCCGTGCCGACGTACAGGGGGTGCGAGTGCTGGGCTATGTCGAGGGCGCGACGGCGCTCGGGGTACCGTCATGGCGAGTGCTGCGACGCCATGTCCTGCCCAATGCCCTGGGGAGTGCCCTGGTGGCAACCACACTGGGGGTGGGCAATGCCATTGTGCTGGAAAGCGGCCTCTCGTTTCTCGGGCTGGGCGTGCAGCCGCCCACGGCGAGCTGGGGGAACATGATTGCCGGCGGACGCGAGTGGCTGCTCGTGGCGCCATGGATCGCCCTCAGCCCGGGGCTTGCACTCATTGCCACGGTGGTGTGCGCCACGATGCTCGGGGAACGGCTGGGGGGGCGCGGCGAGGACGCGCGGCCTAACGCGACCGCTTCACCCGAAACGTCAGCACCGCCCGCGGTGCTCCCTCGAAGCTGAACGCGCCGGCCACCACCGACGGCGGACCGACTCCCGTTTCGTCGAGTCGACAGGGGGTCACCTCCCACGGCCCGTCATCGGGGAAGCGCAGCGTGCCCCATGCGGATCGCCGGGTATTGTTCACCACGCGAAGTACCGCGGCGTGTTCGTCCTGTGTGGAGGGCGTGAAGGCCGATAGCTCGAAGGCTTCACCGGCGACCTCCGGGCCGTGGCACCGGATGGCGCGCGGCAGGTCGCGCCAACTCTCGCCGGTGAGGGGAAGCAACACGTCATCGCAGGCATCGCGTACGCGGGCCAGGACATCGTCGCTCATGGGGCCGTGCAGCAACAGCGCCGTGCGCGCCGAGAACGGCCCCAGGCACTGCGCCTCGGGTATGGCACACGGCCATCCGGCGTGCCCGGGACGCTCCGGCAGGTCGTTGCGCGACAGCTCTCCCACGGCGCGCACCAGCGTGAGGGCCAGGCGACGGTCGTGCACGACGGCTTCCGCCAATCCATCGGCAATCATGGTGGCACCGAACAGCGGCGAGGCGTGCATGGCCCAACGATGCATCGGCATCGTGTCGGGCACCGCTTCCCGTGTGTGCGCGGGGGCCGTGATGGGATCGCGCTGCAGTGGGCCGAAGGCGGCGTCGGCCCACACGCGCCCGTCCGTCACGTCGGTGTTCCACACCAGCTGCAGGCGCATGTTGGTGCGCCACGACCGACCGCGAATGTGGCACTGCACCACCGGCGACATGGCGTCGACCACCAGATCGGTCACGACCACCACGCGCGCGTCGGGACCGGGACGGCGCCGCGTGGACGCCGTGCTCCAGCGCAGCCGCACCGTGGCGCGCAGCGGTCCCGTGGCCACCACGCGGGCGCCGGTGCAGCGCATCCGCTCCACGGCACCGCGAAGGCTGGCCGTGTAGCTGTCGCCCGCATCCTGCTGCAGCTCGAGCGCCAGCAACTGCGGCAGCGCCCGGTCATCCACGCGCAGGGTGACCGCGCGCGTGGCCTCGTCCAGTTCCAGTGTCAGTCGCCCGTTGTGCAGCACGGTACATCCGTTCACCTGCTTCCGTGTCACGCGACAGGGCGGTTCGACCGGAGGGGCCGTCCATCGTGCGGCGTCCCAGGCGTCGATGCCGAGCGCCGGTACCGGCGGCACCCAGAGCAGCAGGCGGTGCGCGCGCACGAGGTCGTTGTCGGGATAGTGCTGCGGCGACTCGCGCCGTAGGCGCGTGCGGTGCGTGCCAAGTCGCTGGTGTACGGGCGCGGGCGGCGCGAACAGGGCGCCCGTGGTTGTGCCCGGCGCCTCGGCAACGGTGGCGCCGGCGCTTCCCGGCCCGACCGGCTCGTCGCCCAGCGTTTCGAACAGCGTAACCTCGGCGATGCCTCCCCTGCTGCGCGGCGCCCGATTGCGCAGCACGACGCGTCGCCAGTCGAAGTCGGCCACGTGCTGCCGGGCCGCGACGGGATCGTACCCCAGCAGCTGCTGCAGGGCGGCCTCGCGCAGCCCCTGCCCCTGCTCGGCCACGAGGTCCTGCTGCAGCTCCATGCTGCGCGCCACCGTATCCACCGAACAGCCACACAACGTGTCGTGCGGGTGCGTGGCCAGCAGTTCCTCCCACGCGCAGTGCAGCAGCGCCGGAAGCTGGGCCATGGTCAGTCGCGCCGCCGGGTCCGGCAGCACCGCCGCGGCGCGAGGTGCATGCGCGGCGGATTCCGGTTGGAGCCGCAGCAAGGCGAGCCAAGGCTCCACATCGCGCAGCAGCCCCCGTTCGAGGCGCGCGTTGCGCCGTTTCTGATGGGCCCGCGTGCCGGTGGTCCCGGCAAGCGTCCAGGTATACCCGTACGAGTCACGCAGCTCACCGACAACGATTGGCAGCGACGGCGGCACCGCGGCCGCCGACAGGCGGGCGGCCCACTCTTCGAGTGTCGTGCGTTCGACGTGGGCACGTGGACCCGCCGCCTGCTGCAGCGCGGTGATCGCCTCCGCCAGATCCGGCTGCGCCGCGTGGTGATCGGCGCCGTTGAGCAACAGCGCGACCGTGCCCTCCGTACGCTGCCGCCAGAGCGCCTCCAGCTCGGCCCAGCGCCGGGTCGCCGCCTCGTGCGCCACCGGAAGGGCGCTACCGAATTCGTAGCCGTCGGGGGGCAGATGGTGCGCCAGTACGGTGCTGCCGTTGGGCGCCTGCCAACGGAACCGATCGGTACGGGGGTGCGTGCGGCCACCCACGCCGCGCCAGACGACCGCCACCGGCAGCCCGAATTCAGCGGCAACCATGGGCATGGCAGCCGGGTGGCCGAAGCTGTCGGGGCAGTAGGCCACCCGCGGCGGGAGGGCCTCCAGCTGGCGCAGCACCCGCGCCCCAGCCTCGAGGTTGCGCACCAACGCTTCCCCGCCCGGGATGAGATTGTCGGCAAGCACGTACCACGGGCCGGCCTCGAGGCGACGGGTCCGGAGGGCGTGGCGCAGGGCCGGTTCGGCCTCCGGACGTACGCGCAGGTAGTCCCGCAGCGTGATGGCCTGCCCGTCGAGGAGGAACGGGCCGGTCGAGTCCGCGAGCAGGGCGTCGACGAGGGCAACCAGACGCTGCCGGAAGCGGGGGGCCACGTGGTACCAGTCGCGGTCCCAGTGGGTATGGGCAACGACACACACCCGCAGCGGCGGCGTTTCGGCGGAACCGGTGGGTGACGCGTTCACGCGTTCAAGGTCGCGTGCGGTTGACCCCAACGGCAAGCCCGTCGAGCTTTGTGCAGCGGCCCCTGCCCGTGTGGGGGCGTCGCGTCACCGATCCCAGGACTGCCCGATTGGACTTCCTTACCCAGCTCTTCGACCAGCTTCGCGACCTCGAAGGTCTCGTGAAGTGGGCCGGCTACGTCGGCCTCACCCTCATCATTTTCGCCGAGACCGGCCTGCTGGTGGGCTTCTTCCTGCCTGGTGATTCCCTGCTGGTGACGGCCGGGCTGCTCGCGGCCAATCCCGACTTCGGGCTCAACGTGTGGTTGCTGGGGGTCATCCTGACGATCGCCGCCATCGTGGGGGACACCGTGGGCTACGGCGTGGGGAAGGCCACCGGCCCGCGCATCTTCACGCGCGAGGACTCCCTGTTCTTCCACAAGGATCATCTGCTGAAGGCGCAGGCGTTCTACGAGAAGCACGGTGGCAAGACCATCATCATCGCGCGCTTCATGCCCATCGTGCGGACGTTCGCCCCGGTGGTAGCCGGCGTGGGACGCATGCACTACCGGTCGTTCGTGACCTACAATGTCGTGGGCGGACTGCTCTGGATCTGGAGCATGCTGCTGACCGGCTACGTGCTGGCGAAGACGGTGCCGGGCGTGGCCAAGCACGTGGAGAAGATCATCCTGCTGGTGGTATTCCTTTCCATTCTGCCGGGCATCATCGCCTGGCTGAAAGAGCGCAAGAGCAAGGCCGCCTCGGCCTGACGTTTCCCTCGTTCCCCAACACTCGGAGATCCACGCATGGCCCATACGCTGCCGCCGCTTCCGTACGCCCCCGAAGCGCTCGAGCCGCACATCGATGCGCAGACCATGAACATCCATCATGGCAAGCATCATCAGGCGTACGTCACCAATCTCAACGCGGCCATCGAGAAGGCGCCGGAGATTGCTTCGTGGTCGCTCGATGACCTGTGCCGCCAGATCAACGAGGTGCCGGAGAGCGTGCGCACCGCCGTGCGCAACAACGGGGGCGGTCACTGGAATCACTCGCTCTTCTGGCAGCTGATGGCGCCGAACGCCGGCGGCGAGCCCACGGGCGCGCTGGCCGAGGCGATCACGGCAGCCTTCGGCTCGTTTGCGACGTTCAAGGAGCAGTTCCAGGCGGCCGGCATGGGCCGCTTCGGTTCCGGCTGGGCGTGGCTCGTGTCCACCAACGGCGCGCTGTCAATCATGAGCACGCCCAACCAGGACAATCCGCTCATGGAAGGCAAGCACGCCATCCTGGGCGTGGACGTGTGGGAGCACGCCTACTACCTCAAGTACCAGAATCGCCGCGCGGACTACCTTGGCGCGTTCTGGAGCGTGGTGAACTGGGCGGAAGTGGCGAAGCGGTACGGGAAGTAACTCCGACCGACTTCCGGAACCAGATATCCGACACACGAAACTCCCCCGGCATCGCGCGATGTCCGGGGGAGTTTCGTGTCTCGGGTGCCGAGTGGCCGGTGCTGCTCAGGCGTGTGCCCCTTCGGCCTCTGTCTTCCGCCGCGCCGACATGATCAACGTGACCGCGGTGTACGCCACCACCACGGCCACCAGCCAGCGCAGCGCAGTCAGCGGCAGTGACTTGACAATGTAGGCCGCCACCAGCACGGCCGGCACACCGCCGATGATGTTGGCCATGACGGCCCGCGGGTCCACCTTGCCGAGGCGGATGAACCGGTCGCTGGCGAAGGGCATGAGGAAGGCACAGCTCCCCATCATGATGGGGAAACCGGCGGCGGGATTCATGCCCAGGACGCTCACGAGCAGCAGGCATGGGCCGTACAGCCCGATGCCGATGGTCATGAGCACCCCGAGCACGAAGTTGCCGAACAGGGCCACGCCCAACTTGAGGCCGGTGAGGCCGATGGCCTCCCCTCCGCCGGGGAGGGCACCGGCCGCCTGCGCCATCGTGAGCATCGCCGCCGCGGCGAGACACAGCCCCATGCCCAGCTGGATGCGCTGCGTGGGCCACTTGGCCACCAACCCCGCGCCCACCCAGGCCCCGACGACCGCGGCGGCGATCATGCCGATGAGGGTGACGGGTTCGACCTCCACGACCTGCGTGTAGATGAACGCCTGCGTCAGCGCAGCCATCGTGTGTCCGGCGTTCAGCGTCCCGGGAATGAGGGCATCCTTCACCCACTTCGTGGCCCGGTAGATCGTGGTACTTGTCGCGAACGATCCGATGCCCAGGGTATCGAAGAAGTTCGTGACGACGCCGCTGAGCAGGAGGCCCGGCGTCGGCTTGAGCGACCCAAGCTTGGGGAGTCCTCGCACGAGCGAGATCACATGATAGACGGCCACGAGACCGAGGCCAATCAGCAGTAGCAGCTTGGCGTCGAATTGCATCGGATGCAGCGAGAGGGGCGGGCGGAAGGGAAACCGACGCTACAACGTACCGCCCGGCGCAGCCGTTGTCCCGCCCGGTGCCGTTCGTCCCAGCCGTTTGTCTCGCCCCCTGGCCCTACGCTCAGCTCAGCACGCCGGGGATCAGGGCGAAGAGCATGGTGATGCCCAGACCAACGAGCGATGCCATCCACCCCGCCCCGCGGGAGACGCGAGCCACCACACTCACCCCCACCGCCGTGATGAGCACGTTCCACAGCGTGAAGAGATCGAGGCTGGCCAGCACCCCCATCAACCCCGGGTTGGTCTTCACGGGATCTACGAAGCGCGCCGGCCCAAGTGACGCGGAGAACAGCGAGGTGACCGCACTGGCATCCACCAGTGCCCCCTGCGCGGCGGTCGCGATCAGACTGAGCACCCGCGGCACGCTGGCCAGGGTGGCAACGAACACGGCCCGTCCGAGCGGCAGCGCGGCCCCGACCACCTTGGCCCCCAGCCACGTGACCAGACCACCGAGCACCCCGGAGAAGATCGCCGTGAGCGACCAGCTGAACAGCAGGAAATAGCCGCTGAACGTGCGCCCCTGCTCCACCGCCTCGGCCGGCATCTTCTGGCCCTGCTCGGCCATCTTGATGACCTGCAGGTCGTAGTTCGCATCCATGTACGGCTGGAGCAGGCTCTTCGTGGCCACCACGAGCACCAGGAAGACCCCGGTGAGCAGCAGCATGTAGATGCCGACCCCGCGCGTACGCGTGCGTTCGAACACCGCGGACGGTGCCCACAGCACTTCCAGCAGGTCTTCCCACGCGCTGCTGTGCGGCACGGCCGCCGGGGTGTCGTTGCTCATCGTGCCGCTTCTCCTTCGAGGTAGGTATACCCTTCGAGTCCCGCCACGAAATCGGCGATGAACCCGTTCATCTCGTCGCGGGAGAGGCCCCTGGACGCGTTCACCTTACGGCGGAACGTGGCGAGGAGTTGCGACGCGCCGAACTGCACGTAGTTGAGCACCTCGGTCACGGTGTCGCCCTCGACCATGTCCGTGATCTCGTAGCTGCCCTGATCAGTCATGCGCACGTGGACGGCGTTGGTGTCGCCGAACAGGTTGTGCAGGTCGCCGAGGATTTCCTGGTAGGCGCCGGTGAGGAAGATGCCCAGCATGTAGTCCTCCCCATCGCGGAACTCGTGCAGTTCGAGGCTGGGGCGGCCGTTCTTGTCGCCCACGAAGCGGTCGATCTTGCCATCGGAGTCGCAGGTGACGTCCTGCAGGGTGCCGCGACGCACCGGCTCCTCGGTGAGGCGATGGATGGGCATGATCGGGAAGAGCTGATCGATGGCCCAACTGTCGGGGAGCGACTGGAACAGCGAGAAATTGCAGAAGTAGCGATCGACGAGCGCCGACTCGAGTTCGGGGAGGATGTCCTCGTAGGTGTCGGGATTGGCCTTCGCGATGCGATAGATGGCATTCATGGTGGCCAGCCAGAGCACCTCGGCCTTGGCCAACCCACGCAGGTTGAGCACCCCCGAATTGAAGTACTGCCGGGCACGCTCCTTGTCGAAGGAGGCGTCGTGGAACACCTCCAGCACCTTGCGCGGCTTCGGCTCGCGTTCAATGAGGGTGCGCCAGTCCTCGTGCATCTCGTGCAGCAGCGAGAAGTCCTCATCGTCGAGCGGCGGCACCGGCTGTTCGGCCTGCGATTCCACGTCGATGACCTTGAGCAGCAGCAGCGCGTGGTGGGCGGTGAGCGCCCGCCCCGATTCGCTGATGATGTGCGGCATGGGTAGCTCCGCCTCCCGGCACGCCTCGGCGATCGTGTAGATCACGTCGTTGGCGTACTCCTGCAACGTGTAATTGACGCTCGCGTTGTTGGTGGAGTTGGTACCGTCGTAGTCGATGCCCAGCCCACCGCCCACGTCGACATGCGTGATGTCCACGCCCAGGGCGCGCAATTCCAGGTAGAAGCGCGCCACTTCTGCCAGTCCCGACTTGATGAAGCGGATGTCGGTGATCTGACTGCCGAGGTGGAAGTGAATGAGCTTGAGGATATCGAGCCGTCCTGCCGACTCCAGCTTGTCGATGAGCTTGATGAGTTCGGCCGAGCTGAGGCCGAACTTGCTCTTCTCGCCGCCGCTCTGCGCCCAGCGACCGGCCCCTTCGCTGGCCAGCTTGATGCGCACGCCGCAGGTGGGCTTCACATTGAGCTCTTCCGCCACTTCCAGCAGGACGTCGAGCTCGCTGACCTGCTCGAGCACGATGAACACCTGGTGCCCGAGCTTCTGCCCCATGAGGGCCAGCCGCATGAACTCGTGATCCTTGTAGCCGTTGCAGACGATGAGATGCTCGGTGGTTTCCGACAGCCCGAGCACAGCCTGCAGTTCGGGCTTGGAGCCACACTCGAGCCCCACGCCGTGCGTCTTGCCGAACTGCACGATTTCTTCGACCACGTGCCGCTGCTGGTTGACCTTGATCGGGTAGACGGTGGTGTACCCCCCGGTGTACTCGAACTCCTTGATGGCCGTGGCGAAGCGCTCGGAGAGCGTCTCGATGCGCGAGCGCAGGATGTCGGAGAAGCGCAGCAGCACGGGCAGCTGGATGCCCTGACCCTCGAGGTCGGCCGCGAGGTCACGCAGGTCGAGCGTGAGATGCGGCCGCAGCGGATCGGGGCGCACGATGACGTGTCCCCGGTCGTTGATGTCGAAGTATCCCGCGCCCCACCCCTCCACGTTGTACAGGGCGCGGGCGGCATCGATGGACCACGGGATAACGGGCGCCTGAACGGCGTCGGGCTGGATTCGCGTTGCCATAGGGGCGGAAAGCTAGACGGTTCGTGGCGGTGGAGGGAGCCACCGGCACGAACCGCCAGAATTGTGACGTAGGGAACCGGCCGGACGGCCGATCAGTTGTCGCCGTCCAGCAGCCCGCCGAGCCCGCCAAGGACCGACCCTTCGCCCACCCGTCGACCGCCGGCGGAGGGAGCCGACGCAAGGATGCGGTCGGCGAGGCGGGAGAACGGGAGCGTCTGCAGAATCACGCGCCCGGGACCGGTCATCTGCACGAAGAACAATCCTTCGCCGCCGAACAGTGCCGTCTTGATCCCCGGCACCGTCTGAATGTCGTAATCGACGGTGGGCTGGAAGGCCACCAGGCAGCCGGTATCCACCCGGAGCTTCTCCCCGGGGGCCAGGTCGATGGCGTGCAGCGTTCCCGACGCGTGAAGAAACGCGAGCCCATCCCCCTGCAGCTTCTGGAGGATGAACCCCTCGCCGCCGAAGAAACCGGCCCCGATCTTCCGGGTGAACGCCACGGAAATATCGATGCCGCGCGCCGCGCACAGAAAGCTGTCCTTCTGCGCCATGACGGTGCCGCCCCAATCGCGCAGGTTGAGTGGCACGATGCGGCCGGGATACGGGGCGGCAAAGGCCACGTCGGCGCGGCGTGCCCCGCTGTTGCCGAAGAGGGTCACGAAGAACGAGTCGCCCGAAAGGACGCGCTTTCCCGCGCCAATGAGCTTGTCGAAGAGCGACCCCGACTTGGCGTTGGGGTCGAGCGTGGTGGCCATGGTGATGCCCTCACGCATGAACATCATGGCGCCCGCTTCGGCGAAGACCGCTTCGCCCGGGTCGAGCGTCACGATCACCGCCTGCAGGTCGTCGCCAATGATCTGGTAGTCGATCTCGTCCGCCATCACTTGCCTCCGGAGCCGCCCGCGGGGGTCGCCGCACGAGCGGGTTGTGGGGTCATCTTCACCTGGTCGCGTCCCTTCTCCAGGAACGGGATGCCGCGCACCATCCACAACGGCGGTTCCGCCCCCTGGAGTTTCACGGCGAAGAACTCCTGCATTTTCTTGTCAATGTCCTTCTGGTTGGCGCGCTTGGTCGGGTTGTGCTCGTCGCCGTTGTACACGACCATGTACGCTTCCTTCTGCAGGCGGCGCATCGCCACGTAGAACTCGATGCCCTGGTACCAGGGCACCGCGCCGTCGTTGTCGTTGGCCATGAAGAGCACGGGGGTAGTGACCCGATCGAGCCGGAACAGCGGCGAGTTTTCCACGAAGCGCTCGGGGTACTGCCAGAGGGACCCGCCGATGCGGCTTTGCGTGTGTTCGTACTGGAACGTCCGCGCGAGCCCGCTCTGCCACCGGATGCCACCGTAGGCACTCGTCATGTTCACCACGGTGGCGTTGGGCACCGCCGCCGCGAACATGTTGGTCACGGTAATGAGGTAC
This sequence comes from Gemmatimonas sp., assembly GCF_021298855.1. Classification (GTDB taxonomy): domain Bacteria; phylum Gemmatimonadota; class Gemmatimonadetes; order Gemmatimonadales; family Gemmatimonadaceae; genus Gemmatimonas. The sequence continues at coordinate 31,275 of NZ_JAJTHI010000012.1, forward strand.
GCCGACTGATAGCCACCCCACGACTGCCCGGTGATGCCGATGCGCTTGGGGTCCACGTACCCCTGCCGAATGAGCGCCTGTACGCCGGGGATGATGGCCTTGGCGGCACTCGGCCCGGGCTGGCCGTCGGTGTACACGATGTCGGGCATGAACACCACGTAGCCCAGCGCATTGTAGACCAGCGGATTCACGGTGTTGCGGCCGCTGGGTGCCTGGTAGTTGTGCAGCCCATCGGTAAGCTTCTCATAGTAGTACACCACCATGGGGTACTGTCGACTGGCGTCGAAATTCTCCGGCTTGTACACGAGGCCGCGCAGCGGCACCCCATCACTGTTGAGCCACGACACGAGTTCCACCGAACCGCGCGGATACTCGGCATCCTGCGGGTTGGCATTGGAGATCTTCGTCGTGGCGGCGATGCTGCTTCCCGTCCAGAGATCGGGGAACTCCCGATAGGTGCTCTGCGTGAGCAGATACTGCTCGGCGTGGCGCGCCTTCTGGAGGCCGCCGAAGTTGCGGTCGGCCATGATGATTTTCTCCGGACGCGTCTCCGCACCAATCTGATCGCGCCAGAAGCCGCTGGACTTGGTGAGCGTATCGACGGCGCGCAGCAGCAGCGGCGTGCGGGTATCGAGGAAGGGATCCTCGCGGTCGAGATCGATGACCCGGAAGGTGACGCCGGCCCGACGGCCCTCGCCATCGGTGAGATTGCGCGCCGCCACCACGCCGGCGGGATCGACTTCCCACACATCGAAGCGATCGTACACCAGCACCCGCTTGTCACCCTCCGTCCATCCGGCCATACCGTACGGGGGCGGAACGTCGGGCGAGTCGAACTCCTCGTCCTGGAACTTCACCGGCAGCTTGTCGGTGAGCACGACCTTCTTGCCGGTCGCGGTGGCATACGCCACCCACTGCCCCTTCTCGAACCAGGTGACGTAGTTGGCCCCGGGCGACAGCTGCACCTGCCCGTCGAGCTGCTTCGCCACGAGCATCCGCGCCCCGGTGAGCGGGTTCAGGAGATACGCGTCGGTGGCTCCCTCCCCCCAGAACTGGGGGATGGCGTATTCGAGGCTGTTGAGCCCGAGCACGGTGCGTCCGTTGTCGCTGATGATGACCCGCAACGAGTCGTTGGCCAGCTGCGTCCACGTGTTGGCGGCGAGCGTGTACAACGCCGTGTACGTGCGGTTGCGGTCGCGGTTGGCCGTGACCTTCTGCTGGGGCATGATCTGCGCGTCCTTCCAGTGCCACAGATCGTAGATGGCCTTGTCGGCGAGCGAATCGGCGGGAATGGAGTCGGCGGGAACGTTGCTGAACGCGAAGATGAGCGCGTTGCCCTCGCGCGTGAACGCGAGCTGTCCTCGGTCGGCCACGAGCAACCCGGCGGGCGCATCGGTCGGCGCCACGAGGCGACGAGCCGCCACGGGCTTCCCCTTCGCCGGCTGCAGCCCCGCATGATACACGCTGAAGCGTGGCCGCGGCGTGGAGTCGTTCACATCGGAGACGAACGCCACCTGCTTGCCGGCGCGATCGAAGGTGAAGCCGCGATACGTGGCCGCGCCCGAGATCAGCGTCGTCACGACGCCGGTGCCGAGGGCGCGCACGAAGGCGCCGTTGCCGACCCCGTCACGTGTCGTGACGGTGTAGCCGAGCGACTGTTCGTTCTCGTCGAAGGTGTAGCTGGTGACGCCCTCGATGCGCGTTTCCGTGCCGGCGGCCAGATCGCGCAGCACCAGCGTGGTGCCGTAGTCGCGGCGCGGGCCGGCGGGCGCGGGCGCGCCGTTCTGCCCGGGTGCTCCCGCCGGACGGGCAGCCGCCGTGGTGTCTTCGAGCTGGTAGGCGAGATACCTGCCGCCGTTGCGGGCGAGGCGGAACGAGCGCACGTTGAGCACGAGTCGCACACTGCCGTCGGCGACGCTCAGGATACCCATGCTACTGCGCGGCTGTGGTGCCCCGCGGCGGGCGCGGGCCCGCTCCACGTCAGCGCGCGACGGATAGATGGTGAACACCACGAAGCGCGAGTCGGCGCTGAACTGGGCCGGTGCCGCGCTGAACTGGGCGGCCGAATCGGCCGAAGGCTGCAGCTGCGGGCGCCCGGTATACCCGCGACCGATGTTGGCGTATTCCGTGCCGCCGCTGGTGGCGCGCACGATGAGCGCGCCCTCCCCCACCACCGGGCTCACGGTGTAGGCCACCCACTTGCCGTCGTTGGAGAGTGAGGCGCCGGAGATGGTACGCCATTCGTCGTACGTGTCCTGCGTGATGGGCTTCTTGCCCGCCGGCAGTGGCGGCGGTGACCACCGGCTGACGGCGGTGAAGGGATTGGCGGGCTGCGCGATGAGCGCGGCAGGGACACTGGTCAGCACGAGCGCCGACAGGAGTGGCGCGAGGGGGACACGCGCGGCGGCGGGCATGACGGAACGCAGGACGATCGATCGCATCGGAGAGGGAGCGAAACGGGTGCGTGGGCTGGTCGCAGGATCGCCGGGGCCCCAACTTGCACCCGAGGTTCCTGTACCCCGGAAGACTAACGGCGCGGCGCGCGCTGCGTGAGGACATCAATGCGACGTTTACTCGGCTACTTCGCCCGGGGGTTGGTGCTCCTGGCGCCCCTGGCCGTGACGGTGTGGGTGTGCTGGATCGTGTTCCGAAGCGTGGATGGCTGGTTGGGGCTCCCCATTCCGGGGGCCGGCTTCGTGGCCACGCTGGCGCTCATCACGCTCTTCGGATTCCTCGGCTCGAACCTGCTGACGCGATCGGCAGTGTCGGCGTTGGAGGCCGTAATGGCCCGGCTCCCTTTCGTGCGACTGCTGTACGGTTCCACGAAGGACCTGCTGAACGCGTTCGTGGGAGAGAAGCGTCGCTTCGACAAGCCGGTGATCGTGAGCCTCACGGCCGACCACCGCGTGCGCCTGCTGGGGTTCGTGACCCAGGAGAGTCTGGCGCATCTGGGGCTCACCGAGCAGGTGGCCGTGTACTGCCCGCACTCGTACAATTTCTCGGGACAGCTGTACGTGGTGCACACGTCACAGGTGCAGCCCATCGACGTGGCGAGCGCCGACGCCATGGCCTTCGTGGTGTCCGGTGGCGTTGCGGGCCTCGTGCAATCGTCGCAATCGACCGGCGAGTTTGCCTCCCTTCCGCCCAACTCCTGATGCGTACGCCCCGCCGCTTCCCCGCCCTGCTGTGCGCGCCCATGACGTGCGCGGGCATGCTGCTCACCGCGTCCGCGGGCGCGCCCGCCGTGCTGTCGGCGCAGCCCGCCTCCGTGAGCGCCGAGGTCCCCGTGCTGCTGCTCCCCGACGCCGTCTTCGACGGCGCCGGTGATGCGCCGCAGCCGGGGTGGGCCGTACTGGTGAGCGGCCAGCGCATCGCCGCCGTGGGCCCGGCGCGCACCCTGCAGGTCCCCGCCAATGCGCGACGCATTGCGCTACCCGGTACGACGCTGCTCCCCGGGCTGAGCGATCTGCACAGCCACGTGCTGCTGCACCCGTACGACGAAACGCCGTGGAACGACCAGGTGCTGCGCGAATCACTCGCGCTGCGCACGGCGCGGGCAGTGAACCACCTGAAGGCCACGCTCGATGCCGGCTTTACCATGCTGCGCGACCTGGGCACCGAGGGGGCCGGTTACGCCGATGTGGGGCTCAAGGAGGCCGTGGAACAGGGCATCATTCCGGGGCCGCGCCTGTTCGTGACGACCAAGGCGATCGTGGCGACCGGTTCGTATGGTCCCAAGGGCTTTGGTGCCGAGATCGGTATTCCGCAGGGCGCCGAAGAAGCCGACGGCGTGGAGGGCGTGACGCGCGTGGTGCGCGATCAGATCGGCCACGGCGCCGACTGGATCAAGATCTACGCCGATTACCGGTGGGGACCGCGCGGTGAGGCGCGACCGACGTTCACGTCGGCGGAGTGGCAGGCCATCGTGCAGACGGCGTCATCGAGTGGACGCCCCGTGGTGGCCCATGCGAGCACCGCCGAGGGGATGATGCGCGCCACGCTTGCCGGCGTGGAAGTGATCGAGCACGGCGACGCGGCCACCGCCGAGGTGTTCGAGGCGATGAAGCAGCGCAACGTGGCCTTCTGCCCCACGCTGGCGGCCACCGAGAGCACCACGCGCTATCGGGGGTGGAAGAAGGGGGTCGACCCCGAGCCCGCCGGGATCACGCAGAAGAAGCGCATGTTCCGCCTGGCGCTGGCCTCGGGGGTGACCATCTGCAACGGCAGCGACGTGGGCGTGTTCGCGCATGGCACGAATGCCCTGGAGCTGGAGCTCATGGTGGAGTACGGCATGACCCCGGTGCAGGCGCTCAAGGCCGCCACCAGTGTGAATGCGCGTATCATGCACCGCGAGAACGAACTTGGGCGCGTGGCGCCGGGGCTGCTGGCCGACCTGGTGGCCGTGCAGGGCGATCCCACCCGGAACATTGGCCAGCTCCGTCAGGTGACGTTCGTGATGAAGGGGGGGCAGGTCCACCGCCGCTGATGGCGCCAGACAGGCGGGCACCGGTTCGGGTCGTGGCGCGTTGTTCAGCGTGCTTCGACCCGACTTGCTTCCCGACCATCTCGCCGAACGCGTCACGACGCATTCGGCGGCCGGCATGGCCGCCGGCGCCGGCGAATTCGTGCTGTACTGGATGCGCACGGCGGTGCGCGCCCACGAGAACCCGGCGCTGGACACCGCGCTGGCGCTGAGCCGAACGCTCCAGCGCCCGGTGTTCGTGTATCACGCGCTGAGCGAGCGCTACCCGTACGCCGCCGATCGTCATCACACCTTCATTCTCGAAGGCGCGCGTGACGTGGAGGCCGAGTGCGCCGCGCGCGGCATCGGGTACGCGTTTCATCTGGAGCGGCCGGGGCATCGCCAGCCCGCGCTCAGGCAGCTTGCGGAACGCGCGTGCCTCGTGATCACGGAAACGATGCCGGTGCCGCCACTGGACTGGATGACCGACAGCCTCGCCGACCAGGCGCCCTGCCCCGTATGGAGTGTGGACACCGCCTGCGTGGTGCCCATGCCGCTGGTGGACAAGGCGCACACGCGCGCCTTCGCGTTCCGCGACGATACCGCGAACATTCGTCGCGAACGGCTGCGACGGCCATGGCCGGAGGTCACCCCGGCGCATCCGCCGTTCGTTCCGGCGGCCTTGCCGTACGAGCCAGTGGTGCTGGCCACGGCAGACATTCCGGCGCTCGTGGCACAGTGCGAGATCGACCACGGCGTGGGCCCGGTGCCGCACACGCGCGGCGGGTCGCGCGCCGGTTACGCGCGCTGGGAAGAGTTCACGCGCAGTGGCCGACTGGATCGCTATGCGGCCAAGCGCAACGACGCCACGATCGACGGCGTGAGCCGCATGTCGGCGTACTTCCACTACGGCATGGTGTCGGCGCTGCGCGTGGCGCGGGAGTGCGCCGCCCTGGCGGGTGACGGCCCCGCGAAGTATCTCGACGAACTGCTGGTGTGGCGCGAGCTGGCGTACGCGTTCTGTTTTTGGCACGCGTCGCCCACCACGCTCGAGGGCATTCCGGCGTGGGCGCGGGAGACGCTGGCCACGCACGAGCGTGATCATCGCGACGTGCTGTCGTGGGAGCGTCTGGCGCGCGGGAAGACGGGTGACGCCCTGTGGGACGCCACGCAGCAGTCGCTCGTGCGGCACGGCGAGTTGCACAACAACGTGCGCATGACATGGGGCAAGGCTTTGCCCCTGTGGTCGGAGAACGCCGAGCAGGCGCTCGAACGACTGGTGGATCTCAATCACCGCTACGCGCTCGATGGTCGGGACCCGGCGTCGTACGGCGGGTTGTTGTGGTGTCTGGGGCAGTTCGACCGTCCCTTCACTCCGCCGGTACGTGTGCTGGGCACCGTACGTCCGCGCCCCACCAGCGAGCATCGGAAGCGTCTGGACCTGCAGGCGTATCGGCGCCGCGTGGAGCGTCCGGCCATGCCGTCGGCGCCGTCGGTGCTGGTGGTGGGGGCCGGTGTGTCGGGGTTGGCCTGCGCCCGTACGCTCACCGACCACGGGTTCAGCGTGACGGTGCTGGAGAAGGGGCGCGGCGTGGGCGGCCGACTGAGCACGCGCCGCGAGGGGGCATGGCGTTTCGATCACGGCGCGCCGCTCATGCACTTCGGCGATGCGCGTACGCGTCGGTTCGTGCAGTCGTGGGAGCAGGACGGCTACCTGGCGGCGCTGGGCGACGCGCACACCGGACGTGGGGCCATGTCCACGTGGCCGAAACATCTGGCCGCCGACCTGACCGTGAAGACGGGCGTGCAGGTGCAGCAGCTTGTGCAAGGGCAACACGCGGGCGCCCGGTGGCAGGTGCAGGATCAGCACGGCGTGACCCACACGGCCGATGTGCTGGTGCTGGCCATCCCGGCGCCGCAGGCCGTTGCCCTGCTTGGAGGCGCCCCCCCGTCGGCGTTGATGGCACTGCAGGAGGTGCGCATGGCTCCCTGCTGGAGCACCATGGTGGTGTTCGACGCGCCGCCGCCGGTGCGCCTGACGGAGCAGCTGCGCGCCGGCGAACTGACGTGGGCCGACGAGCGCGTGGTCCGTTGTGTTGCCATGACCGCCCTGCCGGGGCGCCCGACGGCCGATGCCTGGGTGGCGCAGGCCAGTGCGACCTGGAGCCGCGCACAGCTGGAACGCGCGGCGGAGGAGATCTGCGCCGAGGTCACGCCCGTCCTGTGCGCGCACCTGGAGACGGCGGGCACGGTGCTGCACGCGGCCAGCCATCGCTGGCGCTATGCCCGCACGGAACAGGGGGTGGACAGCCCCTGCCTCTGGAGTGCGGCGCAGGGCGTGGGGGCGTGCGGCGATTTCGCGATGGCCTTTCCCCAGGCGGCGAGCGACGTGGAACGCGCGTGGCTGAGCGGCGTGGCCATGGCGGGACGCATACTGGGCGGATGAGCCGTGGCTCACCCGCCCAGTGCAGTGACCGCGCGGCGCACACGGCCGCGGCGATCGCGACCGCTGCGCCTATCCGTTACGGCTGCTTGAAGAGCGAGGCGTCGGGCGTGCCGAAGGTGACCGTTTCACTGGTCAGGATGACGTCACCCTGCGCCGAGCGCTGAATGAGCGTGGTGGCCACCTTTTTCTTGTCGAATTCCTTGTAGTCCTTGTAGATGGCCGTCTGCGCGCCCATCGGCGTGGTGGTCACCGTGCCCAAACGCAGCCCCGTGTTCACATCGAAGTACTCCGTAATGGTGCGACCGGCCTTGCTGGTGAGCTCGAGCTTCCACGCCTCGGCCCCTTCGAAGGTTTCCTTGCCGACAACCGCCGACTTGGCGTACCGCGATGGATCGAGAAACGCGGCGCCGTCGGTGTTGGGCTCGGCCATTTCCTTGGCCTGCTCGGCCGGCATGGGCTGCATGCCCTGCCCCTGGTCCACCCAGCCCTTTTCGCCGTCGAAGCCCTGATCGATCTTCACCACGCCAAGATCGATGATCATGCGCATCTTGTTGGGCAGCGCCGTGTGGCGCTCATACGCGCCGGAAATGCCGGCGAACGCCACGTTCGCGGTGCCCTTGTCGGAGCGCCCGGTCACCGCCTTCCACGCGTCACGCCCACCAACGGCCGCCGCGTACTTGTCGTAGACCTGCTGCACCGTGGGGGTCTGCGCCTCGGCGCGCACGGCCCCCCCAACCATGATCACGGCAGCGATCGCTGCCGACGCAAACTGACGCATGTACGCTCCAGGTGAAAGAATGGAAAAACCCTCGCGCATCACTACGGCGCGAGGGTTTTCAGGGTTTCAGCGTGGTAAGCCCGACTGGCAAGCTCCCGGACTCACGCCGGGACGATCCCCGCGAACGGCGCATCCGCGCCGGCTCGCAGTGCCGCGATGCGCTCCATGGTGAAATCCACGAGCTCCTGCATGGTGGGGGCATCGAACACCAGCTTGGCGCCGGCCGCGGCGTACAGCTCGGGGAGCGTACGCGTGCCGCCGAGTGCCATGAACTGCTTGTACATGGTCACCGCATTCCCCGCATCGCGTACGGCATTGCGGAAGACCTGCAGGGCCCCCAGCTGCGCGAGGCCATACTCGATGTAGTAGAACGGCAGCTCGAAGATGTGCAGCTGGCGGTACCAGCGCGCCAGCCGCTCCCGCTCGAGACCGGTCCAATCCACCCCCTGCTCGAACTCCTCGCGCAGGCGCAGCCACGCGCGGTCGCGCGCCTCGCGATCGGCGCCGTCGGGGCTGGTGTAGATCCACGCCTGAAACGCGTCGACGCTGGCAATGTGCACGAGTGCCCCCAGCACGTCCTCGAGATGTTCGAGCCACGCCACACGCGCCTGCTCGGGTGCGTAGTAGCCGTCGGGTTGCACGAGATAGGGCATGGCGAGCAGCTCCATGCTCATGGACGCGAGTTCAGCGGCCTCGTGCCCCGTCTTGCGCATCCACGTGTAGGGCAGGTCGTGCGTGGCGAAATCGTGGAAGCAGTGCCCCGCCTCGTGCACGAGCGTGTTGACATCGTCGGGCACCCCCACGGCATTCATGAAGATGAACGGCCGGCCGCGGAAGGCGAGATCCGTGCAATAGCCACCCGGCGCCTTGCCGGGGCGGCTCTCGAGGTCCAGCAGCTGTTCGTCGGCCATGAGGGCAAACTGCGCCCCCAGTTCGGCGTCGACACGTCGGAAGATATGGCGAGCCTGGCCCACGAATGTCTCGACGGTGTCGAACGGTCGCAGGGGTTCCTTGGCGTCGAGGTCGACGCTGACATCCCACGGGCGCAATACCTCCACCCCGAGCGAGCGGCGGCGATGTTCCATGAGCTGGGCCACGGCGGGTGTGACCGTCTGCCGCACCGCATCGTGGAACGCTTCGGTATCGCGCGGCGTGTAGTCGAAGCGATGCTTGGCGGTGAAGCAGTACTGCTGATAGTCGGCAAACCCCGCCTCGCGCGCCACGTCCACACGCAGGGCATACATGCGATCGAAGCACTCGGCCAGCTCGTCACGCTTGTCGAGATAGGCCGCCGCGCCCAGACGGAATGCGCGTTCGCGCACGGCGCGATCAGCCACCTTGAGGTACGGCTGCAGCTGCGGAATGGTCTTGGCCTCGCCGTCCCAATCGACGCTGAGTCCGCCCACCAGCTTCTGGTAGCCGGCCGAGAGCTCCTCGATGCGCGAGAAGCGCTCGACGTTGGCTTCGCGGAAGATCTCGATGTCGGTGCGGAACCGCTGCAGCGTGGTCTCCAGATCCGGCCGCGACCAGCCCACCGCGAGCAGCTTGCGCGCCAGGCGCACCTGCTGCTCCTCGAGCTTCGGAAAGATGTCCATGGAGAACCGCAGGTACGCCGCCTCCCGCGCCGCGTTGGCGGTGTCGCCGGTGTAGGCGATCATCGCCAGCGTGCCCGCTTCCCCGACGAGCGTATCGAGGCGGGACCACGTGGCCAGCCACGGTTCGACCGCAGCCGACGATGCCTCCAGCGGCAGGGCGGCCAGCGCGTCGTAGAAGGGGAGCACGTCGGCCCACGTTGCATCACGGAACGCCTCAGGAGAGGCGGGAAGCGCGATCATCGACACGAAGGTATCAGTCATTCGCCATAGGGGATCCAGATGTTCTTGACCTGTACCGCGCGCCGGAGGAACTCCCGCCCCTCTCCGGAACGCGGATCCAGCCATTCCCGGCCCGTCCACTCGGTCCAGGTGCGCTTGAGATTGGCAGCCGATGCGCGCTCGACATCGGCTGCTCCCGACTGCGATCCAAAGTACCAGACGGCGGCCACATCATCGTGGGATGCCAATGTACGGACGAGCGACTCCCGGTCACCCGTCACAAAATTGAGGGTGCCGCCAGGCACGTCGGAGCTCTCGAGGATACTGTAGAGGTCGACCGCCGCCAGGGGGAAGCGCGGGGACGGAATGGCGACCACCCGGTTGCCGGTGGCCATGAGGGGCGCGATGAGCGAGACGAGGCCCAGCAGCGGGTACGGGTCGGGGCAGGCCACGCCGACCACGCCCAGGGGTTCGTGCATGGCCAGCGCCACGCCGCGCAGCGGCACATCGTGCACGGCCCCATCGTGCTTGTCGGCCCAGGCCGCGTAGGTGAAAAGCCGCGACACCGCTGCCTCCACCTCGGTCACGCCCGCCGCAAGCGGATCGCCGGTCATGGCCACGATACGCCGCGCCAATTCCTCACCCCGCGCCGACAGGTTTTCGGCGATGTAGTACAGGATCTGCGCCCGCTGATGGCCGCTGAGCCTCGCCCACCCCGACGCCGCGTGGGCGGCTTCGACGGCGTTGCGGATGTCCTTGCGGTTGCCCTCGCCCACTTCGCCCACGAGGCGGCCATTCAGGGCGCGTACCGGTAGCGAGTACCCCGAATCGGGGCGCGCCTGCTTGCCACCGATGAACAGCTTCGGGGTACGGTCGATGGGGGGGAGCGCATGACCGTCTCCATCGGCGTCGTGACCCGCACGGCTGTCGTCATCCTCGCTCCCGGACGTTGGCAGGGGGGCATCCATGACGGGGCGCGGCGCGGCCTCATGCGCCCGTACCGCCTTGAGATACTCCCACATCCCTTCCCGTCCACCTTCCCGACCAAAGCCGGACTCGCGGTATCCGCCGAAACCCGCCGCGGCATCGAAGAGATTGGTGCTGTTGATCCAGACCACGCCGCACGCCAGCTTGGGCGCCACATCGAGGGCGAGATTGATGTTCTCGCTCCACACGCTCGCAGCCAGGCCGAAGGGGGTGTTGTTGGCCAGTGCCACGGCCTCGTCGGGAGTGCGGAAGGTCATGCTCACCAGCACGGGACCGAAGATCTCCACCTGCGCGATCGTGGCGCTCGGGGCCACGTCGGTGAAGAGCGTGGGTGGATGAAACCACCCATCGGTGGGTGTCGCCCAGGAGGGCTGCCAACAGGTGGCGCCCTCGTCGATCCCCTGCTGACACAGGGCACGAATGCGTTCGAGCTGCACCGGCGCCACGATGGCCCCCATGTCCACGGCCTTGTCGAGCGGCGAGCCCACGCGCAGCCGCTCCATGCGCTCGCGCAGCTTGGCGTGCAGACGATCGGCGATGCCTTCCTGGACGAGGAGCCGAGAACCCGCGCAGCACACCTGGCCCTGGTTGAACCAGATCGCATCGACGACCCCTTCGACCACGCTATCGAGATCGGCGTCCTCGAAGACGAGGAACGGGCTCTTGCCCCCGAGTTCGAGCGAGAGGCCCTTGCCGCTGCCCGCGGTGGCGAGGCGAATGGCGCGCCCCACGTCGGTGCTGCCGGTAAAGGCGATCTTGTCCACCCCGTCGTGCGCCACGATGGCGGCCCCGGTGTTTCCGTCGCCGGTCACGAGGTTGAACACGCCCGGCGGGAGGCCGATCTCGTGCACCAGTTCCGCAAAGCGCAGTGCGGTGAGCGGCGTGTACTCGGCCGGCTTGAGCACGACCGTGTTCCCGGCCGCCAAGGCGGGGGCCACCTTCCACGCCAGCATGAGCAGCGGGAAGTTCCACGGGATGACCTGGCCCACCACGCCGTATGCGTGATAGCCGGCGAACTCGGTGGAGAGCAGCTGCGCCCAGCCGGCGTGGTGGTAGAAGTGCCGTGCCACCAGCGGGACGTCGATATCGCGCGTCTCGCGAATGGGCTTGCCGTTGTCGAGCGTTTCGAGCACTGCGAAGTGCCGCGCGTGCTTCTGGATGCCGCGCGCCAGCGCGTACAGCCAGCGGGCGCGCGCATGATCATCGAGCGCCTGCCACGCCGGCAGCGCCGCACGAGCCGCCGCCACGGCAGCGTCCACGTCGGCGGCGGTGCCCTGCGCGACCTGTGCCAGGGACGCCCCCGTGGCCGGTTCGAAGACCTCGACGGTGGACGTGCCGGCGTGCCACTGGCCGCCGATATAGTGCTGGAAGCGCCCGCCGTGCTGGGCGATCCAGGCGCGCACGGGGGCATCACCCTCGGGCGCCGGCCCGTAGCTCATGCGGTCGTACAACTCACGCACGGTGGGGGCGCGGCCGGCGTCGCCCGGCGATGCGGCAGGAGGCGTGGTAGTGGCCATGAGCGACTCCTCAAACCATCGGTTGGCGGTACGCGGCGGCGTACCGCCCCGTCACGAAGTGCTCGAGCTGCCGCTCCACATCGGTGAGCAGCCCACTTGCCCCGAAGCGAAACAGGTGCGGGCGCAACCAGCGATCGCCCAGCTCCTCCTTCATGAGCACGAGCCAGTCGATCGCCTGCTTGGCCGTGCGAATGCCGCCGGCCGGCTTGAACCCCACCTCGTGCCCGGTGCGCTCCCCGAACTCACGGATCATGCGCGTCATGACCAGACCCACGGGCAGTGTCGCATTGGCGCTCTCCTTCCCCGTGCTGGTCTTGATGAAGTCGGACCCCGCCATCATGGCCACCATGCTGGCGCGGGCCACGTTGCTCAGCGTAGCCAACTCCCCCACCGCCAGGATCGTCTTGAGGTGCGCCTCGCCGCAGGCGTCGCGGAAGGCGCGCACCTCGTCGTACAGTGCACTCCAGTGGCCCGTGAGCACGTGCGCGCGCGTAATGACCACATCGATTTCCGTGGCGCCCGCGGCCACGCTGGCGCGAATCTCGGCCAGCCGCTGCTCGAAGGGGGAGAGGCCGGCGGGGAACCCCGTGCTCACCGCAGCGACCGGTATGCCCGTCCCGGCGAGCGCATCGACCGCCGTGGCGACGTACTGGTGGTACACGCACACCGCACCGGTGGTGAGATGCAGGTCGGCAATGCCGAGCGCCGCGACCAGCTCCGGCTTGAGCGGATGCGCGGCCTTGGCGCACAGGCGCCGCACGTTGCCAGCCGTATCGTCGCCGGCCAGGGTCGTCAGGTCCATGCAGGCAATGGCCCGCAGCAGCCACGCGGCCTGCCACTCCTTCTTGACCGTGCGGCGGCCGGGGAGCGAGGCGGTGCGCCGCTCCACGGCACTGCGGTTGATGCGCAGGGAGCGGACGAGCGACAAGTCGAGCGCGGTGCCCGGGTTGCGGGCGGGATGGACATCCGGCGCCAGTCCGGTCGGCCAGCGCGGGGCCCCGCCGGGCTGCTCCGCGGAGCGGGCGGGCCGAGGCGCGTACAAGGGAGTGACGGTCATGACCACGGGCAATCTAGACGAGTGGCGGGGATGGCGCTCAACTCCGCGCCAACGGCGGCCGATACCTGCAGGCGGAGAGGAGTACCCTGACCGACCAGCCTATGCGTTCCGCCCGTCCCACTCATCTGCTCGCTATCCTGTTCACGGCCATCCCGTCGCTGCTCGCCTTCCCGGGGTGTACCAAGACTACGGAAGCGCCCGCCGCGTCGCGCCTGACCATCGTACAGGGGCATCTGCAGCAGGCGCCCGCCGGTACGATGTTGCCCACGCCCATCGTGCTGCGGGTGCTGGCCACCGATGGGTCGCCCATGCCGAACATCCCGGTGAGCTTCAACGTGCTTGCCGGGGGCGGCTCGGTGGACCCGGCTACCGCCAAGAGCGATGCCAACGGGGAAGTGAAGGCCCGCTGGACGCTGGGGCCGGGACAGCCGACGCAGACCGTATCGGGGAGCGCCCCCGGCCTGGAACCGGTCACCCTGAGCGCCGTGGGCGTGCTGCCCTCGGACATCGTCATTGCCCAGGGTAACAACCAGACGGCACGCGTCAACACGGCGCTGCCGGTGCAGCTGGTGCTGCGCGTGACGGGCGGGAACAACGTGCCCATCCCGGGACAGACCGTGGCGCTCACGATTGCCTCGGGGGGCGGCAGCCTCTCGCCGCAGTCGGCGGTAACGAACAACCTCGGCGAGGTGACCGTGCGCTGGACGCTGGGACCGCAGACCGGGCTGCAGACCGCCACCGCGACCTCGGGCACCGTTGGCCCCGTGACCATCACCGCCGTGGCGAACTGACGCACCGACACCGCGCGTCGCGAACCGAACCCGGCCGCCACGGGTTGCAGAAGGGAGCGTCGTATACCGGCGCTCCCTTTGTCATCTTCCACCCATGGTGATGTCCATGCGTTCGTTCGCCGGCCAGACGGTCGTGATTACCGGTGCCAGTGACGGGATCGGGAAGGCCGCCGTGCGGCAGTATGCCCTCGGGGGCGCCCGGGTGGTGATGGTGGGGCGCAACGAGGCCAAGACCCGGGCCGCCGCACACGCCATCATGACGGACACCGGCCGCCGCGACATCGTCTGCGAAATCGCCGATCTGTCCCGCCAGGATGCCGTGCGCGACCTCGCCGCGCGGCTGCGCGCCGCGCACCCGGTCATTCACGTGCTGGCCAACAACGCCGGTGCCATGTTCCTGGAGCGCCGGCTTACGGTGGACGGACTCGAGCAGACCTTCGCGCTCAATCACCTGGCGTACTACACGCTCACCCTGCTGCTGCTGCCGTCGCTGTACGCCGGTGCGGCCCCCGGCGCCCCGGCACGGATCATCAACGTGTCCAGTCGCGCGCACGAGAATGCGCGACCGGCGCTGGACGACTTGCAGCTGTCGCAGGGCTTCGGCGGATGGCGCGCCTATGCCAACTCGAAACTGTTCAACATCTGGTTCACCACCAGCCTGGCGCGGCGTCTCGACCCCGCGCGCGTAGTCACCCACGCGATGCACCCCGGGGTGGTGCGCACCCGGTTCGCCACCAACAACGGCCGCATGGGGCGCCTGCTGCGGGGCGTCATGGACCTCGTGTCGATCTCGCCGGAGGCGGGTGCCGACAGTCTCGTGTGGCTTTCCAGCGCGGAGGAGGCCACCCACGACAGCGGCCATTATTGGTGCCGGCGCCGCAAGATCACGCCATCCCGCCTCGCCCGCCGCGAGGATCTCGCGGAGCGGCTCTGGCTGCGGTCGGGAGCGCTCACGGCGCTCGATGGCGACGTCCGGGCCAACGAGGCCCGAGGGCACGCCACCTCGACGTTCGCTGCGCCTCCCACCGCGCCAGCACCTCATGGGCAGTCGTAAGGTGCCCTGGCGTGACCTGCCGAGGCTGTGGCTCATCCTCGGCACGCTGGTGCCGCTGGTGGTGTCGTTCATCCGGGACCGTCGGCGCTGGCTCTGGTTCGGGGCCCCGGTGCCGCGCAGCATGGCCTTTCACGAGCGTCGTGCCACCACCATCGTGCGCGACCTGGCGGCGCTCGGGCCCACATTCGTGAAGCTGGCCCAGATCTTCGCGAGCCGCGCGGATCTCATCCCCGAACCCTACCTGCACGCCCTGGGCACACTCACCGATCGTGTGCCACCCGTCCCGTGGCGCGACATCGAGGCCACCCTGACCCGGTCGTGGGGGGCGCCGCCCGATCAGGTCGTGCAGTCACTTGACCGTACGCCCATTGCGGCCGGATCACTCGGGCAGGTGCACCGCGCGCGCTACGACGGGCGTGAGGTGGTGGTCAAGGTGCTGCGGCCGGGGGTGGCGCCCGTGGTGGATCGCGACGTGCGGCTGTCGCGGGCCATCGTGGATGCGGTGTACGCGCGCTGGCCGCATGTGCACGTGCTGGGCTTCCGTGTGGTGCTCGACGAGTTCGACCGCCACGTGCGCGAGGAGATGGACTTCGAGCGTGAGGCCATGCAGTGCCTGCGCATGCGCGAACGGTTCGCCGACGAGCCGCGGCTGCGCATTCCGCGCGTGGAGACGGCGTTGACGCGCCCTGAGGTGCTCGTGCTGGAGTATCTCGAGGGAACCCGCATTGACCGACTCGACGCGCAGATCGCGCGCGGCGAGGTGCGGGCCGCCGTCCTCACCGAAACCCTCATCGAGACCTACGCGCGCATGATGCTGCGCGACGGGGCCTTCCATGCCGACCCGCACCCGGGGAACCTGCTCGTGGACCGGCAGGGCCGCCTCGTGCTGCTGGACTTCGGCATGGTGATCGACGTGCCGGTGCACACGCGCAAGGCGCTGTTCGAGACAATCCTGGCAGCCATCCGCCGCGATGCGGCCGGCACCGCCAAGGGCTTCTTCGACCTGGGGATGGTGGCGCCCGGCACATCGCCGGACACGATGACCGATCTCGTGGCGACGCTGCTGGACATTGCCTACAGCGAAACCGCCACGGTGGAACGTGCCAGGGTGGTGGCCGACCGGGTCATGCGCGAGCTGTTCAACTGGCCCATCATTCTGCCGGGCGAACTGGTGTACTTCGCGCGTACGGCCGCGCTCATCGAGGGCATCGGCGCGCGCTACGACCGGCACTTCAACAGCATCCGCGTGGCCTCACCGGTGATGCTGCGCCTGCGCAGCGAGCTGCTGGCGGCGCTGCTGGGAGACACCGGCGCGCGTGAACCTCTCGTCACGTGGGCCGCCACGCTCGGCGCCCTCGCCGGCACGGCGTACACGGTGGTGAAGCGGTGGTGGCCGTTGGGGGGCACCACCAGCAGCACGGAACGCGACACCCGCAACTCCCCCAAGCGACGGGATGCGTCGACCGGCACCGCGCACGCCACTGGGAGTTCCGGGTAACGGGTTTCGAGTCGCGTGGCGCTAGAAGATCCACTCCCGGAACAGATCGAAACCGAACTGGAGCCGAGGGAACACGTCACCGGCAGGGCGGGTGCACGGAGCGGAGCCAGGGTCGACACCGACCTGGCCCCACCAGTTGCGCGCGATGCGATACTCGGCTGCCACGCCGCCCCACAGCCCCGCGCCGCGCTGCGTGGCCTGCCCCACACCGCGACAGATGCCGGTGTTGAGGCGCAGGAACGTGCGCTCGCCGAACTGCTTGCCGGCGCTGATGCTGAGATTGAGGTTGTCGATGAGCGAGGTGCCTGTCATCGCCGCCGTCTGCTGGCCCCGCCCGGTCATCACCTGAATCGTGTTCACCGGGAGCCAGCGTTGCAGCGCCCCTTCCACCAAGCCGCCCACGCTGGGCAGCAGAATGCCCGTCACCGCCCGCACCGTGCTCTGACTCTGTCCGTCCAGCGCGAAGGTGGGCGCCCCGAAGATGAGGAGCGAGATGATCTCACTTTCCGGCGCGCTGGCGTAGAGCGGATCCGTGCTCGAGAGGGTGAGGACCGGCTTGTCGTAGTTGCCGCCGATGTGCACGCGCACGGGGATCTCGCTGCCCCCGGCCACACGGACCACGTTGGTGGCGGAGATGTCGAGGGTGGGCGCGATGGCGTTGTTGCCGAAGAAGCGCACGCGCCCGGAGTCGACACTGAAGCTGCGGTTGACCACACCCAGCTCGAGGCGATACTGCCCGCGGTTGGCGCGGATCTCGCCGTCCAGCGCCAGCCGTTCACCGTTCATGGTCACGTCGAGGCCACCGGAGAGATTCACGCGCGCTTCCGGTGTTTGCACCCACACCTTGTTGCCCAGCTCCACGCGCGCGTTGGCCACGGTAATGGAGGAGCCCAGCCGGGAGAGGGATTGCGCCGCGGACTCGGCAACGGGCACTTCGTCGGCCCCCAGCAGGGCGCGCGCCGCCTCGCTCGACAGATCGAGCGCCGTGCGCGCGCCAAGCGGGTCCACGACGAGGTTGGCCTGCGGCACGACGACGCGGCCACTCAGTTGCGGACGGCTGAGCGGGCCGGACAGACGCAGGGCGCCGCCCACATCGAGATCGGTGCCGTCACGCTGCCGCGAGACGATGAAATCGCGGGCGGCCAGTGCAAGGTCCACGCTGGCCGGCGTCTCGCCGGCCGCAAAGCGCAGTACGCCCGAGGCCCCCACGGTGTCACCGACCCGGCCACTGCGCAACCGGAAGCGCTCGAGCACCAGTGAGTCGGCATTGGCCCGCAGCGTCAGCGCCCCGTCGGCCGGTTCGATACCGAACTCGTCGATGCGGGCGCCGGCGTCGGCGAGCGTGAGGAGGCCGTTGGCCGTGGGGCGTTCGAAGGTGCCGCCAATGGCGAAGCGCCCTGCCACCACCCCCCGCAATCGGCTCACCCCATTGATGGTGAGCGGCAGCCCCTGCAGGCGCAGCGAGTCCACGAGCACCTCGCCCTGCACACCATCGGCGAGCAGCCGGGTGTCGACCGACGCGAGGGTGAGATCGACCGGGAGCGTGGCCTGCGCCTGCACACGTCCACCCAGGGTATCGCGCAGTTCAGCGCGGGCCACGAGACGACGGTCGGCGTAGCGACCGGTGCTGGTGATGGGTGGCAACCGTACCCCGTCGACCCCCAGCGAGTCGGCCACGACGTTCCAGTTGAGCAGCGGCCCCCCGCGCGAACCCGCCAGCGTGGCCCCTCCGGTGATGGTCCCGGCGAATGGAGGGGTGCCCGCCAGGAGTGCACCGACTTCACCAACGGGGAACCGTTCGACGCGCAGCGTGCCCTGCACCGCTCCCTGCCTGGGCACGGAGGCCTCGACAGCCAGCACCCCGCCGGCACTCGAACGCAGCTCGAGGGGCGACAGCGTGAGCCCCACGCTGTCCCGCCGCAGCAAGGCAGCCCGCGCGGAGCGCCAGTAGACGCTGTCATAGGCCAGCCGCAGCGAATCCATGCGAATGGTGGTGCCACGGGCATCGGCCGCATAGCCACCGCGTACGACAAGGTGCGTATCGTCGTCGGTGCCCACATCCAGCACCATGGTCCCGCTGTCGGCACTTGCGTCATTGACGCGAAAGGTCACCGTCTGCAGGCGCACCGCCGCGATACCGGTGACGTCATCCACATTGGCCACCGCTTCGAAGGAGGGGCGCCGCAGCACGTCGGTGGCGTGGGCGGAGCCGAACACCCGGCCGGCGCGAATGGCACCGATCTGCACCGCGCGCCCACCGAGTGCCGCCGTGGCGTCGGCCTTTCCGAGGCTCCCGTACAGGTACCCGGAGAGCGAGACATCGCCGGTCAGCGTGTCGGCGGCCACGGCGCGCAACGAGGCCGCCAGGGCCGTGTCCACCGGCTGCAGCATGTCGGCGAACCGTGCCAACTGCGCGCGCACCACCTCCAGCGAGTCGGCCTGCAGTGACAGCTCCAGCGTATCCACGCGCATGGTATCGCGCGCCAGGGCGCCGCGTGCGGTCAGCTGCACGCCACCCGACCGAGCCAACGCCGAGTCCACCACCAGCCGCTCTCCGCCCAGCGAGGCGCTCGCCACGAGATCGAAGGCTGGACGGGCCGGGCCCTCACGCTGACTCAGCACGACCGCGCCACCGCCCTCGAAACCCGAGAGCGCACGGGAGTCGGTACCGCCGCGCCCGAGGGAGTCGAGCGGCCCGCGCCCTGCCAGGCGTATCGACCCATCGAGTGCGGTGGCCGGCACCGTCTCGCGCCCCATCCACACGCGCACATCGAATGCCGACAGCGTGCCCTCGGCCGTGCCCTGCCAGTCGTGCTCGTTCAGCATGGCGGTGCCGGAGAGCGTGAGCGACGTCCCCACCGGCACGCCGGCACTGTCGAGCGCGAGCCGCGCCGCCGCCCCGTCGAGCGCCAGCAGGCGGGCACGCCACGTGAGGGCGGTGAGCGGGCCGTTGAGGACCACCGTACCGGCCAGCCGGGAGCGCAGGGCCAGTGTGGTATCGATGCGCGCCAAGGCCGGCATGGAGAGCGGATCGAGCACCAGAGTGGCGTACACCTCCGGCGTGGCCACACCGTAGCGCACCCGCGCGTCGCCGCGCACCGTCGAGACATTACCCACGGCGTCGGTCCACCTGAGGGCCATGTCGTGCACATCGGCCGCCGAAAGATCGGCTCGGCGCACCTGCGCCTGGCCGCGGACCACGCCGTCGATGGCCGGGAGCGTTGGCATGAGCCGCCGAACCGTGCGCAGGTCCGCCACGGCATCCGCGACCGTAAGCCCCCACGCGCGAGGCGCGACGCCGAACGACAGCATGCCGGCGAGGCGCACACTCGACACCGCCTCGGTGCCCGGGACCGCCGCATCGACGAAGCGGGCATCGAGCTGGTCAATCCGGAACGCCGTCAACGCGCCTCCTTCGCGCGCGCGCAGATGCCCCGTGAAGGCGCCACGCACGTTGGCGGGGAGCGCGTCGTAGCTGAGCCGTCGCGCCAACGCGCTCTGCAGGGGCGTGAACTGCAGGTCGATATCGTGCAGACGCAACTCGGCCGGCCGCACCGTCACCGCAATATCCCCGCGCACCCGCGAATCGCCGCTCGTGACGTCGAGTTGGCGCAACCGATACTCGGCGTCGTACGCATCGGCGAGCGTGCGCATGTGCACGAGCGCAGTCCCCCGTCCTTCCCGCGGCAGGACATCCCAGATCCACGCCAGGTCGGCGAGCCCGGCATCGACCTGCAGCTGCACATCGAACCGCACCGGGCCGGGTTGGTTCCACGCCACCGTGCCGCTGGCCGTGCCCCGCGAGTCGGGCAGGCGCACATCACGCAACGCGAGCTGCAGGGAGTCGGAGGTCCACGTGATCTGTCCGCTGGCGTGCCGCACCGGCACCGGGGGATCGGAGAGCACCCCGCGCAGTGAATCGAGTTGCAGCGATGCCGGGCGCTTCTGCACGTCGACGATCACCAGGTCGTGGGCCTGCACCACGTCCAGCGTGATCCGGCGCCGCTCGAAGAGACGCCCGTCGGGCAGCCGCTCGAGATCGTGCAGGCTGTCACGTACGGCAATGACACTGTCGCGCGCGTCTCCGGTGAACACCGGGTGCGGTGCCCACGGGGCGCGCGTCGTCACAACGCCACGCTCGAGCCGCACGGCATCAATGCGCACGTCGTCACCGAAACGGACGCCGGTGTGCGGCACCGAGGTGGCCGTATCCCCGGCAATGATGTGCGCGATGTTCCACGGCTGTCCCGGGGCCTCCTGACGCAACGTCATGGTCACGCCGGACAGCGCGAGCTGCCGAATGTGAATGGCGCGTCCGAGCAGGCCGCGCACATCGAGCGTCCCGACCACCCGCTCGGCCGTGATCACCGGTACGCCGGCGGTATCCACGAGCGAGACGTTCTCGGCGACCACCCGGCCCGGGGAGATCTCCCGCAGGCTCCCGATGCGCAGTGCCCCACGGCCGCCGAAGACGCCGTTGGCCCGCGTCACGAGCGCGGACAGGAGCCACCGGCGCCCAGCGTCGGTGCGCGTGGCCACGACGTACCCGAGGCTCATGCCGGCGCCAGCACCCAGGAGGATGGCAACCACCCACCAGAAGCGACGCTGCCTGGGCGACATGCGGTGCGCCATCAGAACGCCTGCCCGAGCCCGAAGTGAAAGACGAGCCGAGAGAGGACGCTGCGCGATGGCGGCGGGCTGAAGGTGGCCGGACAGGAGAACACGTCCAGGAAATCTCCGGCGGCGTCGCGCGTACGCGGACTGGCGCAGAAGATGCCGGCCACGCCCGCCTCGCTGTTGGGAGAGAAGTAGAGCGCCCGTCCCGCAGGCATGCGATAGGGGCGATAGCCGATGTCCACCCGGAACGGACCGAGTGGCGTGACCAGCCGGAGGCCCAGCCCCGGGGTATAGCGCAAATCACTCCAGGCAAAGCGGTCGGAGCGCGTTTCCCACAACGTGCCGGCATCGAGGAAGGCCGCGAACTGCACCCGCTCGGCAATGAAGCGAAAGCCGCGACGCCACTCGAGATTGCCCACGAGCATGGCCGTGCCCCCGCGAGGCACCGCGCGCCCGCCCGCTCCCGGCGCGACCTCGAACTCGTCACCGTTGGCACCGGCGGGGCGCACGGTGGTCACCACGTAATCCACGGCCCCCAGCAGGTTCTGCTGGAACCCGCGGACGGAGTTCTGCCCGCCCACGAAGAGGCGTTCCTGCTGCGGAATGAGTGGCGTGCCGTCGACCAGTTCGGCTCCCGGCGCGAAGGCCCCCGCTGCCTGCACCCGCGCCCCCAGCACTCCCCCAAACAGCCGACTGAACGCGGCCCACTCGCCGGTGAATCGCTGGAAGCGCACCGTCGAGACCAGCTCCGACACCGTCTCCCCAAGCCGTACTTCGCCTCGCACACGCCATCCGCGGGAGGGGTCGGTGAGATCGTCGGTGTGATCATGTGACGCCGACGTACTCACGATGCCCACCCCGCGTCCGAAGGCCGACAGCACCAGCTCCTCGGGACGGCAGAGGCCGAACCGGGTGCACGAGACCACCGGGTCCGTGGTCGTCTTCCCGTTTTCGTACTGAAAGCCGAAGGTGCCCGCCGTCCGGGCGGAGAACTGGCGCGAAACCTCGGCCAGTGCGCCCACCGACGTTTCCCGCAAAAAGGCGAACGGTTCGCCGCGCCGCTCACTGTACACCGACACGAGCGGCACCACGGGCAGCCCGAACAGGCGCGTGTTGGTGAGCGTGGCCCCCACGTAGTAATTGAGGCGCTGGCTGAACGGATCGTCGCGCAACGGTTGCGAGCAGAGCGCCGGCGCCACGTCGGTGGGGGCGCCCACCCCGATCTTGGAGGCGCGGGCCGAGAGTTCCACGCGCCGTCCCACACCGAGAAAACCGCGATCGTTGATGCGTCCCTGCACGCGCACGCAATCCTGCGTGGCCCACCCCAGTCCCACCCGAGCGGCTCGCGTGCGCGCCTCCGCCACCGAGACGCGCAGGTCGAGGACGCTGTCCTTGCCGGTCGCCGGCGTGACCGTGTCCATGAGGACCAGCCGGAAGGCTTCCGAGCGATACAGGGCGCGCTGTGCGTCGAGCAGGGCCGATGCGCGAAAGCGGTCGCCGGGATCGATGGCCACGAGGCGCGCGACGTCGGCCGAGTCCACGCGGGGGCGTCCGGTCGTGACCGGACGAATCGCCACGTGGACTTCGCCGATCTGCATGCGACGTCCCACCTCGAAGGTGAGATCGAGGGACACGCGGGCGTTGGTGCTGTCGATCGTGATGTGACTGGCGGGAATACCGGCGCGGGCGAAGCCGGCGTCACGCAGGTGGGCCACGACACTCGACACGGTGGTATCGACGCGAGTGCGGTCGAAGCGCTGCCCCTGCAACGCCAGCAAGGGCGCATCGTACGGCCGCCGTCCGGGGAGCGGCTGCGGCATGCCCTGTACGCGAATGGTATCCAGCAGCGCCTCACGCCCCGGGGTCACGACAAAGCGCACCCGCACCCCATCGGGACGGCGTGTGATCACTGGCGCCACCGACGCCTGAAACCACCCCGACTGCCGATGGAGAATGGCCAGACGCAGGGCGTCGCGCCGCACCTCGAGAGAATCGAGACAGGGAGCGGTGCCGAGGCGCAGCACGCGGGTGGCGAAGCCGGGCTGCCGCGTGACGATCGTGGCGGCCATGGCCAACCCATCGAAGGCCGGGCTCCCCTCGAAGGCCACGGCCTTCACCCGTTCACTGACGCCGCAGCGCGTGGCGCGCTGGGCGACCAACGGGGAAACCAGCGGCAGCGCGCACAGCATCACGGCCACTACGATCGGGACACACAGCACCCGGGGCCGACACCGACGCACCACCCCTGACGCTTCCGGCTTCCGGGCGAGGGCGCGGGGGGCGATCAACGGCAGTGAGCGTGGGGGCATCCTGTTCGAATGTAATGCACCTCGCGATTGACGGGGCGCCGGGAACAATCGAGCGGCCTGGGGCCGTCAGCTACAGGGGTAGTGGTGCTCGGTACCAGACTCATCCGCCTTGCTGACGGGCGGTAGATTGTTGGGCATCCAGAGTCCGTCTCCTCACCTTTACGTGACCTCCCATGGCGTTCTCATCGGCACTCCTGACCGCTTCGCTGCTCGTGCTCGCGCCGAGCGACAGCGTCCCGCGTGCATCGGCGCGCGGTCCCGTGCTCTCACCAGTGGCGTTGGCGAGCGCCGCGCCCCAGGACACCGTGAAGCGGCGGGCGCGCAAGGCGGTGACCTACAGTGATGGGTACACGCGCCGGGTGACCATTCACCGGGCCCTCGGCTGGGCCATGCTGCCCCTGTTTGCCGCATCGTACGTGTCCGGTGACCAGCTGCTATCCAAGGGCAACGAGGCACCGGAGTGGGCCGAGACCATCCACCCGTATGCGGCGGGAGGCACGGCGTTGCTGTTCGGCGCCAACGCGGTGACCGGCACATGGAACCTGTGGGAGGGGCGGAAGGATCCGAACGGACGCACGCGGCGCATCGTGCACAGCGTGCTGTTCCTCGCGGCGAGTGGCGGGTTCGCCTACGCGGGCAGCCTGGCCGACGAGCCGGAAGAAAACGGCGAGAAGCGCCGTCTGCACCGGAACGTGGCCCTTGGCTCGATGGGCGTATCGACCGCGAGCTGGCTGCTGATGCTCGTGGGCAACTGATCGCGCCTTCTCTCCCCCTCACCCCGCCTCCATGCAGGACCTCCTCACGGCCGCCTTTCAACCATGGGCCGACTTCTACGCGGCCAGCAGCTGGCTGCCCACGGCGGTGATCGCGGTGCATGTCGTGGCGCTGTTCATTGGCGGCGGCATTGCCGTTGGTGCCGATCGGCGCGTCGTGCTGGCCGCGCCGGGGAGCAGCGAAGGCTATCTCGCCGTCGCGGCCGACCTGCACGCCACCCATCGTGTGGTGATCACGGCGCTGGCCCTGACCGTCATGAGTGGCGTAGCCCTGTGCACGGCCGACCTAGGCACTTTCTGGTCGTCACGGGTATTCTGGCTGAAGATGGGGGCCATCGGGCTGCTCGTGCTGAACGGTGCGCTCATGCAGCGGGTCGAGGGGCAGGTGCTCACGAACGCCCGCAACACGATCGAGATGTCCACCGCGGGCCCGGAGGTGACCGGGCCGTGGCTCCGGCTGCGGCGTCACGCCTACCTCAGCCTCGCCGGGTGGATCGTGGTGGTCCTGCTCGGGGTGCTGGTTGCCAACATCTGAATTGCGCGGGCGCTGCCGCCACGGTGGCCGCCCCTCGCTTCACCAGGTCGAACATGCCCATCGTACCTCCCGACAATAGCGCATCAGCGTGCGACGGCTGCACGGCGCGACGTGCCTTCCTCCGCCAGTCACTCGCCACGGGCGCGGCCCTGGCCGGCTGGGCGCTGTTTGGCCCCGTGAGCACCGTGCAGGCGCTCGAGGTGCGTCCCGGGGGACGCGGACCGGTGAAGTATCCGCTCCCCGCCGCCGACGGCGTTTCCATTGACGGCACCAACGAAGTGATCCTCTGCCGCGCGGGGGGCGAGGTCTTTGCCTTCGCCCTCTCGTGTCCGCATCAGAACACCGCGCTCAAGGTGCTGCCCAAGGGGGCGGGCTTTCAGTGCCCCCGGCACAAATCCAAGTACCAGCCCAACGGCACCTTTGTGAGCGGCCGCGCCACGCGCAACATGGATCGGCTGCAGATCACCCGGGATGGCAACACGCTCACCGTCGATCCCGACCTGGCGTTCGAAAGCGATACCGATCCGGCGCGCTGGGCTGCCGCATCGATCAAGCTCTGACTCACACCCCGGAGACCTGCATGTCTGGCTGCAACTCGTGCTCCCGTCGTGACTTCGTGGCCACCGGCACCCTGGCGGCGGTCGGTGCCTTCCTCGCCGCCTGCGGCGGGGGGGACAGCAATCCCACGGCCCCGGCACCGGGCGGCGTAACGGTTACGGTCACACTGGCCAGTTTCCCCGCGCTCGCCACGGTGGGGGGGATTGCCCGGGTGACCACCACGGGGACGCCCATTGCCGTGGTGCGCAGCGGTCCCGCCAGCTACCGGGCCTTCTCCATGGTGTGCCCGCACCAGGGCACGACCATTGGCATTACCGCCGCGGGCTTCCGCTGTCCCAATCATGGCGCGACGTTCAATGCCAACGGCGGGTGGATCGGGGGGGAGCGCACCTCCGGTCTGGTCGAGTTCACGGTGACCTCCAACGCGACCGCCGGCACCATCACGATCACGAGTTGACCCTCATGCGTCCCACCCGTTTCGCGTCCAACGCCGGGGGCATGCTCCCGGCGTTGTGCGTTTCCCTCCTCGCCGCGGCGCCCGCCCCGTTGCTGGCGCAAGCCAAACCCGCCGCCGCCAAACCCACGCCGCTCGAGGCGAGCGTGGACCGGCTCGCCAAGCATCCTGCGGTGACGGCGTCCTTCGCGGCGCTGCAGAATGAGAATGCGTGGACGCTCGACCAGCAGGCGTCGATCTGCCAGATCCCGGCCCCGCCGTTCAAGGAGCAGGCGCGCGCCGCCGAGTATGCCAAGCGCTTCCGCGAACTCGGTGTGCAGAACGTGCGCATCGACAAGGAAGGCAATGTGATCGGGGAAGTCCGCGGCGCGCGCCCGGGTCCCACGCTGATGCTCGCGGGGCACCTGGATACCGTGTTCCCGGAAGGCACCGATGTGCGGGTGAAGCGTGAAGGCACGAAGCTCATTGCCCCGGGCATCGGCGACGACTGTCGCGGGCTGGCGGTGGTGCTCGCGGTCACGAAGCAGGTGATCACGCAAAAGATCCCCTTCAGCGGCCGCTTGCTGGTGGTGGGGAACGTTGGCGAAGAAGGCCCCGGCAACCTGCGCGGCATGCGCGCCATCTTCGCCGGTCCGCTGCGCGACTCCATCAACATGTTCATTTCCATCGACGGCACGGGCTTCGGCGTCACCAACGGTGGCGTCGGCAGCAACCGGTACCGTGTGCACTACAAGGGGCCGGGCGGCCACAGCTATGGCGCCTTCGGCATGCCCAACCCCATGCACGCCATGGGGCGCGCCATTGCCAAGATTGCCGACCTGGAGGCGAGCACGACGCCCAAGGTGACCTTCAACGTGGGCATCGTGTCGGGCGGCACGTCGGTGAATTCGATTCCGTTCGAAGCGATCATGGAGATCGACCTTCGCAGCGAAACGGCGGCCGCACTGGCCGAGATCGATGCGCGCCTGCAGAAGGCGCTGCGCGAAGCGGTCGTGGAGGAAAAGGCGCGCTGGCCGCAGAGCAAGGCGGCGTTGACGCTGCAGATCGACACGATGGGGCTGCGCCCAGCCGGCACCACCCCCGACACGTCGTTCATCGTGCGCGCGTCGCTGGCGGCGGCGCGCACCATGAACGTGTATGCGCCGCTCACCATTTCGAGCACCGACGCCAACGTGCCCATGAACCTGCGCATTCCCGCGGTGACGCTGGACGGCGGCGGCGTGGGCCGCGGTGCGCACTCGCTCGATGAGTCGTACGACGATCGCAACGACGGCTACAAGGGGCCGCAGTGGGTGCTGCTGGCCGTGCTGGGAATGCTCGGGGTGAAGTGAGAACCAACCACGAACTACTAGCAACTAACCACTGACCACTAAGAACCCCCCGAAGAACACGTGATGTCCCGGGGGGTTTTCGGTTTTCAGTTGTGAGTTGTTAGTCGTTAGTTGTCCGTCGCCGTGATGACACCCGACTACCCGAAGAGCTCGGCGAGGGCCGTGACGGGTAACGTGTCCCGCTGCACCAGTCCGGCACGTCGCGCCGCTTCAGCCAGCAGGGCCTCGGGGCGCGCCCCCGCCGCGCGCATCTCGCGCAACGACGTATCGCGGGTGGCCTTGCTCAACTTGCTGCCGTCGGGATGCACCAGCAGCGCATGATGCAGGAAGCGCAGCGGCCGCGTGCGGCCAAGCAACGCCGCGAGCTGCAGCTGCCGGCCGGTACTTGCCAGCAGATCCTCGCCGCGAATCACCACATCGATGTCATGCGCCTGGTCGTCCACAACGACCGCAAACTGATACGTCCACTGCGCGTGCCGATCACGCACGAGGAGGTCGCCGCACTGCCGAGCGGGTTCGTGCACCATGGGGCCGAGGCGGAGGTCGTCGAAGCCGGCGATGAACGGATCGAGACGCACCCGCCGGGCGAACGACTCCCCAGGTGGTACCGACGCTTCGCGGCATGTGCCGGGGTAACAGGGCTCCTCCCCCGGCTGGTGCGGTACCTGTATGGCGATGTCACGGCGCGTGCACCGGCAGGGGTACACGAGACCGGCCGCATGTAGCGACTCCAACGCCGTCGCGTAGCGCGCGTGCTGATTGGATTGTCTGGCCGCGTGCCCACTCCAATCGGCGCGGAACGTGGGGGGGGCGTACACATCGGGGTGCAGCCCCAGCCACTCGAGGTCGTCGAGCAGTGCGGCCTCGTACTCCGGACGGCACCGGGTGCCGTCATGATCTTCGATGCGCAACAGCACGGTGCCCCCGTGCGCCCGAGCCATCCCCCACACATGCAGCGCGTTGACCAGATGCCCGAGGTGCAGGTAGCCGGTCGGCGCCGGCGCGAAGCGGGTGCGCCACCCCGTGGAGGGCAGCGCGTGCGCAAGCCGGTGGCGCCAGTCGGGATGTGGCGAAGGCATGCCGCAGGCTATCGGCATGCGGGCACGGCATCAATGGCACGCCGCGCGCCCGCTGGCACCGGGCGCACTGCGCGTTTGCCCTCAGACGCGCAGCATCGCCACCGGGCGCACCGGCCCGGCCACGTCCACCGGCAGGGCGACCGCCGGCGTATACGCCCCGGCAGGCCCGGCATCCACCAACAATTCCGCAATGGTGGTCTGCTCGAATCGCGCGGCCGCGTGTCCCACGATGGCGTTCCAGCGTCCGTGCACCGCGCAGGGATTCAGGGAATCACAGGGACGATTGCGCAGCAGACAGGCCGGTGTGCGCGCGTGATCATCGAACGGGTTGATGATGCGCGCCAGCGTAAGCGTTTCCGGCGCAATGGCCAACGTGAAGCCACCGGCAGCGCCACGCGCACTGCGCACCACGCCCGCCTTGGCCAGCGCGTTCAGGGTCTTGGCGAGATAGTTGCGCGGCGCCCCCAGTTCCGCCGCAATGGCGTCGGCGGAGAGCGCCTTGGCCCCGTTGTGGCGGGCGAGCAGTAACACGGCACGAACGGCATGTTCAGCAGTAGCCGAGAGCATGGCAGGTCCGGTTGAAAGACAGAGCAAACCTCATGATACGCTGAGATTCGCCTCTTTCACGGGCTGCCGAAGTCGGGGAAGGCACGGTTCTTCGCGACCGATACCCGACACGCGGGTACGGTATTCCCGCACAGCGACCAGTGACTATTCGCCGCGCGTGCGCAGACTGTCGGCTTCGAAGAGCCGCGGATCCACCCAGCCGCTCACGTCGGGAGAGCGCACCTGCCGCCATCCCGCGCGATCAGTACCCAGCATGGCCCGCGAGGCCGGCTTGATCACCCCGACCACTTCGCCGCCACGACTCGCATCGCTTCGTACGTTCACCCACGTGCGTGCCACGGCGGGCGTCCAGGTAATGCCATCGGTCGCCGGGGTGGCCGACGCCGCCGTCGGCGTGGCGCCGGCCATGGCAAGGGAATCCGCGGCGGGGGCAGGCGAAGCGGTCACGGCAACGCTGCCGTCGGTCAGCGACGGGGATGTCGCGCCCGTGAGCCCCGAAGCCGTCGTGGCCACGGCGCGGGTGTCCGGCGCGGTGGCGGGAGCAACGACCACGGTGGCTGCGGCACCGCGGCGAGCGTCCACCGCGAGATCGCGCAGCGCGGGCGCGTACTGCCACACACCGCCGGCGGCCGTGACGGTCAGCGCCACCGCCGCCGCGCTGCGCAACGCGGCACTGCTCACGCGCGGCAACGAGAACCCCTTCACTTCTCCGCACCAGTGACAGTGCGTATCCACGCGGTGCATGATGCCGCAGGAGCGGCACTTCTTCAGCTTGGCGCGCTCACCCCGAGCATCGAGCAGACGAAACGGATGCGCGCACTTTGGACACTGCGAGGCAGCGACCAACGCCTTGGAACCACACTGTGTGCAACGAAGGTAGGCCATACGGAGAACGGCCGAGGGACAGGAAGGATGTGCGGACACGGGCGAAAACCGTCTACGAAAGTGACGGCCTGCGTCGTTGGAGGTAACGATTGGGGACAATTCAATTCCCCGCTACGTGCCTGCGAGCAAGTTGACAGATATTAACTTCCGTTTTCTGGAATACCACCGTGCGCCGGTTGCAGAGCGCCGGTTGCCGCAGACGGCGTCTGTGTGCTGTCCGCGCCACCGCTGCCCGGGCTGGCGCGTTTGAGGTCACGCGGCTTGCGCGTCACCGCCAGCGCCCGCAGAGTTGCAGACGCAGGTGGCCGTCATCCCTCCAGCCCTCGCGCCATGACTTCTCTCGCGTTTCGCTCACGTCGCCTGGTCAACGGTGCGGCGCTTGTGGCCGCCGGCGCGATGCCGGTGCTGTTCGCCATGGCGGGGTGTGCGCCCAACAACGCGCGTGCGCACAGCAACTCGGCGGCCATTCCCACCGGGACCGGCAGTCGCGTCATTACCCGTGAACAGATTGCCGAGCTCAACGTACTCGACGCGTATGCCGTGATCGAGCGCCTGGGGGGCTATCGGCTTTCGGAGAACAACCGGGGCGGGGTTTCCATTCGGCAGCGGCGCGGGCAATCGAGCTTCACGAACACCAACGCCGACCGCCCCGTGTTGGTCATCGACGGGGCGCAGGTGAGCGACTTCGAACTGCTGCACCGCATCCGGGTGAACGAGCTCGAACGGATCGAGCTCGTCTCACCGGGCGACGCCACGCAGCGCTATGGTACGATGTCCTCGGGCGCCGGGGCCATCATCGTGGTGACGCGCTCGCGGTGACTGCCGGGACTGCTGGGGTCAGAGCTGGGGTCAGAGCTGGGGTCAGTGCTGGGGTCAGAGCTGGGGTCAGAGCTGGGGTC
>NZ_JAJTHI010000078.1 GCF_021298855.1 Gemmatimonas sp.
GATACCGCGTTCGGAGGTCCGAAGCCGGAGTCGCAGGACGCACGCCCTCCGGCCTCCGACTTCCGAAAGCCGTTTCCCATCTCGGACGTCCGGCATGCATCCGGCATCTGGCCTCCGACCTCCGGTCATCCGAAGCGTCCGACATCCGATGCGTCCGACATCCGCGATCCGCGCTACTCTCCCCGAAACACCGGCGTCCGCTTCTCGCGGAACGCTGTCATGGCCTCCCGCACATCCGTGCTGGCAAAGCAGGTGCGAATGTGCGTCAGCTCGTCGCGCAGCTGCTGATCGAGTGAGGCGTCGGCGCTGCCCAGCAACAGCCGCTTGGTCAGCGCGAACGCCAGCGGCGGCCCGGCAGCCAGACGCGCCGCGTAAGTGGCCACGTTGGCGGCGAACTCGTCGGCCGCCCACACGTGGCTCACCAGTCCCATGCGTTCCGCCTCATCGGCGCTGATGTCGCGGCCGGTGAGCACGAGGTCGGCGGCGCGGGCGTGTCCCACCAGTCGCGGCAGGAACCAGGTCACGCCGGCATCGGGGGAAAGACCGCGCCGCACGTAGCCCGCGGTGCACGAGGCGGTCGCACTCATCACGCGCAGGTCGCACGCGAGCATGAGACCAAAGCCCGCACCGGCGGCCACCCCATTCACCGCGGCGAGTACCGGCTTCTCGCACTGCGTCACGGCGTGCACCCACGCGCCCACCCAGTGGTACGGGTCGAGCCGCTCGGCACGCGACGCGCCAGGCATGGCCGGCTCACTTAGGTCGAGCCCCGCGCAGAAGCCGCGCCCCGCCCCCGTGATCACGACCACCCGCACCGCATCATCGCGCGCCGCCTCTCGCAACACACGCGGCAGCTCCGCCGCCAACCGGGGATTCACCGCATTCAGCTTGTCTGGCCGATCGAGCGTGATGGTGCGCACGCCGGCGTCGGTGGTGATCTGCAGGGGCTGGTCGTTGTGCATGCGGGTGCTGGGGCCGTGGTGAGGAGGTGCGGAACGCGTTCCGCCATCAGTTCTAGCGCATGGTCAGCGCTTCTGCACCCGCGTTGTCTGCAATCACGAGGAAATTGCGCGCCCCCCACTACCATCAGCGCGGGTCCGCTCGCTAGATCACACCACAACTCCCCGTGGTACTGATCGTCCCCGCCTGATTCGTCTGCTCCCGCCCCATGGCCCCGTCCCGCACCGCTGCGACTCGTACCGCCGACCCGTCGGCCGAAGCGCCCAGCCCCATCTCCTGCTGTGATGCGCTGGCGCGCACCGCCACCGAAACCTGCCGACAGCACGAGCGCCTGGCGCGCCTCATGTCGCTGGGCGTGGCCCAGAGCGAGTTGGAAGCGGCGCACGCCATGGTGGACACCATCGATCTGGCGCTCGCGGAAACAGTGCGCGATTTCGAGCGGGTGTGCGCCACGATTCCCGTGACCGATCAGGCCGACCTGCGGCATGCGGCCAACGCCATGTGGCTGTCGGCGCGCGAGTATCTGCGTCGGCACAGCATCGCCGAGAAGGCCTCGCAGCAGATTGCCCAGCGCGATGCGGACACGTTGGGCGACTTGCAGATGGAATACGAGCTCGAGGCGTCGGCGCTGCTTGGACTCAAGCAGGCGACCGCGACCTACCAGAAGCTGCGCCCTGAGACGCGCGGCTGAGACTGGCCCCTTCGGTGGCCGCCCCCGTGAGCGGCAGCCGAAAGAGCAAGGCGCTCGGCTGGGGATCGCGCGTCAGATACACCTGCAGGGTGTCGATGATCGCCGGTGCCGTGACCCGAACCGCGAGCAGTTCCCGCTCGTGCCTGGGCGTGAGCGTGGGATAGAAGGTGAGCGTGCAGTGCGGCGAAAACAGGAAGCGCGAGCGCTTGAAGGGCAGTCCGCTGCGCGCGAGGCGCTCGTGCAGGGCACGCAGCGGCCCGTGGGGATCGAGCGGCAGCGAAATGATGTCGGTCTGCATGAACCGATGTGGCGCACCAAAGGGCAACTGCATGGGCGGCGTGCTGGCGGCGATCGGTTCGAGTGCCGCACGGATGCGTTCCACCGGCGTGTCGGTGGGGATGGCCCCCACCCCCGAGGATCCCACCAGCGTCACATGCGGCGGGGTCAACCGGGCCAGCTTCGGATCGTAGCGTTGCTGGATGGCGCGTACGACCGCACCGGCTTCCCCGGGAAGCTCGGCCAGCACGAAGATTCCGAACGAAGCGGGCATGCCGGCAAGATAGCGCCCTCACGAAGCCCCCGGCCGCGCGATAACTTCGCCACATGGGCGAAGCCATGGTGGTCATCCGCGAGTACGTGAATGAAATGGAAGCACTGGTCGCGCGCAGCGTGCTCGAGGCGCACCAGATTCCCGCCGTGGTGCTGCGCGACGACGCGGGCGGCATGCTCCCGGCCATGCGACTGATCTATCCCGTGCGGTTGGCGGTGCGCTCCGCCGACGCCACGCAGGCGCTGCGGCTTCTCGACGCGCCTTTCGAGCCCGACGACGACCCGCCCCACGGCGCCTCGTTCGATTCCTCGCCCGACCGCTGATCGCGGCTCCCCCATCACGCGGCACGTCAGGCTCGCTGACGGCGTGCGCCGGCCCGCCGTACGCTAGCTTTCGAACATGTCCGTCGTCCCGGTCGACACCACGCATCCTGATGCGGCCGTCATCGCCAACGCCGCCGCGCGGCTGCAGGCGGGCGAGCTGGTCGCGTTCCCGACAGAGACGGTGTATGGCCTCGGGGCCAACGCCCTCGACCCGGCGGCGGTACAACGCATCTACGCCGCCAAGGGACGCCCCGCGTGGAATCCCGTCATTGCGCACGTCCCCTCCATTGACGCGGCGCGAGCCCTCGCTCGCGAGTGGCCGGCCAGCGCCCAGAGGCTGGCCGAGGCGTTCTGGCCGGGGCCGCTGACACTGGTGGTGCCCAAGGCCGCACACGTTCCCGACGTGGCCACGGCGGGACTCGACGCGGTGGCCGTGCGGGTGCCGGCACACCCGGTGGCGCTGGCGCTGCTGCGCGCCGCAGCGGTGCCGATTGCGGCGCCAAGCGCCAACCGCTTCACGCAGATCAGCCCCACCACCGCCTGGCACGTCGTGCAGTCGCTGGGCGATCGGGTGCCACTGGTGCTCGACGGCGGCCCGTGCAGCGTGGGCATCGAAAGCACGGTGGTGGACTGCACGGGCCCGGAGGTCATCATCCTGCGCCCGGGCATGCTGGGCCGCGAATCGCTCGAACACGTGCTAGCGCCGCTCGGCATTCCCGTGCGGCATGCGGTCCGGCGCATTGCGCACGACCTGACGGCGCTTCCCGACGGACTCGATGCGATCCCACGCTCGCCAGGGATGGCCGATCGCCATTACGCCCCCCGCGCCGATGTGTGGCTCTTCGACACGGCACAGCGGGCGGAAATCGTGGACGCGCTCGAGCGGTGGCATGCCGAACGGCCACGCGACGGCCAGGAGGCGGTGCCCGTGTACGCGCTCGTGCGCACGGGCCCGCCAGACAGCGGCGACCGCCCGCTGCCCGGTCACGTGCGGCAGCGCCTCATGCCTGACGATCCGGCCGCCTATGCGCGCACCCTGTACGGCGCACTGCACGATGCCGATCAGGCGAACGCCGGACTGATCCTCATCGAGGCGCCACCCGACGCGCCCGGATGGGATGGCGTACGCGACCGCCTCACACGCGCGGCCCGGTAGGCTATGTTTCGCCCATGCTACCCATCGACCTGACCGGCAAGCGCGCCCTCGTGGCGGGTGTCGCCGATGACAACGGCTTCGGCTGGGCCATCGCCAAGGCGTTCGCCGAAGCGGGCGCCAGCGTGTGTGTCGCCACCTGGCCGCCGGCGCTCAACATTTTCCTCACCCTGTTCGAACGCGGGAAGCTCGAGGAGAGCCGGGCCATGCCCGACGGCTCCAAGCTCACCTTCGAGCGCATCTATCCGCTCGATGCCCTGTTCGACGCGTTCGACGATGTGCCGGAAGAGGTGCGCGAGAACAAGCGCTACAAGGACCTGGGTGACTATTCCATCAGCGGGGTCGCCAATCGGCTGGTCGCCGATTTCGGCGACCAGCCGCTCGACATCGTCTTCCACTCGCTGGCCAACGGACCCGAAGTCAAGAAGCCGCTGCTCGAAGTGAGCCGCGCCGGCTATCTGGCGGCCTCCAGCGCCAGTGCGTACTCGCTCGTGTCCATGGTGCAGCGGCTCGGGCCGCTCATGCGCCGGGGTGGGGCATTCTGCTCCCTCACGTACATGGCCAGCGAAAAGGCCGTCCCGGGGTACGGCGGCGGCATGTCGTCGGCCAAGGCCCAGCTCGAAAGCGACACCCGGCTGCTCGCGTATGAGGCCGGACGCCAGTGGGGCCACCGCGTGAACACCATCTCGGCGGGGCCGTATGCCTCACGCGCGGCCAGCGCGATCGGCATCATCGAGAACATGGTGAAATACTGCACCGCCAATTCCCCCATCCCCGAAGAGCTGTCCGCTCGTGAGGTGGGCACCACGGCGGCGTTCCTCTGCAGCCCTCTCGCCAGCGGCATCACCGGGTCCACGGTCTACGTGGACAAGGGCTACCATGCCATGGGCATGGCGGTCGCGCCGCCGAGCGAGGATCGCACCCCGCGCTGAGTTCCGCCGCGTGCCCGACTCGCTCAGCACCCCCAGCGACCCGTCGCCGGCCGTCGACACGCTGACGGCGGCGCGGGGGCTCGGGCTGCGCGCACGCCTGCTGCTCATGGTGCTGGTGGCGCTCACGCCGCCCACCATCATCGCCGTCTTCTTCGATGTACGCGCCAGCGGGTCGTACCGGGTCGCGCTGTTGGCGCTCTCACTGGCACTGTCGCTCGGGCTGGCCTACGCGGTGGGCTCCATGATCGTCACCGCCGTCGAGTCACTCACCGCCGATGCGCATGCGCTCGCCGCCGGCGTAAGCGGACACCGCTCCACCATCCGCTCGAGCGACGAGATCGGATTGCTCGCGCTGGCGCTCAACCAGATGGCCGATACGGTCGAGCGTCGCAACGCGGCCCTGGCCGACAACGAACGGCGCTATCGCTTTCTGTTCGAATCCAATCCCCTCCCCATGTGGGCGTGGGATGCCGAAACCACGAACATCCTGGCGGTGAACGAGGCCGCCATCGAGAAGTACGGATACGATCGCGACACCCTCCTGTCCAAGCGCATCGTCGACCTGCTCGACCCCGAGGAGCTGCCGCGGTTCAGCGGCGCCCGGCTCCCTTTTTCCGAAGCGCGCCAGAACGCCGGCACCTGGATGCATCGCACCGCCGTCGGACAGCGCATCGAGATGGAGGTCATCACCACCAGCTCACGTCGGCTGGGGCGGGCGAGCTGGTTGAGTGTGGGCATCGACGTGACCGCGCGCCGGGAGGCGGAACGCGCCCTGTCGCGCAGCGAAGAGCAGCTGCGGCAAGCGCAGAAAATGGAAGCGATCGGCACCTTCGCCGGCGGCATTTCGCACGACTTCAACAACCTGCTCACCGGGATGCTGGGGTATTGCGATCTGCTCCTCACCCAACTGCCGGCGGACAGCATGGTGCGCGAAGACGTGGGCGAGATCCGGGCCCTCGCCGTGCACGGTACCGAGCTGTCACGCCAGATCCTCGCGATGAGCCGCCGACAGATGCTGCAGCCGACGCTCCTCGACCCCAACGAGGTGGTCCGCGGGCTCGACCGGTTGCTGCGGCGCGTCATTGGCGAGAACATCGAGGTGGCCATCGAACTGGACAGCGCCGTGGGCACGGTGCACGCCGACGCCGCGCAGCTTGAACAGACACTGCTCAACCTCGTGAGCAATGCTCGCGACGCCATGCCGCAGGGTGGACGACTCACGATCGCCACGGCCGTGCTCGACGCGACCGAAATCCGCCGGCTGCGCCTCGACAAGCAGCAGGATTGGATGGCGATTTGCGTGCGCGACGAGGGCCTGGGCATGAGCGAGCAGGTGCGGCAGCACATCTTCGAGCCGTTCTTCACGACCAAGCCCAAGGGCAAGGGGTCCGGGCTGGGCCTCGCCCTGGCGTCCAACGTGATGGATCAGTTGGGGGGCGAGATTCGCGTGGATTCTGCCGAGGGAGAAGGCACCACCATGCACCTGCTGCTGCCACGCCGCGCGGGTACCCTTGCGGTGACCACCGCGCTGGATGAGCCGCCGGAGCAGCTCGACGGGCAGGAGACCGTGCTGCTGAGTGAAGATGAAGCCGCCGTGCGCACCGTGGCCGTGGCCGCGCTGGAGCGGCGAGGCTATCGGGTGCTCGCCGCCGCCGATGGTGAGGGAGCGCTCGCCCTGTCGCGCGCCTTTCCCGGGCCGATCCATCTGCTCGTCACCGATGTGGTGATGCCGGGGATGAACGGGCGCGAACTCGCCGACCGCCTCACGCAGAGCCGCCCCGGTGTGCAGGTGCTGTACGTCTCCGGCTACACCGAAGACTCCGAATTGCTCGCCGGGTTGTCCGCCGAGACTCGGTCACTGCTCCCCAAGCCATTCACGTCACTCGAGCTGGCCCGCCGGGTGCGCGCCGCGCTGGACGGGGCCCGGGAGTCACGCCGCGCGCCGACCGGGTAACCCCGCCGTGATGAACTGGATCCTGCTGGTCATGGCCGCCATCGTGGCGGTGGTCCTGGCCATGCTGGTCGGCGGGGCGATGTCGCCGAGGGAGCGTGTCGCCACGCGCGCATTGTCGACTCCCTGCCCTGCGGCCGATCTCTTTGCCCTGGTGCGGGCCGCCGACGGCC
Organism: Gemmatimonas sp.; assembly: GCF_021298855.1. Taxonomy (GTDB): domain Bacteria; phylum Gemmatimonadota; class Gemmatimonadetes; order Gemmatimonadales; family Gemmatimonadaceae; genus Gemmatimonas. The sequence goes on from NZ_JAJTHI010000078.1 coordinate 6,734, forward strand.
CGCCGCGGTGGTGTGCCGACCTGCCTGGCATGCGCGTGGTGCACGAGTCGCCGCCAACGAGCGTGCACTTCGCGCTCATTACCGACGACGGCGCCCCCATGGGCACGTGGGCGGTGCACGTCACCGAGACGACGCGGGGCAGCACGGCCACCATCGTCGAAACGGTCGCGGTGCCCAACCTGCTGGTGCGCTTCCTCCGCAGCATCGGCGGCAACGGCGCGCGGCCGGAACGCTTTCTGTGGGCGGTGGCCCGCGAACTGGGCGTACCGGCCACCGTGGATACGCCCACGTCGTCGTGAGCAACGGCGCCGGCGACATCGCCCCTGGCCGATGGCGCATGCTGGGGCTGTTGGCGCTGGCCGAGCTGCTCGGCATGTCCCTCTGGTTTGCCGCCAGCGCCGTGGCGCCGCAGTATCAGCAGCAGTGGGCGCTGACCGCGGGCGAAACGGCCTGGCTCACCACGGCGGTGCAACTGGGCTTCGTGCTTGGCACCGCCCTGTCGGCGCTGCTCAACCTGGCCGACCTCGTGCCGGCCCGCCGGCTCTTCGCGACGAGCGCCGCAGGTGCCGCCCTGGCCAACATGCTGGTGCTCACGGCCGACTCCCTCGCGGAGACGGTGCCCTGGCGCGTGCTTACGGGGCTGTGCCTGGCCGGCGTGTATCCGCCCGCCATGAAGATGATCGCCACCTGGTTTCGTGCCCGCCGCGGGCTCGCCGTGGGGGCCATCGTGGGCGCGCTCACGGTGGGCAAGGCGCTTCCCTATCTGGTGAAGGCGTTGCCCGGGGCCACGATTGCCAACGTCACCGGGGCCGCCTCCGGGGCCGCACTGGCCGCGGCCGGTATGGTGTGGGTCGGCTATACCGATGGGCCATACGCCTTTCCCTCGCGCCCCTTCTCGTGGCGTCTCGTTGGCGAGGTCGTGGGACAACGTCCCTGGCGTCTCGCCATGGGCGGCTACCTCGGCCACATGTGGGAGCTGTATGCCGCCTGGACGTGGCTGCCGGTGTTCGTGGCCGCCAGCCTGGCGGCGCAGCACGATCATCATGACGCGGCCAATGCGCAGGCGTCCGTGGTGGCCTTTGCCGCGCTGGCGGTGGGTGGCCTTGGCTGCCTCTGGGGCGGCGCGGTGGCCGACCGGCGCGGGCGCGCGTGGCTGGTGAACCTCTCCATGGCCATCAGCGGCGCCTGCGCGCTGCTCATCGGCCTCACCTTCGGCCGCTCGCTCTGGCTGCTCGCCCCCGTCGCGCTGGTGTGGGGGTTCTTCGTGATCGCCGACAGCGCACAGTTCTCGGTCATGGTCACCGAGAGTGTGCCGGCGCACGCCGTGGGTACGGCGCTCACGCTGCAAACGTCCCTTGGATTCCTGCTCACGGCCGCCGCCATTCAACTCGTGCCCGTCCTCGTGGCGCGCGTGGGGTGGTCGTGGGCGTTCCCCGTGCTGGCGCTCGGCCCGGCGGTGGGCATGGCGAGCATCAGGCGCTTGGTCTCCACCCGCGTTGGCAGCACCGACCACTGACAACTGCAACTACGAAATACACACTCCCCCGGAGATCACGTGATTTCCGAGGGAGTGTGTAGGGTGTAGTGTCAGTTGTTGGTCGTTAGTCGCGCTCCGCGCACGTCACCACCGCGTACCCGTCACCTCTTCCTCGGCGCTGGTCTGCCGTGCCTGCGGGGTGTCGGCGGGCTTGACCTCAATGGCCGGGTGGCCGTGCTTCTTGAGCAGCTCATCAATGGGCGGGATGAGCTCCTGATACGTCTTCCGCAGCTCCACCAGATACCCCTCGAGTTCCTTGGTCAGCAGGTCGAACACCTGCTGGGACTGCTTCGTGGGACGCGCCTCGGTGCTCCCCACCACTCCGGCCAGCGCAGCGATCTGGTTGTTCACCTTGATGGGGAAGTTGAGCGGGTCCTGTCCCGACTGGTTCTTCACCTGATAGATCTCCGCCTCCATGGCGCTGATCTTCGTGTCGAGCTGCTTCACGAGCTGCGCGTACTTCGCGGAGTCCGCGCCCACCTGGGTCATGCGCGCCTTGGCCTGATTGCGCACGTGGCGCACGGTGCGCACGGCGTCGTTGGCGTCGGTGGTACGATCACGGATGGCCATGAGCAGCTTGTACTGCGCCACGAGGTCGAGCGGCGTGGCCTCGCTGCGCGGGTCCTTCTTGACCAGCAGCTTGGCATCACCGGCCGGCGCCCCATCCACCAGCAGCCGTACCGTATAGGTGCCGGGGAGCACCAGCGGCCCCGTCGTCACGCCGGCCCAGAGAATCATTCCCGGGAAGGTGGTGGCGTCGCCTTCACGCAGGTTCCACGAGAAGGTGTTCATGCCGGCGGCATTGGTGGGCGGCCGATCGCCAGCCACGGCCCGGCGGCCACCGCCACCGGCGGTGGGTGCCGCCTCGTCGCTCGAGAAGGAGCGCACCGTCCGCCCGGTGCTGTCACGGAATTCGATGGTGACCTTGTTGGCCTTGTCCTTGAGCCAGTAATACACGATCGCGCCGTTGGGCGGATTCTGCCCCACCGGGCTCGACGACTGCCCGATCTGGAAACCGCCGCCCCAGTTGATGCGATACGACGGCCGCGGGGTGAACAGGTGGGCGCGCTTGGCGATCACCTCCGCCGACAGCTGCCGCAGCACCCCGATATCGTCGATCACGTAGAACGACCGCCCGTGCGTGCCGGCGATGAGATCGCCTTCCTTGATGGCCAGGTCGTGCACCGGCACGATGGGCAGGTTGCGCTTGAGCGAGAACCAGGTGGCGCCATCGTCGAGCGACGCCCACACGCCACGCTCGGTGCCCGCAAAGAGCAGCCCCGGACGCGTGTCGTCCTCACGGATGACGCGCGTGAACTCGGTGCGCGGAATGCCCGCGTCGATGCGCGTCCACGTGCGGCCGAAATCGGTGGTCTTGAACAGGTACGGTTCCTGATCGTCCATCTGGAACCGGTTGGCCGCCACGTAGGCGGTGCCGGCGTTGGAGTGGCTCGCCTCGATGATGGAGACGCGCGCCCACTCGCGCTCCTTGAGCAGCGGCGGCGTCACATTGGTCCACGTGGCGCCGCCGTTGCGCGTGAGATGCACCAGGCCGTCGTCGGTCCCCGCCCAGATCGTCCCCTTGAGCACCGGTGACTCCGCCACCGCGAACACGGTGCCGAAGGTCTCGACGCCCGTCTGGTCCTTGGTGATGGGGCCGCCCGACGGGCCCAGCGTGCGCGGGTCGTTGCGCGACAGGTCGGGGGAGATGGCCGTGTAGCTGTCCCCCTCGTTCGTGGTCTTGAAGAGCACGTTCGAGCCCACGTAGATCGTCTTGGGGTCGTGCGGGCTCACGAAGATGGGGAAGGTCCACTGCATGCGGTACTTCGCATCCTTCGCGTCGTGGCCCATGGGGTTGAGCGGCCACGGATTCACGTCGCGCTCGAGCCCCGTGCGCATGTCCTTGCGCGTCAGATAGCCGCCGTAGCTGCCGGCGAACACGATGTCCGGCTTGTCGGGCAGCGCGGCAATGAACCCCGACTCGCCGCCGCCGGCATCCTTCCACATGTCCATCGTGATGCCGCCGCGCGCCCGCGACGGCCCGCAGAGCGTGCTGTTGTCCTGCTGCGCGCCGCAGATCTGGTACGGAAAGTGGTTGGTGGTGGTCACATGATAGAACTGCGCCGTGGCGAAGTCCTGCGCCGTCCACGTCTTGCCGGTGTCCACGCTCACGCTTGCGCCGCCGTCGTCGGCTTCGATCATGCGCCCCGCATCATCGGGAGCAATCCACAAGTCGTGCGAATCGCCGTGCGGCGGGTTGAGATTGCTCCACGTCTTGCCGGCATCCTTCGAGACTTGGAACTGCACGTTCGACGCGTACACCACGTCGGGGTTCTTCGGGTCGGCGTAGATCTTCGAGTAGTACCACGCCCGCTGCCGCAGCTTGCGCTCGTCGTTCACGCGCTGCCACGTGGCGCCGGCGTCATCGGAGCGGTACACGCCCCCCTGATCGGCTTCGATGAGGGCGTACACGCGACGCGGGTTGGCGCCGCTCACGGTGATGCCGATGTTCCCCCAGAGGCCGGTGGGAAGGCCGGGGTTCTTCGTGATCTCCGTCCACGTGTCGCCGCCATCGATGCTCTTGAACATGCCCGAGCCCTTGCCGCCGGAGACGAGCATCCACGGCTTGCGGTGCGCCTGCCAGAAGCCGGCGTAGAGCACGTTGGGATTGCCCGGGTCCATGACCAGGTCGGCGGCGCCGGTGCTGTCGTCGCGGAAGAGGATCTTCTGCCACGACTTGCCGCCGTCCTTGCTGCGGAACACCCCACGCTCGGCGTTGGGCCCCCACACGTGCCCCTGCGCCGCGACGTACACGAGATCGGGGTTGGTGGGGTGCACCCGCACCTTGGCGATCTGCCGCGTGTCATTGAGGCCGATGTTGGTCCACGTGCGGCCGCCATCGGTGGTCTTCCACATGCCGTCGCCGTGCGACACGTTGCCGCGAATGGCAAACTCGCCGCCGCCCACGTACACCACGTCCGGGTTGCTGGGCGCCACGGCCACGGCTCCCACGGTGCCGCCGAAGTAGCGGTCGGTCATGGGCAGCCAGGTCTCGCCGCCGTCGGTGGTCTTGAAGACCCCGCTGCCGGTGGTGCCCATCCAATACTCCTTGGGACGAGCCACGGAACCGGCCACGGCCACGGAGCGGCCGCCGCGATAGGGACCGATTTCGCGCCAGCGGATGGCGGAGAGGGCGGCGGTATCGAAGCCGGCCGCGAGCGGAGCGGGCGCCGAAACCTTGGGTGCAGGGCGGGCAGCGGGCTTGGCGCCCTGCGCACCCAGCGCCGCCAGCGGCGTGATCGCGACGGCGAACAGGGCCAGACGCGGGGAGAAACGCATCACAGCGGGACCTCCGAATGAAGTGTGACGGACCGAGCGGCGACTATTGCGAGTGAAGGCGATGGCCGCAATAGGGGCTGTCTTGGGTACGGTTTGGGAGGGGGGAGGGTTGAGTGGTCGGACGGATGGAATCGTGCGGGCGACTGGCAGCTGGCCCGTTCAGGGTCGAGCGTCGTGCGTTGAGGGTTTGGGGCGGGTGTCACACCAACACACGCCCCAGAACACACGACCCTTTACCCTGAACGGAAATCACGGTCAGTCGCGACCGGCTCGTCGTAGCGTAGCGGGGCCGCGCTACACGCCCGTCACCATGGCGTAGCCGGCGATCGCAAAGTGCGGGTCGAGCGTCAGCGCTGCCCGGATGCCGCGAGATGCCATGATCGCGAAGCTCACGGCGTCGACCATCGAAAACGGCTGGTCGGCGTAACGCCGGAGCCAGTCGTTGATGGCCGCATCCTCGAGCTGATCGGTGCTGGTGACGACCACGTTCGGGGACGCACGCACCAAGTGCAGAAACTGCAGCCCGGCGGCGATCCCGGCGCGCCGCATGAGCAGCGCGTGAGACTCGGCCACCACCAGGTTCGAGGTGACGATGCGCTCACGGCGCCCGACCCTGTCCCGCAAGACCGCACTCAGGCCGGCATGATCCGGGTGCGATCGCACGACCAGCGGATACCAGGCGCTGGTGTCGACGAACAGTTCGCCCACCGCCTACGCACCGTCCGACGGCGACTGCCATGACCGCGCTTCGTCGTCAGCAAGCACCTGATCGTGCGCGCGGGCGACATCGACCTCACCGCACGGTTCGATGTCATGGACGAGGCCGACGAGCCGGAGTGCCGGATGCGCGACCGGACTCATGTGCTGCAACTCGAGCGCCTCGAGCCCGCGGCGAAGCACCTCCGACTTGGACGCCCCGAGCTGCTCGGTCAGGCGCTCAAGCCTCGCCTGGTCGGCCGCGGTGAGGTACACCTGGGCCGGCTCGCCCGCACGCTTGCGAGGGCGTGGCGTGTCATGATAGTCGGTCATGACATGAGGATATGACCGCTTTGCAATCCGGGCAAGGCGCGGGGTCTGAGGGCCGGGGCTTTCTGTCGACGCACGTGGTGCCGGGTGAAACCCTCTTGGTACCCCTCCCGTATGTGCTACCGAAGTGATATCACTTCAATACCAACTTCAACCGAGTCTTTCCATGCTTCGCGAATTGCAGGTCAAGCCCTCCAACGGGATTGGCGTCGCCGTCCTGCTCACCGCCGTGGTTCTGGGCGGCCTCTACGGGTTCTACCTCGGCGCCCGCGGCGAGAACGTGGCGCTGGCCGTGGGCGGACTCACGCTCGCCGTCCTCGCCGGGCTGGGTCTGCCGGGGCTGTTCACCGTCGAGCCCAACGAGGGCAAGGCGCTCACCCTCTTCGGCACCTACAAGGGGACCGTGCGCGAGCCCGGCCTCTGGTGGGTCAACCCGTTCATGTCCAAGACCGGCGTCTCACTGCGCGTGCGCAACTTCGAGACGAACAAGCTCAAGGTGAACGACGCCTACTCCAACCCGGTGGAGATCGGCGCCATCGTCGTCTGGCGCGTGGTGGACACCGCCGAGGCGCTCTTCGAGGTGAACGACTACGTACAGTACGTGGCCGTGCAGAGTGAGAGTGCGCTGCGGGCCCTCGCCTCGCAGCACCCCTACGATGCGCACGGCGCCGGCGAGATCGCGCTCAGCACCAATCAGGACGAAGTGAACAAGGGGCTCGCCAAGGCCCTCGTCGATCGCCTGTCCAAGGCGGGGGTGGAGGTGATCGAGGCACGCATCAGCCACCTTGCCTACTCCCCGGAGATCGCGGCGGCCATGCTGCAGCGGCAACAGGCGAGCGCCATCGTGGCCGCGCGTCAGACCATTGTGGAGGGTGCCGTGGGCATGGTGCAGCTGGCCCTCGCCTCGCTCAAGGAGCGCGACATCGTCGATCTCGATGGCGAACGCAAGGCGGCCATGGTGAGCAACCTGCTCGTCGTGCTGTGCAGCGAACGCTCCACCCAACCGGTGGTGAACACCGGTTCCCTGTACACGTGACCGGGCTGTTGCCCCGCCCCCGGCACGCGCCGCGCGCCCATGGCTGACCGCAAGTCGTTCCTGCTGCGCGTTGACCGGGAGCTGCTCGACGCCGTGCAGCGCTGGGCCAACGACGACCTGCGCAGTCTCAACGGCCAGATCGAGTTTCTCCTGCGGCGCGCGCTCCGTGACGCGGGGCGCGCGCCGAAGGGGCGGCCAGCAGCTGAGGCGGCGGCAGCACCCGATCCATCCGATTCCATCGCCCCCGACGAGTCATGAACCCTTCCACGCTTCCCGCCCGGTTGTGGCGCACCGTCTCGCTGCTCCTTGGCGCGCTGGCGCTGGTGCGACTGGCCGGTCTGTTCCCGACGCGCCTGCATGCCCAGTCGGCGCCCATCACCTTCGTCTATCTGCGCGGCGCCGACACCATTGCCACCGAAACCGTCACGCCGGGCGACGGGGTGGTGAAGGGGTCGCTGGTGTACCGCGGGCAGCCGCGCGTGGAATGGGAACAGGTCCGCACGCCGCTTCGGCTCACGCTCACGGTGTTCGCGGCGGGCAGTACGGCCGACGCGGCGCCGGTGCAGATCGCCGGCTTTGTGCCGCAGGGCGACTCCATGGCGGTGGAAGTGGGTGTGCGTGGCGCCATGCGTCCGCAAATGGTGGCCATTCGTCCGGGCGCCGTGGCGCTGCTCAACAGTTCGCTCCTCCACAGTGCGCTGCTCACGCAGCTGGCGCACGAAACGGGGCGCACCGTGCTGCCGGTGGTGCTCGCGCAGGGCGCGCAGGCGTTCGACGCCACCATCACGCGGCAGGGGGACACGACCACGATGGCCCTCGCCGGCATGACCTTTGTCATCGTCTGGCGTGATGGCCTCCCCGAGGAGGTCCGGGTACCGGCGCAAAACCTGCGCGCGGTGCGCGCCAGAGGGCCGGTATCGCTGGCGCCGGCAGCCCCCATCAGCTACGACGCGCCCGCCAACGCGCCGTACACGAGCGAACACGTCACCATCCCCACGCCGCGTGGCTATACGCTCGCCGGCACGCTCACGCGCCCGCGCGCTGTCGCCGCCAGGGTGCCGGTCGTCGTGACCATCAGCGGCAGCGGTCCGCAGGATCGCGACTCGCGCCTCCCGGGCATCACGAACTACGCGCCGTTCCGCGACATCGCCGACACGCTGGGGCGGCGCGGCATCGCGGTGCTGCGCTACGACGATCGCGGCGTTGGGGAGAGTGGCGGCCGGGCCTCACGTGACAGCGCCACCAGCGAGGACTTCGCCGACGATGTACTCAGCGTGGTGCAGTTCCTGCGCGCGCGCCCCGACGTGGATGGCACGCGCATCGTGCTCGCCGGCCACAGCGAAGGCGGCCTCATTGCCCCCATCGCCGCCGTGAAGGACCCGCGCATCCGTGCCGTCGCGCTGCTGGCCGGGCCGGCGATCACCGGCCGCAAGGTCCTCGAGTACCAGAACGAAAACGGCATTCGCGCGGCGAACGTGAGCGATTCCCAACGGGATTCACTGCGCCGTACCGTTCCCGCGGCGCTCGACTCCCTGGCCCGCACCGATCGCTGGATGCGCTACTTCATGACCGCCGACCCGCTCGTCACCGCGCGTCGCGTGACGCAGCCCGTGCTCGTGCTGCAGGGTGACACCGACATGCAGGTCACCCCCGAGCAGGCGGACACGCTCGCTGCAGCCGTGCGCGGCGCCGGCAATCGGGCGGTCACGCTGCGCCGCTTTCCGGCCACGAATCATCTCTTCCTTGCCGACGCCAGCGGGTCGCCCACGGGCTACGCCGCCCTCACCGACACGAAGGTCCGTGCCGAGGTGCTGGGGGCCCTGGTGGAGTGGACGCTGCGCGTGACCCGGTAACCGGCGCGCATCCGGAGATCGCATGCGATTCCTTCGTCTCGTCGGCTGGGTCGGGGTGGCCCTGCTGCTGGCAGGCACTGTCGTGAGCTATCCGCAGCTGCCCGCCACGATCCCGCAGCACATCGATGCCGGTGGGAAACCCGGCAACTTCGTCGCCCGGTCACCGCTCGCCTGGGGATGGCCGGTGCTGCTCACGCTGCTGCTCATGATCCTCAACGAGGGGCTACGCGCCTGGCTGCCGAAGAGGCCGGAGCTCTTCAACTTCCCCGGCAAGGAACAACTGCTCCGGTTGCCGGCGGAGTATCGCGGCGAGGTGGTGCTGCGCATGCAGCACTTTCTCGATCTCATGAGCGTGCAGCTCGTGGTCACCTTTGCGCTCGTGCAGTGGATGCAGTGGCGCGGCGCGCACGGCGCCACCAGCGAGGCGCTCACCGTCACGCTGATCGTGGGCCCCAGTCTGTTCATGGTAGTCGTGGGGCTCTTCCTGAGCGGCCTGCAGGAAGCGGTGGACCGGGCCCAGCGACGATACGAGAGTCGGCGCCATCCGCAGCACCCCTGACCACGGCGGCGCGCCGGTTGCATCCGGCGCGCCGCCGCTGCTTCGTATGCGCATGCGTCGATCTCTGGCTCCGCTGCTGCTGCTCCTGACCTTCGCCCGCGCGGCGGAGGCCCAGGCGGTGACTACCGACAGCACCGCGGTGGTCTACGCCTACATTCAAGGCGCCGATACCATTGCCTTCGAAGGCGTGCGACTCGAGTCGGGCTCAGTGCGTGGTGTGTTCGTTGTCCCCAATAGCCCGCGGCTTGCCTGGGAGCATCAACTCGAAGGGGGCGCGCCGACGTTGCTCAGACTGGGGGTCTATCCCCCCGCCGGCGCGGGGGGCATCCTCCCGCTACAGGAGACCGACTTTCTTGCGGTGGGAGACTCCATGCTGGTGACCACCACCGTGCAGGGAGAGCGCACCGCGCAGCGGCTCCCCACCAGACCGGGAGCCATCCCCTTGCTGGGACGCTCGATGTTGCACACGGCCTATCTGGCGTGGTTCGCCCAGCAGGCGCACCGCGACTCCCTCACCCTGTTCATCACGTCATCGGGGAAGACCGTGCACGCCGCCGCGACCGTACGCGGTGAGCAGATTGCACTCACCGTAGACGGCCTCGAGATCATCAGCACCTGGAGCGAGAGCACGCTGCTGACCGTGACCGTGCCGTCGCAGGCACTGAAGGTTGTACGGCTCGATCGACAGGCGCCGGATGGTGCGGCGTGGGAATCGTCGGGAGCCGGCGGTCGGATACCCAGATGAGTCGGATGTCGGACGTCGGACCATCCGACGTCCGACTGCCGGCGTCCGACGCGTCCGACGCGTCCGATGTCGGATTCTCCGATGTCGGAGGCCCGATGCATGCCCGACATCGGAGGCCCGACGTCCTCGGAGGTCCGAAGCGCGAGGGGCTTTCCGGGCAGCTATGAAACGGGTGAGTGCTTGAGGCGGCGGCGGAGGCCGTAGAGCATCATGCGCACGGCCGCGATTTCGCCGAGGATGAACGACAGGCGAGGATCGTGCACACCGAGGCGGTCGCTGAGACCGAGAATGCGCTCCACTTCATTGCACGACCCAATGGCCACCTCGAGAAACGCGATGACGCGCGGCGTCGCGTGGTATCCGCAAGCTTCGCTCAGGTTGAGCGAAATCGAGGCCGCGGCGCGTACGACCTGATTGCGAAGCCCCGGCGAGAGATCCGCCAGAAGACGACGGTGCCGAGACGCGAACGCATGGATCTCCACTACGAGCGCATCCGCGCGCTGAACCACCTGCAGTCGATTCGGATTGTGAGGCATGCCCCACGATAGGCCACGCACACGATCCTCCCTCACCGAATCCACGCGCGCGCCATCGCCGTAACGCAGGACCATCCGGCCTCGGACTTCCGACCGCCCCCTCCGGCCTCGGACCTCCGGCATGCATCCGACGTCCGGCTTCCGACGTCCGATGATCGGATGATCGGACGGTCGGAGGTCGGATGGTCGGAGGTCGGAGGTCGGAGCTCCGATACATGCCCGACATCGGAGTCCCGACGTCCTCCGAGGTCCGAGCCCGGACGGGCGGCCGCGACCATCCCGTGCCCCGCGACCTGCACCATCCGGCCTCGGACTTCCGACCGCCCCCTCCGGCCTCGGACCTCCGGCATGCATCCGACGTCCGGCTTCCGACGTCCGATGATCGGATGATCGGACGGTCGGATGGTCGGATGGTCGGAGGTCGGAGCTGCGACCGCATCCCATGTCCGGCCCCTTCACCGTTCCGCCACACGCCGGACATGAACACTGTGACGAAATCGTACGACGAAGTGATGAATGGCGAAATCGTGACTCAAGTCACGATCAAGACGGGACGGAACGACTTCGGGTAGTACCACACCTCAATCGCCACTGCATAGGAGTGTCCATGTTCCGTCGCGCCGTTACCGCCCTTTCGCTGTGTGCCCTCACTGCCGCCACCGCCTGCTCGGACTCCAGCAGCCCCGTATCCCCAACCGATGAAGCCGTGCCGGTCCGTGCCATGGTGATCGGCGGCGACAACCAGCTCATTCCCGTCATGCAGGAAGGTCTGGACACCCTGGCCGTGCGGTTCTTCGTGCCCTCGGGCGCCCCGGTGGCCGGCGCGACCGTCACCTGGACGCTGAACGGCGATGGGCGCGTTACCGCGGTGTCGGCGCTGACCGACGCCGCCGGTGTGGCGCGCGCCGTCTTCCAGGCCGGGTCCAAGGCGGGCACGGCGACCGTCACGGCGGCGCTGGGCAGCGACGACGTGGAGTTCGTCGTGCGGGTGAGCGCTGCTGATCCCAGCAGGCTCCAAGCCATGGCCATGACGACCGATACGCTCTCGGCCGGGAAGCCGTTCAACGGGGCCCCGGTCCGCGTGCTCGATCAGTACGGCAACCCGGTCGCGGATGTGCCGCTGACGGCCACGATCTTTGCGGCCGAAAGCGACGAACCGGAGGCTCAGCTTTCCCTGGTCGCCAATGCGGACGGCATTGCCCGACTCGGCACGGAGTTGGCGCTCCCCGCGGGGACGCATCGCCTGGTCTACGCGTTCGCGGAACACACGGTCACCTACCAGCTCGTGGTGATGCCGCCGCAGGACTGACCACCGCGAAGGACGACGCGCGCGATGGCGGCGGCGCGGGCATCTGCCTGCGC
>NZ_JAJTHI010000088.1 GCF_021298855.1 Gemmatimonas sp.
ACCCCGACGCAGACCCCGACCCAGACCCCGACGCAGACCCCGACGCAGACCCCTACCCAGCCCCCGACGCCACCCCCGACCGCTTACCCGTTCGCGCCGCCACCACGTAGAACAGCGACGCGGCCCCGATGGTCAGCAGCAGCACCGTCCACTCGGCCTGCGTGATGCTCGTGAGCAGCCAGCCGATGAGCGCGATCGTGATGAACGGCACCAGCGGACCGCCCGGAACGGAGAAGGGCACGGCACCCTCCTGACGGATGCCGCGCTGGCGCAGCATGAACGTGGCCGCAGCACACCCGGCATACAGCAGCAGCGCGGCGAGATTGGAGATCACCGCCAGCTGCTCGAACGAGTTGAACACCGCGAGAGCGCCCACCAGCGTGGTCTGGATGACGATGGCCACGTGCGGCGTGCGATAGCCCGGATGCACCGAGCCCACCACCTTGGGCAGCAGGCCATCCTCGGCGAAACGGAAGAGGGCCCGCGGCACGGCGAGTGTCATGCCGCTCACGTAGCCGAACATCGAGATGGAGGCACCCACGAGCAGGAGCAGGCGCCCCGGGGTACCGAGAACGCTCTCGGCCGCAAAGGCCAGCGGCGCCGCCGTGCTCGTGGCGAGCGCGTCACCGAGCAGTCCCGCCGCCACCAGGTGCACCGCCAGGTAGAGCAGCGTCACGCCGATCATGGCAATGGCGAGCGCGCGCGGCACCGTGCGCGCGGGGTCGCGAATCTCTCCGCTTGGCACCAGCGCCGTCTCCACGCCACTGAACGCGAACACCAGCACGATGGCCGCGCGTGCCAGACTGGAGGGGCCTGGCATCTCGCGAATGGCGAGATGGTCCGGCTGAATGAAGAACACCCCGATGGCCACGAACGCGATGAGCGGCAGCAGCTTGGCCACACTGGCCACGACAATGAGCTTGGTGCCCTGCTCCACGCCGCGGATGTTCACCCACGCGAGCAGCACGAACATGGCCACGATGACCGGCACCCGAATGGACGGCAAACCGAAGAGCGCCCCCAGCCCCTCCGCAAAGGCCGACGCCACGCCGGCCACGGCGGTGGTCCCCAGCATCCACAGCAGCACGCCGGCCAGAAAGCCCACATAGCGGCCAAAGACCGCCTCCACGTACGCGTACGGGCCACCGGTCAGCGTGATACGGCTGCCCGCTTCGGCGAAGCAGAGCACCACGAAGCCCATCACCACCGCGCAAATGAGGTAGACGAACGGCGCGGCGGCCCCGGCCGCGGCGGCGGCGCCGGCCGGCAGGCGGAAGATGCCGCCACCCACCGTGACGTTGAAGATGCTGGCCGCGAGGGCCCAAACGCCAACCGCGCGGACCAGTTCCGGTCCGCGCGGCGACGCTGCTGAGGGAGCAGTCACGTATCAGGCCTTGGAGAGCAGCGGAATGAGCAGCAGGGCCACGATATTGATGATCTTGATGAGGGGGTTGATGGCAGGGCCCGCCGTGTCCTTGTACGGATCGCCCACCGTATCACCCGTCACGGCCGCCTTGTGGGCATCGCTTCCCTTGCCGCCATGATGTCCTTCCTCGATGTACTTCTTGGCGTTGTCCCACGCGCCACCGCCGGTGCACATCGAGATGGCCACGAACAGGCCGGTGACGATGGTGCCCATGAGGAGACCGCCCAGTGCCGCGCCGCCAAGCACGATGCCCACGATGGCGGGGATCACGAGCGGCAGCAGCGAGGGCAGGATCATCTCACGAATGGCCGCCTTGGTGAGCAGGTCCACCGCGCGATCGTACTGCGGCTTCTGCGTGCCCTTCATGATGCCGGGCAGTTCCTTGAACTGACGACGCACTTCCTGCACGACGGCACCCGCCGCGCGACCAACGGCAGTCATGGCCGACGCGCCGAACAGGTACGGAATCATACCGCCAATGAGCAGACCAATGACGACCTTCGGATCGTCGATGGAGAAGTTCACCGGCGAGCCGAGGTGCTCACCCAGCTTGCTGCTGTAGTCGGCGAAGAGCACCAGCGCCGCGAGACCGGCCGAGCCGATCGCGTAGCCCTTGGTCACCGCCTTCGTCGTGTTGCCCACGGCGTCGAGCGCGTCGGTGGTCTTGCGGATCTCGGGGCCGAGATGGCTCATCTCGGCAATGCCGCCGGCGTTGTCCGTGATGGGGCCGTACGCGTCGAGGGCCACGATCATGCCGGCCATCGAGAGCATCGAGGTGGCGGCGATGGCCACACCGTAGAGGCCCGCGAACTGGTAGCAGGCGTAGATGGCGGCGGCCACCACCAGCACCGGTGCCGCCGTCGAGCGCATCGACACCGCGAGACCGGCAATCACGTTGGTGCCGTGCCCCGTTTCCGACGCCTTCGCAATTTCCCGCACCGGCCCGTACTCCGTGGCCGTGTAGTACTCGGTGATCACCACCAGCGCGGCGGTGAGCACGAGACCAACCATCGCACAGAGGAACAGGTTCGTGCCCTGTTCGCCGGGGAACATGCTCTGCGTGACGAAGAAGAACGCAATCGCCGCGAGCACGCCCGACACGATCAGGCCGCGATAGAGCGCGTTCATGATCTTGCCGCCCGGCTTCACGCTCACGAAGAACGTGCCGATGATCGACGCGGGGATGGACACCGCGCCAAGCACGAGCGGATACAGCACACCGGTGTTGCCGTACGTGGAGTAGCCGAGCCCCGCCACGAGCATCGCGGCGATCACGGTGACCGCATACGTCTCGAACAGGTCGGCCGCCATACCGGCGCAGTCACCGACGTTGTCGCCCACGTTGTCCGCGATCACCGCCGGATTGCGCGGATCGTCTTCCGGGATCCCCGCTTCGACCTTGCCCACGAGGTCGGCGCCCACGTCGGCGCCCTTCGTGAAGATGCCGCCGCCGAGGCGGGCGAAGATGGAGATGAGCGACGAGCCGAAGGCCAGGCCGACCATCGGCTCCAGCGCGTGCTTCACCGCTTCCTCACCCGTGGCATCGCCGATGGCCACCATGTAGAAGCCCGCCACGCCCAGCAGGCCAAGTCCCACCACCAGCATGCCGGTGATCGCACCGCCCTTGAAGCTGATGTTCAGCGCCGCGTTGAGTCCCTTCGTCGCAGCCTGCGCGGTACGCGAATTGGCGCGTACCGACACGAACATGCCAATGAACCCGGCCACGCCCGACAGAATCGCCCCGATGGCGAAGCCGATGGCGGTGAGCCAGCTGCCGAGGCCGAGGCCGACGGCAAGGAAGAGCACAACGCCGACCATGGCGATGGTGGTGTACTGACGCTTCAAGTAGGCATCGGCGCCTTCCCGGATAGCGCCGGCGATCTCTTGCATGCGCTCATTGCCGGCGGGCTGGGCAATGATCCAGCGCGCCGACACGATGCCGTAGACGATGGCAATGGCCGCGCAGCCGAGCGCGAGGAAAATGGCGTACTGCTCGAGCACGTGTGGGTGGGTGGGAGGAATGGCAGACCGGCCGGACCGCAGCCGGTTCAGGGGTATCCTGCGGAAAATCACTGCCGGAGCGGGATGTCGCCAGTAGCGGTCCCTTTGGACTCCCCCCCCGCGCCTGCGCCCCAGCGGGCTCGGCGGCAGCGTCACCGGGCTTCATGACGGGCAGATGCTAGATTGTGCTGCCATCGCCCGCTGGGCTCGCCGCACTTCTCCCTCCGCACCCTGCCACATGCCTGCCGCGCGTTCCACGTTGCGAGTTCGTCTGGTTGCCCCCCTGTTGCTCATGGGCATCGCGAGTGCCTGTCGTTCCGGCGGCGGGTCGGCCGCCGGTACGCCAGTCGGCAGTGTGCCTGC
Source organism: Gemmatimonas sp. (assembly GCF_021298855.1). Lineage (GTDB taxonomy): Bacteria > Gemmatimonadota > Gemmatimonadetes > Gemmatimonadales > Gemmatimonadaceae > Gemmatimonas. Next base: position 3,791 of record NZ_JAJTHI010000088.1, read on the forward strand.
CGGCGGTGCGCCGGTCGCCGGGGCGACCGTACCCGCCCCGTACGTCATTGCCGATGGGCAGTCGCAGGTCACCCCCGCCTTTGCCGACTCCTCCCAGTGGGTGCGGGAGCGCCTGTGGGTGGAAACGGAGTTCGACTCCGACTACGACGGCCGGAAGGACCGGGTGCACGTGGACGTCACCCGGCCGGGCCCCACGGCGAGCGGCCTCAAGGTGCCGGTGGTGTACGAAACCAGCCCCTACTTTGCGGGGACGGACCCGAACGAGGACATCTTCTGGCCCGTGAAGCAGGAGCTGGGGGCGCCGCCGCCGTCGCGGACGCTGGGCAAGGGGGCCGCGTACAACGCGGGCCGGACACGGATTTCCAACTCCCAGGTGCGCACCTGGGTACCCCGCGGCTTCGCCGTGGTGCATTCCGAATCGCCGGGCACGGGCCTGAGCCAGGGGTGCGTCACGATCGGTGGCATGAACGAATCGCTTGCCCCGAAGGCCGTCATCGACTGGCTCAACGGGCGCGCCAAGGGATACACAACCGCCACCGGCGGCACGGAAGTGACGGCGACCTGGGCGACGGGCAAGGTGGGGATGACCGGCACCTCCTTCAACGGCACGCTGCCGGTGGCCGTGGCGACCACCGGGGTGAAGGGGCTCGAGGCCATCATCCCCGTGTCACCGAACAATTCCTATTATCGCTATTACCGGTCGCACGGGTTGGTGCGCAGCCCCGGTGGCTATCTCGGTGAAGACGTGGACGTGCTCTACGACTTCGTGCAGAGTGGTGACACGGCCCGCCGGGCACTCTGTCATGCGCGCGTACGCGACGACATCATGCGCAACATCGATCGGCGCAGCGGTGACCTGAGCGACTGGTGGGTGCAGCGCGACTACATCGCGCAGGCGAAGGGCATTCGCGCCGCCATGCTCACGGCGCACGGCTTCAACGACTGGAACGTGATGCCGTCGCACACCACGATCATGGCGGAGGCGGTGCGTGCCAACGGCACGCCGGTGCAGATGTATTTCCATCAGGGTGGGCATGGTGGCGAGCCGCCGCTGGCCATGATGAACCGGTGGTTCACGCGCTACCTGCTGGGCGTGCAGAACGGGGTGGAACAGGACCCGCGGTCCTTCGTGGTGCGCGAAGGCGCGTCCCGTCAGAGCCCCACGCCGTATGCGGCGTACCCGCATCCCGAGAGCGCGCCGGTGGAGCTGTATCCCCTCAAGGGCGGCGCGCAGGTGGGCGGGCTCGGCTTGGCGCGTCTGGCCGGCCAGGGAACCGAGACGCTCACCGACGAGGTGTCCCAGAGTGGCGCGCAACTCGCCATGGCGGCCGCATCACCCCATCGCCTGCTCTACGCACTGCCCACGTTCACGCAGCCGGTGCACCTCAGTGGCACCGCGCGCGTGACGATCCGCGTGTCGTCCACCAAGGCCGCAGCCAACCTGTCGGTGTGGCTCGTGGAACTGCCGTATCCCGCCGGCACCAACGGCGCGATGGATCCGCGCGGAATCGTGACTCGCGGCTGGGCCGACCCGCAGAACGCGAAGTCGCTGCGCCGCAGCGCCCCGCTGCGCGCCGGCGAAGCGGTGTCGCTCACCTTCGACCTCGAGCCCGACGACCAGATCATTCCCGCGGGCAAGCGCCTCGGCTTCATGATCTTCTCGAGCGACAAGGAGTTCACGCTGTGGCCGAGCGCGGGCACGCAGCTGAGCGTGGACCTCGATGCGACCACCCTGGTGCTGCCGGTCGTCGGCGGCACCGCGGCGATCTCGCGCGCGGTGCCGTAAGCACGGAATCCTCAGCATGCGGGCCGTTGGGACCGTACTGGGGGCGCAGTGATAGATTGCGGCAGCAGGCCGGAGCGTCGGCGCGAGAGGCGTCGGCGGGTCCGGTATCCGTTTCCCTCCGTTTCGCTCACCATGGCGCGTGCCTGGCTTCTGCCCCTGAGCACCGTGCTGGCGGTTGGTTGTGCCGCCGCCGGTTCGCGTAGCTCCACTGATCCGGCGGCCCCGGTGCCCGCCCCGGTAGCGGCCCCCGCCGAGCGCGGGGGAGGCGCACCGGCGGCTGCCGGTCGCGCCACCAGCACGCGTGCGGCATGGGTCGATTCCGTGCTGGCCACGCTGAGCGTGCGCCAGAAGGCGGCGCAGATGGTGTGGGTATGGACACTGGGCGATTACACCGCGGCGGATGCCCCCGGGTACGCCGCCATTGCCCGGCAGATCACGGAGCTCGAACTGGGTGGCGTCATCGTATCGGTGGGTGGCCCCCTGGACATCGCCACCAAGCTCAACGCGCTCCAGCGCGCCGCCAGGCTGCCGTTGCTCGTGGGCGCCGATCTCGAGACGGGCGCGGCCTTCCGCGCGCGCGGCGGCTGGTTTCTGCCCAATGCCATCGAGCTGGGCGGGGCCACGTCGTTCCCCTACCAGATGGGAATCGGTGCCACGCGTGACCCGAAGCTGGCCTACGAGATGGGACGGGTCACGGCGCAGGAGGGGCGGGCCATGGGCATTCACATGGCGTTCGCCCCCGTGCTCGACGTGAACAACAACCCCAAGAACCCAGTCATCAGCGCCCGGTCGTTCGGTGAGGACCCGGCACTCGTGTCGGAGATGGGGGTGGCCCTCATGCGCGGCATTCAGGAGCACGGCATGCTCGCCACCGGCAAGCACTTTCCCGGGCACGGCGACACCGAGCAGAACTCGCACCTCGAACTGTCACGGGTGAACGTGTCGCGGGCGCGTCTCGACAGTGTGGAGCTGCGTCCGTTCCAGGCGGCCATCGACGCCGGGCTGCGAGGCATGATGACCTTTCATGGCGATCTGCCCGCTCTCGACACCACGAAGACGGCCGCCACACTCAGCCGCCGGGTGATGACCGACCTGCTCAAGCACGAGATGAAGTTCAGCGGGTTGCTCGTGACGGATGCGCTGGACATGAACGGCGTGCTGGGCAACATGACCATGGCCGAGGCCACGCTGCGCGCGGTCGAGGCCGGGAACGATGTCCTGCTCATGCCCACCGACGCCAAGGTGAGCATCGACGCGGTCGTCGAGGCGGTGGCCACGGGGCGCATCACCGAGGCGCGCCTCGACGAATCCGTGCGCAAACTGCTCGCGGCCAAACACGAGTTCGGGCTGCACCGCCAACGTCTGGTGGATGTCGAGGCGGTGCGCACCACGGTGGGGACCACCGCCAATCAGGCACCGGCGCGCGACGCCGCCGCGAAGGCCATCACGCTCGTGCGCGATTCGCTCTCCCTGGTGCCGTTCACGCTGCCCCGCACGGCGCGCGTGGTGAGCATCACGGTGTCGTCGCGGGTGGACTTGAGCGCCGGTCGCGGCTTCGACGCGGAGCTGCGCAGCGCGTACCCCAATCTGCTGTCGCTGACGCTCACCCCCGAAGTGGTGGCCGAAGCCACCGCCGGTGCCGCCGCCGGCAACACGGGGGGGTACCGCATTACCCCCGATCCGGCGCTGCTGCCGGCGTCGGTGGAGAACGCGCTGGCCATTGCGCGGGGCGCCGACCTCGTGCTGGTGTCCAGTTACATCGGCGCCGCGACGAACACGGCGAGCATGGTGCCGACCAAGGGACTGCCGGAGCTGCTGGACGGGCTGCGTGCCGCCAGCACGAAGGTGGTGCTGGTAAGCTTCAACAACCCGTACCTGCAGCTTGGACTGCCGCTCACCGAGGCGCATCTGCTGGCCTGGAGCCCGTGGACCGCGTCGCAGCGTGCCGCGGCGCGGGCGCTGCTGGGGCGCGCGCCCATCACCGGCAAGCTGCCCATCACGCTGCCCGGTGTCGCCGCATTCGGCGCCGGACTGACCCGCTGACCGTCACGGTCACCTCACCAGGCGCTTTCTGACATGATCACCACCTCTCGCCGCACCCTGGCCACGCTGGCCCTGTCCGCCGCCTCGCTCGTTGCCGTCGGCACCGCCGTGGCCCAGCGCGTGGCCACCGATCTCACCGGCATCTGGAACTTCAAGGTCGTCACCGAAAACGGGACCGGCACCCCCACCGTGACCATCAAGCAGCAGGGCGATTCCCTCACCGGCACCTACGAGTCGGGGCGCATGGGCACGCTCCCCTTCAAGGGCACCACCAAGGGGAACAGCTTCAGCTTCGCGGTGAGTACCAGCGGGGGCGCCACGCTCACCTTTGCCGGCACCATCGTGGACAATGACACGGTGAAGGGCGACGTGGACTTCGGGGGGCAGGGGGGCGCGACCTTTACGGGTGAGCGCCGGAAGTGACGGCACGCTGCGCCGCGGGCACGCCGCAGTCGGGGCAGTAGGGGAAGAACGCGTTCTTGCGCACGCCACAGGCGCCGCAGCTGTCGAAGAGGCGCAGACCGCAGTGCACGCAGAAGTTCACGTACCCCTGTGGCCCCTTGTTCACGGCGCGTTCGCACCCCGGACACACACCGCCGTCGATACGCTTGATGGCCGCCTCGTAGGGCATGGCCCGCCGGCGTTCGGCATCGCTCTGCTGCTCCACTTCCTGCCGGCGCGCCACGTAGCGGCGCATGGCGCGAATGATCCACACGCCGCAGACGCCCGACGCCACGATCCCCACGCCATAGCGCACGTAGCCGCCATAGCTCGGCAGATACGGCACCAGCTCCACGAAGAAGGCGAACAGCGCGAAGAGCACGAAGCCACGCAGCAGTGGCCAGTATTCACTCGTCCGCTTGCGCGCCACGAGCCACCCGGCCACGAGCAGGAGCGGCAGCGTCAGCGCGAGGCGAATGGCAAAGGTCACCAGCTCCTGCCGGAAACGCGCCTGCGCGTAGGGACGCGCGGCCTCCTCTTCGAGCTGCACTTCCGCACTGCGCGTCGCCTCCTGCGCCTGTGCCACCGCCAGCAGCGTGGCATCGTGCCCCTCGACCCGGCGTTCCGCCTCGCGCTCGAGGGTCTTGAGCGAGTCCAGCGACCGCGTGCGCCGCAGCACTTCCGGATCCTGCTGCGGATCGGTCGTGGCCGTGCGCGTGATGATCCAGGCGTCGAACTGCGTGCGCGCCGCGGTGTACCCGTTGCGCGCCACGGCCAGCTGCTGCGTGGCCCGGTCGCGCGCCTCCTGCGTGCGCCGGTTCGCCTCCAGCAACGAGTCGCGCCGCGCCCGCAGCGGCGCCATCCGGGTCCCGTCCACGAAATCCTGCAGCGACACCGGTCGATCGGTGCCCGGCAGTTCGCCCACGATCTTGCCGCCGAGGCCGATCAGGAACGAGGCGAACACCATGGAGACGGCCCACATGGCCATCGCGAACAACCGCTCGGGGACGCGCAGGGCACGAAACATGGGTCAGCCTCCAGATGACAGTCGCTGGGCCAGATCACTCACTTCGCGGGCAATGCACGCTACGTCCACCTGCTCGATGGGATGTGGCGTATGGGCAAGCAACGACGCTCTGGCGTGCGGCAGACGCGAGGCGGCGTGCGCCGTTTCCCTGAGCGACACGGAGTCGTCGCGGTCACCGACGAGCAGGTGCACGGGGCAGTGGATCGCGGCGAGCGTGTCGTCGGTGAGCGGCGGGGCATCCCCCAGGCGGCGCAGCAGCCGTGCCGTGTGCGCGAGCACCGTTTCCCAGCCGCCTGCTCCCTGGTGTCGTTCGGCGAGGGTGGCGGCAAAGGCTGGCACCTTCTCGCGAATGAGGCTGGCGTCGAGCCGGGCGGCCGCGCGCGCGGCGATGGCCGGCGTCCAGTGCAGCACGGTGCCCAGGGTGACCACGCCGCCAATCGTCCCCGGCGCGCGCAGTTCCCGCACCAGCGCCGCGTAGCCGCCCATGGAGTAGCCAAAGACCAGCGGACGCGTGATGGCGGCGCGCGCCATGGCCTCGCCAAGGGCGTCGGCCAGCGCGGTCATCTCGAAGGGCTGACCCGTGGCGAGCATGGTCTCCCCGTGGCCGGGCAGCTCGACGGGCACCACCTCGGCAAACTGGCGGAGCGCGCGCAACGCCTCCACCACCGGCGCCATCTGCCGGGCACTGCCCAGCGCACCGTGCACCACCACCACCGCCGGCACCAGCGGGGTGGCGGGGCTCATTTGCCCTTGAAGCTGCTGATGGCCCGCCGGGTGAACTCCGACAGCACGAGCGACCCGCTCATCCCCGCCCGTTCGGCGAGCAGCGCGTCCCACGTGTCGGTGCCGGCCCAGAACACCTGCTTCATCATGGCCATGGCCTCCGGATTCGCGGCGGCCAGTGTGGCGGCCTGCGCGTCCACGGCCTGGTCGAGCGCGGCCACGTCGGGCACCACCTTGGCGTACAGCCCGCGGCGCTCGCACCACGCGGCGTCGCGCCAATCGGCATCCACCGCCATCTGGCTGAAGCTGGCGAGGCCGATCTTCTTTTCGATCACCGGCCCCACCACGAACGGGCCAATGCCCACGGCCAGCTCGCTGAGCTTGGCACTGGCCTTGTCCACGGCGATCGCGAAATCGCTGGCGGCGATGAGTCCCACCGCCCCGCCGGCGGCCTTGCCGTGCACACGCGTCACGACGAACTGCGGGGCGCGGATCATGGCCAGAATCACCCCCGCGAAGCCGCTGAAGAAGCGCTGCCCCTGCTTGCGGTCCTCGATGGCCGCCAGCTCGTCGAAGGACGCACCGGCACAGAAGGGGCCGCTGCCGCCGCTCTGCAGGACGATGACCCGCACGTCGGGGGTGCGGCTCACTGCGGTCACCGTGGCCGCCAGTTCCTGCAACACGGCACTCGGGAGCGAATTGCTCTTGGGGTGGTGGAATTCGATGCGGCCGACGCCAGCGCTGACGTGGGTCCGGACGTAGCCATCCGGACCGGATTCGATGGGGGGAAAGGGCGACATGCGGGGAAGATAGCGCCCGGTTCCAATTGTCGAAGCCGGCCACGCCTTGGTACCTTTCGCTCATGGACCAGACCATGCCCGTCCCCACCGAGGATTCGGCCCTCCTGGCCGCCTTCGAAGCCCGCATCGCCGCCGGCGAAAGCATCGAGCCGAAGGACTGGATGCCGGACCGTTATCGCAAGCAGCTCACCCGGATGATGTCGCAGCATGCGCACTCCGAAGTGGTGGGTATGCTCCCCGAAGGCAACTGGATCACGCGCGCCCCCAGCCTGCGTCGCAAGTTGTCGCTCATCGCCAAGGTGCAGGATGAGGCCGGCCACGGCCTGTACATCTACTGCGGCACCGAGACGCTGGGGGTCGATCGCCACGAACTCGTCGAGCAGCTGCTCGACGGGCGGGCGAAGTACTCGAGCATCTTCAATTACCCCACGCTCGCGTGGGCCGACATGGGCGTGATCGGCTGGCTGGTGGACGGTGCGGCGATCGTGAACCAGACGGTGCTCGCGAAGGCCAGCTACGGCCCCTACGCGCGCGCCATGGTGCGCATCTGCAAGGAAGAGAACTTCCACAAGCGTCAGGGCTACGAGATCTGCACGGTGCTCGCCAACGGCACGCCGGCGCAGAAGGCCATGCTGCAGGAGTCGGTCAATCGGTTCTGGTGGCCGGCCCTCATGATGTTCGGCCCCAGCGACACGAACTCGCCCAACAGCGCCGAGCTGCTCAAGTGGCGCGTCAAGCGCAAGACGAACGACGAGCTGCGCCAGCGCTTCGTGAATCTCACGGTGCCGCAGGCCATCGCCCTCGGCATCACGCTCCCCGATCCGGATCTGCGCTTCAACGAGACGACCGGTGACTGGGACATCGGGGAGATCGACTGGAGCGAGTTCCACGCGGTGCTCAAGGGCAACGGGCCCTGCAACCACGAGCGCATGGCGGCGCGCCGCAAGGCGCATGACGATGGCGCCTGGGTGCGCGCGGCGGCCACGGCACACGCGCAGAAGCAGCAGGCCCGCAAGGACACGGCGGCGGCATGAGCCTGCCAGACGGTCAGTGGCCGCTGTGGGAAGTCTTCACGCAGGGCGCACGCGGCGAACCGTTCGAGCACGCCGGCAGTGTGCACGCGGCCGACGCCGAGCACGCCATGCAGAATGCGCGTGACGTGTACACGCGCCGCGGGGAAGCGGTGAATCTCTGGGTGGTGCCGAGCACGGCCATCGTGGCCTCGGCACCGTCCGATGCCGGACCGTTCTTCGATCCGGGCAACGACAAGCCGTATCGCCATCCGCAGTTCTACGTCGCGCCGCGCGGCGTGCGCATCTTCTGAGGCGGGCGTGGCTCACGACGACACCGAATCCCCCGGCCCGACACGTGCCGGCGTGATCAACAAGGCGCCCGATTACCCCATCGCGGCGCCGCGGCAGTCCCCCATCGCCAATCCGCTGGCGGAGTACCTGCTGCGCCTCGGCGACGACCGCCTGGTGCTGGGGCATCGCGTGAGCGAATGGTGCGGCCACGGCCCCATCCTCGAAGAGGATATCGCGCTCTCCAATATCGCCCTCGACCTCATCGGCCACGCGCAGAGCATTCTTGCGCTCGCCGGCACGGTGGAAGGGCAGGGGCGCGACGAGGATGCGCTGGCCTACTTCCGCGACGGCACGGCGTTTCGCAACGCGCTGCTGGTGGAACAGCCCAACGGGGACTTCGCGGTCACCATGGTGCGCCAGTTCCTGTTCGACGCGTACAGCGTGCTGCTCTGGGATCAGCTGTCGCGGTGCGCGCACGAGTCGCTCGCGGCCATTGCCGCCAAGTCGCTCAAGGAAGACAAGTACCACCTGCGCCACAGCAGTGAATGGGTGGTGCGCCTGGGCGACGGCACGGACGAGAGCCACGCGCGGACGCAATCGGCGCTCGAGGCGCTGTGGCGTTTCACCGGGGAGCTGTTCGATCGCGATGCGGTGGACGATGCCGTGGCGCAGCAGGGGATTGCGGTGGACCACGCGGCCATCCGGTCGCTGTGGGATACCATGGTGAACGACGTCCTGCAGCGCGCCACGCTCGCGCGCCCGGCCGACGGCGTAATGCGCCGCGGCGGTCGGCAGGGGCGGCACACGGAATCGCTGGGGCACATGTTGGCCACCATGCAGAGCGTCGCCCGCGCGCATCCCGGCGCGACGTGGTGAGTGTGATGCTCACGCGGGACGAGGTCTTCGCGGTTCTGCAGACGGTGCCGGACCCGGAAGTGCCGGTGATCAGTGTGGTGGAGTTGGGGGTGGTGCGGGATGTCGACATCACCCCCGATGGCGTGACGGTGACGATGACGCCCACGTACTCCGGCTGCCCGGCGATGCGCGAGATGGAAGCCGACGTGAAGGCGGCGTTGCTGGCGCGCGGGGTGCCGAAGGTGACGGTCCACATGACGCTGTCGCCGGCGTGGACGACGGACTGGATCGGCGAGGAGGCGCGCGAGAAGCTGCGCCGCTACGGCATTGCGCCGCCGGGGCGCGCCGATCAGGGCGGCTTCGTGACGCTCACGCGCGCACGGCCCGCCGTGGCCTGTCCGTTCTGCGGGTCCACCGACACGGTCCTCCAGAGCGAGTTCGGCTCGACGGCGTGCAAGGCCATCCATTCGTGCCGCGCCTGCGGTTCGCCGTTCGACGAATTCAAGGCGCTGTGACGGCCGCGATCGCGGAACGGCGGTCGAGGGTGGTTGGGGTCGGGGTCCTGCCACCGCGGTCGGGGTCCTGCCACGGCAGTCGGGGTACTGCCACCGCGGTCGGGGGCTGAAACCCAGTCGGGGTCGTGGCGCGGCCCGGGTCGTGTCTGGGTCCGGGTCGGGGTCTTGGCGCGGGCGGCACTGCGGCGCGGGGGGCGTGTCGGGGTCGGGGGGGGCGCGACGCTGCGCTGGCGCCGGTCGGCGTCGACAACGATGCAGCGGTCGTGGCTCCGGGTGGGGTTGGGGGCGCGGCGCTTCGCGCGCGTGGTCGGGGTCGGGGTCGGGGCACCCCCACCCCCAGCCGACCCCTCAACCGCCCCACCGCAGTCGACCCCGCCCGGCGCC
>NZ_JAJTHI010000084.1 GCF_021298855.1 Gemmatimonas sp.
CCCTCCGGCGTCGGACCTCTGAGGACGGATCGGGACTCGGACCTCCGGTACCCGTCGGACTTCCGACATCCGAGGTCCGACTTCCGAGGTCCGACCTCGGAGGCCGGATGGTTGTCGGAGGTCCGAGGCCCGACGGTTGTCGGAGGTCCGAGGCCTGACGGTTGTCGGAGGTCCGAGGCGGGATCCGCTTTGGCCCGATCCCCGGCCGCGAGTGCATCACGGCAGGGGCGCGGCGGAGCCGCCCTCGCGGTTCCCTCCGGCGTCGGACCTCTGAGGACGGATCGGGACTCGGACCTCCGGTACCCGTCGGACTTCCGACATCCGAGGTCCGACTTCCGAGGTCCGACCTCGGAGGCCGGATGGCTGTCGGAGGTCCGAGGCCTGACGGTTGTCGGAGGTCCGAGGCGGGATGACGCGCTACGCGGTGCCGTACGGCCCCGAGTGCGTCACGGCACCGCGGTGTGCCGGCCCCACCACGGCACGGTACTTCTCCAGTAGCCCACCACGCACGGGCTGCTGACACGGCGTTACGGCCGCCAGTCGCATGGCGAGCTCCTCGTCGCTCAGCTCCACGACAATCGTGCGCGCTTCCGGACGGGCATCGATGGCCACGATGTCGCCGTTGCGCAACGCGGCAATGGGACCGCCGGCGGCCGCTTCCGGGCCGGCATGACCAACGCAGAGCCCCCGTGTGGCACCACTGAAGCGGCCGTCAGTCAGTAGCGCCACGCGATCGCCTACTCCCTGGCCATACAGCAGCGCCGTGATCCCCAGCATCTCGCGCATGCCGGGGCCACCGCGCGGGCCTTCGTTGCGAATCACGAGCACATCCCCCACGTCGTACGCCCGCGCCGCCACGGCGGCCTGCGCGTCCTCTTCACACTCGAAGACGCGCACGGGCCCGCGATGCACCAGCGTGCCCAACCCGGCCGTCTTGAGCAGGGCGCCGTGCGGACAAAGGTTGCCGGTGAGCACGGTCACGCCGCCATCGGGTGAGCGCGCCTGCGCCACGGCATGCACCACCCGCCCGTCGGGTGCCGGCGCCGTGGCCAACTCCTCGGCCAGGGTACGCCCCGTGACGGTGAGCGCACGGCCGTCGAGATGTCCGGACTCGAGCAGCGCGCGCAGCACCACACCGGCCCCGCCAACATGGTGCAGGTCACGCGCAAAGAAACGACCGCCGGGTTGCAGATCGGCAATGAGCGGCGTGCGGGCAAACACGCGCGCCACATCGGCGAGCGTGAACGCGATGCCGGCCTCGTGCGCGAGCGCCGGCAGATGGAGCGCGGCGTTGGTGGACCCGCCCGTGGCGGAGACCGCCGCGCAGGCATTCTCGAGCGCGGCGCGGGTCACGATGTCGCGCGGTCGCGGGCCATGGGCCATGACGGCGCGCATGAGCGTGGCCGCGGCGCGCCGCATGAGCGGGGCGCGCTCGCTGTACACCGCCGGCACCATGCTCGACCCCACCGGCGCGAGGCCGAGCGCCTCCGACACCATGCCCATGGTGTTGGCCGTGAACTGGCCGGCACAGGCACCCGCCGTGGGGAGACAGGCGTGGGCCAGGGCCTGCAGCGTGTCCGCCGACGCCTCGCCGGCGAGCACCTTGCCGATGGTTTCGTACGTTTCGCCCACGTGGGTGTCGCGTCCCTGCCAGTGCCCCGGCAGCGCCGACCCGCCATGCACGAACACGGCCGGCACGTTGCAGCGCAGCATCCCCATCATGAGTCCGGGGAGGTTCTTGTCGCAGGCGCCTATGGCGAAGATGCCATCCCACTGGTGGGCCTCGGTGCTGGCCTCCACGCTGTCGGCGATCAGTTCGCGTGACACGAGGGAGTAGCGCATGCCGGGGTGCGCCACCGACAGGCCGTCGGAGACGGACACCACGGGACACTCGTGCGGCATGCCGCCATGCGCGTAGATACCGGTCTTCGCGTGCTGCGCCTGCTCGCGCAGATTCAGGTTGCACGGGCTCATCTCCCCGCCCGTGTGAAACACGCCGATGTGCGGCCGGCGGATCTCGTCGTCGTCCTGCCCGAGCGCCTGCAGAAACGCGTGCGTGGTGGCGCGCAGGGTGCCCTCGTAGATGGCGCTCGAGCGAAAGGGGCGCGTCATGCGCCGCCCTCCGTGGGCGTCCGGACCAGGCGAATGAGCCGCGAGGCATCGGCGTCGTGGCCGATGTCGGCATGCGCCAGGGCCGCCGCATAGCGCGCCAGCGCCGCCCGTGTGAGGGGCACCTCCGCCCCAACGGCTTCAGCGAGACGGACCACCTGCGCGATGTCCTTGTTGAAGGTACCGACCGCGCCGAGGCGTGGCAGGTCGGTGTCGTGCACCATGCGCGGGCCGAAGATCTGCAGCGGCAGCGAATCGGCAAAGCCGCCGGCGAGCGCCGTCGGCAGCCGCGAGGCATCCACCCCCGCGCGTTCGGCGAAGGCGAGCATCTCGGCAATCACCAGCAGGTTGCAGGCAACGATCTGCTGATTGCAGCTCTTGGCGAGTTGCCCCGCGCCGTGCCCGCCCATGTGCGTGACCCGCTGGGCCAGGGCACTGAACACCGGCGTGGCGCGCGCCACATCGTTGGCGTCACCGCCCGCGAACACGATGAGCCGACCCGCCCGCGCGGCGGGCACACCGCCCGAAACCGGCGCGTCCAGCCAGGCGGCGCCGCACCCCTCGGCGAGCGCGCGTGCCATGTCGCGCGTGGCATCGGGGGCAATGCTGGAGAGGTCCACGACCAGCGATTCCTCGCGCAGCCCGGCCACGAGGTTGCCGGCGCCAAAAACCACCTCCCTCACCGCGGCGGTGTCGGTGAGGCAGAGGCAGATGATATCGGTGTCGCGCGCCAGTTGCTGCGCGGAGGGGGCCAGGCGCGCTCCCGCCGCCACCAGCGGTGCGCACTTTGCCGGCGAGCGGTTCCAGATCGTCACGTCACGCCCGCATTCGAGCAGTCGCTCCACCATGGGCGCGCCAATGAGCCCCGTGCCGATGAAACCGATGCGCACCGTGTCGGCCATCTCGGCGTCGTGTGCCGTGTGCATGCGTGTCAGCCGTTGAGGTGCAGGCCGTTGTCGATGCGGATGACCTCGCCCGTGATGCCCACCGGTCCATCCACGAGAAAGAGCGTGAGTGCCGCCACTTCGTCGGGGTGCAGCAGTCGCTTGAGCGGCTGCGTTTCGAGATAGCGCGCCTCCACCGCCGCCAACGCCTCGGGGTCGAGCACACGGCTGGGCAGGCCGCCCGCCACATAGCCCGGCGCAATGGCATTCACGCGAATGTGGGGGGCCAGCGAGCGCGCCGTGGAGAGGGTGAGGGCAATCACCGCGCCCTTGCTGGCCGCGTAGGCCACGCTCGACCCCACCCCCGACAACCCGGCAATGGACGAGTAGTTCACGATGGCCCCGCGTCCGCTGCGCTCGAGCGCCCCGCGGCAGGCGCGAATCATCTGGAAAGTCCCCAACACGTTCACCTCATTCGTGCGCCCGAACTCGCTCGAGGGCAGCGCCTCGAGGTCGTGATGCGGCACGAAGCGCGTGACGCCGGCACAGTTCACGAGGCCGTCGAGACGACCGAAGTGCTGTTCGGTGCGGTCGGCGGCGCGCCGGCAGCTCGCGTCGTCGGTGACATCGAGGTCCACGACCAGTGCGTCGGCGCCCAGCGCGATGCACTCGGCCTGCACCACTTCGGCCTCGCGCTGGGTGGCGGGCAGGGTGGCAATGGCCACCCGCCATCCGGCGCGGGCAAAGGCGCGGGCGCACGCCGCGCCAATGCCGGTGGCGGCACCGGTGATGAGGACCACGGACGACTCATGAGCGTCGGTCACGGCACACGCCCCGCCGTGAAGTGCCAGACGCGGCTCGCCCCGAAGTGCATCTCACGCCCCGTTCCGTTGCGACCGCGCGTGAACCACACGGCGTTGTCGCTGCCGTCGAACGCGTCGCGCGCCGTGGGGGTGAGCGTGTCCACCACACCCGGGCGTGAACTCACCGTGAGCGTCCCGTTCTGCACCGCCACCACGAACGTGACCCCGATTTCGTCGCTGGTGTAGCGTCCCGCCAGCGACTGCAGCTCGGCAAGGCCGGGGCGCCACCGCTCGGCCTGCCGCCACCGGTGCACGACACTGTCCCCGTCGCTCGTCACCGTGCGCAGGGTGCGTGTCCGCCCGTCCGCATCCATGGCCAGCCGCATGACCTGGCTGCCAATGAGATACGTGCCGTCGCGCAGCGGCCGCACCGGCGCGCCATCGAGGCGCATGGTGCCACTGACCGTGTCCATGATGGCCACGCTGTGCCACCGTGTGTCTTCGTACAGGCCCCGCCACGGCAGCAACGAAGCAAGGTCGGCGGCAACGGTATCCCGCGCTGCGGGGCGCGCGAGTTCGGGGTGCAGCGCATCCACGATGGCATGCGTGTAGTTCGTGGCTGGTGCGCCGGCCGAGTTGCACAGCACCGCGATGGAGAGATTGCCCAATTGCGGATACCGGGCGAGGTACGTGCTGTACCCGGCCGTGGAGCCCGAGTGGGCGATTTGCGCCGTGCCGCGATACTCCCCCACCATGAGACCCAGCGCGTAGCCGATGTCGATACCGTTGGTGAGCCGCATGCGGCGGCTCAGCGAATCGACCACGGCGGCGCCCAGCGTGCGCTTCGTGAGATGCTCGTTCCACGCCAGCCAGTCTCCCACCGTGGTCCAGAGGCCGCCGGCGGCAATGACATGGTCGTTGGGCATGTCCAGCTGCCACTCACCGCGGGTGCGACGATAGGCCTGCGCCAGACCGGGTACGATGCGCGTGAAGTTGCCGCGCCACGACGTGTGGGTCAGCCCGAGCGGTGCGAAGATGCGCTGGGCCGTGAACGTCTCGAAGTCCTGGCCGCTGACGCGCTCCACGAGGGTGCGGGCCAGCAGGTACCCCGAGTTGGTGTACGAATAGTGATCGCCCACCGGATAGTTGAGCGCGCGCTGGCTGGTGATGATGCGGAAGGCGTCCCCCTGCGTGTGCACCCGCGTGCCCCGTGGCCATCCCTGCCACGCCACCAGGTTGCTCCATTCGCGCAGCCCGCTGGTATGGGTAAGCAGATGGCGCACCGTGATGGGACGCCCGTACGTGGGCAGCTCGGGCAGGTAGCTGCGCGCGTCGTCCTCCAGTCGCAGCTTGCCGTCGGCCACCAGCAGCATGACCGCCGTGGCAGTGAACTGCTTGGCCACGGAGCCCGACTCCAGAATGGTGCCGGGTGTGATGGGGCGTCCGCCCGCGAGGTCGGCCATGCCGTAGCCACGCTCGAGCAGCGTGGTGCCGCCGCGCGCAATGCCCACCGCACAGCCGGGAGAGTGGGTGCTGTTCCACGGCGCAAAGACCTTGTCGGTGATGGCCGTGAGTTGCGCGGTCGTGGGAGCCTGGCTCCACGCGGGCGCGGCCCCCGCGCACAGCAGGAGCGCGGTCAGGGAACCGGTGGCAGGAAGGTGTGGTCGCATGGGGCGAAGCTACAGCCCGGTCCCGCAGGGGGCCACGGCGCGCCGTGCCGAACGGAATTGACGCGGGCGATACCTTGAAGGCATGCCGATCTACGTCTACGAAACGATTCCCGCTGCTCCCGATGCGGTGCCCGAACGGTTCGAGTTTCGCCAGTCGATGGCCGACGCGCCGCTGACGCGGCATCCGGACACTCAGGTACCGGTGCGTCGCGTCCTGTCGGGCGGGTTGGTCACCTTCACCCACGGCCAGTCCGGCGACTCCTGTGCCGTGCCAAGCGGGCCGCCGCGCGGTGGGTGCGGCAGTGGGAACTGCTGCATGACCTGACGGGTTTCCCGCGCATGCCTGCCAAGAAAGCCCCCAAGTCGATGCCCTATGAGCAGGGCGCGTGGGCGCACGTGTTCGCGCCGCGCGCCCCCGGCGAGCAACGTTACTGGCTCATCAAGTCGGAGCCCGACGTGTTCTCCTGGGACGATCTCGAGCGGGCGCCCAAACGCACCACCTGCTGGGACAGCGTCCGCAACAGCAGCGCCCGCAACTTCATGCGCGATGGCATGAAGAAAGGGGACCTGGCGTTCTACTATCACTCCAATGCCGAGCCGTCGGGCATCGTGGGCATCTGCGAGATCGTGCGCGAAGGCTATCCCGACCACACCGCCTGGGACCCGCAGCACGACTACTTCGATGCCAAGAGTGACCCCGACACGCCCACCTGGTACATGGTCGACGTGAAGGCGGTGCAGCCGTTTCGTACCATGGTCACGCTGCCGCAGCTCAAGGCCGATCCGGCGCTTGCCGAGATGGCGCTCATCAAGGTGGGGCGCCTGTCGGTGGTCCCGGTGGCTGCGGCCGAGTGGGCGCACATCTGCCAGCTGGGCGGCGTGGCGTGAGAGAAGCCCGGCACTGACGCCGCGTGGCGTCAGCGCCGGCGTGCGCGCAGATACTGGTTGGGCCAGTCGCCGGCCGCGCCCAGCGCGTGTGCGGCCTCGAGTGCCCAGCGGGGATGTCGCAGCAGTTCGCGCGCCAGCAGCACCAGGTCGGCCTCGCCGTTGGCCACAATGGCTTCGGCCTGGGCCGCCTCGGTAATGAGGCCCACGGCGGCGGTGGGCACGTGCGCGTCGCGCCGTATGCGCGCGGCGAATGGCACCTGATAACCGGGGCGCACGTCGATCTGCTGGTGTGCCACGTTGCCCCCCGACGAGCTGTCGATGAGATCAACGCCGAGTGCGGCCAGACGCACGGCGAGTTGCACGGAATCCTCGAGCGACCACCCCCCGTTGGCCCACTCCGTGGCGGAGATGCGCACGAACAGGGGGGCCTCGTCGGGCCACACGGCACGCACCGCCGCCGCCACCTCACAGGTCAGCCGGATACGGTTCTCGAAGCTGCCGCCGTAGTCGTCGCGTCGATCGTTGGTGAGCGGCGAGAGGAATTCGTTCAGCAGGTAGCCGTGCGCGGCATGTACTTCGGCCACCTTGAACCCCGCGGCGAGCGCCCGCCGAGCCCCGCTGGCGAAGGCCTCGATCACCGCGGTGATATCGGCGCCCGACATGACGTGCGGCACCGGGTAGTCGGCCGCGAAGGGCGTGGCCGATGGCCCGAGGACCGGCCAGCCGCCGTCGGCCTCCGACACCATGCCGCCGCCGTCCCACGGACGTCGCGTGCTGGCCTTGCGCCCCGCGTGCGCCAACTGAATGCCGGCCACGGCGCCCTGCGCGTGAATGAAGTCGGTGATGCGCCGCAGCATGGGCACGTGGGCGTCGCTCCAGATGCCCAGATCGGCCGGCGAGATACGTCCCTCCGGGAGCACGGCCGTGGCCTCACTGATCACGAGCCCCACGCCGCCGGTGGCGAAGGCGCCCAGGTGCACGAGGTGCCAGTCGTTGGCCTGACCGTCCACGGCCGAGTACTGGCACATGGGCGCGACGCCAATCCGGTTGCGCAGCGTGAGCCCGCGCAGCGTGAGCGGGGAGAAAAGAGCGGACATGATGGCCGGGATCGCAGGGCGGAAGTGAACGTGATTCCCGAAAGCTAGTCCGCGCCCGTGCATTTTCGCTGAAACGGGGTGAGCTTCCCATCACGCATGGAATCGCATTCTCCCATCCTGGTTGGCCTCACGTTCGCCACGTTGGTGGTGGCGCTCACGGCGTTCGGCCGTCGGCTGCCCGTGCCTCCTCCGGTATTGCAGGTGGTGGCCGGACTCGTGCTGGCAGCCGTGCCGGGCGTGAGCGTGCCCACGCTGCAGCCTGATCTCGTCTTTTTCGTCTTCCTGCCCCCCATCCTCTGGGCCGCGGCGTTCTTCACGAGCCTGCGCGAGTTCAAGGCCAATCGCCGCCCCATCGGGCTGCTGGCGATCGGACTGGTGGTGGCCACCACGGTGAGCGTGGCCCTCGCCGCGCGCGCGCTCTTCCCCGGCATGCCCTGGGCGGTCGCCGTGGCGCTGGGCGCAATTGTCTCGCCGCCGGATGCCGTGGCGGCCGCGGCCGTGGTCTCGCGATTGCCCGTGCCGCGGCGGGTGATCGTGGTGCTCGAGGGCGAGAGCCTGGTCAACGACGCGTCGGCGCTGGTGCTCTATCGCTCGGCCGTGGCCGCAGCCGTGACCGGCGTGTTCAGCCTCGGCGAGTCGGTGGTGCGCTTCTTTCTCGACGCCGGCGTCGGGGTGCTGGTGGGGCTCGCCGTGGGCTGGGTGCTGGTGTGGGCGTTGCGCCGCACGCACGATGAACTCGCGGAAATCCTGCTCACGCTCGCTGGCCCCTACGCCGCCTGGATCCTCGCCGAGGAGATGCACGTGTCGGCCGTGCTCGCCTGCGTGGCCGGCGGGCTGTATGTACGGCAGCACTTCTCCACCGTGGTGGGGCCGCGCTCGCGCATTCAGTCCAAGGCCGTGTGGGATCTCGTGGTGTTCGTGCTCAACGCGATGATCTTCGTGCTGCTCGGCATGCAGTTCACGGCGCTGCTCGAGGCCACCTCGCTGGCGGCGTTGCCGGCATTGCTTGCACCGGGGCTGGTGATCAGTGCGGTGTGCGTGGTGGTACGCGTGCTCTGGGTACCCATTGCCACCTGGATCCCGCGCTGGTTCAGCCCGAGCCTGGCCCGCCGGGACCCCCCGCCGGAGCCGCGGGCGGTGGCGCTCGTGGCGTGGACGAGCATGCGGGGCATCGTGTCGCTGGCCACGGCGCTGGCGTTGCCGCTCACGCTCGCCAACGGTGCGCCGTTCCCGTTTCGTCAGGAGCTGCTGTACGTCACCATGAGCGTCATCCTGTTCACGCTGGTGGTACAGGGGTGCACCCTCGCGCCGCTCATCCGGCGCTTCCACTTCGCGCCCGAGACCCATCACGCGCAGGAGGAGCGCTTTGCCCGTATCGAGGCGTTGCGGCGCGCATCCGATGCGCTGGAGGACGCGGCCGCCGAAGGGGCGGCCAGTGCCGATGACGTGTCGTGGCTGCGCGCCGAACTGCGCGATCGGCTGGCGGCGCAGCAGGATCCCGCGCGAGCGCTCGCGCGCCACCGGCTGCGCGAGCGCATGCGCGAGGCGGAGCGGCGTATGCTGGTGCGGTTGCGCAACGAGGGCGCCATTTCCGACGAGGTGCTGCGCGAGCTCGAGCAGGAGCTCGATCTCGATGCCATGCGCCTGACCACGGCCGCGCCGCACGCGCACTGAGCGTGCCCGGGATGGGCACGGTCTGCGCGTGCGTCAGGGGATGGGCGGCCCCTCGTGCGCGGCGGGGGCGCGTGTGCTGTTCTCGGCCAGGCGGTCGAAACGGCTGAGGCGATCGACATCGATGGCCAACGCGCCGTCGATGGACTCGATGAAGACGTTCGCGAACTTCGCGTCCCACGTGACTTCATCCCACGCATACGAGTGACTCACCGACACCTGCGTGGAGAAGGTCTCCTCGTGCGCGCTGATGCGGATGAGGATCTCGGCCTCGCCGCGCCGCAGGCGATCGGGCGTCACGCCACGCAACGGGCTGGCGTCGTCGATGGGGTGCACAATGGTCCAGTGCAGCGGAAAAAAGGTGACGTCGCGCCGCTCGAGGGTGAGCTGGTGGAAGTTGCGTTCACGCTGGCCGTCGATGTTCTCGAACCACGTCATGCTCACGGCCGCCCGCACGTCGGTCAGCTCGCTGGGCAGCGCGTTGACGATGCGGAACATGAGCGCGCGGCCGCCTTCGTACGGGGCGATGACCGCCGATTCGCTGAAGCGGATCTGCGCGCGCGGCCGCGTGAGCCGGGCAATGATGATGCCCAGCACCACCATGGCCACGAGCGGTCCCAGCAGCGCCTCGGCCACGGTGAGCAGGTGGGCCGTGGCACCGGCGGCGTGTACGCCATCGGTGCCGGTGGTGGTGAACACGCCCACGCTGTACACGAAGGCACGCAGGAACGGATCGGTGAGTCCGAGGGTGTCGGTGCCCACCAGCGCGGCGTCGCCGAGTGCCCGGTAGGCGAGGGCGAAGAGGCCGTTGAGCAGCAGGATGCCGCCCACGAGCCAGAGCAGGAATTGCGGCCACGGCGTGGCGAGGGCACGCAGGTAGAACTGCTCGGCCGCCTGCCCGCGCAGCCCGAGCTTGCGTGCGGTGGAGTGGCCGTCGGGCGAGAGAAAGCGCCCGCGCACCGACTGCGCCACGACACGACCGAACCCCAGGTCGGACTCGGCGGCGCTGGAGGTGGCAAAGGAACCGGGGCGCGGCCGCGTCGTGGGCTCGTCGCCCGGATGGTGTGGGGGGATCGTCACAGGGAGAACGCCACGTAGACGCCGCCGCTGGGCGCGCCGTTCTTGCCGCCACCGCAGGCGATCACGATGTACTGCTTGCCGTTCACCATGTACGTGCTGGGTGTGGCATTGCCGGCGAAAGGCAACGTGGCCTCCCAGAGCAGCGTGCCGTTGGCCTTGTCGAACGCACGGATCTTGTTGTCGTAGGTGGTGGCGGCAATGATGAGCAGCCCGTTCTCGGTCACGATGGCGCCGCCGTAGCTGTCGGTGCCCGTGTTCTTCACCCCTTTCGCGGCCAGCTTGGGGTACTCGCCGAACGGAATCGACCAGGCGATCGTGCCCCGGTTGAGGTCGATGGCATTGAGCGTGCCCCACGGCGTCTTCACGCCGGGGTAGCCCTCGTGGTCGAGAAAGATGTCGAAGTACGCCGTGCGATAGGGCAGGGCGTACGGGCTGGGAGCCGCCGCAACCTTGGCCTTGGTTTCGTCCTTGCCCGTGACGAGGTAGTTCACGATGTCATTGATGGCCCCCCCATCCATGGCGGCGCCGAAGCCCGGCATGCGCCCGGTCCCTTCGCGTACCATCTGCGTGATCTGCTCACGCGAACGCCGACTGGCAATGCCAAGGAGCGACGGACCAAGGGCGGAGCCCTGTCGCTTGGCGCCGTGACACCCGGCACAGTTGGCCCCGTACAGCGAGGCATCGCTGCGCGGCACCAGCTTGAGCAGCCACGCCATTTCGTTGGAGTTCACGTACATGAGGCCGGTCTTCGGGTCGAAGGCTGGCCCGCCCCACTCACCGCCGCCATCCACGCCGGGGTAGATGATGATCCCCTTGCCATTGGGGGCGGTGAACGGATGCGGCGTGTTGTATTCATTGAACGTCTTGAGCGCCGCGCGGTACGCGGCCGGCGTGCGCCGTGTGAGGTCGTTGCGCGTGAGCTGCTGCCGGGCGAAGGGGGGCGGGCTCACCGGAAACGGCTGCGAGGGCGACGGGTTCTCGCCGGGGAGCGCCAGCCTGGGCATGGCGCGCTCCTCGATGGGGAAGAGCGGTGTCCCCGTGACGCGATCGAACAGAAACGTGTGCCCCGTCTTGGTGATCTGCGCGACGGCGTCCACCGCTTTTCCGCCGCGCTGCACCGTCACGAGGATGGGCGCGGCCGGGAGATCGCGATCCCAGAGGTCGTGCCGCAGCACCTGGTAATGCCAGAGCCGCTGTCCGGTGCGGGCATCGAGGGCGATGACACTGTTGGCGTAGAGGTTGTCGCCCAGCCGGTTGGCGCCGTAGAAGTCGTAGCTGGCCGAGCCGGTGGCGGCGAAGACCATGCCGCGCGCCGCGTCGAGCGTCACGCCGCTCCAGGCGTTCGCGCCGCCGGCCACCTTCCAGGCGTCGGGGGGCCAGGAGTCGTAGCCCGGCTCGCCGGGGTGCGGAATGGTGTGAAAGCTCCACACCAGCTTGCCCGTGGCAATGTCGAAGGCGCGGATATCCCCCGGGGCACTCGGCAGCTGCTCGGGCACCGTGCTGCCCATGATGAGCAGGTTGCCAAAGACAACGCCCGGGGTGGAGGCGCTCACGGAGAGCCCTTCGACGGGGCGGCCCAGTCCCTGGCGCAGGTCCACCCACCCCGAGTCGCCGAAGCTGCGAATGGGTTGCCCCGTGCGGCGATCGAGCGCGTAGAGCCGGTTGCGGTAGTTGAAGAGCACCCGGTCGCCCGTGACCACGACGCCGCGGTGCCGAATGCGGGAGGTGGGGGGCGCGCCGTTCTGCGGGTCGAAGCGCCAGAGCTGCCGTCCCGTGGCCGCATCGAGGGCGATGACCTGGAGCTTGGGGGTGGTGGCGTAGAGGACCCCGTCGATGACGATGGGGTTGGCCTGCATCTCCGACCCGGCGAAGGCGTCGCCCGTGTCGAAGGTCCACGCCACCTTGAGCTGCTTCACGTTGGCCGGCGAGATCTGCGACAGCGTGGAGTAGTGGGTGTGATCGTCGTTGCCGTGGTACACCGGCCAGTCGGCATTCTGGGCGCCGGCGGCGGTGGCCGCGACGGCGGTGGCCGCGACGGCGGTGGCCGCGACGGCCAGCAGGGAAGGCAGAAGGAGCAAGGGGCGCATGCAGAGGTCGGAAGAAGGGTCGAGAGGAAAGCTATGGCTCCCGCCCGCATCCTGCGCAGCGCATGTTAGGGAATCCCCTGCGCCTCCTCTGCTCCGCGTCTCTCCTTCTCCGCGCCTCCAATCTTCCCCATGGACCGTCGCCACTTCGTGCAACAGGCCGCCGCCCTCGCGGCGCTGCCGGCGTTGAGCCGCCTTGGCGGCGCTGCCCACACCGGGCCCGTACAGACGAAGCCGCTGGCGGTGAACGGCACCCGGCTCAACGGCTGGCTGACGGAGTTCGATCGCATCGGCCGCACGGCGGGTGGGATCAACCGGGTCGCCTATTCGGAGGCCGATCTGGCCGGTCGCGCCTTCACGCGTGGCCTGTTCGAGCAGAGCGGGCTGACGCTGCGTCTCGACACGGCCGGCAACATGCTGGCGCGCGTGCCCGGCACCGATGCCCGGCTGGCGCCCATCCTGATCGGGTCGCACATCGACTCGGTCACCGACGGGGGCAATTTCGACGGGCCGGTGGGATCGTTTGCCGCGATCGAGGTGGCGCGTTCGCTGGCGGAGCAGCGCGTGCGGTTGCGTCACCCGCTGGAAGTGGTGGTGTGGCAGAACGAGGAAGGGGGGACGATCGGCAGCAAGATCGCCGTGGGGCTGCTCACGCCGGCGGATCTCGACAAGGTCGCGCGCAGCGGCAAGACCGTGCGTGAGGGGATCGGCATCATTGGCGGCGACGTGACGCGCGTGGGCGAGGCGGTGCGCAAGAAGGGCGACATTGCCGGCTACATCGAGTTGCACATCGAGCAGGGGGGGCTGCTGGAGAAGGCCAGCCGGCAGATCGGCGTGGTGGAAGGCATCGTGGGGCTCCGCTGGTTCGAGATCACCATTACCGGCTTCTCCAACCACGCCGGCGCCACGCCCATGGATCAGCGGCAGGACGCCATGCTGGCGGCGGCCCGGTTTACCGTGGCGGTGAACGAGGCCATTCGCAGCGAAGGCGGGCGGCAGGTGGCCACGGTGGGGCGCCTCAACGTGACGCCCAACACGACCAACGTGATCCCCGGGCAGGTGGTGCTCACGGTGGATCTGCGCGATCTGGAGCAGGCCAAGATCGATCGCTTCACCGCCACCTTCGAACGGCTCGGGCGCGAAATCGGGGCGGCCACCGGCACGAAGTTCTCGTTCACGCAGATGGTGAACAGCACGCCGGCGCTGTCCGACCCGCGCATCATGGATGTGGTGCAGGGGAGCGCGACGGCGCTGGGACTTTCGCATCAGCGCATGCCCAGCGGCGCGGGGCACGACGCGCAGGAAGTGGCGCACGTTGCGCCCATGGGGATGATCTTCATTCCGAGCGTGGGCGGCATCTCCCATTCGCCGAAGGAGTTCTCGCGGGCCGCCGACATCACCAACGGGGCCAACGTCCTGCTGAACGCAGTGGTGGCGGCGGATCGGGTGCTGCCGTAAGGCGGGGTGGGGGGTGGGGTGGCGAGGCTGGTGTGTTGGGCTACACGCAGACGGCAGACGGCAGGAACCACAGTTCGCAGACGGCAGGGCTGCGGTAGAACAACACGGTGCCAGCGCTGCGCGCGGCCCCGATGGCCCAACCGCAAAGGAATCGGGGGCGCCGCACCGCGGTCGCCCCCGTGTTGTTCTTCCGCATCCCTGCCCAACTGCCGTCTGTAGTTCCTGCCGTCTGCCGTCTGCTTGTGGCCCCCCCCACCCCGCGATCCATCCCCGCCGCATAGTCTCTGTCAGCCCCCCTCGCCAGATTCCGGGCATGACCTTGATGTCCGTAATCACGGGGGATGCACCGGCGGTGCTCTTCGCCCGAATGGCGCAGGATCTCGCCGCCGCGCCACTCGCGCCGCTCGACGAGGAATGCATCGTGGTGCAGTCACTCGGCATGGACCGGTGGCTGCGCCAGCAGTTCGCCCGCACGTACGGCTGTGCCGCGTCGCTGGCCATGCCCTTTCCCGCGGCCTTCTGCCGGCGGCTGGCCTCCACGCTGCAGCGCGACCGGCGCTTTGCCACCGGCGACGGGGTCAGCATCGACACGCGCTTCGAGGAGCAGGCACTCACCTGGCGGGTGTTCACGCGGCTTGCCGACCGCGCCTTTCTCGCGCAGCCGGTGAACGCCCCGCTGCGCAGCTTCCTCGAGGGTGCCACCGACGCCAAGCGCTTCGGACTCGCCCAGCGCATCACCGCCTGCTTCGACGAGTATCGACTCTATCGGCCCGAGCGGGTGATCACGTGGGAAGCGCAGGGCGCGTCCCCCGACGCTGGTGAGCACGAGCAGTGGCAGGCCGCGCTGTGGCGCACGCTGCTGGGAAACGAGCGCCCCGCGCACTTCGCCCGCTGGTTCCTGCAGACCATCGAACGGCTGGAGTCCATCGCCGATCGGCCCGTGGGCTTGCCTACGCGGGTGTCGGTGTTCGGGGTGTCCACGCTGCCGCCGCTGTTCGTGCGTCTGCTGCGCGCGCTGGCGCGCTTCGTGCCGGTGCGCTTCTACGTGCTCATGCCGCAGGCGCGCGGCTGGGAGCCCCACCGCGTCGGTCACCCGTTGTTCGAGGCGTTCGGCCACTCGTCGCGCGACTTCGTGCGCACGCTGGTGACCGAGGTGGCTCCGGTGGGAGTGGAGCACGTGGACCGTGGCCCCTGGCATGCCCCGGAAACGCCCACGCTGCTGCAGCAGCTGCAGCACGGATTGCGCTCCGGCATCGCCCCCCCGTTCGCGCCTGATTCGCACGATCGCTCCGTCACGGTGCACGTGTGTCATTCGCCACTGCGGGAGCTGGAGGTGCTGCGCGACCAGCTGCTCGACGCTTTCGCCAACGATCCCACGTTGCGCCCGCACGACGTGCTCGTCATGGCCCCCGATGTGGAGCCGTATGCGGCCCTGGCCGAGGTCATCTTCGGACAGCGCCGCGGCGCTGACGCCGACGAACGCCCCGCCATTCCGTACCGCATTGCCGATCGCACGCTGGCCCGCGAGAGCGCACCGGCCACGGCGCTGGCCGGCATGCTGCAGCTGGTCACGTCGCGACTGGCCGCGAGCGAGGTGCTGGCGTTGCTGTCGCAGCCGCTGGTGCGGGAGGCCGCCGGCGTGGCCCCCGCCCAAATGGACCAGATCACCCGGTGGGTGGAAGATGCCGCCATTCGCTGGGGGCACGACGGCCCCACGCGTGCCGCCTGGCACGGTGTACCTCCGTTCGGCGAGAACAGTTGGCGCACGGGGCTCGATCGTTTGCTGGCTGGCTACGCTACCGGCCAGGTGGAGGCCCTCGTGGGCGACGTGGCGCCGCTGGCGGGCGACGTGGCCGGTGACGTGGAGCTGCTCGGCCACTTCGTGACCTGGGTGGAGCAATTGGCCGCATGGGTCGACGTGCTGCGTGGCGAACGACGGCTCGCCGACTGGCCGCCGCTGCTGCAGCAGGGGCTGGACTGGCTGGTGGCACCCACCAACGCCGACGATCGGGCGGCCACCGATCGGTTGCGCAGCGATCTCGCGCGCCTGGCCGCGCAGGATACTGCACAGGATGCCGCGCAACCGGTGGCGTTCGAGGTGGTGCGGGAGTGGGTCATGAATCTGTTGTCCGACGACGAGCAGGCCAGTGGCTTCCTCACCGGCGGGCTCACGCTGTGCGCCATGAAGCCCATGCGCGCCATCCCGCACCGCATCATCGCCATGCTGGGGCTCGACGACCGCGCCTTTCCCCGGCGGCAGCGGCGTCCTGCCTTCGACCTCATTGGCGCCGACCCGCAGCGTGGCGACCGGGACCCGCGCGCCGACGATCGGCAACTCGTGCTCGACACGCTGCTCAGCGCCGGTGACCGCCTCATCCTGTCGTACGTGGGGCGCTCGCAGGAGAACAACGCCGAGATCGCGCCATCGGTGGTACTGTCGGAGCTGCTCGATGGCATCGATCGGCTGGCGCCCGGCGGTGCGCTCCCCTCACGGCAACTGCGCGTGGAGCACCGCCTGCAACCGTTCAGCCCGGTGTACTTCGCGCAACACGCCGACCGGGATGCGCGCCTGTTCAGCTTCGATACCGCTCTCGCGCGCAGTCTCACCGCCGGGGATCGCATGGACGCCCCGCCGTTCTTGCCCACACTCCCGCCGGTCCCGGTGCTGGTGCGTGATGCGCACACCGCGGTCCATGCCCCGCCGCTGGAGCTCACGGTGAACGAGCTGGTGGACGCGTGGCTCGATCCGGCGCGCGTGTACTGCCGGCGCGTCCTGCAGGTCACGGTGGCCGGCGACGACCCGCTCATCGAAGACGTGGAGCCCATGACGGTGGACGCGCGGCGTCGCACCATCGAACAGCAGCGCATGCTGGACCGCACGCTGCAGGGGCGCAGCGAACCGGTGCGGGAACGGGTGCTGGCCGCCGCGAGCGGACACCTGCCGGCCGCCGCGCTGGGCACGCACTGGCATTACCGCCTGCGCGACGAGCTCTCCCCGCTGCTGGCGCGCGTGGGCGGCGCCATGTTTCTCGACCCCCTGCCGGTGGAGGTTCGCGGTGCCGACTGGACGGTGCGCGGTCACCTCGACCTGCAGCGCGAGGGCGAGCAGTGGCGCGTGCGCGCGGGCAAGCTCACGTCCCGTGACAAGGCGCGGGCCTGGGTCCTGCACCTGGTGCGTTGTGCCGCCGCCTCGCCGGTGCCAACGGTGGTCATTGCGCGCGACAAGGAACTCGTGCTGCCGCCACTCAACGACGCTCTCGCGCAGCTCGACATGCTCGTACAGGGCGTGCGCGCGCTGCACACGGCGCCGCTGCCGTACTTCCTGGAAGCGGCGTGTGTGTACCGCAGCAAGGCGCGCCGCGGCGATACCGGCGCCTTGGTCGCGGCACAACAGGAATACCGGCGCGAGCCCGGCTTCGGGCGCGGTGGTGGCGACGGCTGCGACCCCTACGTGCAACTGCTCTGGCGCGGCCGTGACCCCGTCGTGGAATGCGCCGAGGCGTTCGTGGCCTGTGCCAATGCCTTCTGGGAGCGGTTCGACGAGGTGACGGGCGCATGAGCACCACACATGTCGTCAACGCAAGCGTGCCGCCGGCTCGCGAGCAGTTTCAGGTGCATCGCAGTCATGTGCCACAGGGCACCGCCCTGGTGGAGGCCAGCGCCGGTACCGGCAAGACTTTCAACATTGCCATGAGTGTGGTGCGGCTGCTGCTTGAGCGTGATGCCCGGGGTGAGCCGCTGGTGCGCGGCGTGGGGAGCATTCTGGTGGTCACCTTCACCAAGGCCGCCACCGACGAGCTCATTTCGCGCATCCGCACGGTGCTGCGCGAGGCGCACGAGCTGTTCCACGGTCGCCCCACGTCGGCCTCCCACGCCACCGAGCAGCTGTTGATCAAGTTGGCCGACGGTCGCGAACCCGACTGGGTACGGGCGCGGCTCACCGAGGCGCTCGCCCAGGTGGACACGCTGGCCGTGTACACCATTCACAGCTTCTGCAAGCGCGTGCTCGACGAGTTCGCCCTCGAGAGTGGCTCGGCATTCGGTGCCACCCTGCTGGACGATGACAGCGACCTGCTGCAAAGCGCTCTGCACGACTGGTGGCGCCGCCGCTTCTACGTGGACGAAACGCTCGCGTCATTCGCGGTCGCGACGTCGTGGTCACCCGACAGCTTCGTGCAGGCCTACCGTCTGTGGCGCCGCTTCCCGCAGGTGCGTCTCGATCCCGACCTGGGGTACGAGGTTGGGCGTGCGCAGCTGGACGAGGCCATTCGGCAGTTCGCAGCCGTGTGGGACGAAGACGCCTTCTGTACGGTGGTGTCGGACATGACGTGGAACGGCGACGCACCGTGCGGCCCCGCCGGACTGGCCACGCTGCTGCGACAGGCGGCCCAGGCCGTTGAGGGGGACGTTGGTGCCGCTCGGGCGCTGGCCGATGCCCTCAACACGGGTGCGGTGCACAAGGCCGCCACCAAGAAATCGAACAAGCAGAAGGCGCAGCTGGCCGAATTGCTGGCGCACCCGGTGATCGTCGCCGCCACCACGGTGAGCCTCGCCATTACGGCGCTGGAGCAGGCGCTGCGCGTGGATTGCCTCTTGGCGGTGCGCGCGGCCACCGAGGCCGAGAAGCGCCGCCGCAACGTGCTGGCCTTCGACGACCTGCTGGAAGCGCTGCACACCGTGCTCGCCGCGCAGGGATCGCAGGGGCTGCTCGCGCGTGCCATTCGCGCGCAGTTCCAGGCCGCCCTCATCGACGAGTTCCAGGATACCGATCGCTTCCAGTTCGACATCTTCGCCACCGCGTTCGCGGGGTGTCCGCTCTTCCTCATCGGTGATCCCAAGCAGGCCATCTACGCCTTCCGCGGCGCCGACGTGCACGCGTACCTGGCGGCGGTGCGTACCGCCGATCCGCAGTACACGCTCGCCACCAACTACCGCAGCACCGATGCCATGGTGCAGGCGGTGAACGCGGTGTTCTCGCAGCGCGGACACGCCTTCGTGGACGAGGCCATTCGCTTCGAACCCGCCGTCGCCGCCTCCAACGAAGCCCCGCGCGCCATACTCGAGGGGGCGCAGGCGCTGCATTGGCTGTTCGTGCCCCCCGACGACAGCACCGGCAAGGTCACGGGCGTGGGCACGGCCCGCACGCTGCTCTTCGGGGCCTGCGTACGGCATATCGCCACGCAGTTGAACGCCGGCTGGCGTCCGGGCCGCATTGCCGTGCTGGTGCGAGACCGCGCCGAGGGGGTGGCCGTGGCCGACCTGCTGCGCCGTCACCGCATTCCGGCCGTGGTCTCGGGGCTGGGCAACGTGATGGACTCCGAGGAGATGCTGGAGCTGCAGCTGGTGCTCGAGGCCGTGGCCAACCCGCGTCACGAGGGGCGCGTGCGCGCGGCGCTGGCCACGCATCTCTGGGGCAGCGATGCCGACGCGGTGCTGCGCCTTTCGCACCCTGGCAGCGAGCCCCTGTGGGACGCCCTGCAGTCGCAGCTCACCCAACTGCGGGAGCAGTGGCTGTCGCACGGGTTCCTGCAGCTCGTGCAGGCGCTGGTGGCCACCCGTGCCGTGTACGAACGCTTCCTGTCATTTCACGACGGCGAGCGTCGCCTGACCAACCTGCGGCATCTCATCGAGCTCGTGCACGCGGCCGAGTCGTCAGCCGGACTGAACATGGAAGGGGTGCTGCACTGGATCGCCTCGCGGCGATTGGTGAACACCGGGACCGACGAGGTAAGCGAGCTGCGGCTCGAGACCGACGCCGAGGCGGTGCAGGTGCTCACCATTCACAAGAGCAAGGGGCTGCAGTTCGACCTGGTGTACTGTCCCACGCTGTTCAGTGCGCGCCCCGTAAACGACGGCGGGCCGCTGCTGGTGCACGAGGGCGACTCCGTGGTGTTCGACCACACGGAACCCATCGCCCCCGAACGGGTGCGGCAGGCCGAGGCCGAGCGCCTGGCCGAGGATTGCCGGTTGGCGTACGTCGCGCTCACGCGCGCGCGGCATCGCACCTATGCCGGCTGGGGCGCCATTGGCACCAGCACCGGCAAGGTGCGGGGAGCGTGGAATTCCGCCATGGCCTATCTGCTGTGTGACGACCCGGCGGTTGATGCGCTCCCGGCCGCCGAGCGGCCGGAGGCGGTGGCGCAGCTGTTCCGCAACGATGTCACGCGCTATGAACAGGCGCTCACGGCGCTGGTGGACCGTCACCCGCAGATCATGACGCTCGAGCGCGTGGACGCCCTGGCCGGCACACCCACCGTGCAGAGCCTGGTGGCCACAAACCCCGGCTTCGCCGCGCGGGCATTGCCAGCCAACGTGCCGCTGCGGGAGCGCTTCGACACCTACACGGTGAGCAGCTTCACGCACCTCGCCGCCGGCAGTCACGCGGTGGCGGCCGAGGTGGTACGTGACGTGGACGATGTGCGGGAAGCCGTGGGCAGCCTGGAAGCGCTCCCTCCCAGCGACTTCCGCACCTTCCCCGCCGGACGGCGCGCCGGTACCGCGCTGCACGGATTGTTCGAGCACACCCGCTTCGACGACAGCGACGAGGTGCTGCACACGCGCGTGGCTCAGCACCTCGTGCGCGAGGGGCTCGCCGCCGACGCGCTCGACCCGCAGGTGCAGGCCACGGCCACCATGATGCGCGCGGTGTTCGACACCCCGCTCGCCCCCTGGTCGCTGCGGCTGGCGCAGCTGTCGCCGCACGCGGCGCGCCACGAGTGGCAGTTCCTGCTCCCCTTCGCCAGCGCCGGGCACGCGTACACGCGGCAGGCCATCGCCCGCTGCTTCGAACAGCATGGTGGCGCGGCCGGCGAGCGCTACGCGCAGCAGCTGCGTCGTCTGGGCAGTGGTCGCGTGCACGGCTATCTCACCGGCTTCGTGGATCTCGTGTTCGAACATGAGGGGCGGTGGTACGTGGTGGACTGGAAATCCAACCAGCTGGGCGCCGACCTGGCGGCGTACGAACCCGCGGCGCTGCAGCGCACCATGGAGTCGCATCACTACGTGCTGCAGTACCACCTCTACCTGGTGGCGTTGCACCGGCAGCTCGCGGTTCGGGTGCCCGGCTACGACTACGACACCCACATGGGCGGCGCGGCCTACGCCTTTCTGCGCGGCTTTGCCACCGGCGCGTCGGCCGACGGGCGCGGCTGGTTCACCGACCGGCCGTCACGCGCGCTCATCGAGGCGCTGAGCGCCGTGATGGACAGCACCAACTCGGCGGCCTCATGACCACAACGCCACCCGCTGCCGTCGCGCCCATTCACACGGCATTCGCGCGGTTCGTGTCGCGCACGGCGGCCTCACCCCAGAATGGGCTGGTGTACCACAGCGCCCTGCTGGCCAGCGCCGAGCGTGCGGAGGGGAACAGTTGTGTGGACCTCTCGGTGCATGCCACGCGCCCCGCGCTGCCCGGTGACGACGGGGAATTCGTGTTTCCGCCGTTGCCCGAGTGGCAGACGCGCCTGCTGGCCAGTGGCGTCTGCGCCGCGCCGGACCAGCCCGCGCATGGGTACGCGGTCACCCCGCTGGTACTCGATGGCCCGCGGCTGTACCTGCGGCGCTACTTCGACGCGGAACGGCGGCTGGCTGCGGCCATTCAGGCGCGGGTGAGTACCCCGCCACCGGCGCATCTCGCGGCGTCGGCGCCGCTGTTCCGTACGCTCTTCCCGCAGGCGTCGGCGGGGCTTGACTGGCAGGCGGTCGCTGCCGTGGCGGCGCTGCGCTCGTTGCTGGTGTTCGTGACCGGTGGCCCCGGTACGGGCAAGACCACGGTGGCGGCGCGATTGCTGGCGCTGCTGCTGGATCGTGATCCCACGCTCGACGTGGCCGTGGCCGCGCCCACGGGACGGGCCGCAGCGCGCCTCACCGAGGCCATTGGCGCGGCCGTGCAGCGAGAGCGGCTGTCGTCATTGGTCGAGGGGCAGCTGCCCACCACCGGCAACACGCTGCACCGGCTGCTGGGCTACCGGCCGTGGGACGAGCGCTTCGTGCACCACGCGGGCAATCCCATGCCGCACGACGTGGTCATCGTGGACGAGGCGAGCATGGTGGACGTGCTCATGATGGACGCGCTCTTCGCCGCGCTCAGGCCGTCGGCGCGGCTCATCGTGTTGGGCGATCCCGATCAGCTGGCCAGCGTGGATACCGGCTATGTGCTGGGCGACGTGGCGCGCGCCGCGCACGAGGCGGGCGGTGCCCATCCCGACCGGCACGGGCCGTCGCTGGCGGCCGATTACGCCATGCTCTCCGGTGGCGACGCCGCGTGGTTCGAGGGCAATGCCCACGCGGGGGCGCTGCGCGACGCGGTGGTCCGGCTGCGGGTGTCGTATCGTTTCGGCGCGCGCCCCGGCATTGGCCGGTTGGCTTCGGCCACGCAGGAAGGGCAGGCCGACGACGTGCTGGCCGTGCTCGCCAACGCGGCGCACGCCGACGTGGCGCTCGACCCGTGGCCCGCGCCGGCGGGCACTGCCCAGGGGGGCACCGTACCGCGTGCCAGTGCACCAACCGTACACATGGCGCAGCTGTTGCTGCACCCGCTGCTGCCGCACGTGGAGGCCTATCTCGCCGCGCACGACCCTGCGCGGGCGCTGGCGGCGCTGGCCCGCTTCCGGCTGCTCTGCGCGCTGCGCGAAGGGGACACCGGGGTGTCTGGTCTCAACTCGCTGGTGGAGCAGTGGCTCGAGGCGCGTGGGCTCGTCACCGGCGGCTGGTACGATCACCGCCCCGTACTCATCACCGCCAACGATGCCGGCCTGCGGCTCTTCAACGGTGACGTGGGGGTCACGCTGTCGGTGAACGGCGTGCCCATGGTGCACTTCCCGCAGCCCGATGGCACCGTGCGGTCACTGCCCCCCTCACGGTTGCCCGCACACGAAACCGCCTGGGCCATGACGGTGCACAAGTCGCAGGGGTCCGAGTTCGATCACGTGCGGCTGGTACTGCCGGTGACGGACAACCGGCTCGTCACTCGCGAGCTGCTGTACACCGGCATCACGCGCGCCAAGGAGTCGGTCAGCATCGTGGGCTCGGCCGATCTCGTGCGGCTGGCTGTGCAGCGGAGCGTGGTGCGCGCGTCGGGACTCACGGCACGGTTGGCCACGGGCCACGACCAACCCGGTGATGCCCGCTGACCGCCGCCCCCTCGTGGCCGGCGGTTGGCGTTCCCGCCCTCGCCCGGCGCCCGAACGCCTGGTCGCGACACCTCCCGCGAAGGGCTAGCTTCGCTGCTGCCCACGGCGGACGATCCGACGAATGGCTCCGTGACGTCCGGTTCACCTCACCCGACCCCGCCTTCCCCCGCCCGCATGCCCAACGCCCCATTCCTCCGGCCGTTCCGTCGCGTCGCGACCGTTGCCGCAGCCCTGCAGGCCCTGTCGCCGTATGCCTTGCAGGCACAGGGTGACGCCCCGTTCCTGCGCGTCCGTGTGGACGACGCCCGCAATCGCGCCCTGCTGGAGATCCCCGCAGGCCAGCTCAACAAGGACGTCCTGCACACGGTCACGCTCGCCACCGGCCTCGGCAACGGCGCGCTCGATCGCGGCCAGACAGGGCCCAGCGGCATCGTGCGCCTCGAGCGCCGCGGCAATCGTGTGCTCATGGTGCGCGACAACTGGACGGTGCGCGCCCCCAACGGCGACGCCGCCAACCAGCGAGCCGCCACCGAAGCGTTCCCCCGTTCGATCGTGGCGTCCATGCCCATCGAGCGCGACACCGCCGGGATGCTGCTGGTGGACGCGACGTCGGTGTTTCTGGCCGATGCCTACGGGGTGGCCGACGGGCTGCGCGCCGGTGGCAGCGCCGGGGGCACGGCGGCTTCGGCGCCCGGCGTGGGGAGCTATCGGCTGGATGTGGCCCGCAGCTACATCGATCCGGAGCGTACGCGCGCCTTCCCACGCAACGCCGAAGTGCACGCGGTGCTCACCTTCGTTACCGATCAGGCGGCACGCGGACGTGGCGGCTTGGCCCCCGATGCGCGCGCGATGACCTTCGAGCAGCATCACTCGCTCATCGTACTCCCCGATACCGCCGGCTACCGCCCGCGGCAGTACGACCCGCGTTTCGGCTACGGCGGCACCTCGTTCTTCGACCTCTCCAAGGGGTTCGATGGCGACTACCGCGGCGGCTTCATCAACCGGTGGCGTCTCGTGCCCAAGGACCCGGCGGCCTATGCCCGCGGCGAACTGGTGGAGCCGGTCACCCCCATCACGTACTACCTCGATCCCGGTATCCCCGCGCCGTACCGCGAAGCCTTCCGCGAGGGGGGCAACTGGTGGGCCAAGGTGTACGAGGCGGCGGGCTTCAAGAACGCCTTCCGCGTGCTCGACCTGCCGGCCGGCGCCGACCCCATGGACGCGCGCTACAACATGCTCATGTGGGTGCACCGATCGGGGCCCGGCCCCAGCGTGGGGCCCAGCTACAGCGATCCGCGCACCGGCGAGATCGTGCGCGCGGTGGTGCGCATGGACGCCTGGCGTTCGCTCATCGACTACAACATCTGGGCGGGCACGGTGCCGGCGTCGGGGAGCACCGGCCCCAACGTGGACGCGGAAGCCTTCGCCATGGCCCGTCGTCGTCAGCACGCCGCGCACGAGATTGGCCACACGCTGGGGCTGCAGCACAACTACATCGCCTCGGCGCAGAACCGCTCGAGCGTGATGGACTATCCGTTCCCGCTCATCACCATCGACGCGTCCGGCCGTCCCGACCTGCGCAACGCGTACCGTACGGGTCCCGGCGCCTGGGACACGCTGGCCATTCGCCTGGGGTACCGCTGGTTCCCCTCGGCCAGCGCCGAGCAGAGCGGGTTGGCGGCCATCATGGCCGATGGCATTGCCAAGAACGTGCGCTACATCAACGACACGTACGCGAACGCCAACGGTTCGATCCCGCTGGTCACGCGCTGGGAGGAAGGCGCCACGCCGTTCGAGGCGGTGCAGCGCTCGGCCAGCGTGCGTCGCGTGCTCATGGACAACTTCGACGAGCGCGCGATCAAGCCTGGCGAGCCCATGGCGCTGCTCAACATGCGGTTCGCGCACGTGTACCTGCACCACCGCTACTCGCTCGAGGCGCTGTCGAAGTACATCGGCGGCATGGACTTCACCTTCGCGCTGCGCGGCGATGGGCAGACGCCCACCAGCATCGTGCCGGCGGCCGAGCAGCGCAAGGCGCTGGGGCTGCTGCTGGACGCGATCGCGCCGAAGGAGCTGACGGTGCCGGAGAAGGTGCAGCGGCTCATTCCGCCACCGCCGCCGGGCTTCAACACCGATCAGACGTGGATCGAGGGGAGTGGTCAGACGATGCTCGACGCCATCACCCTGGGCGGCGGGCTGGCCACCGAGGTGATCGGCTACATCCTCGATCGCGAGCGCGCGGCGCGGCTGGTGCACACGGCGGCGAGTGATGCCAAGGCGCTCACCCTGCCTGAGGTCACCGACGCCGTGGTGCGGCGCACGTGGGGCGCCCCGCTGCCGGCGTCGTCGGCCGAACGCGCCATGCTGCGGGCGTCACAGCGCGCGGCGCTGGACATCCTGCTCGATCTGGCCGGCGACGGGCGCGCGCTCCCCGACGTGCGGGCGGCGGCGATGCATGAATTGCGCAAGCTGGAGACGCGGCTCGCGCGCGTCATCACGACCGACGACATGCAGCGCGCGCACGTGGATGCCGCACGCGTCGATCTCGACCGCTTCTTCGATGGCGACGACCAGCCCACCCGTCGTCCGCGCTTCCCGGTGATCGTGCTGCCGTGGCCGTGAGACACGAGTAGAGCGCATCAAGGGAACCGCTCGTCGGAGTGCTCGGAGGAACGGAGGCACGGGGAACACCGTCATGCATTTCTCCGCGCCCCCGTGGCTCCGCGACCTCCGACAAGCCGTTCAACCAAACTCATGCCGGCACCGAAGCCAGCCGTATCGCTACGAACTCACCGCGACTCTCGCGCCAGTCGCAGCAGCGCCCACAGCACCCAGGCACCGCTCACGATGTGCATGATCTCCGTGGCCACGATGGTCGTGAGCGTGAACAGCTCGGCCCCTTCCATGTAGGGCTCGTAGGCGGCAATGACGGGGCCGAGTCCGTAGAGGCCGATGGCAATGGCGGTGATGACCGCGAACCAGCGCACGGCGTGCTGGGTGAAGCGGCCCAGGAGCCAGTACACGATGCCGGCCAGGAGCGCGCCGATGACGCTGGCGATGATGGTTTCGGCAAGGCCGATGGTCATGCGGCCGTAGCGCACGGCGGCATAGTACACCCCTACATTGCACGCCGTGCTCCCCACCGCCGCCACGAGGGTGGCGACGGGGATGCGGCGGAGAACGACCCGATCATCGGGATTGACGGCGTAACGCATGGCGCCAACCTAACGGCGCCGGGACGCGCACCGTTCCGGGCCCGCCGGCAGGGGTCAGGCGGAGGTGCTGCTCCCCAGCTGCGTTTCGATGAAGCGGGTGTTGGTCAGGGCGTCGTGGGAGCGGCCGTTGGGGTCCTGCCGGGCGCGGATGGCGTTGACCATCTCGAGCGCTGTGTGGGCCGCGGGCGGGTGCTGCGCATCGCTCTCTCCCAGCGGGGTCACGCGGTTGCCCCAGCGCACCAGCAGCGCGCCGAAGGTCAGGCCGCCGCCGAAGCCCGGCATGAGAATGAGACTGCCCGGCTTCACCCGCCCCTCCTTGAGGGCGTCCACGAGGCTCACTGGTACCGTGGCGGCGCTCATGTTGCCGTAGCGCTGCACGGTGAGCATGACCCGCTCCATGGGCACGCCGGCGTACTTGGCCACCGCCTCGATGATGCGCAGGTTGGCCTGATGCGGCACCACCAGGTCGATGTCGTCGGCGGTGACCCCGGCGGCCTGCATGACGCGCCCGCAGGCGTCGCTCATGCCATGCACCGCCCGCTTGAAAATGGCCTGTCCGTCGAAGTCCCAGAGCGTATCGCCGTAGTGCAGATCGCCGTTCACGTACGAGCACCCCATGCCACGCACGCGCAGCGTCTGCCGCGCCTCGGCGTCGCACCCCAGGACGGTGCCGATCACGCCCCCCGGCGTGTCGCTGGCCTGCAGCACCACCGCTGCCGCGCCGTCGCCGAAGAGCACGGCCACGTTGCGGTTGCTCCAGTCCATGAAGGGGCTGATGAACTCCACGCCAATGACGAGGGCGTTCTGCACCATGCCGCTCTGGATCATGGCCGTGGCACTGGAGAGCCCGTACAGGAAGCTCGTGCAGGCGGTGTTCACGTCCATGGCGGCGGCGCGGGCGGCGCCCAGGGCCACCTGGACGCCGGAGGCGCAATTGGGGACCTGCTCATCGGGGGAGCAGCTGCCGTACACGATGAGCTCGAGCGCCCCGGCGTCGAGCCCCGCGCAGGCCAGCGCCCGCCGGCTGGCGAGGGTGGCCATCTCGATGGCGGACACATGGGAAATGCGCCGCTCCTTCATGCCGGTGCGCTGCGTGATCCACTCGTCGGAGGTCTCGAGAAAGGTCGAGAGGTCGTCGTTGGTGAGCACCGCGGGGGGCAGGCCTTCGCCCCAGCCGGTGATGGCAGCGTATCGGGTCACGGGAAGTTGCCGGAGGGTGAGCGGTGCCCCGCAGGAGGGAGATGGGGCCGGGGGAACGCTATGGATGGGACGCGCATGTGACAAGCGGGGCCCCCGGTCCGCTGCCGAACCGGGTGAGCCGTACGTAACGTACGACGTTCGCGGGTCCGTCCAATTTCACCCTGGGGAGACTGCATGTTCAAGAAATTCGCCGCCGAAGCGCTGGGGCTGAGCGATATCGGCATCATCGTGTCAGCGAAGGACTACGACAAGGTCGATGCCGACGATTACCTGTTCCACGAGGACCAGGAGCGCATCTTCTTCCTCATCAAGAGCAAGAAGGACGAGTACTGCTTCACGAACTTCGCGCTCATCCACGTGGACGGCGAGTCGGCGATTTCCAGCAAGCGGGTGATCAAGCGGTACGACTACGCGCAGTACCCCATTGCGAATGTCACCATCGAGACCGCCGGCACGATCGACCTCGACATCGAGCTCAAGTTCACGATCGGCGACCACGTGTTCAGCATCGACGTCCGCAAGGACCACATCGAGCAGCTGAAGGACATCTACAAGGCGCTGCACACCATCGGCAAGCTGCAGCGGCACGACGAGCAGGGGCGGTCGAACGCCATGTCGGCGGCGTCGGTGCTGGGCAGCATGCTCAAGCTCAACTCGGCGTCGGACCCCGCCGCCGTATCGGCGCACTACCGCTCACTGCTGGATGAGCTCAACGAGTCCGTGCTGCAGCGTCACCTGCGCAAGGATTTCAGCTCGGTGTTCGAGAAGTACATTCACGCCTAAGCGCGACTCGAAACCCGAAACCCGAAACTCCTGCGGCTGGCGCGGCGCCCGCCCTACCGCAAGAACCGCCGCGCCACCTGCTCCAATCGGTCATCGCCGGCCAGTTCGGCCTCGTGCAGGATGACCTCGACGTACGGCTTGAGGCCGGGCTCGCCCCAGTAGTACCCGGTGGCGCGCTCGGCCAATTCCGTTTCCCCCACGCGGGCGGCTTCGAGCAGGGCACGGGCAGCCACGCGGTCGTAGTCGGGATCGGCCTTGTCGGGGAGCCCGTAGTTGCGGCGCGGCTTTTCGCCTTCGGCGTCGTCGCGCAGGAATGCCATGGACATGCTGCCTCCCGGCGGGTGGTGGAACCGCGAAAGGTAGCGACCTCCGGGGCCCGGTGCAGCCGCGCCGGAGGCGTGTGCGCCGCTCGTGTGCTTCGTCACAAGCGCAACTGCTCGGCCATCGCGCGACTCTGGCGCCTGGATACCACCACCTCGTGCCCACCGTCCAGACGCAACAGCAGGCGACCGGCGAACCACGAACGCACCTCGCGAATCCAGTGCACACCGACGATCTGTGTCCGATTCGCGCGGAGGAACGCCCGCGCTGGCAAGCGCGCCTCGACCAGTCGCAGCGAACGGGGGCTCACGGCGCTCCCGCGTCCGAAATGCACGCGCGTGGACTCCCCGTGTACCTCGAGGAGCCGCATCTCGCCGAGTGTCACGAACCATCCGGCCTCACCGTCGCTCAGGAAGACCCGATCGTGCAGTGCCAGGGGGTGCCGCGACGCGGTTTCACCGCCCTCGTCGTGCGACGCGGCCTCCATGGCCGGCGTCGCCTCGGTTGCTCCCCGCGCCTGGGCGGTGGCCTCGAGGGAAGGCAGCACCCGGGCCATCGTGGTGGCCAACCGCGTCGCCGTGACCGGCTTGAGCAGATAGTCCAACGCGTTCAACTCGAGCGCCCGGAACACATACGATTGATGCGCCGTCACGAACACCACATGCGGGGCCGTGTCCAGCGTGCTCAACCACTGCACCCCGTTGCCATCCGGCAACGTGATGTCGAGCAACACCAGATCAGGTTCCAGTTCGAGAATTGCCGCTTTGGCCGACGCGATGGTGGAGACCTCGCCCACCACCTCCAATCGGTCGGCAAAGTCCGACAACAGGCGCCTCAGCTCCTGGCGCGCGAGCGGTTCGTCGTCCACCAGAAGAACACGGAACAACGGGCGAATCACGATCTTCGTTCTCGGCTATTGGGTCCTGGCGGGTTGCTCACTGGGCCGGTACGATGCCGCGTGGTCCGCGGTTTCGCATGACCGCTCGACGGTCTCACGAACCGTTCGGAGGCAGCGAGGCACCATTCGAACGGCCGCAAGTTGCCGATCGCCCGAGGGGGCACGACCCTGTCGGCTGTCCACGATCGTCACTCCCCTCGCGCACAGATCCATGAAGAACGTATACGCGGCGCGCGCGCTGCGCCTGCCGACGCTGGCCACCATCATGCTCGTGGTGGCATGTCAGTCGAACACGGAGCCCGCCGCCACACCGGAAGTGGTCGCCGAGATCCGCGCGCAGGCCACGTCGCTCGGTGACAGCGGCCTGCTGGCATCGGCGGTTCGACAGCGTGTGCTGCAAAGCACGAGTAGTGCCACAGTAGTGACACTCGGGGAAGCGACCCACGGCACCCGTGAGTTCTTCGTTTACAAGAATCAGGCCATTCAACTGCTGATCCAGAACGGGACGCGGATCGTCGCGTTCGAGGCCCCGTGGGCCGCCACGCGCTCGGTGAACGCATATGTGCAGGGCGATCCCGTGCCGGAAACGGCCGCGATGACGGCCTTGCAGTACAACGTGTGGCGGACCGAGGAGGTGCGGGACCTGCTGCGCATGCTCCGCGCGGCGAACGCCACCCGCTCCGCCAGCGAGCGGGTGCAGTTCGTGGGGGTGGACCCGCAGGACTACGGGTTCACCACGGGCGATGGGACGATGGCGCAGCTGGATACCCTCCTGCGCCGGACGGATCCGCTCCTGGCCAACCAGGTGAAGCAGAACTACGCGACGGCGGGCGCGATTGCCGATACGGCGACGCGCGCCGGCCGCTTCACGTCGGCGCAGGTCACACGATTCACCACCGTGCTGCGCCAGGCCTCGACGGCGGTTGCGGCCGCTGCGCCGCAGCTGGCCGCGTCACTGGGCCCGAGCGACGCCGCGTGGGCCGTACGCAGCGCGGAGGTCCTGCGGCTGTTTGGCGACCAGGCTGTGAAGTCGGGCGCCGGCGACGAGGATGGGGCCTTCACCCTGCGCGACAGCGTCATGGCGGACAATCTGCTGTGGTGGGCCCAACGATCCGGCACCACCCGGCGCGCGGTCCTGTGGGGGCACAACGGACACACCGGGGTCGTCGACACGGATGGGGTCCGATCGACCGGGTGGTTCCTTCGCCGTACGCTGGGCAACGCGCTGGTGTCGGTCGGTTTCTCGTTCGGGGGGGGGCAGTACAATGCCAACGTCCCCAACGATCCACAGACGGCGCCACCCGCCCCGTCGTCCACCGTCGATGGCGCGTTGGCTGCAGCCCTCACCACACCAGCCTGGTTCGACCTGCGCACGG
The DNA here is from genome assembly GCF_021298855.1 of Gemmatimonas sp. Lineage (GTDB taxonomy): Bacteria > Gemmatimonadota > Gemmatimonadetes > Gemmatimonadales > Gemmatimonadaceae > Gemmatimonas. The sequence continues at coordinate 30,669 of NZ_JAJTHI010000084.1, forward strand.
TGACCGGTGCACTGGCCACGTGGTTCACGCAAGCCAAGGGCACGCGCTGGCTGGGCGCCGGCGGAGACAGCAGCCCGAACGTGTATCTGCCGCTGACCATGCGTCCCACGTTCGATGCCCTGATCTTCGTCCCCACCATCACGGCCAGTCGCAAGCTGCCCTGAGCCGGCCGCTGCCCGCCGGCCGCCGCCGGCCCGCGGGCAATCTGCCAGCGTCACCCGGACAATTCGTCAGCGCTCAGCGGGAAGCGGATGTGCGTGGCGAATTCCGTCGGTGCGGTGCGACGCGGTTCGAGGGTGGCTTCCTCGCCATACAGGAGCCGCAACCGCTCGATCGAGTTGCGAAGCCCGGACGATTCCCTGCGCGGCGCTGCGGTGTGCTCGTCGCCCACGGGGTTCCGGATGGTGAGCTCCACGAAATGGCCCGCCCGTTGGGCCTGCACGACAATGGTTCCCCCCAATGGCGACGTGCCGATCCCATGGTGTACGGCATTTTCGCAGAGCGTCTGCAGCATCAGCGGGGGAACCATGGCCTGCGCCACCGCGGGGTCCAGTTCGACACGGATCTGCATGCGGTCGTGGAATCGCTCCTGCTCGATTTCCAGGTAGCTCCGTGCGATCGCCACCTCGTCCTGCAGCGGCACCGCGTGACGACGGCCGGTGACGGTCGCGTAGTGCAGAATCTCGGCATATCGCCCGATCATCGCGCGCGCGCGCTCAGGGTCGCTGGCAATGAGCGCCTGGACCGAGTTGAGCGCGTTGAACAGGAAATGCGGATTCATCACGGCGCGAGCCACCCGCGCCTCCGCGTCCTGCGCCAGTCGTTGGAGTTCACGCTGCTCTGCCGCGGCCTGGCCCGCGTACATCAGCGAGACGGCGCTGATGTACACCGCGAGCCACGTCACCAGTCCGAGGCACCACTGGACCAGCGAGGGGAGGAACCAGTCGAGCAGCAGCGCGCGCACGGATGGTGGGAACTCGGCGCCCCGCAGGCCGAGCTCCAGCACGCCAATGGTGACGAGGCAACACACCGCCGTCCGCGGCACGGCCCGCAGCGCCCATCGACGGACGGTTGCCACCTGCAGGATCGGCAGCCCCGCCAGCGCCAGATCGCGCCTGAGCCAGGTCGTTCCCACGGCGCCGACCACGCCGGACAGCACGTGATACACGACGTCGCCGCTGGACCGGGTGTCGAACAACACGCCGGGCAGCGCGAGGAGACCGAAGAGGGCGGTCTGTCCGTACCAGAACGCCGGGGTCGGGGCAACGGGAAGTGCGGGTCGGGACCCGACCGCAGAGGGACGCGAGGCAGGCATGTGCGGCCAAACTTGCAGGCGGTCACCATGGAGAACAACGGCGAGCGGCGGCCCGGTCGAGCGGCTGCGGCTCCCGGTGGTGTCACCACCCGGCGTGCTGACAACGCCGGCGACCGTGGCTTGCGTGGACCGCCAGTGTCATTGGCCACCGACTCCGTTCAACGCCCCCCGGCGCCACGCAGCGCCTGCAGGAGCGTTACCGTACCCTTCCGCCGCGCCGCCTCGCCCGCCGACGACCCGCGGTACTTGCCGATGCGCACGATCACCAGGTCGTGCGACGGGATCATCCAGGCGCTCTGCCCGCCGGCGCCCAGCATGGCAAACGCCTCGCGGGGCATGGGCTCGCGGCCGTCGCCGTTGATCCAGAAGAACGCGCCGCCGTATTGTGGGCGCCCGTCGGCCACCCACGCTGGCGCCAGTGTACGCACGTGCTCGCGCACGAACCCCTCCGGCAGCAGCCGCTCGCCGTTCCACACGCCATCCTGCAGGTGCAGCATCCCCAGCCGGGCCCAATCGCGCGCGGCAATCACCTCGCCGCCGTTCCCCAGCAGATTCCCCGCGGGGTCGGCCCAGATGACGACGTCGCGCATTCCCAGCTTGTCGAACAGCGTGCGCTGCGGGAAGCTGAAATAGTCTTGCCCCAGCTTTGCGGCCCCCAGCTTGACCAGGTAGCTGGCCAAAATGGGATCGGTGTTGCGGTAGCGCCCCACGGTGTTGGGGGCCCACTGCGGCGGCCGCGTGGCAGCCCACTGGTAGGCGTTGGGGCCGGTGTAGTAGTACAGGTGGTCGGGGTACCCGAGCGAGGCCTCGTAGTCGGGGTCCTGCGGCGCGCGGATGCGCAGCCCGCTGGACATGCGCAGGATGTCCTGAATACGGATGGCCTGCCGCGGATCGCCGGGCTGCTGCCACTCGGGGATGGGGGCGGGCTGGTCCAGCCGGTACACCCCCATCTGGATGAGGCGCCCCACCAGCGTGCCGGTGAGGCTCTTCCCCATGGACCAGCTCTCCAGCGGTGTGTGAATGCCGATCCCCGGTGCATACCGCTCGCCGATGATGCGCCCCTTGTGCGTGATCACCACACCCAGCGTCATCGCCTCGGCGGGGCCGAAGATCTCGTTCACGGCACGCGCCACCAGCGCCGAGTCCACGCCGGCGGGCCAGGGCGTGGTGGGGAGCACGTCGCCCATGGGCCACGGCGTGCTGGCGGCAGGGGGAAGGTTGGGGGTGACCACCTGCGGGGTGAAGCGCACCGAGTCTTCGCCGATGGAACGCGTGACGCAACCCTGGCTGCCGTACACCTTGGCGGCGCGCTCCACGCCGCCGGGCAGCGTGAGGCGGATCTCGCGGCGGGCACGGTCGACCACGGTGTCGATGACCTGACGGCGGTACTCCACCGGCCCGGAGAAGAACCCCACGTTGGCGGCGGCGTCGGCGGGGTCGAGGCCGGTCAGGAAGACCGCGGCGCACATGGTGGTGGCAAAGCCGGCAATGTGGTGCGCCAACCCGTCGCCAGGAGGCGGGGTCCACGCGCCCGGCAGTTGCAGCGAGTCGGCGCGCGCGATGAGCCGCTGGGTGGCCGCACTGCGCGCGGGGCGGGCGCCCTGGGCGTACGCGGCGTGCGGCAGCATCGGGAGGGTCATCAGGGTGACGGCGGCCACGCCGGTGGCCTGCAGCAGCCGGGTCAGGGGGGCGAGTGGGCGGTGGGGCATCGCGGGGCGGGAGGGGGCGAGGCGCGGGACCGGATTTCAACGGACGGCGAGTTCCTTCGGGATGCGTGACGCTCCGTCGAGCATACGGCGCGATGGCCGGCGTCGCCAGCACCACGTCGGGGGGTCCACATGATGGGTCTCCATGACCGGCCACCGTGGGGGGCCAGCGATTGGGATCGTGCGCGAGTGGCGCGCGGGCCCCATCGTTCTGGGGGCAGGAGGGACAGCGAACCGCGCGTCACAGATCGAGCACAGCTCGGGAGGGGTCGATGATCAGACAGGTGAAGTCCGGTCGCCCGCCGGCGGCGCAGCGGGCGGACGACGCGGCCATCCGGACCACGGTCGAGGACATGCTGTTGGAGATCGAGCGCCACGGCGACGCTGCGGTCCGGGCGTATTCCGAACAGCTCGATCAGTGGGCGCCGCCGTCCTTCCGGCTGAGCCAGACGGAGATCGACGCCTGCATTACGTCACTGCCGACCCGCACCCTCGACGACATCCGGTTCGCCCAAGCGCAGATTCGCCGTTTCGCGGAGGCGCAGCTGGGGGCGCTGCGCGACATCGAGGTGGAGACACTTCCGGGCGTCATCCTCGGCCATCGCAACATCCCGGTGCACTCGGTCGGCTGCTATGTGCCGGGCGGGAAATATCCGATGGTCGCCTCGGCACACATGAGCGTGCTTACGGCCCGGGTGGCCGGCGTCACGCGCGTAATCGCGGCGACGCCGCCCTACGAGGGAAAACCGGAGGCCGCGACCATCGCCGCGATGGCGCTGGCCGGCGCCGACGAGATCTATGTACTGGGCGGGGTCCAGGCCGTCGCCGCGATGGCGCTTGGCACGGCGCAGATGGCGCCGGTCGACATGCTGGTCGGCCCCGGCAACGCCTATGTCGCCGAGGCCAAGCGGCAGCTGTTCGGGCGCGTCGGAATTGATCTGCTCGCCGGCCCGACAGAGACGCTCGTCATCTGCGACGACAGCTGCGATCCGGAACTGGTCGCGGTCGACCTGCTCGGGCAGGCGGAACACGGCCCCACGTCGCCCGCCGTTTGCGTCACCACGTCACGACGCATCGCCGATGGCTTGCCAGAGGCGATCGACGCCGTGCTGGCGCGGCTGGACACCGCCCCGATCGCGCGCGCGGCGTGGCAGGACCACGGCGAGATCATCCTGTGCGATACCAACGAGGAGATGCTCGCGGAGAGCGAGCGGATCTGCTCCGAACACGTGCAGGTGATGACCGCGGACCCCGACTGGTTCCTGGCCCGCCTGACCAATTACGGGGCGCTGTTTCTGGGGCACCGGACCAACGTCGCGTACGGCGACAAGGTGATCGGCACCAACCATACACTGCCGACGCGCCGGGCCGGCCGGTACACCGGCGGGCTGTGGGTGGGGAAGTTCATCAAGACCCACACCTACCAGCGCATCGTGACCGACGAGGCGTCGGTCGCGATCGGGGAGTATTGCTCGCGCCTGTGCGCGATCGAACGCTTTTCGGGGCACCGCGAGCAGGCCGACATCCGGGTGCGGCGCCTCACGCGCCGGTAACGGCGAAGACCCGGTGCTTTCGCTTTGGGGTATCTCCACGCCAAACGGCGACTATCGCGCATGAACAGTCTCACCGCAATCGTGTTCGGGGTGTTGGCGGCCGTGGTCCTGCTGCTGTTGGGCTCGATCGTGGCGGCGTTCCTCGCCAACTCGCCGGATCGCTCCGCCGACGACCTCCTGGCGCCACTCAATCGGACGCGGGGCGGGACGTTTCGTCGAGTCGCGCCCGGACGCACCATGCTCGAGTACGTCGACGACACGGGGACCGTCCTCGTCGGCTACTGGAAGCAGCGCGACACGGGCGCCCTCGTGGCGAAGCCGTCCTTGTCCGTCCGATGGCGACCATCGCGAGCCTCGGAGTCGCCCGAATTCATGCTGCGCCTCGCGACAGGACCCGGCGTGAAGACGACAGTTTCCGGCTTCCAGCGAACCGCGTCTCCGCTGCGCGTTCCGGACAGGACGTTCGACCTCTTCGTCCGGCCGTTCCTGTCCGAGCGGGAGCGGGAGCAGCTTGCTGCGCGACTAGTGGTCGTGCTCTCGGACGCGAGGGACACGTCGGCGCTGGTGGCACTCGCACACCTCGAGGGACACTTCTCGGTGCAGCTGCAGGAGACCGTCGCGACGTCCGAACGGACGGAGGCGTTGCTGCAGGGAGCGCTCGCGCTGCTGGGCAAGATCGCCTGAGGCCGAGGCAGCGGCGCCGGCGGACCGCCAGGTGGTGGGCATCACCGCTCCGTACCAGATCCACCATGGCGACAACGACAATGTCGTGCCACGGGCCATGGATCCGCGCCTCGCATCGCGGCTGGCATCGCGCGGTCGTCGGCATGAACTGCACGTGTATCCCGGCGGGACGCACAACGACGTGCCCTTCAGCCGGCAGATGTACGATCGTGTCCGCAGTTGGTATCGCAGCTACGGGGTGCTGGCGCCGTAAGGGACCGGGCCCGTTCGAGGGTCATGCTCTCCCTGTGGTGTTCGCTTCCGGCATGACCGCGGTGATTCAGGACGCTCCCAGCAGGTCCCACCGGTTGCCGAACGGATCGCGAAAGACGACTACCGCGCCATAGCTCTCCCGTCGCGGCTCTCCCTCCACGACCAGACCGGCGGCGCGAATACGGGCCAATGTCTCGTCGAAGCG
>NZ_JAJTHI010000014.1 GCF_021298855.1 Gemmatimonas sp.
CCCCCGACCCCGACACGCCTCCCGCGCCGCCGTACCGCCCGCGCCGAGACCCCGACCCGGACCCAAACGCGACCCGGGCCGCGCCACGACCCCGACCGCTCGTGAGACCCCGACCGCAGTGGCAGTACCCCGACTGCCGTGGCAGTACCAAAACCGCAGTGGCAGTACCCCGACCCCAACCACCCCCGACCGCCGTTCAATCCCGGAGGCCAACCCCGTTCGCGACCCGGGCGAAAAGCAGAAAGGCCCCGCGAGCAATCGCGAGGCCTTTCCGGTCAGCCGCAGAAGGCTGGTGTTACTTGAGGTCCTTGAAGCCGAGACGGCCGTTGCGCTCGTCTGCCGAGCGGCAGCCCGTCGGCGCGTTCTTGCCGTCGAGCAGCTGCCAGATCTCGACGCGGCGGTTGTCCGCCTGCGCCGCACGGTCGCCGCGGGCAATGCGGCCCCGGTTCGCCGGCGGCGGCTCGCTCTCGTCGGCTCCCGCCGTCGTCACGAGGCACTGCTCGCCGAAGCTCGACCACACGATGCGGTCCTTCAGCATCGCCGCATCCTTGCCGGCCAGACGCAGCAGCTGCTTCATCACCGCTTCGGCGCGCTTCTTCGCCAGCGCGCTGTTGTACGCTTCCGAGCCGTAGCGGTCCGTGTGCCCCTCGATCGAGATGCGCAGCGACGGGAGACGCTTCATGGCCTCGATCACGACCTTGAGCGTGTCGTTGCCCGCCTTGAGGACCGTCGCGCGATCAAAGTCGAACAGCGCGCGGTCGAGCGCCACGCTCACCGCCTTCGGCGCCACGCACTCCACCGACGCCGTCTCGCTCTTCGAGCTGCCGTAGGCGCTCTTCGACGCCGTGATCGTGGTGCTGCCACCGGCGTTGCACGTCACCGTGCCGTTGTTCACCGAGGCGATCGACGCGTTGGCCGAGCTCCAGGTGATCGCGCCGAGGTCCACGTTGTCGGCGTCGACCGCCTTGGCCGTGAAGCCGAGCGTCTTGCTGACATCCGTCGAACCGCTCTTCGGCGTCAGCGTGAGCGTCCACGCCGGCGGTGGCACCGTGACGGTGGCCGACGCCGAGCGCTGCAGCTTCTTCTGCGTGCCCGTGCAGGTGATCGTCGCCGTGCCGTACTTGACCGCCGTCACCTTGCCGGTGTTGTCCACCGTGGCCACCGACGCGTCGCTCGACGTGCAGGCAAGATCCTTCACGTTGCGCAGCTGGATCATCTTGCCCTTCGCATCCGCCGCGCTGAGCGCGAACTGACGGTCGGCGCCGCGGTTCACCGTGGCGCTGGCCGGGTCGATCTTGAGCGCCCAGTCGAACTTCTCGACCGTCGCGCAGCCGCCGCGCAGGGCGTAGGTCACGCCGGCCCGGATGCCGAGGTTGCGCGACGTGCCGGTGAGCTCCTGCTCATTCGGCGACGGGTTGCGGTCCATGATGCCGTCGATGCGCGCGCCCCACTTGCCGCTCGAGCACAACTTCAGGCCGGCGAGCGCCGAGAAACCGTCCTCGAACTCGTTGGCCGTGGAGCGGCCGTCGTAGATCGAGTTGACGTAACCGGCACCCAGCACCAGCGCCGCCTTCTTGGACGAGGTCAGAGGCAGCGTGAACGTGCCGAGAATACGGGCCGGACGATAGGTGATGTCCTCGAACGGGGTGCGGGTGGCCTTGGTCGAGCCGATTTGCACGTCGCCCTGCACCCCGAACCACTTGTAGACGGAAGCAGTGAACATGCCGCCGACCGCCGCGACGTTGTCCATCTTGATCTTGTCGTCGAGTCTCGTGAACTGACCGAATGCCCCGATCTCGATCCGTTCACCAAGGCCCTGAGCGTGGGCCGTCGGCACCGCCGCGACCGCCGCGAGCAGCGAAAGTCCGACCAGCTTGTTCTTCATGGCGTCCTCTGGGTTAAGCCTGAGTAGCGGGCCGTCGTGGCCCGTGCTCGCCCGACGGCACTTCACCGTGGGAGAGCACTCCAATAGTAAGTGATGTAGCACACCGGCGATACGTCACGCCAGCTTGACGTTCGGACTTCTTGACCGTCACAGATAAGCCTGTTTCCGTCTCGCGGAAATCCCCCGTGGCCATGACCGTTGGCCCCTCAGGTCGCGAGCAGCGCCGCCAGCCGCTCGCGAATGCGCGCCGCCGTGGGCACGACCGCGTCGAGCAGATCCGGATGGTACGGCACCGGGATGTCGCGCGGGGCCAGCCGTTCGACCGGCGCGTCCAGGTACCAGAAGGCCTCCTGGGCCAGCGTCCCCGCGATTTCCGCTCCGAACCCGGCCGTGAGGCTGTCCTCGTGCACGATCAGGCAGCGCCCGGTCTTCCGGACGCTCGCCAGCACCGCCTCGCGATCCCAGGGCGAAATGGTGCGCAAGTCGAGCAGCTCCACCGCCCCCGGCTGCGCCAGCTGCGCCACCGCGTCCACGCACCGGTGCACCATGGCTCCCCACGTCACCAGCGTGATCTGGTCGCCTTCCTGCACCACGCGCGCTCGGCCCAGCGGCAGCACGTAGTCGTCACCGGGATACCGTGCGCTGCCATCGCCCGTCATGAGCAGCGACCGGTGCTCGAAGAAGATGCTGGGGTTGGGGCTGCGCATCGCCGCGCGCAGCAGCCCCACGGCGTCGGCCGCGTTGGAGGGCATGATCACCTGCCACCCATACGCGTGTGCGAATCGCACTTCGTCGCTCAGCGAATGCCACGGGTCGCCCACGTCCTTGCCGAAGCCACCAGGCATGCGCACCACGATCGGGGCGGCAAATCGATTGGCCGTGCGCCAGCGCATCGTGCCGCAGTTGTTCAGCTGCTCCGCCGCCGGATCGGCGTACTTGCGGAACTGGATCTCGGCCACGGGCACCAGGCCGCCAATGGCCATGGCCACCGCGCGGCCAATGATCCCCTCTTCGCTCAGGCTCGTATCGAAGACGCGGGTGGCACCGAACTGCTTCTGCAGCCCCTCGGTCACGAGGTGCACGCCACCCTTGCGCCCCACGTCCTCACCAAACACGACCACCTTGGGGTTGGTGGCGAGCTCGTGCCGCAGCGTACGTCGGATGGCTTCGGCGAAACGCAGCAACTCGCCCCCCTCCTGCGGCACATCCGTGCCGCCCAGCGCGGCGCGTTCGGCGCGCGACAGACCACCCATGGCCTCGGTGGGCGCGTGCTCGTCGGCAAAGACATGCTGCGCCACCGTGCGGGGATCCGGGTTCCCGCGGGCACGCGCCGCCTCGAGCGCCACCTGCACGTCACGCGCGACGTCCCCCTCCAGCGCGGCCCACTCACCGGCGCTCATGACCGCCGGCACGAGATACTCGCGCAGCCGGGGGAGCGGATCGCGCGCCAGATCCGCCGCGATCTCCTCGTCCGTGCGATACCCCTTCTGGTTGTCCGGCCCCGAGTGGCTCGACAGCCGCGGCACCGTCAGGCGCACCAGCGCGGGGCCGCCGCCGCCGCGCACATGCGCCACTGCGTCGGCCAGCTTCTCCGACGCATCGTGCGGGTCGCAGCCATCGCCATTCAGCACGCGCAGGTTGGTGAACGACGCCAGATTGCGCGCGATGTCGCCCCCCGGGGTCTGCATGTCACCGCGCACACTGATGCCGAGATCGTTGTCCTCGATGTAGAACAGCATGGGCAACGACAGCGTCGTGGCCATGGTGAGCGCGGCCCAGAAGCCGTTGGTGGCCACCGATCCGTCGCCGCCCAGCGCCACGCTCAGGCAGTTCGCGTAGCTCGCGTCGGCCAGGGTATCGCGATGGTACACGATGTTCTGCGCCCACCCGGCCGCCGGCGTGTACTGCGACCCCACATCACCAGCCATGGGAAGCACCGTGCACCCGGAGGGATTGGGCAGGTTGCACACCACGCCAATGTCGCGGCCGTCGCTGAAGCCCCCCGCACGTCCGAGCGGACTCCCCAACGCATCTTCGATGCTGAGCCCCAGCGAGAGCAGGAGGGGGCGCGACCGGTAATAGGCGCCCGCGCCATCGTGCGCGCCGGTGAGCAGCGATCCCAGAATGCTCTGCGCCATGTCGTGGCCGCGCGCCGAGAACTGGTAGAGCACCAGATGCTCGCGCGGAACGGTCGCCCGCTGCTTGTTGGTCTGCTCCTCGACATCGTCGAGCGCGCGCGACACCAGCGTGTGATAGGCAATGCGGCGCCAGTCGAACCCGGCGCGGGGAGTCACGGCGGGCGGGGCGCTCTCACGGGGCACCGCTCGCACGGCAGTCTTGGCAGGCATAGAGCGGTAATCTGCCAGCGCGCGCCCCCGGATGGGAGTTTACCCGGTGACCGACCCCAGGTCGGGGACCACCGCGCCAAGGCCCATGAGCGTCAGACGGGCCACCGCGGTGATGGCCGGAATCCCCACGCCGATGGCGATGAGCAGCAGGTTCACGGCGAGCCAGAGCGCCGTGTAGCGCTGCACCAGCTCCCGGTCCCGACGCGTGAGCAGGAGCGCAACCGACGCCGCGTTCAGCACCAGCAGGGCGCCCAGCGCCCAGGCGAACACGGTCCAACCCAGACTGCCCAACCAGTGCGCCAGCGACGTGAGCATGTGCGGTTCTCCAGTGGAGGTGGGACCACCAGCCGATTGTTCGGTGGGAACCGCGATGGCTCGATAGGGGGCCGTCGGCGCTCCCCGGACCCCCATGCTACTTTTGTCCTATGACCTCCCCCGCTTCCACGCTCCTTGTTGCCCGGGCGAACGGCGTCCTCACGCTCACGCTCAACCGCCCCGACGTTCTCAACAGCTTTACCCGCAGCATGGCGGCCGCCCTGCAGGCGGCGCTCGCCGAGGCCGCCGCCGATGACGCGGTACGGGCCGTGGTCATTACCGGCGCGGGGCGCGGCTTCTGTGCCGGCCAGGACCTCGCCGAGGCGCTGCCGCGCGATGGCGGCCCGATCCCGGATATCGGGGAGATCGTCGCCGAATGCTACAACCCCATCATTCGCGCCATTCGCACGCTGGAGAAGCCGGTGTTGTGCGCGGTCAACGGCATCGCCGCGGGCGCCGGCGCCAACCTGGCCTTCGCCTGCGATCTCACGATTGCCGCCGACAGCGCGAGCTTCGTGGAGAGCTTCGCCAAGCTGGGGCTCATTCCCGACACCAGCGGCACCTTCTTCGTGCCGCGCCTGGTGGGGATGCAGCGCGCCACGGGCATGTTCTTCCTCGCCGAAAAGATGCCGGCGGCGAAGGCGAAGGACTGGGGGCTCATCTGGGACGTGGTCCCTGCGGCCGAGCTCATGGCCACGGTCACGCAGCTCGCCGAGCAGCTCGCCGCGCAGGCCACGCGCGGCTTCGGACTGACCAAGCGCGCACTCAATGCGAGCTTGGCCAACGGTCTGGACGCCCAGCTCGAGGTGGAAGCGCAGGCCATGCACGAGGCCGGCCGCACCGCCGACTACGCGGAAGGGGTGCGCGCGTTTCTCGAGAAGCGGGCCCCCGTCTATCAGGGGAAGTGATGGCGGCGGCAACGATTGGTGTCGTTGGCGCCGGCGCCATGGGGGCCGGCATTGCGCAGGTGGCGGCCGTGCACGGACACCCGGTGCTGCTCGCCGATGCCCTGCCGGCGGCGATGGCCCGCGCGCGCACGGGGCACCAGAAGGCCATGGCCCGCGAGGTGGACAAGGGGCGGCTCTCGCGTGAGGCGGCCGACGCCGTCCTCGCGCGCCTCACGTACGTGGAAGGCGTGAGCGCCGAGCTGCTGGCCGCGTTCGCGCCCTGTGACCTGGTGATCGAAGCCATCGTCGAGAAGCTGGACGCCAAGCAGGCGCTGCTGCGCACGCTCGAGGGGATCGTGGCCCCGGCCGCCGTCCTGGCCTCCAATACGTCGTCGCTGTCCATTGCCGCGCTGGCCGGCGCGTGTACGCACAAGACCCGCGTGGTTGGCGTGCACTTCTTCAATCCGGCGCCGGTGATGCCGCTGGTGGAGATCATCCCCGCCATCAGCACCGCACCCGACGTGACGGCTCGCGCCACGGCGTACGCCGCCGGCTGGAAGAAAGTCACGGTGCTGGCGTCGGATACCCCCGGCTTCATCGTGAACCGCGTGGCACGCCCCTTCTACGGCGAATCGCTGCGGCTGCTCGAGGAAGGCGTGGCCGACTGCGCCACCATCGACTGGGCCCTGCGCACGGTGGGCGGTTTCCGCATGGGTCCCTTCGAGCTCATGGACTTCATCGGGCACGACGTGAACTTCGCGGTCACACGCTCGGTGTTTGACGGCATGTTCCATGACCCGCGCTACCGCCCGAGCCTGCGCCAGCAGCGGCTGCTCGAAGCGGGATGGCTGGGTCGCAAGTCGGGGCGCGGCTTCTACGACTATGCCGAAGGCGCCATCACGCCGGCGCCCGTGGAAGACCCCGTGCTGGCGCAGGGAATCGCCGATCGGGTGCTCGCCATGCTCGTCAACGAAGCCGTGGAGGCCGTCCACCTCGGCATCTGTACCGTGGCCGACGTGGAACTCGCCATGACTACGGGCGTGAACTATCCGCGCGGCCTGCTGGCCTGGGGCGACGAGATCGGGGCCGCCACCGTGCTGGCCCGGTTGCAGGCGCTCCAGTACGAAACGGGTGACGATCGCTATCGCCCCAGCGTGCGGCTGCGCCGTGCCGTGCAGGCCGGCGTGCCGCTGGGCGATCCGCGGCGGTACCCGTGACAGCGCGTTCGGTTCACTACGCCACCCGCCCGCACGTGCCGGGTGCCCATTTCGGATGATCCCCATGAGCAGACAACAGGCCTACCTCATCGACGGCGTGCGCACGCCCATTGGCAACCTCGGTGGAGCGCTGGCCCCGGTGCGGGCCGATGATCTGGCGGCCCACGCCATCTCGGCGCTCCTCGATCGCGTGCGTGCGCACGCGCCGCAGTTCGACGTGGCGGGAATCGCCGATGTCATCCTGGGGTGCGCCAATCAGGCCGGTGACGACAACCGCAACGTGGCGCGCATGGCGGCACTGCTGGCCGGTGTGCCGGTCACGGTGCCCGGCGAGACGGTCAATCGCCTGTGCGCATCGGGGCTGTCGGCGGTGGCGGGCGCGGCACGTGCCATTCGCGCCGGCGAGGGCGATCTGTACGTCGCCGGCGGCGTGGAAAGCATGACCCGCGCGCCGTACGTGCTGAGCAAGGGCGCCACGCCATTCGCGCGCGACGTGCAGCTCTTCGACACCAGCCTCGGGTGGCGGTTCGTGAACGCGCGCATGAAGAGCCTGCACGGCACCGACAGCATGGGCGAGACGGCGGAGAACGTGGCCGCCCAGTATGCGGTGAGCCGCGCCGATCAGGACGCGTTTGCCGTACGCTCGCAGCAGAAGGCGGCCGCGGCCCGCACCGCGGGCCGCCTGGCCCTCGAGATCGCGCCGGTGAGCATTCCCCAGAAGAAGGGCGATGCGCTGCTCGTGTCGCACGACGAGTTCCTGCGCCCCGACACGACGCTGGAAACGCTCGGCAAGCTCAAGCCGGCCTTCCGGCACGACGGGCAGGGCAGCGTGACGGCCGGCAATGCCAGTGGGCTCAACGACGGGGCGGCGGCGCTGCTGCTGGCCGGTGAGGCGGCGCTGTCGCGCTTCGGCCTCGCGCCCCTCGCGCGCGTGGTGGCGAGTGCCGCGGCCGGCGTGGAGCCGCGCATCATGGGCATGGGCCCCGTACCCGCTACCCGGTTGGTGCTGGAGCGCGCCGGGCTCGCGCTCGACCAGATGGACGTGATCGAACTCAACGAAGCGTTCGCCGCGCAGGGGCTCGCCTGTCTGCGCGAACTCGGCGTGGCCGATGACGATCCCCGCGTGAACCCAAACGGCGGGGCCATTGCACTCGGGCATCCCCTGGGCATGAGCGGCGCGCGTCTCGCGCTCACGGCCGCGTACCAGCTGCGCGAAACCGGCGGCCGCTATGCGCTGTGCACCATGTGCATCGGCGTGGGGCAGGGGTTTGCCGTCGTGCTCGAACGCGTCTGAGAACCCCGGCATGATCTACGCGTTCGAGGACTTCATTCCCGTGGTGCACGAGAGCGCGTTCGTCCACCCGCAGGCTGCCGTGACCGGCAACGTCATCATCGGGCGCGACGTGTACCTGGGCCCCGGGGCCGCCATTCGTGGCGACTGGGGCGGCATCGTCATCGAGGACGGCTGCAATGTGCAGGAGAACTGCACCATTCACATGTTCCCCGGTGTCGTGGTGACCCTCGAAACCGGTGCGCACATCGGTCACGGCGCCATCGTGCACGGCGCCCGCATCGGGGCGAACAGCCTCATTGGCATGAACGCCGTGATCATGGACAACGCCGTTGTGGGACAGGGGTGCATTGTGGGCGCCCTCTGCTTCGTTCCCACCGACATGGTGATTCCCGACCGCAAGGTCGTGGTGGGGAACCCGGCGAAGATCGTGAAGGACGTGAGCGACGACATGCTCGCGTGGAAGAGTGACGGCACCGCGCTGTACCAGCAGTTGCCGAGTGCCATGCGCGCCAGCTGGCGCGCCGTAGATCCGCTGCGCGAGGTACCGGCCGACCGGCCGGTGCAGTCCGCGATGCTCAGGAACTGGAAGGACACGCAGCGTCAGGCGCCGGCGATGTCCGAGACCACCCGTACGGAGACTCGATGATGTTCATCCTGCAGAATTTTGCGCTCGGTGAGTGGGTGGAGGGGACCGGCCCCAAGACCGATCTCATTCACGCCGTGACCGGTGAGAAGATCGGTGAGGCGTCGAGCCATGGCCTCGACTTCAAGGCCATGCTGCAGTACGCGCGCCGGGTCGGCGGGCCGGCGCTGCGCGCCTACACCTTCCACCAGCGGGCGCTGATGCTGAAGCGCATCGCCATCGCGCTCATGGAACGCAAGGAAGAGTTCTATCCGCTCTCCTCCATGACGGGGGCCACGCGCACCGATTCGTGGGTGGACATCGAGGGCGGAATCGGCACCTTCTTTGCTTACGCCAGTCGCGGCCGCCGGGAGTTCACCAACGAGCGCTTCCACGTGGAAGGGCCCACCGAGCCGCTCTCCAAGCACGGCACGTTCGTGGGCCGGCACATTCTCGTGCCCATGGAAGGGGCGGCGGTGCACATCAACGCCTTCAACTTCCCCGTCTGGGGCATGCTGGAGAAGCTGGCCCCCGCGCTGCTGGCCGGGGTGCCGTGCCTCGTGAAGCCCAGCACCACCGGCAGTCATCTCACGCACGCGGTCTTCAAGGCCATCCTCGACACCGGCGAGTTGCCCAAGGGGGCGCTGCAACTCATTTGCGGTGAGGCGCGCACGCTGCTCGAGCACGTGGAGGAGCAGGATATCGTGGCCTTCACCGGCTCGGCGGCCACCGGACAGAAGCTCAAGAGCGCGCCCGGCATTCTGCAGCATTCGGTGCGCTTCAACATGGAAGCCGATTCGCTCAACTGTTCCATTCTCGGCCCCGACGCCGTACCCGGCACCGAGGAGTTCGACCTCTTCATCAAGGAGGTCACGCGCGAAATGACGTCGAAGGCCGGGCAGAAGTGCACCGCCATTCGTCGCACGATCGTCCCCGCCGGACTCGAGGAGGCGGTGATCGCCGCGCTGGCCAAGCGCCTTGGTAGCACGACCATTGGCGACCCCACCGCCGAGGGGGTGCGCATGGGGCCGCTCGCGTCGCGCGCACAGGTGAAGAGTGTGGCCTCGAGCGCCGAGGCCATTCGCGCGGCGGCGGAGCGCGTGTACGGGGGTGGCGATTTCGCCGTGGTCGGTGCCGACCGTGAGAAGGGGTCGTTCTTCGCACCGGAGCTGCTGTACTGCGCCGATCCGCTCAACCGGCTCGAGCCGCACGACATCGAAGCGTTCGGCCCCGTGAATACGGTCATGCCGTACCGCGACCTTGGCGAGGCGGTGCAGTTGGCGCGCATGGGACGCGGTTCGCTGGTGGGGTCGCTCATCACGCATGATCCGAAGGTGGCGCAGGAGGTCATCCTCGGTGCCGCCTGCTTCCATGGGCGCATGTTGGTGCTCGATCGCACCAGTGCCAAGGAGAGCACCGGGCACGGGTCACCGCTCCCCAATCTGGTGCACGGGGGCCCCGGCCGTGCCGGTGGCGGCGAGGAGATGGGTGGCGCGCGCGGCGTGACGCACTACCTGCAGCGCGTGGCGCTGCAGGGGAGTCCCAGCATGATCACCGCCATTACCCGCGAGTGGACGAAGGGCGCCGAAGAGAAGCAGGATGCGGTGCATCCCTTCCGGAAGACCTTCGATGAGCTCGAGGTCGGCGACACGCTCATCACGAAGACGCGCACGATCACGCTGGAGGATGTGGAAGCGTTTGCGAAGCTCAGCGGCGATACGTTCTACGCGCACATGAACGACGAGGACGCGCGCAGCAACGGCGTCTTCGAGGGGCGCGTGGCGCACGGCTATTTCATCGTGTCGGCCGCGGCCGGCCTGTTCGTGGACCCCGACCTGGGGCCGGTGCTCGCCAACTACGGCCTCGAGAAGCTGCGCTTCACGAAGCCCGTGTATCCTGGTGACACCATTCACGTGCGCCTCACGGTGAAGCAGAAGACCGCCAAGGACACCCCCGAGGGCACCATTCCGCAAGGTGTCGTGGAGTGGGATGTGGAGGTCATCAACCAGCACGGGGAGCCGGTGGCGGTCTACTCCATCCTCACGCTCGTGCGGCGCCGCGACGGCGCGACGATGTCGCCGCAGGCCGCCTGACGGCCGGCGCTCCGGTGGCTGCCGCTCCATCCACCACCGCCACACGGCGCATCGATCGGTCCCTCGTCGAGGGGCCGATTGGTCCGGCCGTGTGGAAAGTGGCGTGGCCCACCGTGCTGCAGAACGTGATCAGCGGGGTGCAGGGGATGATCGACCACGCGCTGGTGGGGCACTTCGTCGGCTTCGCCGGCAACGCCGCCATTGGCGTGGGCTTCCAGATCTTTCTGGTGGTCATGGTGTTCGTGTCGTCGCTGTTCAGCGGCATGGGCGTGCTGGTGGCCCGATTTGCCGGTGCCGGTGACGAGGCCGGGGTCAACCGCGCAGCGTCGCAGGCGTTTCTGCTGGCGCTCGTGCTGTCGCTGGGCGTGCTCGCCCCGCTGGGCTATCTGCTGGCGCCCACGCTGCTTGGCCTCGTGAAGGCGGCGCCCGACGTGCAACGCGAGGCGCTGCCGTACCTGCGCATCATGTTCGTCTTCGGTTTCGGCATGATGATGTTCTTCATGCTGGGCGGTGCGCTGCGCAGTGCCGGTGACGCCAAGACGCCACTGCGTCTCGGCGTGGCGCTCACGGTGGGCAACATCGTCTTCAACGTGCTGCTCATTCGGGGGTACGGCCCCTTCCCCGAAATGGGGACCGCCGGCGCCGCCGCCGGCATCATGATTTCGAGTGCCCTCGTCGCCGTCTACGCCGTGGCCAAGCTCTTCAGCGGCGCCTGGATCATCGACTTCCGTGGCATGTCCTGGAAGCCCGACTGGGAGATCATTCGCGCACTCTTCCGGTTCGGCCTGCCCACGGGAGTGCAGGGCATTGCCATGAACATTGCCGGGGTGCTGCTGCTGCGCTTCATCGGCAGCACGGCGCAGAGCGCCGAGGCGCAGGCCGCGTATGCCGTGGGCTATACGGAGCTCTTCTCACTGGTCACCTGGACGTCCGTGGGGCTCATGGGGGCGGCCGCCACCGTGGCCGGCCAGAATCTCGGAGCGGGCCATCCGGAGCGCAGTCGCGATGCCGTACGGGTGGCGGCGCGATTCGGGCTGGCCATGGCGATCGTCGTGGGGCTGCTCTTCGTCACCATCCCCGATCTCCTGCTCGGGCTCTTCGGCATGACGGAACCCGAGGTGCTGCGCATCGGGCGCGAACTGCTGCGCGTCCTGAGTGTGTCGGGG
This sequence comes from Gemmatimonas sp., assembly GCF_021298855.1. Lineage (GTDB taxonomy): Bacteria > Gemmatimonadota > Gemmatimonadetes > Gemmatimonadales > Gemmatimonadaceae > Gemmatimonas. The sequence continues at coordinate 11,828 of NZ_JAJTHI010000014.1, forward strand.
CTCTTCATCACGGTGGCGCTCACCTTTACGGGTGGCTTGCAGGGCACCGGGGATACGCGCAGCCCACTGTACATCACGCTCGTGTCGCAGTTCGCGCTGCCCATTGGCTTCCTGTCCGTCATGGAGGCCACGCGACCGTTGGAGACGTGGCACATCTGGCTGGCCATTCTCATGGGACATGCGACCCGCTGTCTGCTCAGCGTCTGGCGCTTCGAGCAGGGCAAGTGGCGCAGCATCGAACTCGGCGTGCGTTCCCGATAAGGCAACGGCCCACCGCGACCGGGCGGATGGCGATCGTGGACGTCCTGCCGACGTCTACTTTCGCCGCGGCTCGCGCCCCGAGGTCGTCCAGATCACGATCACGCCGCACCCCGAGTTCTGGCCGGCGAACTCCCCCGGGACGTCGCTGACGCCCGTGTACACCTCGAGCCCCACGATGTCGCGAATGGGGATGGTGGGGCCGAAGGCGTTGTCCACGCGCTCGTCCACCACGTATTCCGGCGCGCACCCCATGGGCGCGCGCACCATCTGGGCGCGGCACGTGCCGCCGGCACAGTTGAAGCGCAGCCCGCGCATGCCGCGCATCGCGTCCTGCAGCGTGTAGTACTGCCCCGCCTCGAGCTCGGCCCGCGTGCGATACTGTCCCCGCCCGGTGGCGCGGCGGCGTTCGAAGTCGGCGTAGCGACGCCCCGCCGACGCGTCAGCGGTCACCCCCACACCGGGCAGCGCCTGCACGCGGGCCGTATCGGCCACGCTGCGCGCCGCGCTGTCGGCGAGCACCGCCGCACGCGCCACTTCGGTGGGTTCGAGCTCCAGGTCGCGTTCCATGCGTTCGCGTGCGGCAAACGCCAACGACAGCGACCCCCGCGCATGCCCCGGCGCGCTCACCAGAAAGCGATGGATGCCGACGGCGAGCCCGCGCACCTCGAAACGCCCGAGCGAGTCGGTGCGCGTGGCCTGGCCGGTCGTGACTACCGTGACCGTCGCCGCCGTCAGGGGGCGGCCGGACACCGCATCGAGTACCCGCCCCGCGAACGTCGCGGTCGTTTGGGCCGCCAGCGGGGGACTCCCCACGCACAGCAGCAGCGCCAGTGCCACCGCCAGCGCCCCAGCGGTGCGAGGCATTCGTCGCTGCCCACGTTCGGTGTCAAAATGGATGAGTTCGCCGATCAACATGAGCATCGCTCAGGACCTTGGTTGTAAAACACGAGTGAAACACTCGGGACGAAACGCAGGAAAATGCGTTTCGACCCTTGGCAACATCGTGACACTCGCAGCAAAATGGGACAAGCGGTACTACCGGTCGTTGTGCCGCATTACCACGGGACAATCCGCCGTCCCAACGAAATAGGAGCGTACATGTTTCATCGTGTGCGACGGTATATCGCCGCCGCTTTCCTCATTCTCATACCCGGGACAACGGCAACGGCGCAACAGCCCGCCACCGTCTCGGGGCGCGTCACTGCCGCCGGCGCCCCACTGGGCGGGGCCCAAGTCGGCATCGTCGAACTCGGCGTCGGCAGCGTGACCGATGCGCAGGGGCGCTTCACCTTTACGGTGGACCCGGCGCGCGCTGGAGGGAAGCAGGTCACCGTGCTGGCGCGCACCATTGGCTATCGGCCGGTCAAGCATCTCGTCACGCTCACCGCGGGACGCATCGAGCAGAACTTCGACCTCGAAAAGGATGTGCTCAACCTCGAGGCCGTGGTCACGACGGGCGTCTCCGACGCCACGTCGCAGAAGAAGACCACCTTCGCCGTGGCCGCAGTGACCAACGCCCAGATCAAGGAGGCCCCCGCCTCCTCGCCGCTCGGCACGCTGAACGGCCGCGTGGCTGGCGCGAGCGTGACGGCAGTGAACGGCGAGCCCGGCTCGGCTCCCCGCATTCGCCTTCGTGGCCCCACGTCGCTCACCGGGTCGCAGGATCCGCTCATCATCGTGGACGGCACCATCAGCCGCATTTCCCTCGCCGACATCAATGCCCAGGACATTGAACGCATCGAGGTCATCAAGGGGGCGGCGGCCAGCTCGCTGTACGGCTCCGACGCGGCGAACGGCGTGGTGCAGATCTTCACCAAGCGCGGCGCGACGCTGGCCACCGGTCAGACCCAGATCACCGTGCGCAACGAGTTCGGGTCCAACGACCTCCGCAAGACGATCCCCAACAACTTCTCGCATCCCTACAAGGTCGATGCCCAGGGGAACTTCCAGCGCGACGCCAACGGCAACCGCATCCAGGAAGACGACCGCATCTCGGACAACTCCTACCCGGTCATCTACGATCAGCTGGGCGAGGTGTTCCGCAGTGGCCAGTTCATGACCAACTACATCTCGGTCGGCCAGCGCAACGCCAACTCGAACTTCAATGCGTCGTTCGAGAACTCGAGGGACCAGGGCATCGCCAACCTGCTCAGCGGATACAACCGCCAGAACTTCCGTCTCAACCTGGATATGGAGCTGCACCCCAAGCTCGACTTCCAGACGGGTGCGTTCTACGGACAGTCGAAGGCCGACCAGGCCGAGGATAGCTCGGGCGACGCCTTCTTCGGGCTGCGCTTCCTCGAGCCCAACATCGACCTGCTGGCCAAGAATCCCAACGGCACGCCGTATCTGGCCGCCATCCGCCAGTCGCCGGCCTCGGGTAACGTGAGCAATCCGCTCTACAACTGGTCAAACATCCAGAACAGCAACGACCGGGCCCGCTTCACCGGCCTGCTCAAGGTGCGCTATCGCCCCACCACGTGGCTCACCGCCGAGGCCAACACCAACTTCGACCGCGGTTCGCGCAACTTCCGCTCGTTCGTCCCGCTGGGCTACATCGGCTCCACGGGTACCGTGAGCAAGGGGTCCATCTCCAATCAGGAGATCGTCACCCGTGCCTACAACCTGGGCAGCACGCTCACGGCGGTGAAGAACTTCTCGTGGTTCACCAACACCACCAAGCTGGCGTGGGTCTACGAGGACCAGGAGAATACCCAGACGACGGTGCGCGCGACCGCGCTCACCGTGCCGCGCGTGACGGAATTCACGGCGGCCTCGCGCGACCCGGACAATCCGGTCATTCCCGGATCGTTCTCGCAGCCCATCCGCAACCAGAACTTCTTCGCCATCACCACCTTCGACATCAAGGACAAGTACATCATCGACGGGCTGATCCGTCGTGACCAGTCGTCCCTGTTCGGCGAAGACCAGCGCTCCCGCACCTTCAAGCGCCTCTCCGGCGCCTGGCGCGTGTCGGAGGATATCACCCTCCCGGGGGTGAACGAGTTCAAGCTGCGCGCCTCGTACGGCGAGGCCGGCCTGCGTCCGGTGTTCGACGCCCAGTACGAGCAGTTCGCCATTCAGGGCGGCAGCCCGGTGAAGATCACGCTCGGCAACCCCAACCTGCGCCCGGCCTTCTCGCGCGAAATCGAGGGGGGCTTCGACCTCACCTTCGCCAAGAACTTCCAGCTGCAGTACAGCTACTCCAGCAAGATCACCGACGACCAGATCCTGAACGTGCCCGTGTCGTCGGCCACTGGCTTCCGGAACCAATGGCTCAACGCCGGTTCCCTGGAAGGCAAGACGCACGAGGTGCTGCTGAGCGCCGTGCTCGCGTCCAAGAAGGATTTCCTGTGGAGCGTGAACATCGCCGGCGACCGCACGCGTCAGAAGGTGCGCAGCCTCGCGGTGCCGCCGTTCCTCGTGGGCCCCGTGGCGAACACCACGATCTTCCGGCTTGCGGCCGGCCAGCCGTTCGGCATCATCTACGGCAGTTCGTGGGTGCAGACGTCCGATCAGCTCGCCTCCATGATCGCCGCACGGCGCCTGAGTGGCACCGCGGCCGATTACGTGCAGAACGAGGAAGGCTACTTCGTGTCGCGCGCCGACTGGCGCACCATTCGCGAGCGCCCCATCAAGTTCCTCGACGCCGACGGCAATGCCCTGCGCCAGATCGGTGACGTGAACCCCGACTTCAACCTGAACTTCAACACCCAGCTCAACTGGAAGAAGTTCTCCGTCACCGCCGTGGTGAACTGGGTACAGGGCGGACAGATCTACAACTACACGCGTCAGTGGCCGTTCTTCGACCAGCGCGACCCGGCCTTCGACCAGCGCGGCAAGCCCGAGGTGGAGAAGAAGCCCACCACGTACTACGCCACGTTCTACAACAACTTCGATCCCAACACCTACTTCGTGGAGGACGGCACCTACGTGCGCCTGCGCGAGCTCGCCGTGAACTACGAGATCCCGCGCGCCTTCACCAGGCGCCTGGGCATGGGCACCGACCGGTCGGCCCGCTTCGGCATCGTGGGACGCAACCTGCTCACGAGCACCAAGTACAGCGGCTACGATCCCGACGTGTCCGGTGGTGGTGCCAATCCCTTCGCCTACCGCGTGGACTACTTCACATATCCCATCTTCAGGACGTTCACGTTCATGCTGGAGCTCGGTCTGTGAGCCCCCTCAATCCGAAGTTCGCCTTCTCGACCCGCCACGCGGTCGGCATCGCCCTGGGGGCGCTCCTGCTCACGGCGTGCAACTCGCTCGATGTCGAGAACCCCAACGCGCCGGACGCCAACCGGGCATTGGCCGATCCGGCGGCCATCGAGGCCGTCGCCGGCGGTACCCTGCGCTCCTGGTTCAATACGTGGGACGGCATGGAGGGCGGTGGGCCACTCGTCACCATGTCGCAGACCTACTCGGCGTCGTGGAACAACTTCAACATGAACTTCTACAGCTCGATCGACGCGGACGGCACGCGCAACACGCGCGCGTACCAGAACGATCTCGCGTCGGCCGGCCGTACCACCATGATCGCGTACTGGGAGGGATACTATTCCACCCTCTCGTCGGCGGTGGACGTCCTCACGGCCATCCGCAAGAACAACCTGGTCATCAGCAACGCCGGGAACACCCGACGAGCCGAGACCATCGCCCAGTTCATGCACGGGGCAGCGCTCATGGGGATCGCGCTCAACTACGACAAGGGCTACGTGATCGACGAAACGAGCGATCTGGCCACTCTCGCGTACAAGAGCCGCAAGGAAGTGCGTGACGCTGCCGTCGCGTCACTCGAACGGGCGGCCACACTCGCCGCGGCCAACCAGTTCACCACGCCCTCGGGCTGGACCAACGGGACAGCGTACACGAACGTGCAGATCGCCCAGCTGGCCCGCACCATGGCGGCCATGACGCTGGCCTACTATCCGCGAACGCCGGCCGAGAACGACCAGGTGGACTGGGCCAAGGTGTCGCAGCTGGCGTCGCAGGGGATCTCGTCGACCGGGAGCGGCTTCGACTTCATCTTCACCGGCGACGGCTGCAACTCGTGGTGTCACGAAATCCTCTACTGGTTCAATGCCTTCGACGGCGGGCGCGTGAGCACCCGTGTGGGGGCGCTGCTCGATCCGGCCACGCAGCGGCATCCGTACCCCAACGGCGGCAACCCACGGCCCAATTCGCCCGATCGGCGCCTGGGTGACGGCTCCTTCGGTCCTGACGACGACGATTTCGCCGGCTACTTCGGGACCAATCCCAAGACGGCACGTGCGGGAACCGACTTCGTGTACTCGCGCGAAGAGATCTTCCGTCCCGATCGCGGCATGTACCACCAGTCGAACATCGGTCACATCCGCTACGACCGCAGCGGCGAGCAGTCGCCGAACGCGATCTACGGCGGCTTCGGTGTAGCGCCGGTGATCTCGCGGCACCAGAACGATCTGCTCTGGGCCGAGGCGGAACTGCGCCGGTCGGGGGGCAACCTGGCCACCGCCGCATCGCTCATCAACAAGACGCGGGTGGACCGTGGCGGTCTCGCGCCTGCCACGGCCGGGGAAGGGGCGCCGTCACTCATCGCCAAGCTCATCTACGAACAGGAAGTGGAATTGCTTGGCCTGGGGCCCGTGTCGTACTACCAGCGGCGCCGGGTGCCCAACGGCCTGCTGCCGGGAACGCCGCGCGAAATGCCGGTGCCGGCAAAGGAGTTGGGTGTGAAGGGGGATCCCTTCTACACCTTCGGCGGCAGCAACCCGGCCAGCAGCAACACGCCGTAAGCCGGTTGCTGATGCTAGGTCGTGGCCAGGGAGCGCGGTGCTCTCTGGCCACGCGCCGTTTTCCGGCGGCCATGTTCGCCGCGACGTCGCACTCACCCACCGCGGGCCCCACACGTGGCAGTATGATTGAGGCATGTTGAGAGGCATGTTGAGAGGCACGATCAGGGGCGTGTTGGCCCGCCGGTTTCCGCTCCTCGTTCCGCCACTGTTGGCCGCCTGCGGCGCCAACGACCGGTCGGCCGGCCACGAGGGCGTCAGTGCGCTGCAGGTGAAAGAGGCCCCGTTGCCATTGGTGCTCTCACCCCCTGATGGCGCTGGTGCGCAGCGTGGCCGTGCTGCGGGTGCGCCGGCCGTACAGCTGGCCATCGTGCCCCGATCCACCAACGACACGGATGCCGACGCGCGGCTGTGCGCCGTAATGGCCGGTGCATCGCAGTGGTCGGTCGCGCTTCCGTTCCCGTGGCCCGTGGACAGCGTGGCCCCCCGCCTGCTGCGACGTGTCGTGCGACGTGGCGATGTCGAGGGCCTGCGGTTCGTGGTGCCCGGTGTTCGCGCCCAGTATGTCTTCGAAGGGTTCACACGCGACGGATCGCGGCGCGTGAGCCTGCGTTGGCCGGTCTCCAGTGACCCCGCGTCACCTGTGCCGGTTGGCGCACCCGACAGTGTGATCGAGGCCGCGTTGCGACCCCACCCGGCGCTGCTCGATTCCACGGTGGGCGCCCTGCGTTTCGCGCCGTCCGTCGAAAGTGGTTGGCCCACGAAGCCCACGGATACGGCGCCGCTGGTATCCCAGGCGGTCACCGATGATCCGCCACTCCCCGTGCACCGCATGGAACTGCGTCACGCCTGCCCGCAGGCGACGTACCTGCTTCCCATGCTGGCGCGGGCCGATCACACCGTGCGCGTTCCCGTCGATTCGGGCGACCGCCTTACGGCACACGCCACCGTGCCGAACGGAACGCTGCGCCTGCAGTTCGATGAGGCACCGCCCGCCGGCGTGCCAGTGCCGGCTCAGAGCACGGCGCGCACCGACATCGAGGCGACGTCCACCGGGGTCCTCACCCTGCGCGTGCAACTGCAGGTACTCCCCAAGGTGCAGGCGGCGCGTCAGACCGTATATCTCAGCGTGCAACGCTCACGTCCTGCGTCGCGTCCGTGACCTCCTCGCCACGTCCTGTCATGCGTCCTTTCCCCGTTGGCTTCGGAAGCGCCCGCCGAATGCAAGCCTCCCCTCGTCATGCGTGGTGGTGCACCTGCACTCTGGTGGCGCTGTCCACCGGGCTGCTGGCGTCGCTGCCACATACGGCCATCGCGCAAACTGTGCCCACACCCATGGCGGGCCAGAGCATCGAGCCCTGGTTGGCCCCCCCCTCACCGCTCACGCTGGCCTCTGCGAAGCGTACCGACCGGCTCGCGTTCATGGTGTACGAGCGGGGGCAGCGCAACGTGTACACGGCCGCGGCGCCCGACTTCACGCCGCGCGCGCTCACGCGTTTCCTCGACGACGACGGCATCGATCTCACCGATGTGAAGATCTCCGACGACGGGCGCGTGGTGGTGTTCGTGCGTGGCACGGCGCCCAACCGCTGGGGGTGGGTCGCCAACCCCAACCACGATCCGGCTGGTGGTGATCGGGCCATCTGGGCCGTCCTGACCGCCGGTGGCCCGGCATGGCGGGTAGCCACGGGCGCGTCCCCCGAGCTCTCACCGGACGGACGCTGGGTGCTGTTCACACGCGACGGACAGATTCATCGCGCCCGGGTGTCGCGCGCGCGGCCGCTGGCGCCCTCGGACACGGGTGGCGCGCCACTCATTCGCCTGTGGGGGCGCAACGGGTCGCCGCGCTGGTCGCCCGACGGCAAGCGCATTGCCTTCGTGAGTGAACGCGAACACCACAGCTTCGTAACGGTATACGATGTCGCCTCGCGCACCGTGCAGTATGTGGCGCCGGGGGTGGACTGCGATGGCGCGCCGGTCTGGTCACCCGACGGGCGGTACCTCGCCTTCTCGCGCACACCGGGTACCCCCTTCGGCCTGCAGCGTCGCACGCCACCGGGCAATGCCAATCCCGCCGTGGGGTGCGGCACCGGCTTCGGCGCGCCGGCGTCCACGCCGGTCACCGAGGGGCAGGCGAATCTCGTGCGAGCACCCGGGTTCTTCACGTCCATGCTGCCGGGGGGATATCGTCTCGCGCTCATGGTCGCCGACGTGGGCGGGGCCAGGAACATCACGTCTCCCCTCGTGATGGCGCAGATTCCCGCGCGCGAAGTCTGGCACAACGCGGTGGGCGATTCGGTGTTCACGTCGCTGGCCAACATGACCTGGGCCGGCAACGCCATTGCCTTTCCGGTGAACGTGCCCAAAGACGAGTGGGAGCGCTGGTACGCGGTGCCCGCCACGGGGGGCACGCCGGTACGCCTCACCACCACCGACGGGCTCATTGAAGACGCCACGAGCGTGGCCTGGTCGCGTGACGGCGGGCGCACCATGTACTACACCACCAATGCGGGGGACATCGAGCGCCGCCACATCTGGGCCGTTCCCAGCGATGGGGCATCGCCGCCGGTGCGCATCAGCAGCGGCGACGGCGTGGAAACCCACCCGCAACCGCTGGCGAGCGGCAGGCAGGTGGCGGTGCTGTACTTCGGCGCGCGTACGCCGGCCTCGGTGGCGCTGGTCCCCGCGAGTGGCGGGGCACCGCGCATCATCTACCCCACGCTGCCGCGCGACTTCCCCACCAGCGCCCACGTGACGCCGGAGATCGTGAAGACCCGCGCCGAGGATGGCCTCGAAATCAGCAACCAGCTCTTCCTGCCGCGCGACCTCAAGCCGGGGGAAAAGCGGCCGGCCATCGTGTTCGTGCACGGTGGTCCGCGCCGGCAGATGCTGCCGGCGTACCATTACATGCAGTTCTATCACTGGTCCTACGCGGCCAACCAGTGGCTGGCCGATCAGGGGTACGTGGTGCTGTCCATCAACTACCGGCGCGGCGTGGGCTACGGCAAGAGCTTCCGCGATGCCCCCAACGCGCGTGACCGTGGCAACAGCGAGTACCTCGACGTGGTGGCGGGCGCCAAGTACCTGCAGCAGCGGCCCGATGTGGACGCGGCGCGCGTGGGCATCTGGGGGCTGTCGTACGGCGGGCTGCTGGCCGCGCAGGCGCTGGCGCGCCACAGCGACATCTTCGTGGCCGGTGTGGACATGGCCGGCGTGCACCACTACGACTACGCGCTCGACAGCACCAGCTCCGGCTTCCGCTCGGCGGCCATCGGCGCCATCGACACGTGGAAGAGTCCGGTGTTCCTCGTGCACGGCGACGATGACCGCAACGTGGACTTCGCGCAAACCGTGGGGCTGGTGCAGCTCCTCCGTGCGCGCAACGTGTACCACGAACTCATGGTCGTGCCCGACGATCTGCACGAAAGCATGCTGCACGCCAACTGGATCGACACCTTCGACCGCATGGGCGTGTTCCTCAAGCGGTTCGTGTGGAATCGCGAGACGCCACCGGCGCTGCGCTGACGGCGGGGAGCAGCTCGTCGGAGACGCGGAGATACGGAGCAGGGCACATCCGCTTTGCAGCGCGCTGCCACTCCGTGCCTCCGTACCTCCGTGCCTCCCACGATCAGTTCCTCTCGCCTAGCGCACCGCCCCCGCCGCGCCCGCCCGTCGCGGGTCGGCGCCGGCGGTCACGGTGCCGCGCCCCAGGCGAATGGCGGCGCCGTAGCCCTCGCGCAGCTCGCCGCGCGCCGACACGAAGGTGAGGTCGTAGCCCAGAGTGCGCAGGCGGTTCACCACCTGCGGCGCGAAGCCGTCTTCGAGTTGCAGGTTGAACGGCGGCGACGCGGCCGCCCCGCTGCCTGGAGGGGCGCCGCCTCCGCCGGGCAGGAAGCGTGGCAGCTCGAGGGCCGCCTGCGGACCAAGCCCGAAGTCCAGCGCGCCAATGAGTGACTGGTACACGGCGCTGGTGATCCACGCGTTGCCGGCCGCGCCCACGGCAAACACGGGGCGCGAACCCTCGAAGGCAATGGTTGGTGCGAGCGTGCTGCCGTGACGCGCGAAGGGCAGGCGTGATCCGTACTGGGTGGGGTCGGTGCCGTAACTCGTGAGCTTGTCATTGCTCAGGAAGCCCAGCCCCGGGGTCACGTAGAAGTTGCCGCCCCACGTCCCCAGCGTCTGCGTCACCGCCACGGCGTTCCCGTCGGCATCGGCCACCGTGTACGCAGTAGTGCCCGCGGCATGGCACACGGTCATTTCGCGCGCGTGCTCGTCGCCGCAGGGGCTGGCGTCATCGTGGGCGGCGGCGTCGGCGTACGCCGCATCGCCGGCGCCTTTCTCCCCTGCCGGCGGCGGCGCGGTCGGCCGATTGCGCAGGCACTCGAGGGTATCGCCGCGCACCAGGCGCGGGGTGAGCGCCCGATCGGCGTTGTAACACTGCCACCGCACCTTGGCCGTGTCCTTGTCCACGATGCTGGCCACGTCCACCGGCCACATGGCCGGATCGGCAATGCGATTGCGTGATGACGGCGTGAGGAACCACGCGGAAAGCATCGCGTGCAGCGTGGCGGCATCGTCGGTGTACACCCGCGGCGACGGGAACTGCTCCAGCAGGTTGAGTCGCGCCACGAGGTCGGCCCCGCCGCTCACCGGCGGCGCCCCCGAGCACAACCGATAGCGACGGTACGTGCCGCACACCGGTTCGCGCTCGTTGGCGAAGTAGCGCGCCAGATCGCTCACCTTCATGGCGTTCCCCTTCGCGCGCAGATCCCCGGCGTACCTGGTGGCCACCTCGCCCTTGTAAAAGCCGTCTGCCCCCTTGGCGGCAATCTGTTCCAGCACCCACGCCAGATCGGGGTTGCGAATGGTGTCGCCGCGCTGCAGCGGCTCACCGTTGCGGAAGAACAGCGCTCGGCTGCCCTCGTACTTGGCGAAGTGTTCGCGCTCGGTGGCCAGCGTGGTGGCCAGACCGTCACTCACCGCATAGCCGGTGCGGGCCGCGCGAATGGCCGGCTCCAGCAGCGCCGCCCACGGTACCTTGCGGCTGCCGTAGCGTTGCCACGCGAGATGCATCCCCGCCACCGTGCCCGGCACATTCACCAGCACCGGCCCGTCGCTCGGATACCGCCCGTTCACCAGCAACGACGTATTCGACAGCCCCCCCTCTTCGGGCACGCGACTCATGAACTCGATGAGGGTGGGCTGCTTGCCCTTGAGCGCAATCACCATTTCGCCGTAGCCCCCAATGCCGCTGGCGTCGGGCTCCACCACGCCCAGCGCAAAGCTCACGGCCACGGCGGCGTCGATCACGTTGCCGCCGCGTCGGAACATCTCCAGCCCCGCCTCGGTCGCCACCGGGTGCGCGCTGGAGACGGCAGCGCGGCCGGAGGCGTCGGCGCGCAACGGGGGCCGCGCCGCCAGCAGCGCGTGAATGGCTGCGTCACGTGCGCTGTCGGTGGGCGCGGCGATGGCCTGCGGCCGGAAGCGGGCGCGAGCCTGCTGCCATGCGGCGCGCGAGGCGGCGGGCGCTTCCGCACCGAAGTAGAGCCGCGCACTGCGCTCCCACACCCGATCGAACGCCGCCGCGTTGGCGGCCGCACGATCGATGGCCACCGGTCCTGCCACCGCGATCTGTCCAACGTCCGGCGCCAACGGTGCCGGCAGCCGGATCATGCGCGGGGCGGCAAGCCCCTGCTGCTGCACGGTCCGCTCGTGCGCACTGCGATCCACCCCGCGATCGGGGTCGCCATTGTAGCCAACGGTCACGTCACGCACTTCGGCGATCGTCACCAGGATGCCGTCCGGTGACCAGTCGAGCTCCCCGTGACGACGTGACAGCAGGTTGGTGTAGCTGGTGCCGCTGGCGGGCACGATCACCACGCCGGTGCGGGTGGAGACTGCCACGCGCTGCCCGTCGGGCGACAGCGCCATGTCTTCAATACCGGCGTCGCTGAACACCACGCGGTCGTTCACGATCACGCTGCGGGTGGTCTCGGTGAACACGATGTACGCCGCCACCGAGCCGTCGGCGCTCAGGCGCGGCCGCTTCTCCGTCTGCTCCCGCTTGCTGAGCCGGCGCTCGGTGGTACTGCCGGCGTCGATCGTCCAGATGCGCGACTCGTTACCGAGGCCGCGCTGAAAGAGCAGGCGCCCGCCGGCCGCCACCGGCGACACGTCATGCGCCGTGCTGGTCGTGACACGCCGCGTGGCGCCCGTCAGCTGTCGCCCATCGGGGGCAACGGTGCGGGCGAGAATGTCGTACTGGCCCAGCGAATCACTGGCCCAGTACAGCGTATCGTGCTGCCACGTGGGGTCACGATGATAGGCGCTGCCGCCGGTGAGGCGTGTGGCCGGCTCGCCCGCCCGCTGCGCGTACAGTTGACCGTCACGCTGGAACACCAGCACCCCGGCGAGCGATGCCGCTGGACGACGGGCTTCCACGACCAGCGAATCGGCGGTTGGGGGCTGCTGGCGCGCCGGAGGAACGCCCTGCGCCTCCGCCAACGAGGCCGCAGCGGCGCACAGCGTCAGCATGAACGGGGCAGCGGCCTGCACTCCACCGGGGAAGCGCCGCATCACGACGCCCCGCGCGTGAAGGGACGTGCGGGGAGCGCCGTACGCACGATTCGCACCGACTCGATCACGTCGCCTTCCTGGATGCGGTCCATCACATCGAGCCCCTGCAGAATGGCCGCGAACACGGTGTAGTCGAAATCGAGGCGCACGTTGTCGATGAGGTTGAAGTAGATCTGCCCGTCGCCCGTATCGCGCCCGCGCGTGGAGATACCCAGCGTGCCGCGCCGGTTGCTGGCGCCCACCTCGTCACGCATGAAGTACGACGTGGCCGGATCGTATTCGTCGGCCCCGGGGCTGCCCCCCTGCACCACGAAGTTGGGCACTACCCGGTGCAGCGTGCGCCCCGCAAAGTCGCCCCGTGCGGCCAGGCGCACGAAAGACACGACCGCCATGGGGGCACTGTCGGGCAGCAGGGCGAGGGTCATGCGCCCCTTGCCCCGAATGGTGAGCTCCACGGTCGCGCCGTGCAGCGCGCGCAGCTCCGCCTCGCCCACGAACGGCGGTGGCACGTACGGATCGGCGGTTGCACTCCAACCGGGCAGTGCCTCCGCCGCCAGACGCTGGATCTCCGGATCAGCATCGCGCACCCACTGCCCGAGCCACAGGCCACTCACCGGCGGGTGCACGTCGCGGAAGCGCACGAGGTAGCGCAACAGCGCCACACGCGGATCGCGCCAGGTCACCGGCTGCGCACGGCTGATGCGTTCGAAGGCGCGCGCTGCGGCATCGGCGTGCCGCGTGTCCAGGGTCCCGCCGTCGGCCGCCTTACTCAGGAAGCTGGCGCCGGCCAGCACGAGACCGGCATGATCGCGGCCAAGTGCACGGACCGCGTCGTCCGCCGTCACGATCGCTTCGAGTTGCACGTTGGGGTTCGGGTCGCGGGCGAGGAGCCGCAGCGTGGCACTGTCACGCGCCACCATCGCCGCGCGCGCCGCCCACGCCCGCGCCTGCCACACCGGGTCGCGCGACAGGCGGGCGAGGTGGCCCCGCGCGCTGTCGGCGTTCACCCGCACCAGCGCCGCCACGGCGTGGGCGCGCGTACGCCAGTCGCGCTGTGGCTGCAGCAGCGGGCGCAGCAGCGCCAGCGCATCGTCGGCGCGGCTCAGGCGATCGATGGCCATGAGGCGCACATGCTCGTTGGTATCACGCAACGCGGTGGTCAGCTGCGCCGTGGTGAGCGGCACCGAAGGGCGCAGCATTTCCATGCGCACCAGTGGCGACGGATCACGCAGGGCGTCGGCAGTGGGTTGGACGAGCACGGCGACGCGGCGCACCTGCGGGTCCGGGTCGGCGCGCAGCGCCGCCAGCCAGGCGGCCGACGGGGTCGAGCCGGCGGGGCTGGCCAGCAGGGCCGCGTGGCGGGCCAGCGCGATGAGGAGTGACAGCGCACCGTCTGCCTCACCGCGTGGCTCCTGCAGCCGCTCCAGCATGCTCGTGACCGAGTCGGCGGGAGCCAGGGCGCGGCGATGCCGGCGATAGAACACCTCGAGTCCGCGGGCAGCACCACGACGTACGACGATCGCGTCGTCGCGCAGTCCGGCGGCAATACGGGCCTCCCATTCAGCCGTCGCCGGCACTGACCGCCCCATCGTGGCGTAGGCGGCGGCGCGCACGGTGGCATCCGGTTCCTGGCGTGAGGCCGACAGCACACTCCAGCCAACCCCCGGCACCCGCATCTGCGCGCTCGCCAGCAGCACCTCGCGACGTACCGACGCGGCCGGCGACTGCAGCAGCGGCATGAGCTCCCCCATCAGTGCCTCGCGCTCCATGCGCCCCACGGCACGCACCGCCAATCGCTGGACGATGGTATCCCCCCGCTGCAGCGCGGCGCGCAACGTGGACAGGTCGGCCCCGCGTGTGTGTTCGGCGCGCAGTACCTCGTACGCGGTGGGGGAAGGCGGCGCCGCCGTGGCACCCTGAAGCAGCAGGAAGGCGAATGACCACATGGGAGTATCCGGGAAGAAAGAAATGCCTGCGCCAATATGCCCGGCGCGCCGACCGCGCGGTACTTTCCGGAACTGCCCCGATCCCTCCGGAGACTCCCATGTCATTCCCCCGACTTTCACGCATTGCGCTCGGTGCGTGCCTGCTCCCCGCATTCGCCGCGACCGCCTCGTCGCAGGGCGCGTCGCGGGTCAATCGCTTCGGCAATCCCGAGAAGCTCAAGCCAGCGCCCACCACGGCACAGATCACGCCGCGCGATCTGCAGATTCGCCTCTACCAGTTTGCCGACGATTCCATGATGGGGCGTCAGGTGGGGCGGGTGGGCAATCGCAAGGGCACCGACTTCATCGCCGCCGAACTCAAGCGACTCGGCCTCGTACCGGGCGGCGTGAACGGGACGTACTTCCAGAATCTGCCGTTCCATCTGCGCAAGTTCACGGAACACTCGCGCGTGACGGTCGACGGCAATCCGATGGCGTGGAACACCCATGTGGTGGCGGTGCCGGGGCTGCGGGCACCGCGCCCGGTGAACGATGCCGAGGTCGTGTTCGGTGGCACGCAGGGCGATACGACGTTGCAGATCCCCGCCAGCGCGGCGGTGGGCAAGTTCGTCGTGCTGCTGCCGCAGCCCGGCGGGCGTGGCGGGCAGGGGCAGGGGTTCGCGGTGCGACCGGGGTTCACGCCGCCCCCCTCCCGCTTCGCCGACGCGGCGGCGGTGGCCATCGTCGATCTCGACAACCTCTCCCCCGCGCAGCGCGTGGCCATCAACGAGCCCACCGTCGCGCAGCAGGTTGCCCCGCCGCGTGGAGCCGCGCCGGCCGGTGCCGGCGCCGTCTCACCGGCGGATTCGCTCGCGCTGCTCCGGCGCGAGCTCTCGGCGGCGCAACCGCAGGGCACCTTCCGGCTCACCCGCGAGGGAGCGGCGCAACTGTTCAAGGGGCAGCCCGTCGAAGCGCTCGCCCCCGGTGCGCGCGGGGGCGTGGTCACGGCGTCACTCGACTTCGTGGAGTTGCCCACCGACTGGGCGCGCAATGTCATCGGGATCATCCCCGGCAGCGATCCTGTACTCAAGGCGCAGTATGTCGCCATTGGCGCCCACAACGATCACGTGGGCTTCACCACACCGGTCGACAAGGACTCCCTCAAGGCGTTCAACGATGCGCGCAATCGTCTGCTGCTCGCCAATGACATGAAGCCGCTGGGCCCCGAGCAGATGGCGCAGATCCGCGTGAACATGGACAGCATCCGCCGGGTGCATCCCACCCCTCGACTCGACTCCATCAACAACGGGGCCGACGACGACGGCTCGGGCTCCATGGGCGTGCTCGAGATTGCCGAAGCGGTCATGGCCATGGCCGTGAAGCCCAAGCGCTCCCTGATCTTCGTGTGGCACACCGGTGAGGAAGCCGGGCTGCTGGGCGCGGCGCACTTCACGCGCCACCCCACCGTGCCCATCGATTCCATCGTGGCCCAGCTCAACATCGACATGATCGGCCGTGGGCGCGCCGAGGACCTGCCGGGTGGCAGCGACGACTATGTGGCCGTTATCGGCTCGATGTTCGACTCGAAGGATCTGGGCGAGACCGTGGCGCGCGTGAACACCAGGCAGCCCCGGCCGCTCGCCCTCGATTACAAGATGGACGAGCCCATCGCCTGGGCCGGGTACAACAACATCTACGCGCGCAGCGATCACTTCCGCTACGCGCAGCAGGGCGTGCCCATCGCCTTCTTCTTCACGGGGCTGCATGGGGACTACCACCAGCGCACCGACGAGCCGGAGTGGATCGACTACCCGCACTACGCGCGCATCACGAACTACATTCGCGACATCGCCGTGGACGTGGCCAACGGTCCGCGCCCGCGCCTGAACGGCACGAAGCCCGCCAAGCCCAAGGTCATCGTGCCGTAGGGACACAACAGCACGGAAGCAGGGGGCAGAAGACAGGGGGCAGGAAGCAGAACCGTCTGCTCCCTGCCCCCTGCTTACTGCCCCCTGCCACCTGCCACCTGCTCGCTTCGGCTCGCTACATCGCCTTCGGCGCCTTCGGCTGGTTGGCGTTCTTCACGTACTTGTCCAGCCACGCCACCCAGCGGGCCCACTGGTCGAGCACCGTCTCGCGCGCGATCGGGCCGTGGTCCTCGTACGGGTACATGTACAGCGACGTCGTCTTGCCGAGGCCCATGAGCGCGTGATACATGCGCACCGAGTTGATGGGGTCGGTGCCCACGTTCTGGTCCTCGGTGCTGTGGTACATGAGCAGCGCGCCGTTCAGCTGGTCGGCGTACAGGAAGGGTGACATCTCCAGGTACGTCTGCCGTCCCTGCCACAGGTCGCGCCGCTCGCTCTGGAAGCCGTTCGGGGTGAGCGTGCGGTTGTACGCGCCATCGCCGGCAATGCCGGCCTTGAAGAACGGCGTGTGCACCATGGCATTCACGGTGCTGAACGCCCCGTAGCTGTGTCCGCCGAGGCCAAGGCGATGGCGGTCGATGATGGCGAGGGTGTCGAGCGCGTCGATGATGGCCGATAGATTATTGCGCAGATCCACGACGTAGTTGTCGTTCGGCAGTTGCCCTTCGCTGGCGAAGATGGGGGCGTCGGGTTCCACCACGGCGTACCCCTGTGTGACCAGGAAGGCGAGCGAGCGCGGCCCGTAGGTGGGAAAGCGGCGCTCGCGCGCGGCGTTCTGCGACGCGGCGCGGTCGTAGCCGGCCTGATTCTCGTACTCGTACGGATAGAACCAGAACATCGCCGGCAGGCGCGTGCCCTCCTTGTAGCCGGCCGGCAGCGTGACCTTCACGTTGAACTGGAAGCCATCGGCACGGCGGGCGATCACCGTCTTCTTCACCGCCGCCGACAGCTCCGGCATAAGATCCACGTTGCTCGTGAGCGGCTTCGCGTCCTTGCTGGCCAGCGTCAGCACGTACGACTGCGGTACCATGCTGGCGCTCTCGCGCTGAATCACGGCCTTGGAGAAGTCGTCATCGAGTGGCGCCGAGATGGTCTCCACGAGGCTCGCCTCGCTTTCGTACAGGCGCGCGATGCTGCCCGTCTTGATCTCGATCTTCTCCACCCACGTGTTCTGCACCGTGGCGCTGTCGGCGGCCGAGCCGATGCGGAAGACGAACTTGCCATCGGTGGACACCACCACCACCGGTGCCCCCTTCCTGCCGGGGCGGGTGACGAGACCGTCGGCGTTGCGGCCGCCGAAGCCGCCACGCACCTGCGTGGTGTCGGCGCCGCGCCGCGGCGTGACCACCGTGTACTTGGTGTTGTTCTCGGTGAGGAACACCGCCTGCTCGAACGTGCCCCCCGTGCCCTGTTCGGTCACGAAGAGAATGGTGCCGGCGTCATTGAAGCGCGTGGCCGTGATGCGGTTGGCGGTTTCGTAGAGCACCGCGGCGCTCGTCGAGTCGAACGGGGCCTTCCAATGCATGAGGCGGTCGTTGCGGCGCCCTGTCGCCGCGCTGTCGCCGCGGGCGGCCGGGGCACCGGCGGGCGCGTTGCCGGCGGCGCCGTTGCGACGCGCCGCCACGGGCGCCACCTGCAGGTAGAGCAGCCCCGGCGCATTGGGGTGCCACTTGAGGTCGCGCTTGCTGGTGTCCACGGCCGTGCGGCCACGCGTCGCGGCATCACCAGGCTCCTCGCCGGTCCGCATGGCGCGCTTCGCCACTTCGCGCACCACCGCGCCGGTGGCATCGAGGACCACGTCACGCGTGCCGAACTCGTTCACCTGCAGCACGTACGAGAAGGGCTTCTCCACGTACGTGACCTTGAAGTACTGCGCATCGGGGGAGGCGTCGATCCCGCGGATGTAGCCGGGCGCGCCGATCTTTCGCACCGCGCGGGTCTTCGTGTTCACCACGGCCAGCTGGCCGTTCATGTGATAGGCCAGCAGCTCCTTTTCGTACGGCGTCATGACGAGGTCGGCGTACGTGCGCGTCTTGAGCTTGGCGCCCTCGTTCACGCGGACCATGGGCCCGCTCGCGAGGACCGGCTCCTTGGGTTCGGGGCCGCGGCCGTCGGGCACGAGCACCGTGATCA
The DNA here is from genome assembly GCF_021298855.1 of Gemmatimonas sp. GTDB lineage: Bacteria > Gemmatimonadota > Gemmatimonadetes > Gemmatimonadales > Gemmatimonadaceae > Gemmatimonas. Next base: position 30,422 of record NZ_JAJTHI010000014.1, read on the forward strand.
GCGACTGGCCGTCGGCCGTCCATTCGGGCGCCGTGACCGCCGTCGCGAGCACCGTGCGCGGCGACGCGGCGCGCGCCTTGCCGGTGGCAGCATCAGCCACCCACAGCTGCGTCGCGTCGTCGTACAGGGCGAAGAAGGCAATCTCCTTGCCATCGGGCGACCACGTGGGTGCGGCCACGCGCGCGCCCGCGGGAGCGTTCACCGTGACCTTGCGGCCGGTGCTCCACTCGGTGACCTCGAAGCCCACGCTGCTGCGCATGGTGAGCGCCCGTTCGCGGTTGGCGAGGTGGTCCACCTGGAATCCGCCCAGGTTGTGGTGCGCCTTCCCCACGTACTTGAGCTGCGGTAGGCCGTCACTGAGCGGCCGCATGAAATACTGACGGGCGCCGGGACTCGGGTTCGTGAAGCTCACGTTCCGGTCGCGAGGCGTCGTGACGAGCCTGGTGATCGCCTCGGGGGGCGTCACGTAGCCTTCGTCGGCGATCAGCTCGCCCTTGGCACCCGTGGCGCTTGCGGCGGGGCCGGCACTGTTGGTGGCGCCGCCGGTGTTCTGCGCGGCCAGCGGCCGGACGGCCGCAAACGGGAGCGCCAGCAGGCCCGAGAGGGCGAGCAGGCGCAGGGACTCGATGGAGGGCTTCGGCACGGCGTACGGCCTCGAAACGGAGGGGGACGGGGTGGGGCTGCCCACATAGCTTACAGCACTGTCCCGCGCTTGTCGCCAATTCCTGCAGGAGCATGTCGCATGACCCAACCGGCCGGCACCCCGGAACCCGGCGCCTCCCCCGCCATCGGCGCCACCACCGAGAGTAACGGGGCACTTCCCGTGGAGACACCGCCCGCCTCCCCGGCGCTCAGGGAGCGGCTGGAGGTGGCGCGCACCCTGCTGCTCAAGGTGCACCGTGCCCTGCTGGAAGCCGAACGGGTACGCTACGAGAAGGCACGCGGACGGATCGCCAACAACAGCGCCTTCCTCCAGTTGGTCATCAACGACCCGTGGTTCGACTGGCTGCGCCCCATGGCCCAGATGGTCCTGCTCATCGACGAGCGGGCCTCCGACCGGAAATCGCCACTGGGCGAAGAGGAGGGGCAGGCACTGCTCGACCGCGCCCGGGGACTGCTGCGGGCCGATCCGGAGGGGGACGCCTTCCAGCGACTCTACGCCGAAGCGCTGCAGCACTCCCCCAGCCTGGCCGTGCTGGCAAGGCAGGTTTCCACGCTGCTGGCCGGGTAGCCGCCCGCCGCCAACAGCCATAATTCGCGCCCCGAACCCGGCACCCGAAGCTGATGAGGTACGGCCAGCGGGTTTGAGTGGCGGGTATTGGGTGCACCCGTTCCGGGGGCTCCGATTTCGGGGACGGGACGGACCGGTGGTCTGGACCTTGGCCGGTCCGTGCCCCATGCTACAGGTATGCACCGCGCAGGGCACTCCCTGGCTGCGGGCGTGCTCGCGCTGCTGGCGACCGCGACCGTGGCAACCTCCTGCGTGCGCCCGCCGGCACCGTCCCCGCCTGGTCCGGCCCCGCACGTCGCGCCGCAGGGCGCCCCGTACGTCGCGCAGTTCGATTCGCTCTGGTCGCGCTTCGAGGCCGTGTATCCCTCGTTCGCGTACAAGCAGATCGACTGGCGCGCGCAGCGGGCGCGTTTCCGGCCACGTGCCGAACGCGCGCGCTCCCAGGATGAATTGGTCGCGGTGCTGCTGGCCATGCTCGCACCGCTGCGCGACCTGCACATCTGGCTCGTGGATCCGCGCGGGCAGGTGGTGCCGTCGTACAAGCCGTCACGCGTGGTGAACTTCGACCAGCGACGCTGGACGCAGGCGCTGCGCGACGCCAACTACCTCGTGCGCGCCCCGGCGGTGGGTGATGGCATGGTGGGAGGCTATGCCTACTTTCATATCGGCACCTGGAAGGCGCCGCTCGACGATGACCTGCTGGAGAGCATGCTGCAGCGTGCGCGTGATGCGCAGGGACTCATCATCGACGTGCGCACCAATGCGGGCGGCAGCGATGCGCTGGCGCTCGCCTTTGCCGGCCGATTCACGCGCAAAGCGTTTGCCGCGTCGTACGTGAGCATCAACACCGACCCCCGTGTCACCGGGGTGGAGATGCCCCTCGCGCGCACCATTGCCCCCAAGGGCGGATGGCAATTCACGCGGCCCGTCGTGGTGATCAGCGGCCGCGGGGGATTCAGCGCCACCGAGAGCTTCGTGGCGGCCATGCGCACGCTGCCGCAGGTCACGGTCATTGGCGACACGACTGGCGGTGCCTCGGGCAACCCGGCCACGTACGCGCTGGGGAACGGCTGGCAGCACACCGTGCCGCGCTGGCTCGAGTACGGCCCGGACCGGCAACCCATCGAGTGGCGCGGCGTGGCCCCGCATCTCGTCATTGCCTGGAACCCGTCCCACTACGACAGCACGCGCGACCCGCTCATCGATGCGGCCGTGGGACTCCTCGGCGAGCGCACCGGAGTCTACCGCATTGCCCCGGCCCTTGGCGAACCGGCCACCGCGCGACAGCTGGAGGGGAACATCGACCGGCCGTCCGACGCGCGCGATCGCGTCCCGCCGCGCGACACGTTCGCGCCGCCACGCTGAGCGGCGCGGCCGTCCATGATTCACGAGGGGCGTCTGGAAGCGGCGATGACCAACGTGCCCGTATGGGATGACGGCGCGTGGGTGCCGCTGCCATCCCTCCAGGGCAACGTGAGCGCCGACGCGTGCGTCATCGGCCTCGGGGGGTCGGGGCTGACGCTCATCGGTGAACTGCTGCGCCGCGACGAGCGCGTCATTGGCCTCGACGCCACCGATGTGGGCGCTGGCGCCGCCGGCCGCAACGGTGGCTTCCTGCTGGCGGGCACCTACGACTTCTACCACGACGCCGTGGCCCGGCACGGCCACGAGCGGGCACGCGCCATCTACGGCGCCACGCTCACGGAAATGCAGCGGCTGGCCGCAGGGGCGCCTGGCACGGTGCGCTTCGTCGGGTCCAAGCGCATCGCCGCCACCTCGGCGGAGATCGAGGACTGCCGCGTGCAGTACGACGCGCTGCGAGCCGACGGTTGGCCCTGCGAGTGGTACGAGGGGGCCGATGGGACGGGGCTCTTTCTCCCGACCGACGGCGCCTTCGATCCCCTCATGCGCTGTCGCGTGCTGGCCCGAGCCGCGCGCAATGACGGGGCCACGCTCTTCGCCCGCACGCCGGTCACCGCCATCCACGGGACCGCCGTGATCACGCCGCACGGGACCGTGCATGCGGGGCGTGTGTTCGTGGCGGTGGATGGCCGACTCGAGCAGCTGGTACCGGAAGTGCGCGACCGCGTGCGCACGGCGCGCCTGCAGATGCTGGCCACGGCCCCTACCGCCGAGATCACCGTGCCGTGCCCCATGTACTACCGCGACGGGTTCGAGTACTGGCAGCAGTTGCCCGATGGGCGGATCGCGCTCGGTGGGTTTCGGGATAAAGGTGGCCCTGGTGAATGGACCACTGATGCGACGCCATCAGCGGTCGTGCAGGCGCATCTCGAGCGCTTCCTGCGCGACACACTCGCGGTGCGGGCGCCCATCACGCATCGCTGGGCGGCGTCGGCCGGCTACACCTCCACCGGGCTCCCCGCCATTGAGCAGGTGCGCTCCAACGTCTGGGCGTTGGGAGGGTATTCCGGTACGGGAAATGTCATCGGTGCCCTCGCCGCCCGGGCGGTCGCCGCCGCCGCGATCGATGGGGACCTCACCCAGGTACGCCGGCTCCTTGGGGAGGCGTGGTCGCCGGAGGTGCCCGTGCCTGACGTCCGTCCCGTCGTGGCGCCATGATCGCTCCCCGTTCCCACGGGTGAGTCGCGCGAGGAATGGGCGGCGGCGCGTTTCGGTCCCACGCGGCGTGAAACCAGCGCACGGACGGACACGTAACGACCCGAAACCGTGTGCTACCCCCCCACCTAGCCAGGTACATCCGCGAATGACACTGCGCATCGACGCCATCGCCAAGACCTACCCCAACGGGGTCCGGGCGCTCCACAACATCTCGCTGACCATCCCCCCCGGCATGTTCGGGCTGCTGGGCCCGAATGGCGCCGGCAAGTCGTCACTCATGCGCACCATCGCCACGCTGCAGCCCCCCGACTCGGGGAGCATCCGGTTCCGGGATGTCGACGTGTTGCGTGAACCGGAGCGACTGCGGGCCCAGCTGGGTTACCTGCCGCAGGAGTTCGGGCTCTATCCCAACATGCCGGCCGAGGCCATCCTCGACCACTTCGCCACCCTCAAGGGGGTCGTGAACCCCGGAGAGCGCAAGGATCTGGTCGCGATGCTCCTGCAACAGGTCAATCTGTACGACGTCCGCAAGAAGAGCGTCGGCGGGTACTCGGGCGGCATGAAGCAACGGCTGGGCATCGCCATCGCCCTCGCCGGCAGCCCCAAGCTGCTCATTGTGGACGAGCCCACGGCGGGGCTCGATCCCACGGAGCGCAATCGCTTTCTCAACCTGCTGGCCGACATCGGGGAGGATGTCGTGGTCATTCTCTCCACCCACATCGTGGAGGATGTGCGCGAGCTCTGCTCGCAGATGGCCATCATCAACAAGGGACAGGTGGTGGTGCAGGGGGAGCCGGAACGGATCATCGACGAGGTGCGCGGACGCATCTGGCGCCGCACGGTTCCGCGAGCGCAGACGGAGGCCTACCGGCAGCAGTATCAGGTCATTTCCACGCGCCTTGCCGCCGGCAACACCGTCCTGCACGTGTACGCCGAGACCAATCCCGGTGACGGCTTCGTGGCCGTGGAGCCCGATCTCGAGGACGTGTACTTCCACCGGCTGGCCGAAGCCGCCGGTGGCCGCGTGCCGGTGGAGGCCTGATGTTCGGCCCCCTCTTCGCGTTCGAGCTCCGAAGTCACTTCCGGCGCCCGGTCACGTGGCTGTACGTGGCCATCGTCTTCCTGCTGGCCTTCTTCGCTCTCAGCACCGACGCCATCACCGTCGGCTCGGCGCTGGGCAAGGTCAAGAAGAACAGTCCCTATCAGCTGGCCCAGCTGTACGCCATCCTGCTGGCCATTGGGCAGATCATCACCAGTGCGCTGGTGGGCACCACGGTCCTGCGCGACTACGACACCGGCGTCCATGAGCTGCTGTTCACGACCCGGATCTCGCGCGGGGCCTATCTGGGCGCCAAGTACCTCGCCGCGTTCCTGGCCATGCTGCTGGTCTTCGCGGCATTGCCGCTGGGGGCCCTGGTGGGGTCGGTCATGCCGTGGACCGATGCCGAGACGCTGCAGGCCGTGCGGCTCTGGAACTACATCCAGCCGTTCCTGCTGTTGGGCGTCCCCGGGGTCTTCTTCCTGAGCAGTCTGCTCTTTGCCGTGGGATCGCTGACCCGCAGCAACTTTGCCGTGTACGTGGCGGGGATCCTGCTGCTGGTGGGGTACTCCATTGCCGATGACCTCGTTCGCCAGCTTGACCGCGACATGCTGGCGAACCTCATCGATCCCTTCGGCGTCCGCTCGATCGACCTGGTGACCCGCTACTGGACCCCGGCCGAGCGGAATGCGCAGACGCTGCCGGTGGCCGGGTTCATTGGCGCCAACCGGGCGCTCTGGTCGGCGGTCGGGGCGGTGATGCTGGCGCTGGCGTTCCGGTTCGTGAAGCTCGAAAAGGAGGCGGCGGTGTCGTCGCGCCGCCGTACCCGGCGAGGCGACCAGTCTTCGACGCCGGCCACGGGCCCCGTACCGGCGACGGTCTCGGCGGCGGCCCCGCCAGTCGCCGGTCGTTCCTACGCGCCGCCGACGATCGCCGCCGGCTGGCGCAGCGTGACGGCGTTTCACGCGCACTCGCTCCTGCGGTCGATCCCGTTCCTGGCAATCACCGCCATCGGCTTCATCAACGTCATGATGAATGCGTGGTATGCCGATCAGAACGGACAGAGTCGCAGCTGGCCCATGAGTTGGCTCATGGCCGAATCGTCGGTCGTGAGCGGCACGCTGTTCATGATCGTGCTGCTCACCTTCTTCGCCGGCGAGCTGGTGTGGCGCGAACGGCAGGTGCGGCTCGATCAGGTACTCGACGCCTCGCCGGTGCGCGACTGGAGCGTGCTGCTGGGCAAGTACTCGGCCATGATGCTGCTCCTGCTGGCCTTCACCACCGTGTCGATGCTGGGCAGCATGGCGGTCCAGATCCTCAAGGGGTACCCGGTCATCGACTTGAAGGTCTATGCGTTGTACGTGTACCTCACCGACTTCCCCGGCTGGTTCACGATGACGGCGTTGGCCTTCCTCGTGCAGTCACTTGTGCCCCGGAAGGCGCTCGGCCACGTCATCATGATCCTGATCTGGGCCGGCAACATCGTCACGATCAACCTCGGCTACAACTACCGCCTGCTCCAGTTGGGGACGTCGCCGGCGATGACCTGGTCGGATCTCAACGGGGTGGGGCCATACCTGCGCGCCTATCCGGCGGTGCAGGGCTTCAACCTCGCACTGGCCGTGCTGCTGCTGGGGCTCACTATGCTGGTCTGGCAGCGCGGCGCCGAGGTGATGCGGTTCGTCCGGCGCTCCCGGGGGCGGTGGCAGGGGACCACGCGCTGGCTGACGGCCAGTGGCGCCGCCGGGGCCACGGCGGCGGCGGGGGTGTTCTACTACCACGCCAGCATCGAGAACGTCTACACCACCCGCAAGGAAGGCGAGCGTCAGCAAGTGGCGTACGAGCGCACGTGGCGCCGGTACGAAACGCTCCCGGTACCGCGCGTGGTGGGGATTGCGCTCGATGTCGATCTGGAGCCCACGGCCGGGAAGGCGCGTGTCGGGAGCCGCTTCACGCTCGTCAACCGGCTGTCGACGCCCATCGACACGATCCTGGTGAATGTGGCGTCCGATGCGCCGGGGCTTGCAGTGTCGCTCGACTCACTCACCTTCGACCGGCCGTTCACGATCCTGAAGGCCGACACGACCTGGGGGGTGCGCCTGGTGCGGCTGGCGACGCCGCTCGTGGCGGGCGATTCCCTGCGGGTCCGGTCGGTGCAGCGCTTCCGCGTGCGGGGCTACCCCAGCGGTGAACCGGATGTCTCGCTGGTCCACAACGGCACCTTCTTCAACCGCGACAAGTTCCCGACGTTTTTTTACGCCCAGAACAGCGAATTGCAGAGCGATGAGCTCCGCCGCAAGTACGGGCTGCCGCTCCAGCGGCGCGGCAAGCCGCGGACCGACAGCGTGGCGCTCTACCGCCAGTCGTTCCTGAGCGATGCGGACCTGGCCACGTTCGAGGCGGTGGTGAGTACCGATCCCGACCAGATCGCCATGGCCCCGGGCTATTTGCTGCGCGAGTGGACGCGCGACGGTCGACGCTACTTCCAGTATCGCATGGATGCGCCGATCGACAATTTCTTCTCGGTGCTGTCGGCCCGGTGGACGGTGACCAAAGACCAGTGGCAGAACGTCGCCATCGAGGTCTATCACCATCCGGGGCATCGCTTCAACATCGAGCGCATGATCGAGGCGTCGAAGGCGTCACTCGCCTTCTACTCGCAGGAGTTCGGGCCCTACCAGCACCGCCAGCTGCGCATCCTCGAGTTCCCGCGCTACGCGGGGTTCGCGCAGTCGTTCCCGAACACGGTGCCGTACTCGGAAGCCATCGGCTTCGTGGCCCGCGTCGACACCACCGACGTGGAGGACACCGACCTGCCGTACTTCGTCACGGCCCACGAGATCGCGCACCAGTGGTTCCCGTACCAGCGCATGGCCGCTGACGTGGAAGGGTCGCAGATGCTCTCCGAGTCGCTGTCGGAGTACGCGGCGCTGGTCATTACGGACCGCGCCCACGGGCGGGCGTTCACGCAGAAGTTCCTGCGGAGCGAGCTTGAGACGTATCTCCGCGGACGAGCATCCGAATCCAAGGGGGAGCGCCCGCTCACGCGGGTCGACCTGCAGAGCTACATCTGGTACCAGAAGGGATCGCTGGCGCTCTACGCGCTGCGCGATCTGATCGGTGAGCGGGCGCTGCATGGGGCAATCCGGGCCTACCTCGACGAGGGGCGGTTCAAGGGCCCTCCCTACGCCACCACCTTCGACTTGATGCGCCACCTTCGCGCGGCCACCCCGGACTCGCTCCAGTCGGCGGTCGACGACTACTTCGACACGATCACCCTTTGGGACGTGAAGACCGACAGTGTGGTGACCACACCGCTGCCGGGCGGCCAGTTCAAGGTCACGGTCATCGGGACCGCCGCCAAGTTCCGCGCCGATTCGCTGGGTACCGAAACGCCCGTGCAGCTCAACGACTACATCGACGTGGGCCTGTTCGATGCGCCCCGGCCGGGTGCCCGCCTGGGAGAGGCGATCGCCATTCGCAAGGTGAAGGTCACCAGCGGTTCCGTCCGCGCCGAGTTCACCGTGCCCCGCAAGCCGGTGCGCGCCGGCATCGATCCCTACAACCTCCTCATCGATCGCGTGCCCGGCGACAACAGCCGCGACGCCAAGTAGCGAAACGCGTGTCAGCCGGGGGGCGGCCGCCCCCCGGAGGCAGCCCCCCACGCACACCCTCTCCGAGAACCCGAATGCATCACGATCCGGAATCCCCGCTCGACGACCGTCGCCGTTTCCTCGCTCGCGCCGGGGCCATGGTCGGCGCCTCAACGCTCGGCGCCTCAACCCTGCGCGCCGCACCACCGGACACGCCGAGCGCAGCACCGCGCGCCACCGCCGGCGACCCACTGGTACACGCCGCCGATGCGTGGATGAACGCGTTGCCCAGCGGGCATCGAATGGTGTGGGACGCGTTCACTACACCAGGTGCCGTGAACGCCGGTCGCTTCTGCGGCAACTGGTTTGCCAGCAACGGCAGCGGCTACGATCTCAAGCCATCGCAGCTCGGCGCCATTATCGTGTTGCGCTCGCTGGCGACCGTGTTTGCATTTGCCGATGCCATGTGGATGAAGTACCCGCTGCTCGGCCAGCAGCTGCGCACCATGGACCCAACAACCAGCAAGCCTTACTCCATCAATCCCTTCCTGCACCCCGAGCGCGGGGACAGCCCGGCGCAGGGGGTCTCCTGGACGCCGCTGGTCGCGCAGGGCGTGCATTTTGCGGTCTGCGCCGGGACGACCGCTGGGCTGGTGCAGGCCATCGCCGCCTCCCAGTCGCTGCCACCCGACGATGTCCTCGCCGATCTCGTGGCCAACCAAATTGGGAATGCACACCAGATGGCGACTGGCATTGTTGCCGTTGGTCGCGCGCAGGAGAAGGGATTCACCTACGGCGGCGGGGGCTAGCCTCCTCGGCGGCTCCTGTGGCACCGCAAGATGGCGTGAACGGGCAGCAGAATGACGAATTCGGGCATAGGCGCAATACCGTCCGTGCGATCACTATGCCCGTATGCCTATCTCACCTTTCTTTCGATCCCAGCGCCTCGTAACAGGCATGGCTCTTGGGACCAGCATTCTCGCCTGCGACAGGGACGGCGCTGTCGGCCCCACTCCCGATGAATCGGGACGGTTCGTGGCTTCGGCCTGCCCGAAGCCACTGCCGCCGGGGCTCACCGAAGGGACGACCGTGCGCTGCGGAACACTCACGGTTCCCGAGAATCACGCCGTACCCAACGGCAAGACGATCCAACTGTCCGTCCTCATCCTCAAGGGAACGACCACCGTCACCAAGGATCCGATTGTCCACCTGCAAGGAGGGCCAGGTGGCAACTACGGCAACTACGCCTCGGTCCTCGGCGGGGAGTTCGGCCTCGGGACCTCGCGGGCAACTGGCCGCGAGGTCGTCTTCTTCGATCAGCGCGGCACCGGCGAATCGAAGCCGTCGCTCACGTGCAAGGACAACGAAGACATTCCGGCGTGCCTGAGACGGCTTCAGGCGGCGGGTAGTGATCTCGCGGCGTACAATTCCGAGGAGAGTGCGCGAGACGTAGAGACGCTGCGCAAGGCGCTCGGCTACGAGAAGCTCAACTTGTACGGCCAGTCATACGGGACGGTCCTGGCGCAGACCGTGATGCGGCTGTTCCCCAGCTCCGTGCGGACCGCGATGCTGGAAGGTGTTTCGTCAATTCCGTTCGACGCCCAACTCCCCAGCTCACCGAAGGCCCTCGAGTCAGCGCTCGGGCGCGTCTTCGAGGAATGTGCCGCCGACGCTGCCTGTAGGGCGGCGTACCCGTCGCCCGCCAGGGATCTCGATGACATCGTGCGCGCAGCGGCGACGGCGGGCGAGGACCCGTCGGGTATCGTGCGTGTGCTCACCGCGCTGACCCAGTTCGCTCAAGGCGCGTCCTACGTCCCGTACGCGCTGCGCGCCCTCGCCACGGGTGACCAACAGAAGCTCGCGGCGCTCGTGCCAGTGCTCGAGCAGGCCGAGGATTATGAAACGGCGGTTCAGCAGACCCTCGCGCTGGGCGCCTTGATCGCGGTGAATTGCTACGACTACGGGCCACTCGCCACGACCGCGCGGTGGAATGCCGTCAACGGCGGCGCGCGCCCCGCATTCCGCACCGCCATTCCCGAACAGCCGCTCCCGTGCGCGCTGCTGCCGACGTCGAGGGTCTCCGAGGCCCACCGGAGCCCGTTCGCCAGCAGCATTCCGACGCTGTTGATCAGCGGCTCGCACGACAGCAACACACCCAAGGAGACCGCCGACGCGCTCGCGCCGTCGCTCAGCAAGGCCTACAAGGTGGTGGTCCCGGGTTGGGGGCACGTCCTGTTGGCCTTCGGCGAGACGTGCAGCACGAACATCTTCCGCGAGTTCATCAGGGACCCGGCGCGGGTGCCAAACACATCGTGTCTCGCGGCGACCAAGTTCCCGACGACCATCCCCTGAGCACTCCGTGCGCGAGGGGACTCTGCGGCCCGTGCATCCCCGGGGGGCACGGGCCGCCGGGGAGCGGCCGCAACGCCGACTCAAGTGCGTTGCCCCACGCGCCGAAACTCCCCCGCTGAACGGGCCGCTGTGCGTCACTCGGATGGTTCGGCTTGCCGCATGCGGAGGCCCCGTTGCTAGATTCTCGTATCGGGCCTTACGGGGGACATGGTGGGGGCATGCAGCGGTAACAACGTTGGGCGGTATGGCGCTCCGGCATGGTGGAGCATCCGGGCGAGCGTGGTGGAAGGCGCGTGGCGGTGAACAGTGGTGGCAACTCGGTCGTGTCGCTCGCCAAGTTCGCGTCGGTGTTGCGTGCGGCCGAGGAGGTGGGGCTGGACGTGAGCCTTGAGCGGACCACGCTCGGTATCGCTGCCGATGATGACGCCGACCGTGTTGGCTTCCTGCCGGTCGAGGCGTACTTCGCCATGTGGGAAGGATTGATGCGCCGGCACCACGATCCTGCTCTGCCGACGCGGATCGCCCAAGTGCCGGTGGAAACGTACGGCCTCATTGGCTTCATGGCGATCACGAGCCAGACGCTGGGCGAATCGCTGGAACGTGCCATTCGCTTCCAGCGGCTGTGGGGAAGTCTGGACCAATGGTCACTTCCGGAGTACCTCGAGGATCGGGTCGTACTCGGCTGGAGATCGAGCGGTCCCGATGTGCGACTCGGAGTTCGCGCGGCCGCCGAGTACGCGGCGGCCAGCATGTGGGCGGGGCTGCAGGCCGTTGTCGGTTCGATGCTGCCCGCTCGAAACGTCGAGTTCTCGCACCCGAGGCCTCGTGACGTGACGGCGCACGCGGCGCTCTTCGGGGTTGCGCCCACCTTCGGCGCGGCGCGGACGGCGATCGAGTTCGACCGTACCGTACTCTCCGTGTCGCTCCCCAAGGCCATCCCCCGGCTGTCGTCCCTGCTCGAACAGCAGTGTGTCACGCGGCTCACCCACCCGCCTTCCCCATCGCCGACTCTCATCCGCGCCAAAACCGTGCTTCGGCAGGCAATGCTGCACGGCGTCAAGCCGTCCGCGTCACTCCTGGCCAAGCAGCTCAACATGAGTCACCGCACCTTGCTGCGTCGGTTGGCGGACGAGGGACAGACGTATCGCAGTACGCTTGATGAAGCCCGGCAGGATCTCCTCCGCAGCGATCGCGGCGACACTCGCATGACGACGACGCAGCAGGCGGCGTTGCTCGGCTTCTCCAGCGTGAGCGCCTACCATCGGGCTCGCCGGCGGTGGGGGGGCTAGGGGAACGTCATCGGAGTGCCGTGAGGCGATAGGGGGGCCTCGCCCGGCCCCACGGCGAGGGAGGGCGTCATGGCCCCCGGTCCCTACGGAAGACCGGGGGGGAGCGCGAGCCGTCCGCTGTGCTGCCGGTGTTCACGGCGGGGTGCCCATCTGGGAGGCGCCAGCGCCGTATCGGGGGGCTCAACTCCTGGCCCGCGGCGGACGATACTCCCCTCAATGCAGGATATTGCCACCTATGCTCTCGTCGATCCCGACCCGTTTCCGGATGCCTCGAGCGACCTTGCCGTGCGTACGCGTCTGGCGCGCATCATGGCAGGGGGGGATTTCCCCCTGCTGTCCCGGAAGGTGGCCGAGGCGTTGGGGACGGTCGACCACGCCGAATGGTCGCTCCAGCAGCTCACCGAGGTCGTTCTGCGCGAGTACGGTCTGGCGATGAATGTTCTGCGGGCGGCCAATACCGCCCAGCACCGTCGGGGTGGACTGCCGACGGAGAGCGCCACCCAGGCCATCATGATTCTGGGGGTCCAGGCCGTCCGTCAGATGGCTGGCAGCATGGTGCTGTTCGCGCATTTCCGCCGTCGCTCCCCTGAGCTTCGCCGGCTCATGGAGGACGCCCTGCTGAGCGCGCATCATGCGCGTGCCATTGCGACGCAGGTGGGCTTTGAGGATCCCGAGCTGGCCCAGTTGTGCGGCATGTTCCGGAATCTTGGTGAGGTGCTCGCCGCCTGTTACTTCCTCGACGAGTACCAACGGATCCGGGCGCTGGTGCGCGATGACGGGCGCAGTGAAGCCGAGGCGCTGCGGATGGTGCTCGGGTGCAGTTATGCCCATCTCGGGAGCGCCGTGGCCGCGGAATGGGCCCTGCCGGCGGTGATCGGCCAGTCGATGCGCGTGATCAACGGGGAGGTGCGCGCACGTCCCGCGCTCATTGCCGACTTCAGCGGCGCCCTCACGCAACTGCTGTATCGCCCGGCGGAGGGCGCCCGTGCCGGCGCCGGGCTCGACGCCTTGCTCGACCTGCACCAGCCCACGCTGGGCATCACGCGCCCGCAAGTGGCCAGGGTCGTGGCCGAGGCCTTGACCGAAACGCACGCCGTCTTCCACGAAGACCTGGATTTGGGCGACCCCGAGCGCGCACGGGATCTGCGTGCGCTCCGGGAGGCTGCGCATGGCGTGTTCGGCAGCGCCGTGATGCTGCCGGAGGCCGACGAGCCACTCCGCCGCCCGCCCCCCGATCTCTCGTCACGCAGTCGGCTCCTGCGTGACTTGCAGCAGACGGTCATCGCCCAGTCGGGGGCGACCATTGGCACCGTCATCTTGCAGGCGCTTGAAGTGCTCGTACGCAGCGGCCCCTTCGACCGGGCTGTGGTGAGCTTCTTCTCGTCCGACTTCTCGCGCCTCGAGGCGCGCTCCGGGTTGGGAATGGGCGTCGAGGCGCTCCTGCCGCGCCTGGTTTACTCCGCCGGCGCGCTCAACGAACCGTTGGTGGCCCTCACCCACCATCGGCAGCCTCTCTACCTGCCCGCCGACCGGGCCCTGACTCCCGCGGAGCGGCGGTGGGCGCAGGACGTCGGTGTTGCCCAATTCGGTATCCTTCCCCTGGTAGTGTTCGGCAAGGTGATTGGCAGTATCTTTTTCGGGCGGGCCGAATCGGGGCCCGTGCCCGACCGCTCGACCCTCCGGTTTGCGCAGGCCGTGGTAGACCTTGTGGTGGAGGCCATCGCGCGCCGTCGACTCTCGTCTTGAAGCACCAAGGACGTGGCATGAGTGAATTGATTCAGGTGCCGGTGCCGTCGCCGACGGCCACCTTGGAGGAGCGGGGCGCCGTGCTGCGGGTGACCTGCCCGCAGGATGGCGCGCTGGAATTGCGCGTCGATGAAGGGTTCGTGTTTGCGCGGTACCTGAACCGCGAGCCGCAGCGCTGGACCAGCGTGAGTCCCGCATCGGTCATCGCGGTGTTCGCGCAGAACTCGCCGGTGGGAGCGTTCCTGCGCCGACAGGGGGCCTCCCTGTTGCAGCAACTCCTTGTCGATCTCGCGTCGGCCCCCAGCAACCCCGCCGAGTCGGCGGAATGACTGCGCCGGTCGGCGACCCGATGCCGCACGACGGCCTCTCGCCGGAGGCCGAGGCCTTCATGCGCACGGTTGGCGCGGCCTCGAACCTGCCAATGTTCGTGCAGAATGTGCGCGCCATTGGCCAGATGGCCAGCAACCTCGAGTCACGGATGGCCCTGCTCGAAAAGGCGATCATGCAGGATGTGGCACTCGCCGCCAAGGTCCTCAAGATCGCCAATGCCATGACCGGTACGCCGGGGGGCGATGCGTCCAACCGGCAGCAGATCACCTCCGTGAAGCAGGCGATCATGCTGCTCGGGTACGATCGGGTCCACTACCTGTCGTCGGCGACCAGCGTGTTCGGACAACTCGAACAGGATGCGCCCGCGGTCCGTGATCTGCTGGTGGAGTCCGTGATCACCGCCAATCATGGACTGCAACTCTCGCTCGCAGCGGGGTGGGCCAAACCCGAGCTGGCCTACCTGTGTGGCCTGTTCCGACGGTTGGGTGAAGTGCTCGTAGCCTGCTACCGGCCCCAGCAGTACCTCACGTGGCTCGAACGGTCGCAGCGGGAGAAGTCGCCCCGCGAAGGGGATGAAGCGGCCGTGTTCTCCTTCACCTTCGAGGAGGTGGGCGTGGCGCTGGCGCGGCGTTGGGGCATGCCCCCTGATGTCGCGCGTACCATGCGCCCCTACCGCGGCCTCTCGGACGGCGACCACACGCTGCACCTGATCACGCAATGCAGTGCCGAGGTGACGCGCGCGCAGTTCGGCGCGGGTTCGTCGGACAATGAGGAGGCACTGGCCGCCTTGCGTGCCGACTGGGCGCATCGACTTTCATTGTCCATTCAGGAGATTGCCGACCTGCAGGAGGCGGTGATGCAGGAGGCGGGACCTACGCTGCGCGCCATGCGCGTGGATGTGGACTCCTGGGTCCGCGAGCGGCGTGATGTCCAGGCCGCGGCGAGAATCCGGCGGGAGCAGCACGCCGCGGGCGCTGGCGACTCCAATGGCGAGGCGGCAACGCTCGCGCGACTGGGCGAAGAACTGCAGTCACGGGACGACGACACCGTGACCGAGGCGAGGTTGCGGGCGGCGGTCCGTGCGCTGGTGGAGCGCCGGCGGGATGCCACGGTGGCCAACGACGTGGGACTGGTGACGCAGGCCACCCTGCGGGCCGCGCACGAGACCGGGTTCGAGCGAGGCGTACTGGGGATCAGCACCGAGGACTTCAAGTTCGTGCGGGGTCGTGTCGGCTTCGGGAACGGCAGCCCGGAGCTCGTGCGCAATTTCGTGGTCCGGCCCTCTGCCGCCGTCGGTCCCGTCGGCGCAGCCCTGCAGTCGCGCACCGACCTGTTCGTGCAGCTCATGGGGGCGGACGCCAAGCTCTACGGCCGTGATCGGCTGATCCGCGAATTCAATCCCAGCCAGTTCGTCCTGCTGCCGCTGGTGCTGGAGGACCGGCTCCTGGGCTGCCTCTACTTCGACAGCGTCCACGAGTCGATCGAGGCCACGGATACGGCGCGGCGGCTCATGCAGCACCTGCGGGATCAACTGGTGGCGGCGTTTGCGCGGCACCGCGCGGCGGCCAGCGGGCCGACGGAAGGGGCCGGGGACTGAGCGCCGGCGTCCGCCGGCCGCGCGCGCGCGCCGAGTGCGGCTTCGGGCGCGGGGAAACTGGCGGACATCGCCACCCCTGGCGGCGGACGCGCAGTACATTGTCGGAGTTGCCGCTCCGGTCACTCCGCCTCTCCCGCCCTGTGCCTTCGTCCCCCCTCCTGCGCCCGGCCACGCCGGCCGATGTCCCCGTCATCCGTGAGCTGATCGAGGGGCTCGCCGAGTATGAGCAGCTGCGGCATGCGTGCCAGGCGACCGACGCCCTGCTGCAGGCATCGCTCTTCGGCGAGCGACCGTACGCCGAGGTGGTGCTGGCCGAGTGGGAAGGGCAGGTGGCGGGGTTCGCGCTGTTCTTCCACAACTTCTCCACGTTTCTGGCGAAGCCGGGGATCTATCTGGAAGATCTCTTCGTGCGTCCCGCGCTCCGGGGGCACGGCATTGGCACGGCGCTGCTCGTGCATTTGGCGCACGTGGCGGTGCAGCGCGGTTGCGGACGACTCGAATGGTCCGTGCTGGACTGGAACGTGGATGCCATTCGGTTTTACGAGAAGCTGGGCGCACGCGCCCAGGATGCATGGACCGTTTACCGTGTCACGGGCGAGGCCCTGACGCATCTTGCCTCTGGAGTGAGCTGACATGACGCACCCTGCTCCGCTGTCGCGCCGCGAAGTCCTGCGGCTTCTCTCGGCTGGTGTTGCCGGCAGCGCACTGCTGCCGCATCTCGCGCAGGCCGCGTCCGCGGCGGCGCCCACTGCCACCGTACTGCCCCGCATCGAGCGGATGGGGCTGCAGCTGTACACCGTGCGGGCCGCGCTGGCCAAGGACATCGAAGGCACGATTGCCGCCATTGCGAAGATCGGCATTACGGAGCTCGAGTTCTTCAATCCGTTCGGCAAGGACGTGGCGTGGTGGAACGCGCTGCTCACGAAGCACAACCTCACGGCACCCTCCAGCCACGAAGCGCTCCCCAAGACCGACAACGACTGGGGTCCCATCTTCGACCGCGCCCACGGCATGGGACACAAGCTGGTGGTGGTGCCGTACGTGGGCGATGAGTACCGCGGCAGCAAGGCCAACTGGCAGCGGCTCGCCGAGCGACTGGATACGGGCGCCCAGAAGGCCAAGGCGGCGGGGCTGCAGTTCGCGTATCACAACCACGACTTCGAGTTTGCGCCGGTCGACGGCACGACCGGCTACGAGATCATCACCACGCAAACCGATGGCAACGCGGTGAAGCTGGAGCTCGATCTGTACTGGACCGTGAAGGCGGCCCAGGACCCGCTGGCCCTCGTGAAGCGCTGGCCCAATCGTATCGTGGCCGTGCACGTGAAGGACGCGGGTCCCGCCCCCGAGCGCAAGATGACGGAAGTGGGCGCGGGCACCATCGACTTCAAGACCATTCTCGCCACGGGGCGCACGCAGGGGTTGCAGCACTGGTTCATCGAGCATGACAACCCCACCGATCCCATTGCGTCCATCACCGCCAGCGCCGCGGCGCTGAAGACGCTCTGATTCGCCAAGAGTTCGCTCTGACCCCCTCCCTGGAGTGATCCGCGTGTCCGCTCGCCGTTCGAAGGTGGCTCCGCAGTACGATGTAATCGTGGTGGGCTCGGGTGCCGGTGGCGGCATGGCCGCCTACCAGCTGTCGGTACAGGGACTCAAGGTGCTGTTGCTCGAGGCCGGTCGCGATTACGACCCGGTTACCGAGACGCCCATGTTCCAGACGCCCAAGGATGCGCCGCTGCGTGGCGCCGGTGGCGCGGACAAACCGTTCGGCTTCTACGATGCCACGGTGGACGGTGGCTGGCGGGTGCCGGGGGAGCCGTTCACCACGGCGCCCGGCTCGCAGTTCCAGTGGTGGCGGGCGCGCATGCTGGGCGGCCGCACCAACCACTGGGGGCGCATTTCGCTCCGCATGGGCCCGTACGACTTCAAGCCCAAGTCGCGCGACGGACTCGGCGAAGACTGGCCCATGACGTACGAGACGATGGCGCCGTACTACGACAAGACCGAACTGCTCATTGGCGTGTACGGTGGGGAGGAGGATCTGGAAAACACGCCGCGGTCGTCGCCCGGCGTGCTGCAGCCGCCGCCGGCCGCGCGCACGTATGAACTGCTCACCAAGCAGGCGTGTGATCATCTCAAGATCCCGGTCATTCCCGCGCACCGCGCGGTGCTCACCAGGCGTCAGGACTCGGCGCGATTGCCGCAGAAGCTGCATCCCGGGAATCGTCTCGCGCAGCGCGTGCTCAAACAGAGCATGGACCAGCGCATGGCCTGCTTCTACGCCACCGACTGCGGGCGCGGGTGCAGCATCAAGGCCAACTTCCAGAGCACCACGGTGCTCATTCCGCCCGCCATGGCCACCGGGAACGTCACGCTCATCACTGACGCCATGGTGCGTGAGGTGACGGTGGACAAGCAGGGACGCGCGAGCGGCGTGCACTACATCGACAAGCTCACGCGGGTGGATCATCACGTGACGGCCAAGGTGGTGGTGCTGGCGGCCAGCGCGTGCGAGACATCGCGCATCATGCTCAACAGCAAGAGCGCGCTCTTTCCCAATGGCATCGCCAACGGCAGCGGCGTGGTGGGCAAGTACCTCATGGATACGGTCGGTGCCGGCCTGTCGGCGCAGATCCCGCGGCTCGAGGGGCTGCCGCCCATCAACGAAGACGGGACGGCCGGCATCCACATGTACATGCCCTGGTGGTTGTATGGCGACCAGGCGTCGGGCAAGATGAGCTTCGCGCGCGGCTATCACATCGAGTTCGGCGGCGGACGCAGCATGCCCGGCCCCGGGATCTTCGGCGGCCTCGAATCGTTCACCGGCGGCGCGTACGGCAAGAAGTTCAAGGAAGAGGCGCGCCGGTACTACGGCTCGTTCATGTGGTTCGATGGTCGCGGTGAGATGATCCCCAACGAAGACTCCTACTGCGAAATCGATCCGGTCGCGGTGGACCAATGGGGCATCCCGGTGCTGCGCTTCCACTGGAAGTGGTCGCAGCACGAAATCGATCAGGCCGCGCACATGCACAAGACGTTCGCCGAGATCATTGCCCAGATGGGTGGCACGGTGCAGGGCACGGTGCAGACCGACGGCAACAAGGCCATTGCCGCCGGCGGGTCCATCATCCACGAGGTGGGGACGGTGCGCATGGGGACCGATCCGAAGAAGTCGGTACTCAACGAGTTCGGTCAGGCGTGGGAAGTGAAGAATCTGTTCGTCACCGATGGCGCCACCTTCGTGTCGAACGCCGACAAGAACCCCACCCTTTCCATCCTCGCGCTGGCGTGGCGCAGCTGCGATTATCTGGTGGATGAACTGAAGAAGGGGAACATCTGATGAGCGACGAGAGCACGAACCCGGCAGGCGGCGTGGGTCGCCGCGATGCGCTCAAGGTCATGGCGGCAGCCGCAGTCGTCCCCATGTTGCCCGACGCAGCCGTGGCGGAGCCGGCGCCGGTCTCACGCGAGCCGTTGCCGTTGCTCGACGAGCAGCAGCGGCCGGTCAAGCGCAAAGGTCCGCGCGGAACGCCCAGTGACCCCGTGCTGCAGGTGGCCAAGGCCGACTGGCCCATGAAGTTGTCGCTCCGTGAGCTCACGACACTGAGCGCGCTGTGCGACATGATCATCCCGGCCGACGCCAAGAGCCCATCCGCCTCGGCGGTGGGGGCACCAGGGTACATCAACGAGTGGGCCAGTCGTCCTGGCGGCGAGGCCTCGCTCGTGCGGGTGCGTGGCGGGCTGGCATGGCTGGATCGCGAGAGTCAGGCGCGCTTCGGTGCGCGTTTTCACCTCGCCACCAACGCGCAGCGCACCGCCATCTGCGACGACATTTGCTACCTGCCCAAGGCGAAGCCCGAGCATCAGTTCGCCGCACAGTTCTTCGATACGATCCGTGATCAGACGGCCACGGCATTCTACACCACACCGGCCGGCTGGAAGGATCTGGGCTATATCGGCAACGTGGCCCTCCCCACGTTCGCGGGGCCGAACGCGGCAGTCCGCAAGCAGATCGGTGTCGAGTAGATCCCGTCCTCCCCTCCCGCCGGAGTTTTCGCATGGATGACGTGCGTGTAGTGCGCAGTCCGTACCCCGACGTCGATATCCCCGACCTGCCGCTCGTGCCGTTCGTGATGCACCGGGCGGCCGCGCATCCGGACAAGCCGGCCATCATCTGCGCGGCGACCGGTCGTCAACTGACCTACGGCGAGCTGGATCGTGCCATCCGGCAGGTCGCGGCGGGGCTGCATGCCAAAGGCATTCGCCAGGGCGACGTGGTGGGACTCGTGAGTCCCAACCTCCCGGACTTTGCGGTGGTCTTCTATGCCGTGACCGTTCTCGGCGCGATCTGCTCCACGGTGAATCCCATCGCCACTGCCGAAGAGATTGGCGCGCAGTTCGCCGACAGCGAAGCCGTGATGCTGGTGACGATCGCCGACTTGTACGAGAAGTGCTCGGCGGCCGCGCGACTCGCCAGTACGGTGCGCGAGATCGTCGTGCTGGGCACCACCCCACCCGGTGCCACGGCATACGCCGCGCTCTTCGCGCACGGGGACACGCCGCCGGCCGTCGCCATCGACCCCGCCAATGATGTGTGCGCCCTGCCGTATTCGAGCGGCACGTCGGGGGTCCCCAAGGGGGTCATGCTGACCCATCGCAACCTTGTCGCCAACCTGCTGCAGTGCGAAGCCGCCGGCGTGGGCATCCGTCCCACCGACACGGTGATCGGTGTGCTGCCCTTCTTCCACATCTACGGCATGGTGGTGGTGCTGGGGGGCACGCTGCGGCAGGGTGCGACCATCGTGAGCCTGCCCCGTTTCGATCTGGAGCAGTTCCTGGGCACGATTCAGCAGTATCGCGTGAGCTACATGAACCTCGTGCCGCCCATCATTCTCGCCCTGGCCAAGCATCCGCTGGTCTCGTCATACGATGTGGGGAGCGTCCGCACCATCATGAGCGGCGCCGCCCCCCTCGGTGCCGATCTCGCCGATAGCTGTGCCGCACGGGTGGGGTGCCTTGTGCGCCAGGGATACGGCCTCACCGAAACGAGCCCGGTGACGCACTTCCATCCCTTCACCGGCGAGCGTGTGGATGGCGGGTCGGTGGGCCCCGGGGTGCCCAACACCGAATGCCGTCTCGTGGACAGCGACACGGGCCTGGATGTCGCGCCGGGTGAGCGGGGGGAACTCTGGATTCGCGGACCGCAGGTCATGAAGGGGTACTTCAACAAGCCGGAGGCCACCGCGGCGTGCCTCACCGCCGATGGATGGTTCAAGACCGGCGATGTGGCCGTGGTGGAGGAGGGATGGTTCCGCATCGTCGATCGCGTGAAGGAGCTGATCAAGTACAAGGGGTTGCAGGTGGCGCCGGCGGAGCTGGAGGCACTGCTGTTGTCCAACCCGCATGTGGCCGACGCGGCCGTGATTCCCGTGCCGGATGAGGACGCCGGCGAAATCCCCAAGGCGTTCGTGGTGAAGCGAGGGGAGATCGACGCCGAGCAGGTCATGGCGTGGGTGGCCGAGCGGGTGTCGCCCTACAAGAAGGTGCGGCAGGTGGAGTTCGTGGAGGCGATTCCCAAGTCACCCTCCGGCAAGATCCTGCGCCGGGTACTGGTCGAGCGGGAACGGGCGCGCGCTGGGTGATGCCGGCGGGCGGCGCGTGCCCTGTGCGCTTCGGGGCGCCCGGTGGTAGGTTCGACCGTGGCTCGTGTTCCACCCTCCTCGAACTCCCCCGAACACCCGATCGCAATGTCTGGTCATCGCCTCGGTATCGGATTCATCGGATCCGGCTTCAACGCGCGTTTTCACATGCAGAGCTTCCGCCATGTGCGCGACGCCGACGTGCTCGGCGTGTGGAGCCCCAATGCCAGGAACGCGGCATCGGCCGCGACGTATGCGCGCGAGCTGGATGTCGGCGAGGCCAAGGCGTACAAGACCATCGCCGACATGGTTGCCGATCCGCACATCGACGCGATCTGGTTGAACGGTCCCAATCACGCGCGCATCGAGAACGTCGAGGAGATCGTGCACGCGGTCACCAGCGGCAAGGGAACGCTCAAGGGCATCGCCTGTGAGAAGCCGCTCGGGCGCACGGTGGCGGAGGCCAAGCACATCCTCAAGCTGGTGGAGAAGGCCGGTATCATGCACGGCTACCTCGAGAACCAGTTCTTTTCACCGCAGGTGAGTGCCGGCCACGACATTCTGTGGAAGCGGGGCGCGACTGCCACCGGGCGCCCGTACCTGGCGCGAGCGGCCGAAGAGCACAGCGGTCCGCACGGCCCGTGGTTCTGGAACGGCGTGCAGCAGGGCGGTGGCGTGCTGAACGACATGATGTGCCACTCGGCGCTCGTCGTGCGCCAGCTGCTCTCCGAGCCGGGCAAGCCGCTGGGCGATCTCAAGGTCAAGCGCATCACGGGGCACATCGCGTCACTCAAGTGGACGCGCAAGGAATACGCGGCGCAGCTCAAGCGCGACATGAAGGTGGACTATCTCAAGGCGCCATCGGAGGACTTCGCGAGCGTCCACATCGAGTTCGAGACGCCGGAAGGCCGGATCGCCATTGGCGAGGCCACCACGTCGTGGAGTTTCGTGGGCCCCGGCCTGCGTCTGAGCGCCGAGTTGCTCGGCCCCGAGTACTCGATGAAGTGGAACAGTCTCGACAGCGGGCTCAACCTGTTTTTCTCACGCGCCGTGAAGGGAAAGACGGGCGAAGACATCGTGGAAAAGCAGATGGCGGAGCAGGGGCAGATGCCGGTGGTGGTGAACGAAGCGATTGCCTACGGCTACGAAGCCGAGAACAAGCATTTCGTGCGGGCCTTTCTGGGCAAGGAGAAGCCGCTGCTCACCTGGCACGACGGACTGGACGTGGTACGCATCCTCATGCATGCGTACAAGAGCGCGGAATTGGGCAAGACGCTCGAGTACAAGGAGCACGGCGTGGACAAGTTCGTGCCGCAGGTGGGGCAGGGGACGTGGAGGCCGTAGCAGGCGCTGGGGCGGCCTGAGACGGGTCAGCTGCAGGTGGTTCAACCGCGGACGGCTTTACTGCAGACGGTTCAACCGCAGACGTTTCAATCGCAGACGGCAGACGGCAGGAACCACAGTGCGCAGACGGCAGGGATGCGGAAGGGGCGGGCGCGACCGCTGTGCGGCGCGCCCGATTTCCGTTGGTGGTGCGCGCGGCTATGGCTTCCCGCGCTGGCGCAGATGGTGCGCGCGGAGGGCGTGCAGCATGCGGCGGATCTGGCTTACCTCGTCGAGCGTGGCGTTCACCTGCGGCAACCCCGGCACCAGTCGGCGC
>NZ_JAJTHI010000054.1 GCF_021298855.1 Gemmatimonas sp.
GCAACACGTGGTCGATGGGACAGGCATTGCAATCGGAGCGGGTCGACTCTCCGTGGGGGAGAGGGCGCGATCACGGACCGCGCGATCGCGGGCCGCGCGAGGACCGACTGACGGGCGGCGCAGGGCCGGAGGTGGGTGATCCGGCCGACCATCGCGTCGGCGCCGCGCACCGCGGCGTCGAACGCCTCACTGTCGCCGTGGTCGTGGCCCATGTCGTCGGTGTACTGCAGGTAGACCCACGTCCGGGCGGGGCCCACCCTGCGGATGTGGCGCGCGGCCTCGACGGTCACCCGCTGATCGACGGCCCGCACCGGCGTGCGCCGCGACATGCGATAACGCCAGGGTGTCGCGCTCGAAGCCGTCCGCCGCATGATCGACGCGGAACTGGCCGGCATCCGGACGCCTCTCACCAATGAGCACCATCCGATTGTCGAGCCACGCGGAAAACACCGCGGTGCGCCGCTCGGGCGCGACCGTCGCGACGATGCGGAAGTGATTCCAGTAGGCATAGTCGGGCGACTGGTTGCTGTTCCCGCGCACCCGGTGCTTGTTCGCCCACGTGCCGATGCGGTGGCTCATGTATCAGGGAGCCGAGACCGTCGGTGTCTCATTCGGTCCGCCCAGCAGCCGATCAGCAAGCGCATGGATGCGGCAGTCACGACGGAAGACACCGGGTGACAGTGGCGAGACACGCGGCAGGGCATGCGGTGCGCAGCGCTGTCCGCACGGTAGCTTTTCCGGGTAGACAACTCCACCTCCCCGACCGTGAAGGCTGGCTCCCATGGCAAGCACACGCAGCATGGCGCGTGCGGCCGCCCGCGCCGCAACGATGTTCACCCTCGCCCTGGCAATCACGGGGTGCGGCATGCCCAGTAGTGACGAAACGCCCGGGTATCGGCATGTGACCGTGACCGCCTCCGGACCGGTTGCGGTCACCGTGGGCGATACGGTGGCGGTGATGCTTCCCGCGAACCCGTCGACCGGCTTCGCGTGGGAACTCGACAGCATCCCCGACGCGCGCGTGCTCCGGGCGTCTGGCGAGCTGATCTATGCGCCTCCTGCAAACCAGCCACCCATGCCCGGGGCTGGTGGGACCGCCACGCTCCGCTTCCACGCCATCGCCGCCGGTCAGGCCCGGCTCTCGCTCGTGTACCGACGTAATTGGGAGGTCGGCGTGCCGCCCGCCGAGCGGGTCACGATCGCGGTGACGGTGTTGCCGGCGAGCCGCTAGCAACGCCAATGCTAGCCGGGTCTCCCTTGGCGAGGTAACGTCTCCATTCGGTCCCGGTGGCGCCGAATCGTTCGGTGCGTCCACGCGCGACCCGACTTCAATCCCTCGATTGCCCATGCGTCGCACTCTCGCGGTACTTGCACTTGGCGCCGCCGCCTGCTCGCCCTCGAGCGATGTGACGGCCCCGTCTTCAGCGACCCCGGCTGCGCTGTCAGCCGCCGCCGCCAAGGCGCCCGCCGCCCCCGCCACCCCCATGCCCACGGTGGTGATCAGTGGGATGGGCTTCGGATCGACCCTGCAGCCGGGAACCCCCATTCGGGTCGTCACGAACGCCAGTGTCGTGCGCGTGGAGTATTCCATCGGGGCCATGGGCTACCTCGGCATGACCGAGAGCTACCTCGGCAATTCAACCGCCGCGCCCTTCACCTTCATGTGGACGGGATTCCCGAGCTCCATCGATCTGGGGCGCAACCTGCAGCTCGTGGTTCGGGCGTTCGACAGCACCGATCGCGTGGCGACCGTCCAGCTGCCCATTGTCGTGCCGGGCACCTGCTTCGGCAGGGTGACGCCTGCTCGGAACTGTGCGGCGTCCGGCTACTGGCAGGTCACCAACCTGAACGGAGCGAGCCTCGTGGGCATCGCGTACAACTCCGCCGTCCGCAGCGCCACGCAGCTCGACAAGGCCGGTGAAGCCGGCGACTTCCCGGTGACCGCCAACGTGGCCGGCCGCTACGAGATCAGCATCAATCAGTATCGGCTCTCCGGGGTGAAGCCGGCCTTCTCCGTGAGCGTCAATGGCACGGTGGCCGCGGCCTCGCTGAACGCCGTGAGGACGGCCACGGCGTGGAACAATTTCGGCGCCGCCGATTTCTCGCGCTCCGCGTCCACGACGATCGTCGCCAATCTCGTGGCCGGCGTGAACCGCATCCGCGTCCAGAGCCTCGGCGCCGGCGTCCTCACCATCGGCAGCGTCTCGATCGCCCAGCCGGGCTCATAACGGCACCCGCACACACAGGGGCGACGCATCGCATCACGTCGCCCCTACGCCCCTCCCCCATGCCCCCCACCGTGCACCGCCGCACCGTCATCGGCGGCGTCGCCAGGACGGCCGGGCTGGCCCTTGTCGGCCCCTTCGAGCAGCCCGCCGCCGCCGCACCGAATCAGGGACCACCGCCGCCCCAGTCGGATAGGGAACTCGATCAGGGTGGATCGACTAGTCGTCGAACGGACGGGCGCGGGAAGCGTGTCGGGCCGGGGTTCGTGACGGCCCACGTCGATGGGGGGCTCCGTAGCCCGCCGTCCGCCGCACGGGCGGCGCGGGGCCGGAGGTGGGTGAAGATCTGGTCGATCGCCGTTGCCTGGGTGATGCACTGCCCACTCTCGTGAGCCTCGCGTCGGCCTCGCGTCGGCGTCGCGCCCACCGAACGGCTGATGGCCGCCGTGGCGTGCCGGCGGCGTTACCTTCCCACCTCCTCCAC
>NZ_JAJTHI010000057.1 GCF_021298855.1 Gemmatimonas sp.
ACCTGCGCCAGCGCAGCGTCGCGCCCCCCAACCGCCCCCCCGACCCCGACCCCAGCAGCCGCCGCAGGCGACCCCCGACCCCGACCCCGACCGCTCGTCGCTGCGTCGCCGTGCGCGAACTGCCGTAGAAATGGTGAGACTCGACAGGCGCCGCGCATGTACAGTGGGGCCATGCCTACACATCGTGATCTCAAGGTCTGGCAGCTCTCCAACGCACTGGCGGTGCGCATTCACGAGCTCACCCGCGGCGTCTCGGTCGAGTCCGGAGCAGACCTCGTCGACCAGGTACGACGCGCGTCCCTGTCCATTGGCGCCAACGTGGCCGAAGGGCGCGGGCTTCGGACCAACGCGCAGTTCCGCCGACACCTCGATATCTCACTCGGGTCCGCAGCAGAAACCGATGCACACCTGGCCGCGCTGCTCGATCGCGACGCGCTCTCCGCACGCGACGTCTTCGACCTTCGCGACCAGCTCGCAACGATTCAGCGCATGCTCGTCGCTCTGCGCAACAGCCTTCCCGCCGCTGATCGCCCCCCGACCCGCGCCAGCGCAGCGTCGCGCCCCCCGACACCAGCCGAGGCCGCGACCGCCCCACCGCAGCCGACCCCAACCCGCGCCAGCGCAGCGCCGCGCTCCCCCAGACGCTGACCCCGACCGGCGCTGCCGGTCCCCGCGCCCAGACGTCGCCCCAGACACCGACCAAACCCGGGCCCCGCCACGACCCCGACCGGGGTTCAGACCCCGACCGCCGTGGCAGTGCCCCGACTGCGGTGGCTGTACCCCGACTGCGGTGGCAGTGCCCCGACCCCAACCACCCCAGACTGCCATTCCCGCCTCACGGCCACGGCCACTCAGTCGTCGTCACCCTCGACGTCATCACCGTCGTCAACGGCCGACTGGCCATCGGCCGTGCCATCGGTTTCCGTCCGACGGCGCTCCTCAGCCGCACGCAGCCGACGGCCCCCGCGCCGTCCCCGACGGCGCTTCCGCTTCGGCGCCTCCCCCGCCTCGCCGCCCGCACTCGCCCCCGCCTCGCCGGCCTGTACCGGCACCGCCGGTGCCGTGCTTTCCGCAGCCGCCTCGCCTACCGACTCCGCGACCATCTCGGCCAGTGCCGGCGCCCCCTCCAGCAACTGCGCCACCGTGAACGCCTCGAACTCCATCGTGTCGAGCATCGACATCGACTGCGGTTCGAGTTCCGCCATCGCCGCCGCCGTTTCGATCGCGTATTCCGCCGTCGACGCCGCGAGTCCCCGCTCCTCCGTGCCCCCGCTGTGCTCCGCCCCTCCCATCTCCCCCTTGAGCTCGGCCAGCGGCACGACCCGCGTGTCCCCGTCGACCGTGCGCAGCGTGACCCGCTCGTTGAAGATGTCGCAGGCGATCACCTTCTCCTCGCCGCGGGTGGTCAGCAGAATCTTCCCTTCCTTCGGGAAGCGCCGGCGACTCTGCACATAGAACTCGTGCTCGTAGCGCAGGCAGCACATGAGCCGCCCGCACGCGCCGGAGATCTGCTGCGGATTGAGCGACAGCTTCTGGTCCTTGGCGACCCCGAGATTGACCGGACGCAGATCCGGCAGCCAGCTCGCCGAGCAGTACTCGCGACCGCAGCGTCCGACGCCGCCCAGACGTTTCGCCTCGTCACGGACGCCGATCTGCTTGAGTTCGATGCGCGACTTGAAGAGGGCGGCCAGGTCGCGCACCAGCCCGCGGAAATCGACCCGCCGGTCGGCCGTGAAGTAGATCGTGAGCTTGCGGCGATCCCACTGCCACTCCGCGTCCGTCAGCTTCATCACCAGGCCGTTGGCCTTCACCCGCTCCATCGACATGCGGCGCGCCTGTTCGTTGTCGGCCGTCAGCTCGCGGTCGAGGCGTTCATCGTCGGCCGTGGCCAGCCGCAGCGCCTTGCGCGGCGGCGGGGCCGTGCCGCAGCCGTGCGCGCACCCCGCGCAGCGTACTTCGGCAAGTTCGCCTGTGGCGTGGACCCGACCGAAGTCTTCGCCGCGGTCGGCCTCGACGATGACGCCGGCGCGCAGCGGGGGCGGCGCGTCGCCGTCCCACGAGAAGAACTCCTTCCGGTTGCCCCGGAATGCGACCTCGATGAGATGCGACACGCCGCGGGCCGCTATTCGGTGAACTGACCCATGCGCAGGAACTTCTCACGGCGGCGGCGCACGAGCTTGTCCGGCTTGAGGCGGCGCAGCTCCTCGATGTTGCGCACGAGCGCATCGCGCAGCGACTTGGCCGTGGTCAGGTGATCGGAGTGCGCCCCGCCGGCTGGCTCCTTGACGACCTCGTCGATGATCCGCAGTTCGAGCAGGTCGGTGGCGGTGATGCGTAACGCCGACGCCGCCTTCTCGCGCATCTCGGGGCTCTTGCCGTCCTTCCACAGGATGGCCGCGCAGCCTTCCACCGAAATGGTGGAGTAGACCGAGTTCTCGAGCATGAGCACGCGGTCGGCCACGCCTAGCGCCAGGGCGCCGCCCGACCCGCCTTCGCCAATGACGGTGGCCACGATGGGCACCTGCAGGTTGCTCATCTCGAGGAGGTTGCGCGCGATCGCCTCGCTCTGGCCGCGCTCCTCGGCGCCCAGCCCCGGCCACGCCCCTGGCGTGTCGATGAAGGTGATCACCGGCACCTGGAACTTCTCGGCCAGCTTCATGAGGCGCAGCGCCTTGCGGTAGCCCTCGGGGTGGGGCATGCCGAAGTTGCGCTTGAGATTCTCCTTCGTGTCGCGGCCCCGTTCGTGGCCGATGACCATGACCGTTTCCCCGTCCAGTCGCGCCCAGCCGGCCATGATGGCCGCGTCCTCGCGGAACAGGCGGTCGCCGTGCAGTTCGATGAAGTCCGTGAAGGCGTGCCGGATGTAGTCCGACGTGAACGGACGGCGCGACATGCGCGCCACCTGCACCCGCTGCAGCGGCGTGAGATTCTGGTAGATCTGCACGCGCACCTCACCCAGCTTCTGCTCGAGCGGGGCGATCTCGCGCGTCACGTCGATGGACTGGTCGGCAGCGAGTCGCTTGAGCTCCTCGATCTGCTTTTCGAGTTCCGCGATGGGGCGCTCGAACTCGAGAACAGGGGCAGCAGCCATGGCTATCCTGGAAAGCTCACGTGCCGCTCGTCAGCCACCCGTGCGCACCAGGCGCACGCGGTCGGCGCCAAGCAGCGCGCGAAGGTCGGAAAGAATTGCGGGGGATGCCGTGACCGTCAGCGACCTCGACCGGAAGCGGACCGCCCGCCCGTTCGCGTCGCGCCAGTGCAGCTCGAGTGGAGCCGATCCTTCGTGCGACTCCACCTTCGCGCGGACATCCTCCATGATTGCGGCGGGGAGATCGAGCCCAGGAGCCAGGTCGATCGCCACCGCCACGTCCCCACTGGCGCGCACCTCCTCGAAGCGCGTGACTCCGTCCACGATGAACGTGGCGTTTTCGACGCCCTGATCCTTCTTGGAGTAGCCGCCCTTGAGCAGGAGAGGTACGTCGGGGCGCACCCGCTCCGCAATGACCCCCCACGCTTCCGGAAAGACCAGCACCTCGGAAGATCCGGAAAAATCCTCGACTGTCAACCGGGCAAACTCATTCCCGGAGCGCTTCGAGATCTGCTTCTTGATGGCGGTGACCACCACCCCGATGGTGACCGCCTCGGGGACCCAGGTGCCCAGCTGGGCCACGGTGTGCGAGGCGAAGAGTTCGCACTCCGTTCGGTATTTTTCCAGCGGGTGACCGGAGATGTAGAACCCCAGCAGCTCCTTCTCGCGCTGCAGCCGCTCACTTTCCATCCATGGCGGCGTGTTGGGCAGGGTGGGTGCCCCCGAGGGCCGGTGCGCCTCCTCCGCGGGGCCCCCCAGCAGATCACCGAACAGCGAGACCTGGCCCTTCTCCGCCTCCTCCTGCTGCAGCGTGGCCTCGCTCATGGCGGCGTCGAGCGCCGCCATGAGCTGCGCCCGGTGCCCCCCCAGGCCGTCGCAGGCCCCGGCGGCAATGAGCGCCTCGAACACCCGCTTGTTGAACACCCGCAGGTCCACGCGGGTGCACAGGTCGTACAGGCTGGTGAAGGGGCCATCGGCGCGCGCCGCCAGCAGCGAATCGATGGCGCCGCGCCCCACGTTGCGGATGGCGCCCAGGCCGAAGCGAATGCGCCGGTCGCCCACCACGGTGAACCGCCACCCCGACTCGTTCACGTCCGGTGCCAGCACCTCGAGCCCCATTTCGCGGGCTTCGGCGATGTACTTGATGACCTCTTCGGTCTTCCCGATGTTCGACGACAGCAGCGCCGCCATGAACTCGGCGGGATGGTGCGTCTTGAGGAAGGCCGTGTGGTACGCGACGACCGAGTAGGCGACGGAGTGGCTGTTGTGAACGACGATGTCGTTCGCCACGAAGTTGTGCGTGTCGGCGATTTCGAGGTCGTAGGTGCGCTGCTCGCCAGCGGCCTCGATCGACACCACGCGGTCCCACAGGACGTCGTTGTCGCCCAGCCGCTCGAGCGCCGCGTCACCGAAGTACTGCGCCAGTCGATTCACCACGCCCCGCGTGAAGCCGATCTTTGCCGGGTTGGTCCCCACTGGATAGAGGTCCCGCGCCGAGACGTCGGCCCCCTGTTCCACCGCGGCCCAGGTATCGCCCCGACGCGACTTCGCCGCACGCGCCAGCTCGCGGACGGGACCGACCGGTACCAGATCCTTCGAGGGTCCCTGCATCGCGGTGACCGGCATCGCCGCCATGGTCGCACGCTTCGCGGGCGCGACCAGATGCACGCCCACGCGTTCGGCGAACGGGCGAAGGTTCTCCGCGCCCGTGACGAACACCTGATAGCCGACGCGTGGACCGCGCGCATAGCCGAACGTCACCTCGCGCACGCGTCCGAGGATGCCCAGCCGCAGCAGGAGATGCTGCACCTGCTGCGCGAGCCGCTTCGAGGCCGTGGCGTAGTAGGCCGAGCGATCCTCGGCGTTCACGTGGCCGTCGCCATCCCACATGCGACCCAGCAGCACGTCGATCTGCTCGTCCGGCAGGGCGAAGGCCGCAGCAGGGACCTCCTTGTTTGCTGCGGTTTTGCCGAGCAGACCCAGACGGCGCGCCCACTCGAAAATCCCGTTCGGCTGGGCACGATCCACGCGTCCGGTGTAGATCGAGGCCGTACCCTTGTGGGTCGTCCGTGTACACCGGACGTTCTCGAAGCGCTCGGCGGCGTCGACGAAGTCGCCGACCGACGTCTCGTCTTGGTTGTAGTAGTACACGCCACTCGGGTGGCCGAGATTCCCCTCGGCCAGCAGATGCCCCAGCGCGATGACTTCGTGTTCCGGCCACGCGGTGCGGGGGCCGCTCGGCAACGTGCGAGGGACGGCGATGTGCTCGCCGACCGCGATCGCGTCGAGGTTGCGCCACCCGTCGATCATCAGGAACGGGTGGTTGCCCGTGGCCACGATCTCGCGCCCCGACTCCGTGCGCAGGCGAAACACCGGCTTGACGCCGTTGTCCATCACGTCGAGCACGTGCCCATGCGTCAGACGGAGAGAGTCCACGTCGCAGGTGGCCACGGCACGCAGGGTGGCGCACTTCTCGTACACGTCGGCGATACGCACCAGCTGGCCGGTCGCCGCGTCATAGATCTCCGTCTCGCCGACCAGGCACTTGTTGAATCCGTACCGCCCGAACGTTTCGATCTGGCCGGCCAGCTCCTCGATGATCTTCTTGTCGTACCCCTTGGCGATCGCCTTCTCGGTGAACTTGCCCAGCTCCTTCCTGATCAGCTCCGCGTCCTTCTTGCCCACGGCCTTGCGCAACACGTCGGCTTCGGCCAGCGAGATGCCCGCCAGCACCTGGGCGATACGCATCACCTGCTCCTGATAGGTGATGACGCCGTACGTGTTGGACAGAATGGGCTCGAGCTCCGGCAGCGGATACACCGTGGGCTCTTCCCCGCGCTTGCGGCGGATGTACACGTTGTGCATGCCGGCGTCGAGCGGCCCCGGGCGCAGCAGGGCGTTCGACGCTACGAGGTCGTCGAAGCGGTCGCAGCGCATGCGCTTGAGCACGTCGGTGGCCAGCGCACTTTCAAACTGGAACACGCCGCCGGTGCGGCCGGCGCGCAGCACCTGGTACGTCTTCTCGTCGGTGAACCCCCGCTCCTCGAGCGTGACCTCCACGCCGGTGCGCTGCTTCACCGCCTTGATCGTGTCGGTGATGACCGTGAGCGTGGTGAGCCCCAGAAAGTCCATCTTCAGCATGCCGGCCTTCTCCAGCGCCGTCATGTCGTACTGCGTCACGATCACGCGCTCGTCGCCGGCCCCCCCCGAGCCCTTGGTGGACTGCGTGCAGATGGGCACGAACTCGTCCAGCGGGCCCGGCGCAATGACCACCCCGGCGGCATGCACCCCCGTATGGCGGGACAGCCCTTCCAGCTTCACCGCAAAGTCGAGCAGCTGCCGGTACCGTTCGTCGGTCTGGTAGAACTGCTTGACCTCCGGCACCTGCTCGATGGCTTCGGCCACCGTGAGCGAGTGGTTGGGCGCGTTGGGAATGAGCTTCGCCAGCGCATCCGTTTCGGCCGGCGTGAACCCCAGCGTGCGCCCCACGTCCTTCACCGCCGCGCGCGACTTCATCGTGCCGAAGGTGACGATCTGCCCCACGCTGTCCTTGCCGTACTTCTGCCGTACGTAGTCGATCACCTCGCCGCGCCGCTCGAAGCAGAAGTCGACGTCCACGTCGGGCATGCTCACGCGCTCCGGATTCAGGAAGCGCTCGAAGAGCAGGTCGAACTCCAGCGGGCAGACATCGGTGATCTTCGTGGCATAGGCCACGAGCGACCCGGCCGCCGACCCGCGCCCCGGTCCCACCGGAATGCCGCGGTCGCGTGCCGCCTTGATGAAATCGGCGGTGATGAGGAAGTAGCCCGCGTAGCCGGTCTTGGTGATGACCCCGAGCTCGTAGTCGAGCCGCTCCTGCACCTCGGCCGGCAGCGGATCGCCGTAGCGCGCCTTCGCACCGTCGGTAGCGAGCTGCACCAGCAGGTCGTTCTCCGTCGCCACGCCCTCCGGCAGCGGGAAGTTCGGCACGTAGTACTGCTTCGCGAACTGCACGTCCACCGCGTCGGCAATGGCCAACGTGTTCGTGAGCACATCCTCACGGCCGGGGAAGAACGGACGCACCTCGTCGGCACTCTTGAAGTAGAGGCCGTCGTCGTACTTCATGCGGTCCTTGTCGTTCCGGTCCTTCCCCAGGCCGATGCACAGCAGCACGTCGTGCGCGTCGTGATCCTCGTGCGTGAGGAAGTGCGCATCGTTGGTGGCCACGACCGGCAGGCCGAGGTCATCGGCGAGGCTCAGCACCTTGGCATTGAGCCGGCTCTGCCCCTCGCTCGTGTGCGCCTGCACTTCCAGGAAATAGCGCCCCGTGAACAGCTCGGCGTACCAGGCGGCGGCCTCCCGCGCCTCGTCCATGCGGTCGTCCAGCAGGTGCCCCGCCACCTCCCCCGCCATGCAGGCCGAGGTCACGATGAGCCCCTCGGAATACTGCGCAAGCAGTTCCCGGTCGATGCGCGGCTTGGTGTAGAACCCCTCGGTGTAACCCAGCGACGTGAGCTTCGTGAGGTTCTTGTAGCCTTGCAGGTCGCGCGCGAGCAGCACCAGGTGATAGTAGGGCTTCACGCCGGGCGCCGGTCGGCCACGCGTGCGCCGGTCGCCGGGGGCCACGTACGCTTCCATGCCCAGAATGGGCTTCACGCCGGCCTTCTTCGCCTTCTCCTGGAACTCCCAGGCGGCATGCATGTTACCGTGATCGGTGATCGCCAGCGCCGGCATTTCGTAATGCTGGGCGCGCTTGATCAGATCATCGATACGATTCGCCCCGTCGAGGAGCGAATATTCGGAGTGGCAGTGCAGGTGAACGAACGACATGACCCCGAATGATACCTCAGCCGGTTGACCCGCGGCAGGACTTGCGGATGTACCTCAGGACACAGTGGCGGCGGCTGCTCAAGCAGCTCGGCGCGGTCAGCGCGCTTCTGCTGGTGGCGTTCCTCGGATTGACACCGATGGGCTGCTACCTGTCGCGCGCGGCATACGAAGAAGCCCGCATCCTGGCCCGTCGCCAGCCCATTCCCCGGCTCGTGGCGCGCGAGTCCACGGAGCCGGCGTTGCGCGCCAAGTTGGCCCTCGTGCTCGAAGCCCGGCAGTTCGCGGCCGATTCGCTGCGCCTCAAGGTCGAGGAAAGCTTCACCACATTCTCGCCGCTCGATCGGGACACGCTCGTGCTCGTGGTGTCCGCGGCGTACCCCGACCGTCTCGAGCGCAAGACCTGGTGGTTCCCCGTGGTGGGGCGGTTTCCGTACAAGGGCTTCTTCGATTTCTCGGAGGCACGGAGAACGGCGGAGGCACTGAGTGCCGAGGGGTACGATGTCACGGTGGGTCCCGCCAGCGCCTTCAGTACGCTGGGATGGTTCAACGACCCGCTGGTGAGCACCACGGTGAAGGCGGACAGCGTCACGCTGGTGAACACGGTGCTGCATGAACTGCTGCACACCACCTTCTTCGCCAAGGGGCAGGTGAGCTTCAACGAAAGCTTCGCCACCTTCGTGGGGGGACGCGGCGCCGAGCACTTCTTCCGGGCCCGCGGCGACAGTGCGCTGCTGCGCCGGGCGCAGGACGAATGGCACGATGATCTGCTGCTTGGGGCCTTCTGGGAGCGCACGGCACAGGAAATCGACAGCGTCTTTTCGATGCTGCCCGATTCAGCGCGGACCCCGCGCATTGCGGCGCGTGACACGGTGTACACGCGCGCCCGGCGTCGCCTCGTCGACTCCGTGGGGCCGCAGCTCCGCACCTATCCCGCCGGCTGGGTGGAGCGCGTGCCGCTCAACAACGCCGTGCTCATGTCCCGGCGCGTGTACGCCGAGCGGCTGGATCGGTTCGATTCGGTCTACACCGCGAGCGGTGGCAACATTCGCGAGGCAATCCGGCGGGTGATTGCGGCGCACCGGGATTCCGTGTCGCGACGAGATCGTTGAACAGCTCGTCGGAGCGTACGGAGCCACGGAGGCTCGGAGAACCGCAATCGTTGATCTATCTCCGTGCCTCCGTGACTCCGTGGCCTCCCACGAGCAGTTCCCCCACCCGCCGAACGACTATTTCTCCGGCAGCAGTACGAAGCGCGCCCGATTCTCCTCACTGAGGAACTTCCGCGCCGCCGCACTCAGCGACTCGGCGGTGAGGCCGTTGACGAGCGTCAGGTAATCGCCCAGCGTGTCCAGCGCATCGCCGTGCTCCACGCGCGTGCGGATGGTATTGAGCCAGTAGCCGTTCTGCTTCTGCTGCACCTCGAGCTCACGCCGCTGCTGCTCCTTCACCCGCTCCACCTCGGCCGCCGTGGGCGGCGCACTGCGCAGCCGGGCGATTTCCTCGCGCACGGCGGCATACATGGTGTCGGCCTGCGCCGGGGCAGAGCCGTACTGAATGGCCACCTGCCACTCCTGGCGGATGCGACGCGAGAAGGCGGTGTTCACGCTCACCGAGTACGTGCCGCCCAGTGCCTCGCGCAGCCGCTCGAGCAGCCGCATCTGCAGCAGCTCACCCAGCGACGACAGGGCGTGCGCATCCGTGCGCGTCCAGGGTGCCGCCCCCGCCAGCAGCACGACACTCTGGCTCTGCGGGGCAATGCCCTTGCGCACGGCCTTGTCGATCACGCCGCTGAACTGCCGGGGGCCCGCATCCCGCGGGGCTTCCCGCCGATTGCCGGCCGGCAGCGCCCCCAGCCACTGCTCGGCCAGCGGCTTGAGGGCTTCGGGCGTCACGTTGCCCACGAAGAGGAAGGTGAAGTCACCGGCATCGCGGAAGCGATCGCGGTAGATGCGCAGCAGCTCCGTCAGGTCGAGCTCCCGCAGCATGTCCGCCGAGAGAGGCCGAGCGCGGGGATGCCCCATGGCCAGCGTCTGCTGGATCGTGTCGCCGAACACCGCCGCCGGATTGGCGTCCTTGTTTTTCAGGAACTGCTCGAACTGCTGCAGCTGCGCGGCAAACACCGTGCTGTCGGCACGCGGGGCGGTGAAGCGCAGGTACAGCAGCTGCATGAGCGTCTCGAGATCCTTCGGGCTGGCCGCGCCCGACATGCCTTCGCTGAGGTCCGCAATGCTCGGCTGCGCGGTGGCCACCTTGCCCGTGAGCTTCTTGCGCAGGTCGATGGCGGAGAACTCGCCCACGCCGCCCGCGGCGATGATGGCCGGGGCGAGGGAGGTCTTGAAGGCATCGGCATCCTCCACGAGGCTTGCCCCGCCGGGGCTGAACGCCGACACCAGAATCTGGTCGGCGTTGAAGTCGGTGGGCTTGATGAGCACGCGCACCCCGTTGGCGAGCGTCCACTCCGTAATGCCGGGCCCCGGGATCAGTCGCTCACTCACCACGCGTCCCGGCGTGGGCACGGCGGCCACCAGCGCCCCCTCGGCAACGCGCTCCGTCCACGGCGTGATGGTCGCGGCCACCACCGCACCGAAGGCCGCGCGGATCTCCGCTTCGGTGGGCACGGCCAGCCCGGGCTTGTCGGGCACACTCACCGCCACCACGCGATTCGCGGCCCCGGCGCGCAACGCCGACACCGCGTTCACCTCGTCCAGCGTGATGGCCGGGAGCAGTCGCTGCACCGCGGCGTATTCGAAGGCAATGCCGGGCGCTCCCTCGCCTGTGAGGAAGTGGTTCACGTACTCGTCCACGAAGGCCTCGCTGGCCGACTTCTCCCGCTCCGCGAAGGCCCGCTCGTAGGCGCGCAGGGTGCTCGTGCGCGCGCGTTCCAGCTCGGACGCCAGGAAGCCGTGGCGCTGCACCCGCTCGGCCTCGATGAGTACGGCCTGCAGGGTTTCCACGAGGCGCCCTTCCTTGGCGCCGGCGTCGAGCGACACGATTTCGCTGCCGCGCACGAAGGCCCCACTGCTGGCGCCGGCACCGGTGAAGGGCGCCTCCGGCTTGAGCGCCAGCTCCTGCAGGCGCTGGTTGAGCATGCCGTTGTACAGCTGCTCCACCAGGTCGCGCCGCAGGTCGCCCACCGTGCGCGTGGCCTGGGCGGGCCGCTTCCACAGCACGCTCACGCTCGAGGTGGTGAGTTCGGCATCGGCCGCGATGGTCACGAGCGTGCTGTCGTGCCCCGGCACGGCGGCCTGGGGGCGTACGCGTGCCGTGGGGCGCGCGGGGATGGGGCCAAAGGTCTGGCGAATGATGCGCTCCACCCGCGCCGGTTCCGCATCGCCCACCGCCACGACGGCCATGAGGTCGGGGCGGTACCAATCGCGCCAGAACCGCCTGAGCGGTCCCGGGTTGGCGCCTTCCAGGATGTCCGGCTTGCCAATGGGCAGGCGCTCGGCGTAGCGCGAGCCGCGGAAGATCACCGGGAACTGCTGGTCGCGCAGCCGCTCCCCTGCGCCAAGGCCATCGCGCCATTCCGACAGCACCACGCCGCGCTCAGCCACCACGTCGCTGCTGTCGAAGCGGATGCCGCTGGCCACATCGCCAAGAAAGCGGAAGCTCTTTTCCAGAATGCCCGCGCTGTCGGTAGGCACCGGCAGGATGTAGACGGTTTCGTCGAAGTTCGTGTACGCGTTGAGGTCGGCGCCGAATCGTACGCCAATCCCTTCGAGGTACGTCACGATGTCGTTCTTCGCGAAGTTGGTCGTGCCGTTGAACGCCATGTGCTCCACGAAGTGCGCCAGCCCGCGCTGGTCGTCGTCCTCGAGAATGGAGCCGGCGTTCACGACAAGCCGCAGTTCGGCCCGCTTTTCCGGTTTCGTGTTCTGCCGGATGTAGTACCGGATACCGTTGGGCAGCGTCCCCACCTTCACCGCGGGGTCCATGGGCAGCGACGCCGTGAGGGCAAAGGAATCGCGCGGGGCAGCGGCCCTGGTCTTCGCGGCGGGCTGCGCGTGCAAGGCACAGGGCAGGGTGAGCGCCACCAGGGCGGCTGCGCGACGGAGGGCGGGGAACGTCATGCGAGTCTCTGGGGTCGTGGTGAGCATCGGGGGGAAGCTAAGCCGCTCCGCGTCTTCCGTGGCCGGCCGTTGCGCCGCTACCCCCCGCCGCTTCCGAACGTGCCCCGCAGCAACGCGCGCAGGTCCATGATGGGCTCGATGAGAGGCGACCTGGAGCACGAGGGGCCGTCATCGTCAAAACCAAGGGAGAGAAACGGTATAGTAGAAAGAGTAGATATGGACTAGTATAACCAAAGCAAACGGTATGGAAATATTGGTAGAAATGGCATAGCTTCCCGGCCAGCCACGAGCGTGTGCCGCATACTGAACGACGCGCATACCCCTTTCCGCTTATGAGGTGGCCCGGTGCAAGCCAGCGAGCAGTACGGTCGACGCATCGTCGACGACGAACTCGACGAGCTGTTGACTGGTTTGCCCGCGGTCGCACTCGAAGGGCCGAAAGCCGTCGGCAAAACCGCCACGGCCATTCGCCGAGTGCAGCGTGCGCTTCGCTTGGACGTGCCGAGCCGAGCGGTGCTGGCGTCGGCAGATCCGGATGCCGCGCTGGCGGGAGATACGCCGCTGCTGATCGACGAGTGGCAGTATGTACCGGCGATTTGGGACGCGGTAAAGCGTCGCGTCGATGATGGCGTCAGACCGGGCGCATTTCTCCTCACGGGATCGGGGGCCCCGCACCAGCCGCCGATGCACTCTGGCGCCGGGCGCATTGTTACCGTGCGCATGCGCCCGCTGTCGCTGGCGGAGCGTTCGCTTGTCACCCCGACGGTCTCGCTGCGCGAATTGCTCACCGGGCAACGGAGCCCCATTGGAGGCGAGTGCGAACTTTCGCTCCCCGACTATGCCCGGGAAATCGTGCACTCGGGATTCCCCGGGCTTCGGGTGTTGAATGGGCGTGCGCATCGCGCCGCGCTGGACGGGTATCTTGCACAGGCCATCGAGCGGGATCTGGTGGAGCAGGGCGTGGGGGTGCGGAAGCCCGCCATGCTGAGAAGCTGGCTCGCCGCGTACGCGGCCGCGAGCGGCACCGTTACGTCGTTGGAAACGCTGCGGGATGTCGCGTTCATCGCGGCGGTTGGCGGAAAAGATGCCCCGTCCAAAGTCACGGCGCTTCAGTATCATGAGGCGCTCCAGCGCATGTGGCTCGTCGACCCGCTTCCGGGGTGGGCGCCCACACACAATGAATTGAGTCGGGTGGCTCAGGCGCCACGGCTGCACCTCGCCGATCCGTCGCTCGCCTGCGCTCTGCTAGGGGTGGACACGGCCGCGCTGCTCGAAGGTCGTGAGTCGCCGCTCTCGAGTACCCACACTGGCAAGAAATCCACGCCGCGCCTCGGCCCCCTGCTCGGCCAGCTCTTCGAATCGCTGGTCACGCAGTCGATACGCGTCTACGCGCAGGCGACGGAGGCGAGAGTGTCGCACTTCCGACTCCACGGTGGCAGCCGGGAGGTTGACCTGATCGTCGAGCGCCCGGATCACCGCGTCGTTGCGATCGAAGTGAAGCTCGCCAGCGCCATCAATGACGGGCACGTTGCGCACCTGCACTGGTTGCGCGCGAAGCTCGGGGAGGCCCTGCTCGACGCGGTCGTCATCTCCACTGGTAGTCACGCCTACCGGCGACCTGATGGTATCGCGGTCGTACCGGCGGCGCTTCTGGGCGTGTGAGCTGCGTCGGCTCCTCCATACCAAGCAGCCGCACGCTCAGCCGTTTCCGAACGTGCCCCGCAGCAACGCGCGCAAGTCCACCACCGGCTCGACGATCGCCCCCTCGCGCGGTCCCGGCAGCGGCTGCAGCGGTGCCGGCTCAGGTTCGCCGATGGTGACCCGCTGCATGGTCTGCCGCACGCCGGGGTCGAGAAAACGCGAGAGCTGGGAGTAGGCGAAGTCGGCGCCCATGCGCGTGGCGTAGCTGTGCAGCGGATACGTCACGTAGAGTTCGTTGCGTGCGCGCGTCATGGCCACGTAGAGCAGCCGGCGCTCCTCCTCCACCTGCGCCTCGTCGTTGGCCACGCGGGCCATGGGAAAGACCCCGTCGCTGGCGTGAATGACGAACACCGCGTCCCATTCCTTGCCCTTGGCCGAGTGCACCGTGGAGAGGATGAGCGCGTCGTCCTCGTCGGTGCTCCCCACCGCCAGGTCCTGGGTGGCCGCCGGCGGCTCGAGCGCCAGGGTGGCGAGGAAGGTGGCGCGGTCGGGGTAGCCGGCGGCAATCGTCTCGAGCTGATCGAGGTCGGCCATGCGCGGTGGCGCGTCGTCGTAGGTGCCCTGCAGGATGGGGTCGTACAGCTGCCGCACCAGCCGGATGCTTTCGGCGGGGCGGTGCGGCCGGTCCTGCCGCTCCACGCGCCGCATGCCGTCGAACAGCGCCGCCACGGCCAGCAGGCCGGGCCGCGAACGCGAGGCCGCGCGCACCGCCCCGATGGCCATGGGTTCCCACTGGTGCTGCGCCAGCAGTTCGATGGCCGCGCGCGCCGTGGCGTCGCCCACCCCGGGAAGCAGCCGCAAGATGCGGTACCAGCTGACCTCGTCGCGCGGGTTCTCGAGGATGCGCACGAAGGCCAGCAGATCCTTGATGTGGGCGGCCTCGAGGAACTTGAGCCCGCCCCACTTCTCATACGGAATGCGCCGGTTGGCGAGCTCGATTTCGAGGTCGGCGCTCAGGTAGCCGGCCCGGAAGAGCACCGCCATTTCGCGCAGCGGCGTGCCCTGCTCGTGCAGTTCGAGCAGGCGGTCCACCACGAACGCCGTCTGCATGGCCTCGTCGCGGACGGTCACCAGCCACGGGGCCTCGCCGCCGTCGCGCTGGGTGAAGAGCCGCTTGGAATAGCGCTCGGTGCTGCGCGAGATGAGCACGTTGGTGCTCTCGAGAATGGGCGCCGTGCTGCGGTAGTTCTGCTCGAGCGTGACGATGCGCGTGCCGGGAAACTGCCCCGGGAAGTCGAGGATGTTGCGGATGGTGGCGCCGCGGAAGGCATAGATGCTCTGGGCATCGTCGCCCACCACGGTGAGGCGGCCGTTGGTGCAGAGGCCGCGCAGGATGCGCGACTGCAGCGGGTTGGTGTCCTGATACTCGTCCACGAGCACGTGGTCGTAGAGGGCCCGCATCTGCTGGGCAATGGGCGGCGCCTGCTCCAGGAGCAACGCCCACGAGAGCAGCAGGTCGTCGTAGTCGAGCAGGTTGCGGTCGGTCTTGCGCCGCACGTAGTCGGTGAAGCAGCGCTCGATATCGCCGGTCCAGCTGAGGAAGTGCGGCCACTGCCCGCCGAGGATGTCCGCCACCGCCTGCCCCGTGTTCACGTGGCGTGAGTAAATGGAGAGCAGCGTTTCGGCGCGCGGGAAGCGCGGAGCGCCGCGGGGGGCATTCTTGAGGTCCCCGTAGCCCAGCGCCGTGCGGGCGAGCCCCATGAGGTCGCCGGCATCGCCCTGGTCGAGAATGGTGAAGTCGGCCGGGAGGCCCGCCGCCGGCCCGAAGCGGCGCAGCAGGCGGTGGGCGGTGCCGTGGAAGGTGCCGCCCTGCACCTGCCGCGAATCGGCGCCGACCAGTCGCTCGCAGCGGCTCACCATTTCCTGCGCCGCGCGCCGGGTGAAGGTGAGCAGCAGGATGCGGTGGGCGGGGACCCCGCGTTGGATGAGCGCGGCCACGCGGTGAATGAGGGTCCGCGTCTTGCCTGATCCGGCACCGGCGACGATGAGCAGGGGGGTGTCGCCATGGCTGGCCGCATCGGCCTGGGCGGCATTGAGCGCCGGCCCCTCGGGTGCCGGGGGCGGCGGGACGACCCGGCGGGCCGGCAGTGGCGTGTGAACGCGGGGGAGATCGTCGGCCATCCCCGAAGATATGCAGAAGACGGGCCCCGGAGACAGCGGCGGTGACGCGCCACGCCTGTCCGGGGTACGGCAGCGACCGGGCGGGACGTGGCGGGACCTGGTGGGAGCGCGGCAGGAATTGCCCTGGTGCCGGGTCCGTGACGTCCGCGGGGGGGGCGGCGTCTTCGTCTCATCAGGTACCGTTCCGGAGCGCGGTGCGGGTTTTCTACGGGTTGCGATGTGGATAACTCGGCGGAACGGGGGCAACGTGGTAACATTGTGACAGGCGACAGGAAACGCGGGGGATCTCGGCGGCTTGACCGTGCCGCCGATCACCCCTAGTTTCCGCGCTTGCTATTGTCGCGAGGAGTGTGTGCGTCACCCTACCCTTGGGTGAGCGCTCCACGGCTGGTGTGCAATAGGAGAGGGGCCCGCATGCTGGCGGAGCTTGGACCGTCCAGCTGGTGGGGTAGGGCTGCTGCCGTGGGTACGGCAGCGGGCAGGTCTTCCGGGCATCACGCGGTATCTGCACGACGCTGAACTCCCTTCGGCCGCTCCCCGATTCGAGATCAGGTCCTCTGCACGTGCGGTGTTGATGAGGCGGTCGCCGACCGGCGGCGCCTACCACAGCAGGTCTGTTGTTGCGCGGGTACCCGACCCACGCGACGGCAACTACCTCCACTACCTCGCAAGAGGGGGATGAATGCAACTCTTTTCTCGGAACAAGGCGCTCGCTGCCCTGAGCCTCGGTGCCCTCGCGGCGCTCGGTGCTTGCGGTGACGACGTCACGGTGCCCGTAGCACCGGCGGCTCCGGTGGTCATCTCGATCACCCCGCCGAGTGCGTCGATGAACGTCGGCGAGGCGCTCAACTTCGCCGTCCAGATCTCGGGCGGCAGCACGACGGCTGCGCCGACGCTGTCGTCCTGCACGTCCAGCAATGCCGCCGTGGCCACGGCCGCGGTGCAGGGCTCGGCGTGCCGCGTGACCGCGGTCGCCGCGGGTAACGCCACGGTGACGGCGGCTGCCTCGACCGGTCAGGTCGCGGCGGCGTCGGTTACGGTGTCGGCCCCGACGCCGGCCATCACGTCGCTCGCGGTGTCGCCGTCGGCGGCGCAGCTCGGCGTTGGCCAGTCGGTCACGCTGGTCCCGACGGTGCAGCCGGCTGGCCGCACGGTCACGTACACCTACGCCACCTCCTCGGCCGCCACGGCGACCGTGAGCGCGGCGGGTGTGGTGACGGCGGTGGCTCCTGGTGTCGCCACCATCACGGTGACGGCGGCGGGTTCAGGCGCGGGCTTTGCCAACGCCAGCATCCAGCAGGCGGTCACGATCACGGTGTCCGAGCGGACGCCTGGCCTCACGGCGCTCAACGTGCAGCCGGCCACGGTTGCGCTCGCGCTGGGTGGCACGCAGGCGCTGACCGCGTCGGTCCAGGGCCCGCGCGCTTCGGCCGCGACCATCACGTACGGCACCAGCGCCCCGTCCATCGCGACGGTCAGCGCCATGGGTGTCATCACGGCGGTCGGTCAGGGTACGGCGGTGGTGACGGTGACGGCGCAGAGCACGCAGGATGGTGCGTTCGCGGCCTCGTCGGTCACGGCCCTCGTCCCGGTCACGGTCTCGCCGAACGCGCAGGTCGTGATCACGAGCCTCACGGACAACGGCAGCACGATCGACATCACGAACGTCGTCGGCCAGTTCGAAGTGAACCTCAGCGTGCAGCCGAACGGCCAGAACGTGTCGTCGGTGCAGGCATGGGTCTGCGACCCGGCCGAGACCGTGGCGCAGTGCGCCGCGCGCACCAACGGCGTGCCGGCTGCGCAGCAGTCGTTCACGGCGGCGGGCGCCCAGGCGTCGAACGTCCAGCTGTACATCAACTCGGCGGAGTTCAACACGCCGAACTTCACCACGGGTGAAGACGCGAACACGCTGTACAAGAACGGCCTCCGCACGATCGTGGCCACGCTGACCACGACCCCGTCGTCGGCCTCGACGATCGCGTCGAACAACATCTCGCAGGTGAACTTCAACAACCCGGACGGCTGGACCATCCAGTGGATGCAGCCGACCAACCGTGCCAACGATGCCAGCGGCATCACCTGGTACGGCGGTCCGAGCACGCCGGACCCGCTCGTCCCGGGCGCCACGTCGGGCGACGGCTCGTTCACGGTTGTGCCGGTCATCTACACCCCGAACCGCACCATCGCCTCGGCGACGGTTGGCTTCACCGACGGCTCGGGCAACTTTGCCTGCGGCAGCAACATCCAGGCGACGCAGCGTCCGTTCCGTGCCGCGTACGGCACGAACGCCCGCTCGACCACGCAGGGGTCGCTGTTCTTCAACTGCGGCACGCGCCCGACGCTGGCCGTCCTCGGCGCCGTCTCGGATGCGGCCGGCTACACGCCGACCGTCGTGAGCTCGATCGACAACAACAACGCGGCCGGTCCGACCAACGCCGGTATCACCCCGGCGGCGGCCACGTCGATCTACACGCCGATCAACGCGGCGGGTAACCCGGCGTTCGCCGGCCGGTTCCGCCAGTCGCTGGCGTTCCGCCCGAACACCATCTTCATCCCGGGTGACTACCGCTCGCCGGTCGTGACCAACTACGACGTGCGTGGTGGTGGCGGCACGGGCACCTTCGTCGACTCGGCGTGGGTGAACGGCACGTACTCCATGGCCGGTGGCTTCAGCAGCAGCTCGGGCAACCCCCTGCGTCTGACCGTCACCGACGGCGGCGTCGGCCTGCTCGGTTCGGGCGCGACCACGTCGGCTCGTAACACGCAGTTCCAGGTGTGCGCGTTCCCGGCCACGATCTCCACGACCGCGGCCACGACCTGCACCTCGCCGATCGCGACGGGTGGCATCACGGCCACGGTGGCCTCGATGAACATCCCGGAAGCGGCCGACCTGACCAACCGCGCCTACTTCACGCAGGTGGTGGAAACCGACCGCCTCGGCAACCGCGGTCTCTCGGTCCCCGCCACGTGGAGCAACAGCAGCACGGGCGAGGCCCAGACGCAGACGGCTGGCATCAACACCACGTCGACGTTCCCGTCGTCCTTCGGTGTTGACCTCACGGCCCCGACGGTCGTGGCCATCCCGAACACGGGCACGGGCGCGATTGCCGGCTTCACCCGTACGGACGTGGACTCGATCTACGCCACGACGGCGAGCGGCCTGAACACCGCTGGCGCGATTGCGGCGGAAGCCGCGGTCTTTGCGGTGCGCTTCACGGATAGCCGCGCCGGCTTCCCGACCTGTACGACCACCAGCACGAACTGCTTCGGCAACAACTCGGCCAACGTGCGTGGCGGTAACTTCCAGATCACCCGCCGCACGGCGCCCGCGCTCGCGAACGTGAGCAACGACGCCCTGGTCGAAAGCCTGGTCAATGG
The DNA here is from genome assembly GCF_021298855.1 of Gemmatimonas sp. GTDB lineage: Bacteria > Gemmatimonadota > Gemmatimonadetes > Gemmatimonadales > Gemmatimonadaceae > Gemmatimonas. The sequence continues at coordinate 19,168 of NZ_JAJTHI010000057.1, forward strand.
TCCGCTGTCCGCGGATCGTACGTTCCGCAACTCGATCGACGCGGGCGTGTTCAGCCTCGACAACTCGATCCGTGAGTTCTCGATCGGCCTCGGCAGCGTGGCCGGCCGCAACAACCTGACGACTGGCCTCCCGGCCAACATCGGCTCGGCGGTTGACGGTTACTACACGTTCACGGGCACGCTGATCGACCGCGCCGGCAACAGCACCACGCTGACGCAGCGCACGGTGGCCGTTGACAACTCGTCGCCTGCCATCTCGAGCCTCACCGCTCCGGCCGTCCTCACGGGTGGCAGCACGGTGACGTTCACGCCGACGGCGTCGGATCCGCTGGAAGTGATCTCGGCCGACCTGCAGCTCACCTACGGCCAGCTCGGCCGTGTGGACGGCAATGCGGCGGTGACGCTCCCGACGGGGCTGCGCTTCTGGCGCGTGCCGAACTTCGCGAGCGGCGGCAACCCGCTCCTGGGCTTCTGGCACAACCCGTTCCAGTCGCTCACGGACAACAAGCTGGCCTACGTGATCGGCGCCGGCACCACCCTGGGTGGTGGCCTCAACCTGCCGATTTCGTTCATCCAGCAGCTCATCACGGTGGACGCGTCCGACGCGCCCATCTCGCCGGCCGGCTACGCGGCGTTCACCGATGTCAAGCCGTCGGCCGCTTCGGCCCGCGTCTACGACATCCGCACGACGTCCACGCGGGCCTTCACCGACCTCGGCCGCTCGGCGGCTGCGGCCACGGTGAGCATTGGCGGCGGTCAGGTTCCGACCTCCACCAAGGACTGGACCACGTCGACGGGCGGCTCGGGCATCACCTCGTGGCAGCTGTTCAGCTCCACGGGCGGTGTGGCCGAGTTCCGCGCGACCACGTCCACGTCGGTCACCAACCCGCCGTTCACGGCGGTGCACGTGATCCGCGCCGGCACCACGGAGTGGGAGTACCTCGGCACCGCGACCTTCGCGGGTACGGTTGACCAGGGTGCGCTCCGCTTCTACCGCTACACGTTCACGTTCGCGGGCACGAACCAGGGCCAGTTCACGCAGGCTGGCCTGACCGGCGGCGACATCATCCGCGCCGTCGGTGTGGATGCCAGCGGCAACGGTCTGTCGACGCGCAACGGCCAGTTCGGTCTCGCCAACGCGATTCCGGCCGGCACGACGATCGACGCCCTCACGGCTGCGATCCCGAACGGCGGCACGAACGCGGTGGCGCTCTCGCTCACGCCGAACCCGGCTGGCGTCAGCATCGCCTACACCTGCTCGACGTCGTCGCCGTTCCTCACGGCTGCGATGACGGGTCCGGCCACCTGCACGCTGACCGCGCAGGGTACGGCGGCTGCTACGGTCAACGCTGATGTGGTCTTCACGGCCACCGGCGTCGCCGCGGGTACGAACACCAACACGATCACCCGCACGGTGACGTTCACCCGCGTTCCGTAATCACGGAGTAGGGTGACAATCAGAGGGCCTCACTCCGAAAGGGGTGAGGCCCTTCTGATTTGCCTCAAAGCTGCGATCTTACAGGCGCCCCGCGTTGCGGGGCGCCTGTGTTTCCACCCAGCCCACTACATCCCATGAAGACTTCCGTTGTCCGCCTGTTTGCTGTGCTTTCGTTCACCACCCTGGCCGCCTGTTCGGGCGATGCGGCGGGGGGCTCCCGGCTCAACAGCCTCGATGAAGGCATGACCGTGGAGCAGGCCGTTGAGGCCATGGGGCCCGGGCCGCTCACCGCCACCGGAAGCGATACGGTGCGCGTGGTGAACGGCTACCGCCGCATGCGCTACTTCCTCAACGGCGCCAACTTCGAGGTGCTGTACGCCCGTGATCTCGAGGGCAACGTCTCCGAGCCGCTGCTGCAGGCCAACGAAACCCCCGCCGTCTTCAAGGACGGCAAGCTGATGGGGTGGGGGTGGAAGTACTACGTGGAGGAAGCCATGCCCAAGTTCATGCTCCCCACCCCGCTGCGGGCCGTGGACACCATGCAGGTGTACAAGGCGGACAGCGCCAGGAAGGACAGTGCGCCCGCCCTCCCACCCGGTATGCAGACGCCGGAGCAGGCGGAGCCACCGGCCTCGCCAAAGGCGAATCCGCCGTCTGCCGCCCCCGGCTCAAAGAGCTGAGGTCACTACCGGGCAGTACCGCTGCCAGGCTACCACCCGGCAAGAAGGCGGCATAAACAGCACGGCCCCGGCGATTGCTCGCCGGGGCCGTGCTGTTTGCTCCTGCTGTTTGCTCCAGCTGTTTGCTCCCCCCGCGAGCTCACGGTGACCACCGCCGTTGGCGATGGGCACCGTGGGCCACGGCGCCTTACGGCACGTTGGCCGTGAAGGTGATGGGGCTGCCCAGAATGCTGCCCGAAACCGTAGCCGTGACGGTACGCGCACCGCTGCCGCTGGGCATGACCCATGCGCCGGACGAGGCCGAGCCGTTGGCATCGGTGACCGCGGTGACCGTGGTGCCCCCGCTGATCGTGCCGCTTCCGGTCCCGACCGCGAACGTCACGGTCACCCCGAGTACCGGGTTGTTGAACTGGTCGGTCACCCGCACCGTGGGAATCGATGTGACCGCGGCCTCCGCCGTGGCACTTTGCGTAGCCGCCGACAGCGCGGCGGCCTGCGAGGCCGCCAGCGCCGTGCCGGTGACGCGCCACGTGACGTCGGGGGTGAGCGTCAGGCCGCTGACCAGCACCCGCAGGCGGTACACGCCGGCCGTCGTGCCAATGCGCCACGACGTGAGCTGGGCCAGACCGTCGGTACCGGTGGTGCGGGTGGCACCCGTGAGTGTGTTGGTGCCGTCGAGCGACTCGAAGGTCACGGCGGCGCCGCTGACCGGATTGCCGTTGGCGTCCACCACGCGGGCGGTGGGGAGCGGCGAGATGAAGCTGTTGACCGGGAAGTTGGGCGCCACGGAGTCACCCACCACGACCACGTTGGCCGCCACACCGGCGGTGGCCGTGGCGGTGAAGGTCACGGTGGGCACGTTGATGATGCTGGCCGTCAGCGTCTGCACGCCCGCCGTGTTGCCCAGGCGCCAGCTGCCTACCGTGGCCTGACCGGCCGCGTTGCTGACCGCCGACGCCCCGGTGAGCACGCCCGTGCTGGCCGTGAAGGTCACCGTGACCCCCGCCACCGGGTTGCCGCGGTTGTCCCGCACCACCACGGCCGGGGCCACGGGGAGCAACGCCCCGGCGGTTGCCGTCTGGTTGTTGCCGGCCGAAATGGTCAGCGACGCCGGGGCGCCCGCAGTGGCCAGCGCCGTGAAGACCACCGGCTGCACGGAGAGGCCCGTGGCCGTCGCGCGCAGGGTGTTGGTGCCCGGCGTTTCGCCCAGCGTCCAGGCGCCCACCGTGGCCGTGCCGTTGGCGTCGGTTACGGGACGGCGAGCCACCGCCGAGCCACCACCGTCGATGACCTCGAACAC
>NZ_JAJTHI010000006.1 GCF_021298855.1 Gemmatimonas sp.
CCCCGCCAGCGCCGCGTCGCGGGCCCCCGACCCGGACCCCGACCAGCGCCGCGGTTGCCGCGCCAAGACCCGGGCCGGGACCCCGACCGCGACCCGGGCCCAGCACTGGCCCCGACTGCGGGAAGACCCCGACCGCGGTGGCTGTGCCCCGACTGCGGTGGCAGTACCCCGACCGTCGTGGCTGTACCCTGGCCACCACCACCCCCGACCAACGCCGCCGTCGTCCGTGCCCGGACCCCGACAGGTAGATTGCGGTGGTGAGACAGACCACCGACCGCTTCCTGCCCCCCGACCGCGAGAGCTATCTCGCGTCGAAGCCCGCCACCGGCCGCATCATCGTGATCGCGCCCACGCGCGCGGCATGCGAAACGATCGAGCTGGCCGTGGGATTGCACCTCGACACGTTCCTGGAGCGCACCCGCGGCGACGATCTCCGGCGGCTCGCCGCAAGCGGCCAGGGGTTCGGCATCGTCGCCGGTACCGGCACCGGCAAGACCCTCGCCATCCGCCCCATCGCCGAAACCATCCTCGGCACCACCGACCTCCGGGTCGGCGTGGTGAACCGCGAGCGCGAAGCCACCCCGGAAACCCCCACGTGGAACGTGGTGGTGGTGACCACTGGCATCGCGCGGCGCTGGTTTCAGGACGGCGACATTCTGCCCACCGACACCCTGGTCGTGGACGAAATCCACCAGACCAGTGCCGAGCTCGAGCTTTGTCTCGCCCTCGGCAAGCGCGTGGGGTGCCGCTACATCTGGCTCTCCGCCACCGTCGATCCCACCTTCTACGCGCGCTATCTCGACAGCGCCGACGTGCTCAAGGTATCCGCCTTCGACGCGACCAAGGCGGCCAAGGTGGACGTGGAGCGCAAGCAACCGCTCGCCTTTCTCGATGATCGCTTCCTGCAGAAACTCGCCCGCAGCGAGCGCGGTGTGGCGATCTTCCTTCCCACGCGGGCCGGTGTGGAAGAAGCGGCCGAGTGGGTGCGGCATCGATTCCCGCGCATTACCGCCGCCCACTATCACGGTGGCGAACCCATTCGCGTCATCCGCCCGTTTCTCGAGGGCGTGGTACCCAAGCCCTTCTTCCTGGCCATGACGGCGGCGGGGCAGAGCGCGCTCAATGTGCCGGGGCTCGACACCGTCATCATCGATGACACGCGCTTCACCAACCTCATCGATCGCGGACGCAACGTGCTCACGCGCGTGCACCTCGGCGCCAACGAGATCCTGCAGATGGCGGGGCGCGTGCACGGCCGCGTGGAAGGCGGACGCGTGTACATCCTGAGCGATCGGGACATTCGCTTCGAGGCGTTGCGCCCGACCGAGCCCGAATTCCAGCTGGCGGGTGACAGCGAGCGGGTCGCGCTCACCTGCGCCGACCTCGGTGTGCGGGCCGATGCGCTCGACCTGCCCGTGCCCCTCGATCGCGCCGCCTACCGGAAGGCGGTGGCGCTGCTGGAGGCCCGTGGGCTCATCGAGAACGGTCGCCTTACCGCGTATGGCCGCGCGGTGGAGAAGCTGCCCGTGGAGCGCGCGTGGGGGGAGCTCATTGTCAATGGCGACGACGAGCTGCTGCCTGCGTTGGCGGTGATGAGCGGCGTGGAAAGCCTTCATCGCATGACCCGCGAGGGGCGCGATCTCGAGGGGCTGGTGGTCCGGGGCAGCGATCATCTCACCGCGTACAACCTGTATGCGGAAGCATTTCGCGTGGCCGGCTACATCGGCGACGTGTACGGGCTGCCCCGTCATCTCTTCGAGGCGGAGCGCATTGCCCATTGGGCCGAGCAGCGCGGGGTGCTGGTGAAGGCGCTCGAGGACGCGGCACTGGCCATGGCCAGCGTGTATCGCAGCGTGGGAATGCCGTTGCCGCAAACCCTGCCCATTGCCGGCGCCGCGATGCATCGCCGTTTCGCCGATCTGCTGGCCCGCTTCATGCCCTTCGATCTCGTCATCGAGGAGGAAACGGTGGATGGGCACGAGGCGCGTGTCTCCAAGACGAGCGTGTGCGGATCGTGGGGTGCGGTGGCCGGGTCGCTGCGCTACTTCGCCGACCGCCATGGCATCCCGCGCGCCGCCATTGAAGGGACACAGCTGTCGATGGACCTCGTGCGTCAGTATGCGCAGCGGCACGAGCCCGAGCTGGCGCTCGACCTCGAGCGCAAGCACAGTCCGGTGCTGCTGCGGCGGCGTGTGACCTACTTCGGTTTCGAACTCTCGCGCGACAGCGAACCGTTGCCGGTGTTCCCCGACGAGTTGGCGGCCGCCGCGCGCCATCTGTTGGCGGAGGCTGCCGCGCGCGGCGAGCTCCGCCACCCTGGCGTACGCCGCAACCAGCCCATTGTGGAGGAGATTCGCGAAGTCTGGCGGCGCCTTGGTGGCATCACCCCGCGACTGGGGCAAGCCGAGCTCACGTCGTGGTATGCCCAGCGCATGGGTGATGCGCGCAGTTGGGAAGACATACGGGCCATGCCGCTGCTGCTCGACCGGCGGGACTTCCTGAATGAGGCGCAGCTCGCCGCGGCACGCGCGCTGCCTGGTGCGGTGGAGATTCGCGACCGTACGGTGGGCATCGACTACGATGTGGAGGAGCTCGACGGCGGGCGCATGCCGGTGGCGCGGCTGCGACTGCCGGAGAAGCTGGCGCGCACGCTGGTGCCGGAGGAACTGCCGGTCCTCGACCGTGCCCTGCGTTTCGTGGTGCCGCGCGGGCAGCGCGGCGCGGTGCGTGCGAACGATCTGCACGAGTTGCAGGACAGGCTGGACCTCCCCTTCACCGACGAGGAGCGGGCGGCCCATGACGCGCGGGGGCGTGGCGGTGCGGAGCGAGGGGGGCGCGGGGAGAGCCGTGGCGCCTCGAGCCGCGGCGGAAAGCCGGGCGGGGGACCGCGCGGTGGCGGGCGCCCCGGCAAGGGCGGACGGCACCCGGGGCGGCGGCGGCGATAGCAGGGGCGGTGGCCCACGTCGCGACGGAACGGGCGGTCGATCGCGAACGCGTTCAGCCCCCGGAGGGTACGTGGATGGCGAGGCCGGTCCACTCGACGAAGGCGCGGAACGCTGCTTCGCGCTGGTGCAGGGGCTCATCGCGCTGTCGGAGCTCACGCGAGCGATCGGACTGGCGGCCGCGCCGAGTTCGCGCTCCCGGTCGACGTCGTCGAAGCAGGGGGCAGGCGGATTCGAGGACCGGGGGGAGCCCGATTGCGGGCGGGGGCTTCGCCGAAATACCGGCGCCGCTGACGCAGCAGGTACGGACGCACTTACAGCCACGCGCGCCTGGGAACGCAGGGTGGGCTGCGCCCAGGGGGCATGCCACTCGCGCGCCGGCCGGGCGATGGCCGGCGGCGCACACGACCACGGGTGTCGGGCACCCGAGTGAAGGCAGGGTTCGTCTCACCATGCTGCCGCGCGTGGGCCCGGGTGGGACGCCAGATGGACAGCCGGGGGATGTCACGTAGGACCATGCGGTCCGAAAACGTTGCCTTTCCGGCGTCTGCCGCGGGGCTCCCCGTGTCGGGTGTGTGAATGTAACCCGTTGTTTCACAGAGCATTATGTTGCAAGAGGGATCGCTCTTGCGCATTGGACCACTTGGTCCTATCATATCTGCACGATGTCAGACAGACGCACGCAGATCCTCGACGCCGCCGCCACGCTCATCTCTGAGCGGGGATTCACGTCCACGTCGGTAGACGACGTGATCAAGGGGGCGAAGCTGAGTGGCAAGAGCCACTTCTATCACTACTTCAAGTCCAAGGAAGAGTTGGGCTATGAGGTACTGAACCGGCAGTTCGAGCGGTTTGCCGAGCGTGGTCTGGCCATCCTGCGCGAGCCGATGATCGACCCGCTGGAACGGTTGAATCTGTTCATCGATGCGGTCGTGGCGCTCCAGTCGGAGAGCGGCGGCCGGCGGGGGTCGCCGTTCGGGAATCTGGCGGCGGAATTGGCCGATGCGCACGAGGGGTTCCGGGTGCGTATCGAGGCGGTGTTCGAGCGGTGGGCGAGTCAGATCCGCTCGTTGCTCTGGGAAGCCCGGCCACAGTTGCACGACGATGTCGATGCCGTGCGGTTGTCACGGTTCATCATCGCGGCGCTGGAAGGGGCGGTGCTCATGACGCGGGTCAAGCGTGACCTGTCGGTGCTCGAAGGGATCGCGGCGGATCTCAAACGATTCATAGCGATGCATATCCGCGACGGCGCGGTGATGCAGCACAGCCGGAATCTCGAATAGGCCCTCAGCGGCCCACACGAGTACTTGTCGAGAACACGCGCGGGGGCATGTCGGTCCCTTCGGTGGCAGGATGACGCGACGGTCGCCCGAGCGGCCCTTGGAGACGGATCATGGTGAGCATGGACGAGCAGGCGATGGAGCAGGCGGTCGTGACACGCGACGGGCCGGAGGCGGCGAACCGCGGCGACGTGGCGGCCACGGCGGATCGTGCGGCGCGCCGCGCGCAATTCGAGCGCGAGGCGCTTGTGCACCTCGACGCGCTGTATTCCTTCGCGCTCAAACTCGCGCGTTCGCGCGATGACGCCGAGGATCTCGTGTCCGATACGCTCCTGCGGGCGCTTGAGCGCTGGGAACAGTACCATCTCGGCACCAACATCCGGGCGTGGCTCTTCACGATCCTGTACCATGTCTTCGTGAGCCGCAAGCGTCGCATCGACGCGCGCGAGGTCCAGCAGCCCGAGGACACCGAGGGGTGGGCGCTCTTCGAGGCGGTGGGGGAAGCCGACCCGGAGGGCAAGTTCTACGATTCATTCCTCGACGAGGAGATCACGCGGGCCATCCGTTCGCTCCCCGAGGAGTACCGCTCGGCCGTGGTGCTGAGCGACCTGCAGGGGCTGCGCTACGCGGAGATCGCGAACGTGCTGGGCGTTCCCGAAGGCACCGTGAAGTCGCGCCTCTTCCGTGGCCGGCGTCTGCTGCAGCGCAAGCTGGCCAACTACGCCGTCGAAATGGGCTACCTCAAGGAGTCGGTGGTGCGCGCGGTCATGGCCCCGTCGGTCACCACGCTCCTGAGCGCGTAAGCACCGCATCGACCGCCGCACCGCACTGCCTGCCCCGAACTCGCGACCCGGAACCGATCAGTTCCGGAAATCGGGTTCGGGTGGCGCGTGTGCGGGGCGCATGTCGGCAATCTCCGTGGCTTCGGCCGCCAGCGCCTCCAGCGCCCGCTCGACATTGCTGCTCCACTGACTGAGCTGTTCGCGAAGCGTGGCGAGCTGCTGGCGGGCTGCCTGGGACTGGGCGGCCGCGTCATCGTGCATCACGGCAAGCTCCATCACCCGCTCCTGCATGACCTCGAGCTGGGCCACCGCTTCATCGCGTACCCGCTCGGCTCCTTCCAGCAGCTCCTGCACGCCGGCTCGCGTGTGCGTCAGCAGCGTGCACATGGCCCGCCACGCGTCGCGCTCCAGCGTGAGCTGCTGCCGCGTGGCCGTGTCTTCGGCGAGACGCTCCCGCAAGCGATGCAGCCGTTGCACGAGCGAGCCGTTGCCATTCACGCTCGTCCCGGGCCCCAGCAGCGCCAGCGCCGCGTGCAACTCGCGGTCGAGTTCCGCGTTGCGCCGCAGCTGCTCGTCACGCGCAGCGCGTGTTTCATCGAGCGTGGCGAGCGCCTCCTGCAGGGCGCGCAACTCCACGGCAATGCGCCGCACGCCGCGCGCATCGCCTTCAGCCACCAACCAGCGCAGCGAGGCGACGAATCCACGCTCGAGTGACAGATCGGGGGTCGACGATGCCGTCACGGCATCGACCGCGCGGGCGGGGGTGCGCGGTGTCGTCACGATGGACGGGCCACGGTTCGGCTCCCCGTCACTTCGGTTCTCCGTGGCGCGCCCGGTGTCGCGCGGCCTTGGCGCGATTGCCGCAGGTTCCCATGTCACACCAACGGCGGAGGCCGTTCTTGGTGCCATCGAGAAACACCCGGTGGCATCGCGGGTCGGCGCAGCGCCGCACGCGCGGCAACTCGTCGCCGATGAGGGTGTCGGCCGCCGACTCGACGATGGGAATCATGAGACCGGCAAACGCGTCACCCGTGGGCACAAAGCTGCGGGTGTAGCGCCCATCGATCCCCGGGTCGAGGCGACGGGTGCCGGCGCTGCGACCGAGCACCCGGTTGATCTCCACCACGGCGTCCTCGCGGACCTTGTCCTGCGTCTCCCCGCGCTCAGCCAGGGCCCGCAAGGCGGCGCGCACCCGTCGGGCATCCACCAGCGTCGCGGCCGCCGCTGCGGGCTGCAACACGGCACGCCGGCGGATTCCGGCCGCCCGCTCCTCATCCACCGCGGCATGCTCCTGCAGCCACCCAAGCAGCGCCTCGAAATCGCGCAACAAATCGCCCCCGGGCAATTGCGCGGCGGCATCGGTGTTGACGAAATCGAGCCACAGGCGCGTGCGGGGAGGAACCGGCCCCGGCATTCGGTCGCGCGCCGTGGCCCGCTTCGTATCGGTGGCGGGAGCGGGCATATGGTGGAGTCAGTTCGACAGAGGTTACTTGTCCACGTGCCTGCAAGCAAGCGGGTTGCCGGTTACTTCCTCACAATCCTGCTCCCACCGCCATGCCACTGCTGTCGCTGCACGACATACACCGGGTCATCGTCGGGTCTGCCAACCCCGTGAAGATTGCCGCCGTGCGGGCCGTCCTGACGTCGGTGCTCCCGAAGGTCGAGGTACGCGGGGTGGCGGTGCCGAGCGGGGTCCCTGACCAGCCGTTTGGCGACGAGGAGACGCAGCAGGGCGCGCGACAGCGGGCGCAGGCCGCGCTGGTGGCCGCAGCCGACGCGTCGCTTGGGGTGGGGCTGGAGGGGGGAGTCGTGGCGCTTCCCGGCGGGCGACTGCGTACCTGCGCCTGGGCAGTGGTGGTGGACCGAGAGGGGCGCGAAGGGGTGGGCGGCTCGCTCAGCATGCCGTTGCCGGACCAGGTGGCAGCACGCATCCGGCAGGGCGAGGAGCTCGGGCATGCCATGGACGCCGTGGCGCACACCACGGGTACCAAGACGGGGCGAGGGGCCGTGGGCATCCTCACCGCCGGACTCGTGGACCGACAGCGTGCCTACGAGCCCATGGTGGCGTATGCGCTCGCCCCCTGGCTGGCGCCGGAGCTGTTCCTGCCGGCGCCCTAGCCGTGCGGCGACGCCGTGGCCCTACGACGCGTGCGGCGCAGGGCGGTACACGAGCACCGGCTTGTGCGCATGCCGCAGGACCTCGTCGGTGACACTGCCCAGCACCAGCCGCTTGAATCCGCCACGTCCGTGCGTGGCGATCGCGATGGCGCCGCATGCGACCTCCTCGGCCGCCTCGAGGATGCCGCGCGACACACTCATGTCCGTCAGCGCGCGCACCGTGGTCCCCGGCGGACAGCTGGCGGCAATGCGCTGCAGGTACTCCTCGCGCACATGTTCCTCGGCACTCAGCGCGCTGTCATCGGCCAGCAGGGCCTCGGTGCCGAACGGGGCCATGGAGATGGCGTGCGGGACGGTCACCGCCACCAGATGCATGCGCAGGCCGGTGGCCTCGGCAAAGGTGCGCGCGTGCGGCAGGACGGCCTCGGCAAACGCGGAGCCATCGAGGGTGCACAAGAGCGCCCCCGAGGGGAGCGGCTGATCGTCATCCGGGTGCTCGCTGCCCGCGCCGCGCACGAGCAGCACCGGCACGGTGGCGCGCGTCAGGAACGCGGTGGCCACGCTGCCCAGGCGCAACCGCTCGAACCCGCTGCGGCCGTGCGTGGTCATGATGACGAGATCGGTGCCCGCCGCCAGGACATGCTCCTCGAGCGCTTCCACGATGGTGCCATCGAGCAGTACGCCCGTGGCTTTCACGCCCTGGTGGGTCAGGTGCGCCACCGCCATGTCGAGCGCCTGCCGGTCGCGGTCCCGGTGCGCCTGCACGAGCTCCTGATCGTACACGGGGATGGCCACCTCGCCGGGGACGAACGGGATGTACGCACTCGGGTCGTGAACGATGGCCAGCTGCACGCTGGCGCCGGTGCGTGCCGCCAGCGCGGCCGCCACCGGGAGGGCACGGGCGCTGTGCGCCGAGCCGTCATAGGGCACAAGGATGGAGGTATACATGCTTTGAGGGTGCACGCGTGACGCCGTTTCGGCCAGAGGGGAATCCCCGTCGTGATGTCACGGTTTCGGTGCGCCGGTGCGTCACGGCCGGGGCCGGGCCGCCCCTCTCGTCCGTGCCGGGAGCGACTAGATTTCCGGAATGGCCCACAGCACCCATGAGACGGCATCGGCGGCGAGTCCAACCGCCGCGCCCGCCACGACATACGTCCGCAAGGGTTTCGGCCTCAAGGCCGAAGTACAGGACACGCTCGCCGCCGACTATACCGGACACCTGGTGGACCTGCTGCGGGCGCGTGACTACGCGCTGACCGTTGGCGACACCACGATTCGTCTGGCGCGCGAGTTCGGCTTTTGCTACGGCGTGGAGCGCGCGGTCGACTACGCCTACCAGACGCGACTCAAGTTTCCGGACAAGCGCATCTTCCTGGCCGGCGAGATCATCCACAATCCGCATGTCAACGACAAACTGCGGGAGATGGGTGTGGTGTTTCTCTCGGTGAGCGGCAAGGGCTTCGACTACTCACCGGTGGCGGCGCAGGATGTGGTCATCCTGCCGGCTTTCGGCGTCACCATCCAGGACTTTCAAACGCTGCGGGACCTGGGGTGCGTCATCGTGGACACCACCTGCGGGTCCGTGCTGAACGTGTGGAAGCGGGTGGAGGTGTACGCGCGCGACGGCTACACCTCGCTCATTCACGGCAAGTACTACCACGAAGAGACGCGGGCGACGGCCTCGCAGGTGGAGAAGTACGCCAAAGGCCAGTATCTGGTGGTGCGCGACATGGCCGAGGCCGAGCTGGTGATGGACTACATCGAGGCGCGCGCGGGGCGGACGCCGCCTCGGCCCGTGCTGTCGCGGGAGGCCTTCCTCGAGAAGTTCTCGGTGGCGGCGTCCGACGGCTTCGATCCCGATGTGCACCTCGACCGCATTGGCGTGGCCAACCAGACCACGATGCTGGCGCGTGAGTCGCTGGCCATTGGCGCGGCGGTGGGCGAGGCGATGGCCCGGGCGTACGGGGAGTCGCACAAGGCGGAGCATTTCCGCACGTTCGACACCATCTGCAGCGCCACGCAGGACCGCCAGGATGCGGTGCTGGAGCTGCTGCGCGAACCCATCGACCTCATGGTGGTGGTGGGCGGATACAACTCCAGCAATACGATTTCCCTGGCCGCATTGTGTGCGGAGCAGGTGCCCACGTATCACATTGCGGATCCCGATGAGATCGATGTGGCGTTGAACGCCGTGCGCTACCGGCGCATTGCCCGGCACCATGTGGAGGACACGATGCAGCCCTGGCTTGCCACGGCCGGCGCCTTGCGGGTGGGGATCACGGCCGGCGCGAGCACACCCAACAACAAGATCGGCCAGGCGGTGGCCCGGGTCTTCGCCATTCGCGGGATCGATCCGGCCGACGTGACCTGACGGACTGGCAATTGCAGGTCGGGGGGCGGAACTTGGCGGTATCCTCCTCCCGATTCCCTTCATCTGGCCTGCGCCATGTCCGAACTCCGTGGAACGATGATGCAGTTTCCTGTCGCAGGCGCCAACGCGCCCGCGGGCCTCGCTACCGGGTACCTGTCACTCCCGCCATCGGGGAGCGGGCCCGGGCTGATTCTGCTGCAGGAGTGGTGGGGGCTCGTCGACCACATCAAGCAGGTTGCCGATCGGCTGGCGGCCGAGGGGTACGTGGTGCTGGCGCCGGATCTGTACCGCGGCGCATCCACGAGCAGCCCCGATGACGCCCAGCGGCTCATGATGGCGCTCGACCTGCCGTTTGCGGCGCAGGCCATGGGTGGTGCCGCCGACTGGCTGCATGCGCACGAGGCGGTCCACCCCAAGCGCGTGGGGGCGATGGGGTTCTGCATGGGGGGCCAGCTGGCGCTGTACGCGGCCACGGTCCATCCCGAGGCGATCGACGCCGTGGTGGACTTCTACGGCGTGTTCAATCCGCACGTGCCGGTGGATTTGCGCCAGCTGCGGGCGCCGGTGCTGGCCCATTTCGGGGTGCACGACCGATCGATTCCCCGCGAGCAGGCGGAGCGCCTGTTGCGGGACATCACGCATGCCGGCGCCGATTGCGATGGCTACTTCTACGAAGCGGGGCACGCGTTCTTCAACGATTCGCGCCCGGCCGTGTATGACGCGGCGGCGGCGGCGCTGGCGTGGAACCGCACGCTGCCGTTCCTGCACTCCACGCTTGCCACGCACTGATCATGGCCCGTTCAGGAATCGGTCTGCTGCTGTCGCTGCTCTGTGGTGCCTGCCTTCGTGCGCCGGCCGCGCCCACGCCGGCGCTGTCGACCGCGCCCGCCACCGTGCGCATGCTGCTGGTGAACGATGTGTACGTATCCGACACGCTGCGCGACGGCACGGGGGGACTGGCGCGCGTGGCGGCGTTGCGGGATTCCATTGAACGGGCGACGAACGCCAGGGTGCTGTTCATGCTTGCCGGGGATGTGCTCTCCCCGAGCGTGCTGGGGAAGTGGTACGGTGGCGCGCAGATGGTGGACGGCTTCAATGCCGCACGACTGGATCTGGCCACCCTGGGCAATCACGAGTTCGACAACCCGCGCGCCAATCTCGTGGCACGGCTCGGGGAGTCGAGGTTCCAGTGGCTGAGTGGCAACTGCGGCGAGGCGAACGGCGCCCCCTTTCCCGGCGTGAAGGGGTGGGACACGCTGCGTGTGGGCACTGTGAAGGTGGGCATTCTGGGGACCACGGTCGTGCGTGACTATGCCCCTTGGGTGCGTTGCCGCAATGCCGACAGCGCCACCACCGCCCTGACAGACACGCTCGTGGCGCAGGGGGCGGAGCTCATCGTGGCACTCACGCACCGCTTCATCTTCGAGGATGCGGTCACGCTCGCCACCGAGCCGCGCATTCAGGCCATTCTGGGCGGGCACGAGCATGATGGCCAGCGCGTGGTGCGCGACGGCCGGCTGCTCGTGAAAGCGGTCTCCAACGCGCGCACGGCGGTGCTGGTCACCTTCACGCGTGAAGGGAGCGGCGCCACCGCGCGCTGGCGCGTCGCCGACCAGCGCTTCGCGCTGACGCGCGGCATGCGCGAGGATCCGGCCACGCTGGCGTCGGTGCAGCGCTGGCGCGATACCCTCACCCGGCGCATCGGCCCCGACCGGGTTCTCGGTATCGCGCCGGAGCCCATCAACGCCATCGACTCCGTCTCCAAGCGGGAGAGTCGTTTCGGCAACATGATCACCGATGGCATGCGTGCCGGCACGGGGGCCGACGTGGCGCTGATCAATTCCGGCGCGTTGCGTTTCGACGACATGATGGCCGCCGGGCCGATCACCCGTCATCTCCTCGAAGCGGTGTTTCTGTTTGCCGACGAAACGCGGGCCGTGACCTTCCCGCTCACCGGGGCGCGCCTGCGCGAACTGCTGGAAACAGGGGTTCGCCAGGGGGCGCTGGGCGGCGGGGCCTATCCGCAGGTGAGCGGCGTGCACTTCCGGATCGACGCCAGACGCCCCAGCGGGAGTCGGGTGGTGGGCGACCTCACCCGCGACGATGGTCGGGTGATAGCACCGGGCGAGACCCTGCGCGTGACGTTCGTGACCTATCCGGCGTGCCGGTCGGGTGATGGGTATCGCATTCCCGAAGCGTCGGCCGCGTGCGAGCAGATCGCGCGGCAGCCGTCATCGGCCCCGCGTACGGTGGATCTCGTCGTGCAGCACCTCGAGCGCATGAACGGGCGCATCGTGGCGCCGCCACTCGGGCGTGTGACGCGTCTCGACCGATAGTGGTCCCGGGTGCACATTCGGGCACTCGCTTTCCCTGGCTCTTCCCACGCCCTCCCCATGAGCTCCCATCACGAAGGACACGAGCCGTTGACGCCGCCTGGCGCCGACGTGTCATCCCGCTTCCGGCTCGACGGCAAGGTGGCCATCGTGACCGGCGGGACACGCGGCATCGGCCTGTCGGTCGCGTGCACCCTGGCGCGCGCGGGCGCGCGCGTGATGCTCTCGAGCCGCAAGGCCGACCATGTGGACAGCGCCGTGCGGGCGCTGCGGGCCGAAGGCCACGAGGTGCAGGGGCTGGTGGCCAACATGGGCAAGCCCCGTGAGGCGCACGAGCTGGCCGCGCGCACGGTCGAGCATTTCGACGGCATCGACATCATCGTGAACAACGCGGCGACCAATCCCATCTTCGGCCCCCTGCAGCAGGCCACGGCGGACGCCTTCGACAAGATCTTCGACGTGAACGTGAAGGGGCCGTTCGAGCTGTGCAAGACGGCGCATGCCGTGATGGTCGAACGCGGCGGTGGGGCCATCGTGAACGTGTCGAGCATTGGCGGGATCACGCCGGAGGCCGGACTGGGGCTCTACAGCATGAGCAAGTCGGCGCTCATTTCGCTGACCAAGGTCATGGCCCAGGAGTGGGGTGCCGACGGCATCCGGGCCAACGCGATCTGCCCCGGGCTCATTCGCACGAGGTTCTCGGCGGCGCTGTGGCAGGATGGCGATATCGCCGAAAAGGTGCTGGGGCATCAGCCGATCCGCCGCATCGGTGTTCCCGACGATGTGGCCGGTCTGGCGCTCTTCCTGGCCTCGGACGCGTCGGCGTACTGCACCGGCGCCGTGTACATGGTGGACGGCGGATACCTGGCATGACCGTACGGTCCTCGGAGTCCGCTCTGACCATCACGCCGTGGACGGCGCTGGAGCCACTGCTCGAAACGGCCCGGCGATTCGTGCGCGAGGAGTTGGTCCCGCTCGAAGGGACCATGCTCACGCAGCCTTGGCACGCCACGGAGGCAACCCTCAACGTCTTGCGCGTGCGGGCGCGCGCCCTGGGATTGTGGGCGCCGTTCCTGCCGGTGGAGTACGGTGGTCTCGACATGCCGCTCGACGCGTTTGCGCAGCTGAGCGAAGTGCTGGGGTGGACGCCGTTCGGACACTACGTGTGCAACTGCCAGGCCCCCGACGTGGGGAACATGGAGCTGCTGCTGGCCTTCGGCACGGAGGCGCAGAAGCGGGAGTATCTGGAGCCGCTCGCGCGCGGCGACATCCGCAGCTGCTTCGCGATGACGGAGCCGGAGCACGCCGGATCGAATCCCGTGGTGCTGTCCACCACGGCCGTGCGCGACGAGACGCACTGGGTCATCAACGGCCACAAATGGTTCACCAGCAGCGCCGACGGCGCGGCGTTCGCGGTGGTCATGGCGGTGACCGACGCCGACGAAACGCGTCGGCACGCTCGTGCCAGCCAGATCCTCGTGCCGCTGCAGAGCCCCGGCGTGCGCCTCGTGCGCAACATCTCGGTCATGGGAGAATCGGGGGGCGGGTGGGGCAGTCATGCCGAGCTGCGCTTCGAGGACGTGCGCGTGCCGGTGGATCAGCTCATCGGTCTGCAGGGGCATGGCTTCGCCCTCGCGCAGGAGCGTCTGGGGCCTGGTCGCATTCACCACTGCATGCGCTGGATCGGCATCTGCGAGCGCGCTTTCGACCTCATGTGCCGTCACG
Source organism: Gemmatimonas sp. (assembly GCF_021298855.1). Classification (GTDB taxonomy): domain Bacteria; phylum Gemmatimonadota; class Gemmatimonadetes; order Gemmatimonadales; family Gemmatimonadaceae; genus Gemmatimonas. The sequence goes on from NZ_JAJTHI010000006.1 coordinate 13,552, forward strand.
CAACCTCACGCGAGCTGGCTCCCGGCGAGCTGCTGGCCAGCAAGCAGCAGGTGGAGTTCTGGATCGCCGAGTCGCGCATCGAGATTCATGCGTCGCGGCTCATGGTGCTCGACGCCGCGCGCCGCACGGCCGCGCAGGGTCAGGAAGCGGCGCGCGAGGAGATCGGGTACATCAAGGTGTTCGTGGCCAACACGCTGCAGCGGGTGCTCGATCGTGCCATTCAGGTGCACGGGGCGCGGGGAGTCACGGACGACACGCCGCTGGCCTGGTGGTATCGCCATGAGCGCGCGGCGCGCATCTACGACGGCGCCGACGAAGTACACAAGTCGGTCATCGCGCGGCGGGCCCTGCGAGGGTATCTGACGGAGCGCCGGCCGCCGCGCGCGCCGGGCGCACCGCTCTAGCGCGGGCGGCGCGCGTGAGTGACGCGACCATCCCGCCGGGCGACGTCCGCGCGCTGCCGGTGGCGACACTGCACCGGTGGTTGACGGGCGCCCTCCCGTCCCTCGTGTCCGGCGCCAGTACGATCACGGTGGAGCAGTTTCCGGCGGGCTTCTCCAACCTCACGTACCGTGTGGATGTGGACAACGGCGGATGCGCGCATTCGCTCGTCTTGCGGCGACCGCCGCACGGGGTGGCGGGCGGCGTCGCTCACGACATGGTGCGTGAGTACGGCATTCTGGAGGCGCTGCAGGGAACCGGGGTTCCCGTTCCGGCACCCCTGGCCTGCTGTGCCGACCCCGCCGTTGTTGGCGCGCCGTTCTATGTGATGGAACTGGTGGAGGGGCGCATCGTTCGCGGCGCGCCACCGCCGGACTGGGCGCGAGATGAGCAGGGGCTCGCGGCGCGCATGCGGCAGCTGTCGCACGCGTTCGCGACGACGCTGGCGGCGCTGCATGCGGTCCCCGTACACGGCGCCCTCGCGTCGTTGGGGCGACCGCAGGGCTACGTGGCGCGCCAGGTGGAGGGGTGGACCCGCCGCTGGATCGCCGCGCGTACGCACGACGTGCCTGCCATGGATCGGCTCGCCACCTGGCTGGCCGCACACCAACCCGCCAGTGAGCGCGTCGCCCTGCTGCACAACGACTTCAAGATCGACAACCTCGTGCTCGATGACGATGGCACCACCGTGCGTGCCATTCTCGATTGGGAGATGGCCACCATCGGCGATCCGCTGCTCGACCTGGGCACGAGCCTCGCGTACTGGGTGGAGGCGGGCGATCCGCCCCTCTTCGCGGCCCTCGGGCTCGGCGTCACGGCACTGCCGGGCAGCCTCACTCGCCGCGAGCTCATCGAGGCCTATGGGCAGGCCGTGGGGGAGCCGGTGATGAACGCCCGCTTCGCGCTCTGTTTCGGCCGATTCAAGGTGGCCGTGATTGCCCAGCAGATCTTCGCGCGCTACCGCCAGGGGCACACCACCGACCGGCGGTTCGCGATACTGGGTGACGTCGTGCCGGCCCTCGCCACGCTGGCAGCGCAGGAGCTGGAGGGGACCGGACGGGGCCGGTGATTGCGGCGGAAGGCGAAGGAAGGCAGAATCGTGCGTTCCCCTCCTTCCCTTCCGTCGACTCCCATGCCTCGTTCCCCCCTGTTCGCCGCCCTGACCGCGCCGCTGTGCACGTGGTCGTTGAGCACGTTGTCGTTGTGCGCCACGCTCGGGGCGCAGTCCGCACGTCAGGCGGCGCCCGCCCCGCGCGGAGTGCCCGACTCCACCTTTTTCGGGCTGTCGTATCGCAACATCGGTCCCGCCAACATGAGCGGCCGCATCGCGACCGTCGTCGGCGTACCGGGCGACCCGTCGCTCATCTATGTGGGCAGTGCCTCGGGTGGTGTGTGGAAGTCCACCAATGCGGGCACCACGTGGACCCCCATCTTCGACCGGCAGCCGGTGCAGACGATCGGGGACATCGTGCTCGAGCCGGGAAATCCGGACGTCGTGTACGTGGGGTCGGGTGAGGGCAATCCGCGCAACTCGGTGTCGTTCGGCAACGGGATCTACCGGAGCCGCGACGGCGGCAAGTCGTGGACGTGGCTTGGCCTCGCCGATTCCCGGCACATCACGCGCATGGCCATCAATCCGCGTGATCCGCGCACGGTGTACGCGGCGGCGCTGGGGTCCGAGTACGGCCCCGGTACCGAGCGGGGGGTGTTCATGTCGGAGGACGGCGGCGAAACGTGGAAGCGCACGCTGTACGTGAGCGATCGCCACGGCGCCTCGGATCTCGATATCGACCCGCAGAACCCGAATGTGCTGTACGCCGGCATGTGGTACTTCGACCGCAAGCAGTGGACGCACACCTCGGGCGACGACAAGGGTGGCCTGTTCAAATCGGTCGATGGGGGCAAGACGTGGACGAAGCTCACCAAGGGGTTGCCGGCGCTCATGGGGCGCATTGGCGTGAAGGTGGCCCCGAGCAATCCGCGCACGGTGTACGCGGTGATGGAAACGAAAGAAGGGTTCGTGTTCCGCTCCGACGACGCCGGGGAGAGCTGGCAGAAGGTGAGCAGCAACGCCAACACGATTGGCCGTGGCTTCTATTATGCCGACCTGCGCGTGGACCCGAAGAACGAGCATCACGTGTACACCCTCGGGATGTCGTTCATGCACAGCATCGATGGCGGGCGCACCTTCACGAACGTGCCGGGCAACTTTCACGGCGATCATCAGGCGCTCTGGATCGATCCGCTCAACCCGAAGCGGTTGCTCATGGGTGACGACGGCGGTCTCGAGGTGAGCTACGACGGCGCCGGTGGCTGGGAGTGGTTCGGCAATCTCCCGCTCGGGCAGTTCTACCAGCTGTCGTACGATATGCGCGAGCCCTTCTACCATGTGGCCGGCGGACTGCAGGACAACGGCGTGTGGACCGGCCCGACCCGCACGCGGAAGAGCGCCATCTTCCTCTGGGACTGGCGCTTCATCCAGTACGGTGACGGGTACTATGCCATCTCGCATCCCGATGATCCCGACTGGTTCCTGAGCGACTATCAGGCCGGTGGCATTCAGGCCACGCATCTGGGGCGCTACGAGGTGCGCGAAGCGTCGCCGCAGCCCAAGCGCATGGATGGCTATTCCGCCGACTCCAATGCGGTGCGCTTCAACTGGAACGCGCCCATCGTGCCGTCTCCGCACGATCCGCGCGTGGTGTACTTCGGTGGCAGCACGCTCTTCCGCAGCACGGACTGGGGGCGCACCTGGACGGCGCTGGGCGGAGACCTGAGCAAGAACGACAAGACGCGGCAGGGGAACGCCGGCGGCCCCATTCTCAAGGAAAACACGGTGGCCGAGTACTACGGCACCATCTATTCGTTCGCCGAAAGCCCGGCCCGGAAAGGCGTGCTGTGGGCGGGCACCGATGACGGCAACCTGCAGGTCTCGCAGGATGATGGAAAGACGTGGACGAACGTCGCGCCCAACGTGCCGGGGATGGGGCCCGACGCGGTGGTCAGCGGTATCGAAGCGTCTCGCACCGCCGCCGGCACGGCGTACGCGACCTTCGAACGGCACATGAGCGACGACTTCAAGCCGTATGTGTTCAAGACCACCGACTTCGGGCGAACGTGGACCAACATCACCGGCAACCTGCCGGCGAACGCCTACGCGCAGGTGATTCGCGAAGATCCCAGAAACCCGAACCTGCTGTACTACGGTTCGGAGTATGGCCTGTTCGCCAGCTGGACCGGCGGAACCCAATGGACGAAGCTGTCGCTCAAGAACCTGCCCAACGTGGCGGTGCACGAAGTGCTGGTGCATCCGCGGGAGAACGACCTCATCGTGGCCACGCACGGCCGGGCCCTCTGGGTGTTCGATGACGCGTCGCCCATTCAGCAGATGTCCGCCGCGATCGCGGCGAAGCCGGTGCACCTCTTCCCCATGCGTGTGGCAACGCGATTCAATCTGGGCGATCAGTCGCTCAACTTCGGCCACAAGCAGTACCGCGGGCAGAATGCGGCGTACGGCGCCCTCATCACCTACTGGCTCGCGCGCAGCGACAGCTCGGTGACGGTGGAGATCCTGAAGGACGGGCAGGTCATTCGGCAGCTGCGCAAGCCACCTGTGGCCGCCGGGTTCAACCGCACCACGTGGGACCTGCGCATGGCCCCGTCGCTGGCGTTGAGCGAAACACCCGCCGACAGCGCCGACGAGGATGGCGCCCGGGGGCGTGTACCGGGAGCGCAGGTGCTGCCGGGGAGCTACACGGTGCGCATCACGGTGGGCGGGCAGAGCCAGGAGCAGCCGCTCACGGTGCGGCTCGATCCGACGGCCACCTTTGCCGATGCCGACGTGAAGCTGCAGTTCGCCCAGGCCACACGGCTTGTCGCGACGGTGAACACCCTCATCGAGACGGAACGCGGGCTGGCCGCCTTTGCGGTGCAGGCGCAGGAGCGGTCGAACACGGCCAACACCCTGCGCGCCGACGCCGCGCGGGAGCTGGTCGCCGCGACGAAGGAGGAACTGCGGAAGCTCGATTCGGTTCGGCTGCAGCTCACGCGTCCCTCCACCGACGTGGCGCCCTACTACTCGGAAGGCCCGCGGCCGCTGCAGCGCGCATCGGCGCTGCTCGCCAACATCGATGCCGGGCTCACGCCCGTCATTCCCGGACAGGTGGAGTACACCGGAGAGGTGCGGCGTGATGCCGACGTGGTGATGACGATGATCGATACGCAGATTCGCGCCACCGCCACCCGACTCAACCCCATGCTGGAGAAGCTCGACCTGCCCAAGCTGGTGGTGCCGGTGAAGAAACCTCTGGCCATGTAAGGCACCCGAGGCACAAAACTCGAAACTCCCCGTGAGCCGCGGGGAGTTTCGAGTTTCGGGGTACGGGGAGACCACGCGAACAACGCCAGCTGCATACCTCAGCCCGCGAACACCTCGAAGATGCCTGCCGCGCCCATGCCACCGCCGATGCACATGGTCACCATGCCATAGCCGCCACCACGCCGACGCAGTTCATGCACCAGCTGCGTGGTGAGTTTGGCGCCGGTGGCACCCAGCGGATGCCCCAGCGCGATCGCACCCCCGTTCACGTTGATGATGTCGGTCGGCAGGTCGAGCTCCTTGATGACGGCGAGTGCCTGAGCGGCAAACGCCTCGTTGAACTCGATGAGATTGAGGTCGGCGAGCGTGAGCCCGGCGCGCGCCAGCGCCTTGGGCACCGCCGCAATGGGACCGACCCCCATGATGTCGGGTGAGACGCCCCCGGTGGCGAAGCTCACGAAGCGGGCGAGCGGCGTGAGCCCCAGCGCCTGCGCCCGGTCGGCGCGCATGAGCAGCACCGCGCCCGCACCGTCCGAATAGGGACTCGCGTTGCCGGCCGTCACGGTCCCGGTGGGAACAAACGCCGGACGCAGCTTGGCGAGGCCGTCCAGCGTCGTCTCCGCACGCGGGGTTTCATCGGTATCGAACAGCACATCGGTGACCGCCTTCTCGGCGCCCTGCCACCGGTACGACTGCGTGCGGATGGGGACGATCTCCTCCCGGAACACGCCGTTCGCAATGGCACGTACGGCGCGCTGCTGGCTGTCGAAGGCGAACTGGTCCTGCTGCTCGCGCGTGATGGACCACTGCTTCGCCACGCGCTCGGCGGTGAATCCCATGCCGATGTAGCTCTCGGTGAGGTCCGGTGAGAGCCGCGTGTTGTAGCCGCTCATGGGGACCTGTGACATCATCTCGATGCCACCCGCCAGGACGGCATCCCCGTGTCCGGCCATGATGGCCTGCGCGGCATACGCCACCGACTGCAGCCCGGAGGCGCAGAAGCGGTTGATGGTGGCGGCGGACGTGGTCACCGGCAGCCCACCCCGCAGCCACGCCAGCCGCGCGTGATTGAGTCCCTGCGACGCCTCGGGCATGGCGCACCCCCATTGCACATCCTCGATGTGCGCCGGGTCCACCCCGGCGCGGTCAATCGCCGCCTTCATGACGGCGGCGGACAGATCCACCGGGTGCACGCCCGCCAACGCCCCATCGCTCTTGCCGCGCGCCACGGCGCTGCGGGCACAACTGACGATCACGACCTCGGTCATCTCCATCTCCTGTCGCGCTCAGTTGCGCAGCGGCTTGCCGGTCTTGAGGGTGTAGGCGATGCGCTCCTGTGTTTCCCTGGTGCCCAGGAGCGACAGGAACTGCTCGCGTTCGAGGTCGAGGATGTCCTGCTCCGTCACGTCACGCGCCGTACCGTCGCCGCCGCAGAGGACGTAGGCCACGGCGCGCCCCACGCGCACGTCGTGGGCACTCGCCTGACCGGCTTCCTTCGCCGCCCAGAGCGCATACTCGAGATTGCCGATGCCTTCACGCCCCAGCGCGCGCACGCGACGCTCGAGGGGTGGCAGGTATCCCGGCGCCAGATCGAGCACTCGCTGCTTCGCGTCGCTGATCTGGTGGTCACGGTTCATGGAGATGCGGTCGCCGTCGCGAAGGAAGCCGAAGGCGCGCGCCTCGAAGGCCGACGTGCTGGTGGTGGCGAAGGCAATGAGCTTGAAGGCGCGCTTGACGGCGGCAAAGAGATCCACCTCCTCGTACTGCTGCAGCTCACCGGTGAAGCGCATGAGCAGCTCCTTGGTCCCGCCGCCGCCGGGAAGCAGCCCCACGCCCACCTCCACCAGCCCCATGTACGTCTCGGCGTGCGCCTGCACCGCAGCGGCGTGCAGCGTGAACTCCGCGCCGCCGCCCAGCGTCATGCCCGCGGGGGCCACGACCACGGGAAACGGGGCGCGCCGAATGGACATGGTGGCGTTCTGGAAGGTGCGGATGGACGCGTCGATATCGTCCCACGCTCCGGCCGAGACGGCGAAGGATACCAGCGAGAGGTCGGCGCCCACACTGAAGGCGCGCGCATCCTCGTTGCCGATGATCATGCCGTTGAAACCAAGCTGTTCGACCTTCCGGAGCGACTGCTCCAGCCCTTCCAGCACACCCTGTCCCAGGCTGTTCATCTTGCTGCGGAACTCGAAGCAGGCCACCCCATCGCCCACATCGAGCAGGCGCGAGAGACCATTGTCCATGAGGACGCGCCCGCTGGCGGCCAGGCCGGCCAGCGCGATACGCCCCGGGATGCCGGGGATCGGTTCGTAGGTACCGTCGAAGGTGAGGTACTCGCCCTGCCGATAGAAGCTGCCCTGCGCAAGATCGAGGAGCGCGGGAATGTCGAGTCCCTCGGCCTTGAACTGTTCGCGCAGCCAGTCGAGGCCGAGCGCGTCCATGACCTGAAACGGACCCGCTTCCCACCCGTAGCCCCACTCCATGGCACGATCGATCGCCACGATGTCATGGGCCAGTTGCGAGGCGAGCGTGAGCGTGTAGTGCGCCGCATCCACGACATGATCGCGGATGAAGGCGCCTAGCGCGCCGGGAATGCTCTTGATGGCGGGGAGTCGCTGTGCCGCTGGAAGGCGAATGGCCGCGCCGATGTCTCCGCCTTCGAGCCGCTGCTGCGGCACATACTCCTTGGTCTTCCAGTCGAAGGTGAGCGTGCCCGCCTTCGTCTTCTGGTAGAAGCCACCGCCGCTCTTGTCGCCCAGCTTGCCCTTGGCCACGAGCTCGTCGTGCACCCATGCCGGGAGTGCGAAGTCCTCGCCAGTGGTGGCGCCAATACCGCGAGTGACGTGGGCCAGCACATCGAGTCCGGAGAGATCGCCGGTGCGGAACGTGGCCGAGCGGGCCCGGCCGATGAGCGACCCCGTGAGTCCGTCCACCTCGTCGATGGTGAGGCCGTGCTGCTCCATGCGCCGCATGGTGGCGACCATGCCGAACACGCCGAGGCGGTTGGCAATGAACCCCGGCACGTCCTTGGCGAGCACGATCCCCTTGCCGAGCGTTCGCTCGGCAAAGCTGCGCATGGCTCCGATGACGGCATGATCGGTCTCGGGGGTGGGGATCACCTCGAGCAGGTGCATGTACCGCGGCGGATTGAAGAAGTGCGTGCCCAGGAAGCGGCGGCGGAATCTTTCGCCGCGCCCCTCGAGCAGGACGGCCATGGGGATGCCCGACGTGTTCGAGGAGACGATCGCCGTGGGCTTCATGAGCGCCTCGATCTTCGCGAACAGCTCCTGCTTGGGCGCGGGCTGCTCGATGATCGCCTCGCAGATCCAGTCGCACTCGGCAAGCCACGACAGATGATCGGCGGTGTTGCCGGTCCGCACGCGGCTGGCCGCTGCCGCTTCCATGAAGCTGGCCGGCTTGCTCTTGATGGCCTTCTGCAAGCCGGTGCGAGCGGGGGCACTGCGATTGGGCGACGCAGGATCCGGGTCACCGGGGATGTCGAGCAGCACGACACGGCACCCGGCTGACGCCGCCAGTGCCGCGATGCCGCTCCCCATGGCGCCGGCGCCTACCACGCCGACGGTCGTCACACGCATTCGGGCTCTCTCCGTAAGGGATGCGTGGAACTTCCGCCCGGGACACGGGGAGCGGAAGGGGGTGGCCGGGAAAAAGACGACGGGGGCGTCATGTTTTGCCGCAGCCGCGCGGCGGCGTTGCCGTGATGGCCGGAAACGGCACGCCCCCCATGCGGCGGGGGGCACCGTGGCGGGGGAGGGCACGCCGCTGTTGCTGTCCGGGTTGTCGCCGGACATCACCACCGGCAAGACTGCCGAACGGGCGCTCCCGGTGGCGAATCGTCGCAAGGATGCGTTGCTGGCCACACTCGCGCACGCGTTGCGCTCTCCGCTCGCGCCCATCCGCCGCGCGGCCGAAGTCTTGCGGATGCTCGCCCACAAGGACCCCACCAGGCAGAACGCGGTGGGTATCATCGACCCTCAGGTGAGCCAAATGGTACGACACGTGGACAACCTGCTCGACGTGCACCGCATCAGCCGCGGCGACATGCTGCTGCGTGCCGAACGCGTGGACGTGGCGAGTGCCGTGCGGGCCGCCGTGGAAACGAGCCGGCCTCTCATCGAGGCCGGCGAGCACCACGTGCTGATGAGCCTGCCGCACGCGCCCATCACCATCACCGGCGATGCGGCACGCCTGGCGCAGGCGCTGTCGAACCTGCTCGACCACGCCGCGCACGACACGCCCACGGGCGGACAGATCGCGTTGACGGTGGTGCGCGACGGAGCTCGGGTGCGCATTGCCGTGACCGGCAATGGCGGCGGCCTCCTCGCCGACCGATGCGACGATGTCTTCGCGTTGTCCAGCCGGGTGCAGCACGATGGGCAGGGCGCGCTCGGCATTGGTCTCGCACTGGTCCGGGGCATCGTGCAGCTGCACGGGGGCGAGGTGCGCGCGCTCGGCGACGGTCAGGGGCAGGGGTGTAGCTTCGAGATGTGGTTGCCTGTGACAGAACCGCTCCCCTCCCCCGACATGGCGCCGTCGGTCACGGCCAATGGGGTGCCGGCAGCAGCGGTGGGCGCCAAAGCGCAGGGGCTGCGCATTCTCATCGTGGACGACAACGTCGATTTCGCCGAGAGCGAAGCGACGATGCTCGAACTCACGCAGCACATCGTGTGTGTGGTGCACGATGCACGCGCCGCCCTCGATGTGGTGCCCGTTTTCGCGCCTGATGTGGCGCTCCTCGACATTGGCCTGCCGGGAATGGACGGGTACGAACTGGCGGCCCGGTTGCGCGCGGATCCGGCCAACGCCGACCTCGTGCTCATTGCACAGACGGGGTGGGGACAGCCGGCCGACCGGGAGCGCGCGTTGGCTCTGGGGTTCCGCGCGCACCTCACCAAGCCGGTGGACTGGGCCACGCTCGAGCGTGTCCTCGTGCGCGCGTGAGCACGCCCGGTCCCGGTGGCTAGATCTGCTGCTGGCGGTCGTACCCGCGTACACCGGCGTACAGCGACCGCACGCGCGCGATCCCCTCGCCGATATCGGCTTCATCGGGGGTGATCGTGGGCCCCAGGCGCACCAGCTTGTGCTCCCAATCGAGCGCCACGAGGCAGATGGGGATGCCGGCACCCTTCGCCACGTGCCAGAATCCGGTGCGCCATTCGGTGACGGCCTTGCGCGTGCCTTCCGGCGCCAGGGCCAGGGCGAACCGTTCACTGCGTTGTGCCAGCTCCACCGTGCGCTGCACGGCGTTGCCCTTGTTGCGACGGTCCACGGGAATGCCACCGTTGGCGCGCATGAACCAGCCAAGCGGGGGGCGGAAGAGCGTGTCCTTGCCCCACCAGTGGGCATCGAAGCCAAGCGCCCACTTGGCCGCGAGCCCCACGGGAAAGTCCCAGTTCGAGGTGTGGGGGGCCACGATGCAGACGAACTTGGGGATGTCCGGCATGGAACCGGCAAAGTCCCAGCCTGCGCGGCGCATGAGGAACCACCCGAGCGCGCGCAGCCAGCGGCGATGAGATTGGGGGGCGTTGGGACCGAGCTGCCAACTGGCGTGGGGTGACGACATGGCGTTCATTTGAACGCATGAGCCATTTCCACCGCAAGGGACGCGGGCGTTCTGGGTCCCGCGTTGCTGCCGCGGTTCGTGTGCTGCCGTTCATCGGGGCCGCCGTTGGGCTGCCGTTCTTCGCGCCCTTCGACCTGCCGGCTCAGGGGACGCGTCCGCAGCCGGCGACACCCCAGTCCACGAGCGACGGCGCACGATTCGAAGGCCCCCTGGTGCTGCGCCTCCCCGCCAGCGCGCGGCTGCTGGGGATGGCCAATGCCGGAGCGGCTGCGGCCGACGGCGACGCGGTGTTCTACAACCCCGGCATGTTGCCCCAGGCGCGGGGGGTTGCCGTTTCCGCGCAGCGGTACGGCGCGCGCGCCACCAGCGGATCCTTCGGGAGCGTGCAGACCTTCGGGGCCTGGTCCATTGGACTCGGGGCGCAGCTGCTGCAGTACCAAGGGGACGCGGCAGACCCGGTGGGTGCCAACGACCGGGGTGGCCCACGGCTTTCCGACGGCGGGACCGTCACGGCGGCGAGCACCGCGTTTGTATTCGGGGTGGCGCGCATCATCAAGGGCGTGCGCGTTGGCGCCAGTGCCAAGTATGCCGAAGAGCGACTCGACGCCATTCATGACGGGGGCGTCGCGCTGGATGTCGGGGTGAGCAAGCCGCTCGGTCCTGCCACGCTGGCCATGGCCGTGCAGAACATTGGCAGCGATCCCGATCTCGACGTCCTGCCGGGGGCGTTGCCGACGCGCTTCACCGTGGGCTATGGCGGCGGCCTCCTTCCGCTGTGGGAGCACTGGGACCTGGGCATGCAGACCCAGGTGAGCGTGGAACGGGATGGGTTCGTACGCCCTGCCGGTGGTGTGGAGCTGGGGTACGTGCCCATCGAGGGGGTCGCGGTCATCGTGCGCAGCGGGCTGCGGCTCCCGCGGGAGCGTGATGAGCCGCTGGCAACGGCAGGGTTCGGTCTCAACGTCGACCGGTTCTCTTTCGATTGGGCCGTGGAACCGATGCGAGGCGGCCGGCCGGTGGTGCATCGCGTGGGTATCCGGCTGCGGTAACGGCAACCCGGTACCCGTTGCTCGACGGCACGACGCACCACCCGAATCGGGGGTCGTGCATGCGAGTGTCGAGTTGGCCGTGCCCGAAGACGAAAACGCCCGGCCATCTGGCCGGGCGTTGTGCATCGGAGGGTGGGATTCGTCAGCCGCAGTTGGGACGGCCGCGCGGCAACGACATGGTGCAGCTCCTGGTGGTGCCATCCTGCGTGATCGTCACCTTGGCCGTGGTCGACCCGTCGTACTCCACTACTTCGCGGCGCTCCTTCACACTGGGCGTGCCGCCGGCCACCGTCGTGGTGACCTTCATGGTGCGCACGACCCTGCCGGCCGTGGGGTGCCGCGGTCCGGTGGTGGACACCGGCACCACGAGATTGACGGTCGTGTCGGCCGAGAGGCGCACGGCGGTGAAGGCCTGACCGTCGCGATTGGTGCCGGTGGTGTTCTCGGTGCCGCGCGAGGTGCCGTTCACCGTGCGCTGCGTGCTGCTGGCGGCGAGCCCCGTCACGGTACGATCACTGGCGTGATTCACGGTGGCCGTCACGTTCGCCCCGTCGCGGCCGCGCGTGCTGGTCCCGGTAACCGTGGTGCGCGTGCGCACCGAATTGGTGGTGATGGTGTCGATGCGCGTTTGCGCGGCGCCGGCCGCGTCGCGAATGGTGTAGATGGTGGTGGCGGTGAGGCCGTTGCCGGTGCGCGCGCAGGTGACGTCACCAGCGCTCACGGTGCAGGTGGAGTCGATGCGTGCCGCGAACGGACCGCGATGGGCCCCGCGCCCGAAGCCGCCGGTGCCGAGGAAGTCGGCACCCATGCCGCCGCCCATGAGTCCCATCATGCCGGGGCCTCCGGGACCACGGCCGCGGCGCGGCCCCCCCCACGCGCCTTCGCTGTCGGGGGAGAAGGAGCTGGCCGCGGCATCGAGTCCGGTCGGGGCGCTGTCGAACGCCGAGTCGAACTGCATGGTGTCGCCGGGACCGCCAAGCGCGTCGAACGTGCAGGCCGTCGCGCCGAGCAGCGTGGTCGCCGTTGCCAATACGCGAAACAGGGTGCGTGCCATGGGAAAATCCTGGGGTGATGCCGAGCCACGCCGGCGACCGTCGTCGGCGTGCACTCGGGCGTTCAGGCAGGGGAACACCGCAGCCGCGGCGAACCCTAGCTGTCTGCCGATCGGTGCAAGAATGGGGCGAGTTTTTCGCGCAGCTGTCGCAAGGCGCGGCTCATGTTGGCCTCCACGGCCTTCACGCTCACGCCAAGCTGCGCCGCGATCTCGCCGTACTTGAGGTTGCGTTCGCGGTTGAGAAGAAACACTTCCCGCGTGCGTGGCGGCAACTCGGTGATGGCCTGCTGCACGGCCCGCTCGAGCTCGTTGGCGTGAGCGTCGGCGTCGGCGTGCTCCGCGGGCTCATGGAGCGCCTCCACGTACAGCTGCGACTTCTTCTGCACCTGCAGGTGGCGGAGATGATTGAGGGCCCGGTTGCGTGCCGCCTGCACCAGATAGCCGGCCACACTGCTGCCGTCGGGCAGCCGATCACGCCGCCGCCACAGCTCGAGAAAGACGTCCTGCGCAATCTCCTCGGCGACGCCCGGTTCATGCAGGATGCGATTGGCCGACCGTACGACCGGCTCGTACCACTGCCGGAAGATGGCGTCGAACGCCGCGTGCTCCCCCTGACGAAGTCGAGTCAGCAGGTCGGCGTCGGTCACGGGGCGGTGGATCGGGGGCGCACAGGCAGCGGAGCGAGCGGTGGACGAACGAGGACAGTCCGTTCAGGTGAATAATGCTAAGTTTCCGATCGCGCCATGCGGTCCGGGTTGCACTGCGGGGCGTGGCCGACCGACGTAGGGTTCCGATCCGCTCCCGTGTTCCCGCTTTCATGTCCGACCGTCCCGACGAACTCCGACCTTCTTCCGGCCTGCCGCCGGACGCCGATTGGGAGGCGATCGCCCGCCATCTGGCGGGCGAGAGCGACCCGAGTGAGGCGTCGTCCGTTCGGAGCTGGCTTGCCACGCATGCGGAAGACGCCAGGCTGGTCGATCTCGTTAAGGGGTATACCGCCAATGCCGAGCAGCGGGCCGACGTGACGGTGGATACCGAGCGCGCCCTGGCCGCCGTGCGCGCGCGCATGGCAACGGAGGCCGCCGCTCCCCGCCTGTCGGTGGAGCGGGGGGGAGCGCCAGGGGCGGCAAACGCGCCGTCGGTGCCGCCGGCGCGGCGCCGGTGGTCGTGGGTGGCCGGTGCGCTGGCCGCCGGGGTGGCCGCGGTGGCGGCCCTCTCGCAGTTCCGCAGTGCTCCCGGGACGAATGCACCGCGTGAGTACCGCACGGCCGTGGGGCAGCGCGACAGCGTGCGGTTGCCCGATGGCAGCATGGTGGTGCTGGCTCCGGGGAGTCGGCTGGTGGTGGCCGCCGCGTACGGCGTTGCCACGCGTGACGTGGAGCTGGACGGTGCGGCGTACTTCGACGTGAAGCACGATGCCGCGCACCCCTTCGCGGTACACACGGCCAGTGCCGACATTCGCGACATTGGGACGGCGTTCGCGGTCAAGACGAGCGAGGGCGGCGAAGTGGCGGTGGATGTGACGCACGGGATCGTCGCGCTGAGTGCGGCACGCTCGACCGTGGCCCCGGTGGAACTGCACGCCGGCGACCGCGGCGTGCTGGTGCGCGAGGGGGTGTCCGTCCGTCGGGGGACGGTGACCGCCGACGATGTGGCATGGACCCGCGGCCTGCTGTCGTACCGGGACGCGTCGCTCACGGAAGTGCGGGCCGACGTGCGGCGGTGGTACGGTATCGACCTTCGCGTTCCCGACAGCGCCCTGGCGGCGCGCACGCTCACGGCCTCCTTCCGCGGGGATTCCGCCACCCAGGTGCTGCGGGTGATCGCGTTGGCCCTGGGGGCGGAGTTGGTGCAACGGGGAGACACGGTGACGCTGCAACCGCAGGGTGTCGATTCCTCGACGCCGCGCTGATGACATGAGGCCGGGCTTGGGAGCGCGCGGTGCGGGGCGAGGGTCCGTCGGCCGTCGTGGCCGCGCCGTACGCGCGGCGGTCGCTCTCCTCGTGGCGTGGGGTGTGCTCCCCCTTCCCGTGCGCGCAGCGCCGACGAGTCCCGGCGTGCGCGTGCGCGCCGGGCACGCAGACCCGTCGTGCACCGTTCGCGTCGCTGCGGCCGATCGCGCGGCCTTGTGGGCGCCGCCACTCGACCGGCTGGTGTCGCTGCGCGTGAGCGACCTGACGGTTCGTGAGGCCGTGGACCGTCTCGCGGGCGTGGCGCGTCTCGATCTGTCCTACAGTGCCGATCTGTTGCCCCCGGAACGGCGGGTCTGCCTGGCCCTCGAGCGCGTGCCGGTGGGAGCGGTGCTCGATCATCTGCTCGAGGGGTCGGCGCTCAGTCCCATCGTGCTGGGCAGTGCGCAGGTCGTACTGGCCCCATCGCGTGTGTCCACCGGCGTACCGGTTGCCACCGTATCTCGGCGCACCAGCCTGCTCGATCGTGTCGTGGTGACCGGTTCTCCTGATGGGGCCGCGCAACGCGGGTCACCATTCGCGCTCGATGTGGTGGATGGCGCGCAGCTGGCCGAGCATGGCGTGAGTACTCTTGGCGAAGCGCTGGAGCTGTCGGTTCCCGGGGTGTGGAGCTGGACGACGCCCGCCGGTTCGGTGACGGCGCGCTACGGCAGCATTCGCGGGGCCAGTTCGTTCGGCGTGAGCGCTCCCAAGGTCTACCTTGACGGCATCGAGGTGGCGAACCCGCTGCTCGTGACCCAGCTGGATCCGGCGCGCGTGGCGCGGGTGGAAGTGATTCGCGGCCCACAGGGCGCCGCGCTGTACGGCGCGGATGCCATCAGCGGCGTCGTGAACATTCTCACGCGCCACGACGGGACGCCGGATGGGCAGCGCGAAGTACAGGTGCAGGCGGCGGCGGGGGTGACGAGCACCGCATTCGCGGCGCGTGATCCCTTCGTGCAGGAGCACTCCCTGTCGCTGCGGCGCGGGTCGGCGGCACGCAATGTGGGTCTTGGCGTGAACGTGAGCACCGTGGGTGCCTACGTGCCGGGCGCGGCGGAGCGCCGCCTGCTCCTCGACGCCGACGGACGCTTTTCGCGGCAACGCGCCATCTACACGGGGTTCAGCCGCCTCGCCCTGCAGCGTGCCAACGCCGCCTCGTCGATACCGCTCGCGGTGGACAGTGTGGGTGGGCAGGAGATGGCGCAGTACACGGTGGGAGGCAGTATCGCCATGATGCCCTCCATGCAGTGGACGCACACGATTATCGCCGGGGTCGATGGCTATCGTCTGCGCGGACTGTCGCCGTACTCGCTCGTGGGCCCGCAGCAGCTGTCGGCAGCGGCGGCGGTCGGGAGCTCGGAAGGGGCCGCCGACCGGGCATCGGTGCGCGTGCGCACGGTGGGGCGCTTCGACGTGGCACCGGGGGCGCTGCTCACGCTCACATTGGGGGCCGAGCAGGCGTTCACGCACGAGGTGACACGCGGTGCCATGGCGGGGGCCGTCGGTGCTGCCGCGCCACTCCCGGTGCTGGGACCGGGGAGCGGAGGGCCCGGCGGCGCCTCCGCGTTCGCGGGGCTGCGTGCCACCGCCGCCTCGGGGGCGTCGCAGACCACGTACGACAACGCCGGCCTGCTCACGCAGGTGCAGTTCGCGTGGCAGGATCGCTGGTTCGCTTCGGCGGGCGTTCGCGGGGAGCGCATTCAGGGCGCGACCCCCAATGCCCAGCATATGGCGCTGCCCATGCTGGGTGCCGCCTACGTGCGTGACGTCGGGAATACGGTGGTCAAGGTGCGCAGCGCCTTCGGCACCGGCATTCGCCCCGCGCGTACGCTGCTACGCTCATCGTCGTGGATGGGACAGGGGCAGGGCATCCTGCTGTCCGCGCTCGACCCGGAGCAGCAGTCGGGTACGGAGCTGGGCGTGGACCTGATGCTCGGCGGTCGCGTGGCCGTGCACGTGACCCGGTTCGACCAGCGCGCCACCGGTCTCATCCAGCCGGTGTCACGCGTGGTGACCGCCGTGAACAGCGCCGGGCGTCTGGCACGCACCATGGCGTTCACGCTGCAGAACGTGGGCGCCATCAGCAACCGGGGCTGGGAGGTGGAGGCGACGGCGCGGGTGCGGACGCTGTCGCTGGCGGCGACTATGACGCAGGTGGACAGCCGCGTGACGCGACTGGCGTTGGGATATCGGGGTGACCTGCGCACCGGCGACCGTATGCTGGATGTGCCCGCGCACACGGTGAGTGTGTCGGCGGTGTGGACCCACGGGCGCTGGATGCTCACGAGCACGGCGGTGCACGCCGCCGATTGGATAGGCTACGACCGAACGGCCGTGGGGGCGCTGCTGGCAGCCGGTGAGCAATCCCCGCGCGGCCTCGAGGGGAACAACTTGCGCCAGTACTGGATGCGTTATGGCGGCGTGACGCGATGGCGCGCCGGCATGCAGTTCCGGCTGCGCGGTGACCTGGCCTTCACGGCGGCGGGGGAGAATCTGCTCGACGTGCAGACGGGGGCGCCCGACAATGCCACCGTGATCGCGGGGCGCACGCTTACCTTCGGCGTGCGCACCACGTTCTGATGTGCACCGTGCGCTGTCGGCACCCGCACGGGTGCCGACAGCCGGAGGGGGTCAGCGCGACGAGATCCCCACGTCGTCGAGCGTGATGGCGCCGACCTTCTTGCGGTCGAAGACCAGGCGGATGGCACGCAGCGTTGCCGGATCGAAGGCGGTGTTCGCATCGCGGAAGCGGGCGAGCGGCATCGTGTAGGTCTGCATCACCGGTTCGGCGAGCGTGGGGAACTGCGTCTTGTCGCGATTGCGCCGCCGGTAGATGTAGCTCTCGAAGGGCATACGCACGGGGCCGAAGGTGGAGAGGGGCAGGCGCGCGATCTGCCCGCTGCCGTCCTCGAGCTCCACGGTGAGGTCCGGCGCGACCGTATCCTTGGCCGGCTTCTTCGGTCGGCGCGGCGCGGAGGGGCGAGAGCCCGTGCGGGATCCCGCACGGGCGCTGTCGCGCGCCGTGCTGTCGCGGCGCGCGGTGTCCCGCGGCACCTTGCGGGGACCCGGCTTCTGATCGGTGCTGCCAATGGTGAGCAGCAGCGTGCCGGACGACGACACCGACCAGGCGCGGCGCAGGGAATCGGGCACGGTCACGGTCACTCGCGCGGGCCATCGCGTGATCGTGCTGTCCTTTCCGGCGGCCGTATTGTTCCAGCCGAAGGTGGCGTTGTTGCTGCGGAAGGTCGACGCGCGCGAACGCGCCGGGGCGTCGGCTTCCTTCCAGGTGCTCACCGAATCGGCGGCGATGCGGACCCCGGGGGCCGTGCCCGTCGTGACATCGACGTCCTCCTCGAAGGTGGCGAGCCACCGGGTGTTCGCGTCGGCATAGCGGGTGAGGTACATCTCGGGGGGCAGCCAGTCGCCCGCCGTGCGATGGTCGCGGAACAGGGGCCGGTACTCGTCACGTCCATGGAGCGTCGCCTCGAGAAAACCGCCAATCACCACCCGTCCGAATCGCCGCTGCTCCTCCCCGCTCACCAGCGCGTCGAGCTGCAGCGCGCGGACGGAGTAGCTGCCGTTGTCCTTGTTGTTCCACTCGGTATTCCACTGTCCGTGATTGGCGCGGTGCATCCAGATGGCGCTCTTGAATTCGGGCCCCGGCCGCGTGAAGCGAAAGCGGTTGTACTGGGTGAGCCCCATGAAGCTCGACACATCGCCATCGTGCGACCCATGAATGACGAGGTAGTTGTAGTCGCTCACCGGCGTGGGTTGCTCCGCCGGGCGGTACTGCCCATCGACCGGCGCGATCGCCACGAGCGACTTGATGGCGAAGTTGAAGTTGAAGCGGATGGTGGCGTCGTCGGGGTAGTGCGGCAGCCGGTTGAAGGCCCCGGCAATGGCCACGGCTTCCCCGCCACGCGAATGGCCCATGAGCGCGATGCGCGACAGGTCGAGCTTGCCGAAGAGCGGCTTGCCGGCGCTGTCGTTGAGGGCGCGGAACACCTCGAGGTGCTTGAGCAGCATCCAGCCGCGGGCGTCGTTCTCGCCACGCAGGTTGCCGTTGAGGAAGTTCTCGTCAATGGATGCGAGCACGAAGCCGCGTGAGGCGAGCAGCTCGCCCAGCCACTGATAGCCGGGGTCGGAGAACTCGCGCATGTTGTGATTGCCGTGCACCACGAGCACGAGCGGGAAGGGCCCGTTTCCTTCGGGATACCACACCCGCGCATTGAGCGGAAACGCCGTGTTGTCGTACCCCCAGTACGTCTTGCGCGCTTTGGCGTTGGCCGGTTCGGTGCGCGCGAACGGCGACGCGTCCACCGGGGCCGTGCGGTAGGTGATGGAGTCCCGGTACTCGGGGCGCCGGCGATCCTTGCCACTGCCGTAGTACAGGAAGCGCACAGCGTGCGGGCCGGGGTCGCCGGGGTTGGCGGCGGTGATGGAGCGGCGCGCGAGCACGGTGGCCGCATCGCTCGGGGCGATGGTCAGCGGTTGAGCACAGGCCGCCAGGCCGGCCAGCAACGCCGTGGCCAACACGGACCGGCGGGAGAGTCGAAAGCAGCGCATACGGGCACGATACGCCGCGGACGCGTCAGACGCGACCACCGTGCGCGGGCCAGTTGCGCTCAGGGCTCGCGCCGGGACCTGCCTCTGGTGCTCGGCGCTGGCGACCGTGAACGGCACGGGTCGCGGGGGCGGTTGCCGCTGCGCCTCTCGCGGGGCGTCGTTGCGTGCGGCATGTTGTGGTATGGACCGCCGCCTTTTCGTTGCCGCGCTTGCCGGGACCTCCGCCCTCCCGGCGCTCTCCGCACCCCGTTTCGCGCCCGGGGCCATACGCCGTCTGCTCGACGCTGCCGACGTGGCCCGAAGCCGAGGAGGTGCCCTGGTCGATCCGGCCACCGGCGCCTGGCAGGGGAACGCCGAGGAGGCGCAGCGGTTCGCCGCCGACGAAGACTTCTGGGAGCCCGTGCAACGGGCCTTCGACCTCGATCGCACGTGGATCAACCTGAACAACGGCGGCTGCTCGCCCGCTCCCACGCATGTCATGGCGCAGCTCGAACGGGACCTGCGCTACAGCAACGAGCTGCCCGTGATTCATATGTGGCGCGACCTCGAA
Organism: Gemmatimonas sp.; assembly: GCF_021298855.1. GTDB lineage: Bacteria > Gemmatimonadota > Gemmatimonadetes > Gemmatimonadales > Gemmatimonadaceae > Gemmatimonas. The sequence goes on from NZ_JAJTHI010000006.1 coordinate 33,069, forward strand.
CCGCGCATCGAGGTGGTCCGCCGCGAACTCGCGCGCGAGTTCGGATGCGACACCGAGGAGATGGCCGTGACGCGCAACGCCTCCGAAGCGTTGCTGACGCTCATTCACGGCATCGACCTCAAGCCCGGCGACGAGGTGCTGCTGAGCAACCAGAACTACGGCCGCATGATCAACGGCTGGAAGCAGCGGGCACGTCGGCAGGGCATCGTGGTGAAGGAGATCTCGTTCCCCGTCCCGTGCACCACGCCGCAGCAGATCGTCGATGCCTTTGCCGCCGGCATCACCCCGCGAACCCGGGTCATGGAGATCACGCACATCACCAATCTCACCGGCCAGATCCTGCCGGTGAAGGAACTGGTGGCCATGGCGCGGGCGCGTGGAGTGGAAACATTCGTCGACGGGGCGCACGCGTTCGCGCAGTTTCCGTTCACCCGTGACGAGTTGGGGTGTGATTACTACGGCACGAGCCTGCACAAGTGGCTGCTGGCGCCCATCGGCACGGGGTTCCTGTATGTGCGGCGTGACCGCATCCCGCGAATCTGGCCCCTGTACGCCGAGAACGAGGGGCAGGTTGGCGACATTCGCAAGTACGAGGAGGTGGGCACGCATCCGGCGGCGAATCACAATGCGGTGTCGGTGTCCCTGGCCTTCCACCGGGCGCTGGGCGCCGCGCGCAAGTCGGCGCGTCTGGTGTACCTGCGCGACCGGTGGGCGAAGCGCCTGCTGGCGGAGGGCGCCGGACGGGTGCGCGTACTCACGCCGCTGGATTCCCCGTGGGGCGGCGGGCTCGGCTTCTTCAATGTCGACGGACTCGACCCGGCGAAACTCGGCGACTGGCTGTACAGCAAGCATCGCGTGGTGCAGACGCCCATCGTGCATTCGGAGTTCAAGGGGATCCGCGTGACGCCGAACGTGTACACCTCGCTCGATGAGATCGACCGGTTCGCCGAACTGGTGCTGACCGCCATCCACAAGGGGCTGGCCTGATGTCCTGCCGGGGAATGGTTGCCGGCGTGACGATGGCCGGAGCGCTGCTGGCGGCCCCGCGTCTGCACGCGCAGGCGTTCGAGGGGAGCATCACCATGCGCATGGGGTCGCGTGGCCCGCAGGGGGCGATGAGCCAAGTGGTCGAGTATCTCGTGCGCGGCGGCAAGATGCGCGTGACCATGGGCGGCCCCATGGGCGGCGCGGCGATGATCGTGTCGCCGACGGAAAAGAAGCTCTACATGCTGCTGGCGGCGCAAAACAGCTACATGGAGATGAGCCTTCCCGACAGTGCCGCTGATCGGGCGCGTACCGCGGCCGCCGGGGCGGACAGTGTGACGGTCACGCGCACCGGCCGTCGGGAGCAGGTCGCCGGGTTGACCTGCGAGCATGTGCTCGTGAGCAGCCGCGGCTCGGCCACGGACCTGTGCCTGACCCCGGAGCTCGGACGGTTCGTGAATCCCATGGCAAGCCTGCAGGGCGGGGCGCTGGCGCCGTGGCAACGGCAGCTGGGGGCGGAGTTTCCGCTCAAGGTCACCATGGCCGACGGCTCCGTACCGCTGGAAGTGACCAAGGTGGAGCGCAAGCGCTTGTCCAATGACCTGTTTGCGGTGCCCAACTCCTACACCAAGGTGACCATGCCGCCGCGCCGTTCGCCCGGGTGAAACCTGTGTGGCGCGGCGCCGTTAGGGTGAGCAGCCCCGCGCGCTCGGCCTGAACCGACATCTCACGGCCCCCCGCGCCCACGTTGCCACTCCGGAGGATCCATGAACTCCCTGTTCGTTTCGATTGCCATTGCCAGCGTGCTGTTCGTCGTGCTGCACGGATCCACCCGCCGGTTCGTACGCACCCGTCTGCGGTATGTGGATGCCGTGCAGAAGTCGCTGGCCCCGTGGGTGGCCGGTGGCGCCGTGTTCCTGGTGGGGAGCGCCGCCGCCGGTTTGCTCCCTCTGGTCGGCGTGGGGACGGCGCTCTCGGCGGCGTTCGCCGTGGGAGCAGGCGTTGCTGCCGGTGCACGTGACATCCGGCAGGGCACGGCGCCCATCGTGTACGGCCCGTAATCCGGCGCCCGGGCCATGGGCCTCGCGTCTCACGTGACGTCGGGCGATTCGCATGTAATTTGAGGCATGGCCGTCACCGACCTGCCCACTGCCTCCGCGGCGCCTCCCTCGGCACTCCCGTGGGTGGCGCCGTTTGCCGCTTTTCTGCTGTGGTTGCTGGTGTGGCCGTACGTGCCGCTCGACGAGCTGCGCGTCGAGCTGCTGCGGCTCGGGCTGCTGGCCATGGTGCTGCTGACCGTGTCACGCGGCATCGTGGCGTCGTTGCGCGTGACGCGCTGGCTGTCCAGCCTCACGGTGGGCCTGCTGGTGGCCGGGCTCTGGCTGCTGCCAGGGCTGCTGTGGCCGGGATACCGCGAGCAGCGCCTGTTTCAGAACGGCATCACGGGCGACACCGTGAGTGCGCTGCCCGACAGCTGGCTGGCCAGTCCGCTGCTCCTGTCGCTGCGCATTGCGCGCGCGACGCTGCTCGTGCCCTTGGTGGAGGAGATCTTCTGGCGCGGTTTCCTCCCCCGCTGGGTCCTGCGGAACAACTGGGACGCCGTTCCCATGGGCAGCTACAACCTCCTCGCATTCGCGGCCACGGCCGTGCTGTTTGCCGCCCAGCACGGCCCCTACTGGGATGTGGCGCTCATGTGCGGGCTCATCTTCAACTGGTACATGTGGACCACACGCTCGCTGGGAGACCTGGTGCTTGCGCATGTGGCCACCAACGCCGCCTTGGCGGCCTACGCGGTCGCGACGAAGCAGTACGTCTTCTGGTTGTGAGTGCCTTCACGCACCGGTCGTCACGACGCCGCGGTACCGGCGCCGCGCACCTCACGCACCAGCAGCGCCCGCGGACCGCCAAAGTCGAAGAGCAGGCTGTCACCTTCCCCGTGACTCAGCCGTACGGACATGGCATGCGGCGCCGCCGGATTCTCGGTGTGCAGCACCTCGCCCTCCACGCGATAGAGCAGGTCGATGGTCTGATCGACGCCGCCCACGTCCACGTGATAGCGCAATACGCCACCGGGAAGAAATTCCATGCGCACACCGGGCGCGAAGTCCAGCGGTTCGTCGGCGCGCACGAGGCGCCAGGTGCCCATCAGCCAATCCGTCGACATGGGTGAAGCATAATGCCCGACACAACGCGCATCCGGCGCGTGAGCCCGATCCTGCTCGCCCTGGCGGCCATGGTCGTGCTGTGCCCGCCGCTCCGTGCGCAGGCCGCGCTGCACGAGCCCTTCGACCGCCTGCTGCGCGCGCACGTGCGTGATGGTCTGGTGGACTACGACGCCTTCGCGAAAGCGCCCGAGTTTGCCCGATACCTCGCGTCGCTCGATACGGTGCGTCCGGCGACCCTGAGTGAGGACGATCGGCTGGCCTACTGGATCAACGTGTACAACGCGTACACCATTCAGCTCATCATCTCGCACGGCGAACGGACGTCGATCCGCCACATCAACCGCACGCTGGGCTTCCTGCAGCTCAAGGGGCCGTGGAACGAGCGACTCGTGCGCGCCGGTGGGCAGATCTACAGCCTCGACCAGCTGCTGCACCGCGTCCTGCGCAAGGAGTTCCGCGAGCCGCGAGTGCATTTCGCGCTGGTACCGGCAGCCAAGGGTGCGCCGCCGCTGCGCAGCGAAGCCTACACCGGTGCTCGCCTGGTCGAGCAGCTGGAGGACCAGGCGCGTCGCCTGCTCTCCGACACGACGAGGACGTGGTACCGCAATGGGGTACTGGGGGTCAATCCGCTGCTCATCGCCTACGAGCGGGATTTCGGATCGACGCGGCGGGAATGGGTGCAGTACGTGGCACCGTACATCACACTGCGCCCCACGGAGCCGCAGAAGCAGCGCCTGCTGGACGGAAAGGCCATCGTGCGGCCACGCACGTACGACTGGTCGCTCAACATCCAGAAGCGGCACGGTGTGTCGTGAGTCGGAGATGCGGGGTCATCCCCACGCCTTGCTCACGATGCCGTTGCCATCTTTGACATACGGCACCCACAACAGGGCGCACAGCTGCACGTGCACGTCGGCAGCCTTGGCCTTCACCACGACCTCCTCCAGCGCCTCCTGCTGCGCGTCGTAGGCCGCACCAAGCGCGTCCACGTCGGCCTGCAGTCTGGCTTCGAGGTCGGCGTACTGCTGCCGAACCGCCTCGACCGATTCCTGTGCGCGGGTCACGTCACCCGCTTGCTGTGCGGCGCGACCGGCACCGCGCGTGGCGGTGGCCACTTTGTCCAGCGTGCCCACGCCCACCTTGCCGCGCCCGAAGATGGCGCCAAGGATGGCGCCGCCCACCGAAATGGCGGTGTCCATCTTCGCTTGCGAGGCCTGCTGCGCTTCGCGCTGCACGGCCTGTTCCGCGCGCCGCAACTTGTCCTGCAGCGCCGACAGCCGCGTGGTGTACTTGCCACGCAGTACCTCGATCTTCGCATCGCGCGTTTCGTGCGCCATGACCTGCAGGCGCACGCGGAACTGCCCTTCGCTCTCGCCTGGCTGTGAGGTGGCCTTGAACGCCGCGCTCTTGAACAGCGTCACGGTTTCGTTGGCCACTACCCACTTCTGCAGCGTCTTGCTCCAGACGGCGTAGTTCCTGGCCTTGGTGGCCACCGGGGGCAAGGCGCCGAACGCCGCGCCGTCGTGTGGTCGCTGCTCGAGGGCCGATGGCTCCAGCTCCACACGCTCGGCGGCATCCCATTCCAGCGCGATCGGTCCGTCGTCCACCGACGACATGAGTATGACGCGGCGCTGTTCGGTGACTCCGAGCTTGGCGTTGGCAAAGCTCACATCGGCGAGCCCCAGGACCACCGGATTGTAGAGCAGGGCGCCGTCCCGGGTCGGTGGCAGGAAGTACTGCGGGACATCAGGGGGCAGCACGGGGGCCACGGCCGCACGCGCATCGAGCGACGCGAACCCGCCACCGGTGGCGGCGGTGCTCAACGCCGGTGCCGACGCCAGCGCTGCCGTGGGCGCCGGCGCCGGGGCCAGCGCCGTCACGCTGCGAATCTGCTCGCGGGTCATGGGGCCGGCGAGATACGACAGCGTCCACCGGGTTTCGAAGGTGATGGGCGCCGGCTCGTGCACGCTGTGCAGCAGGAACACGCGCTTGCCGAGCCCGGCAATGGTCTGCTCCATGGCGCCCTTGTCGAACGGCTGGCCGCCGCTCACGCCTTCGAGTCCTTCCATGACCCGCATCTTGTCGCGCTCGGTCTGCAGACGGCCAATGAACCACGTACCCGTATTGGACAGACCGCGATAGTCGAGATCGACAGGGTTCTGCGTGGCCAGCACCACGCCCAGACCGAAGGCACGCGCCTGCTTGAGCAGCGTGAGCAGCAGCACCTTGCTGGGCGGGTTCGTCACCGGCGGCATGTAGCCGAACAGCTCGTCGATGTAGAGAATGGCGCGCAGCGATCCGGTACCGGGCTGCGTGCGCACCCACGCCAGAATGTCCGACAGCAGCAGCGTCATGAAGAACATGCGCTCGGCGTCGTTCAAATGGGCGATGGAAATGACGCTGCCGCGTGGCTTGCCGTTGGGGTCGTAGAGCAGCGTGGCCGTGTCGAGCGGTTCCCCCTGCATCCACGTCTGGAACCCGGGCGCGGCGAGCAGGTTGTTGAGCTGCATCGCGAGCGTCATGCGGTCCTTGGGCGGGAAGACCGTGTCCAGCGGCATGACGCCCACCGTGGTGAACGGGGGGCTCTGGATGCCGCCAATGAGCCCGGCGAGATCGAGGCTGCGCCCCTCCCGCCACGCGTGGTGCAGCAGGTTGGCCACGAGGATGTGTTCGCGGCTCGAGATGGGATCGGCGTCGATGCCGAGCAGCGCGAGCAGCGAGGTGGTGGTGGCGTTGACGCGCTCCTGCAGCGCCTCGGCATCGTCACGCACCGCCGCGGGTGGGGCATCGAAGGCCTTGAGCAGAGACAGCGGTTGCCCCGCGGTGGACCCGGGCGTGTAGATGGTGATGTCGGCCGCGTCGTGATAGCGCTGAATGCGGGCGCCGTCCTGTCCCCAGCCGGCGAGTCCGTTCTTCCAGAGGTCGGCCTGCTGCGCCGCGAACTGATCCGCCGTCATGCCGGCGTTGGTGGCCTGCTGCGGATCCACCCACGGACGGAAGTCACTCGCGCCGAGGGCGGGGAAGCGCAACGCCAGGTTGCCGAGGTCACCCTTGGGGTCCACGGCGATCACCGGCACCTTGTCGATGAGCGCCTCTTCGAGCAGTCCCACCCCGAGACCGGTCTTGCCGCTGCCGGTCATGCCGATGATCACGGCGTGGGTGGTGAGATCCTTCGCGTCGTACAACACGTAGTCGTCGCGACGGGCGCGCGAGGGCATGTCGTAGCGCTTGCCGAGGTAGAAGGCGCCGAGGGTTTCGAAGTCCGTCATGTGCGGGGAGGGAGGAGCGGCCCTGGGTAGTCTCTCCCCAATTCTACACCGTCCTCAGACCGGCGTCGGTTCCGGCCACCGAGGGCGCAACGCCCGGTTCACTTCCTGCATGGCGTCGACATGGCGCTGCAACTCATGCACGACCTCGAGCTCCTGCGTGAGCTGGCCGGGGAGCGTGCGGTTGGCTTCGAGCCGCAGCAGGTCGAGACGGATGTTCTCGAGAGCGGCAATGGCAGCGCCAAGGCGCGCCTGCACCTCGGCGCGCTCGGCTTCGAGCCGGAGCAGCGCATCCGCCGCCCAGCCAGCCCACCACGCGCCGGGCGAGCGGCTTGCGGACGAATGCGTAGGACAAGGCCCCCATGCTCGACTCGCGCCGCGCACTGGCCAGTGCACGCTGGATGATTACCGGCGGCGTCAGCACGGTTATCACGTTCCCCACGAACTCGAGGGGGCCCGGCAGTCCGAGGAGGTCCACCCGGGCCTGTGCAAGGGCGAGGGCGCTTGCGCCCGCAAGCATCACCGTGGTCTTCAGGGTCCCCACGCGCTCCTGCGAGGCCTCTGGCGGCGGCGCCAGCGCGTCCGCCACATCGTCGGGTGCCACGCCGCGCTGCAGTGCGGTGCGGGCGGCGAGCACCGCTTCGACACCACGCACGGCGGTGGCGATCGCGGCAAAGGTCAGCACCCCCTCGGCCACCCCCCGCATGATCATCCGGCCGAACGACCCCGACTCCTCACCCATGACCATGAAGAACGCCGCGTAGCCGATGGCGAAGGTCCAGTCGGCCAGTGTACCGGCGCCAGTCGCCGCCACGCGGGTTGCGCGCGCCTCGACGGGCAACTCCCCGCCATCGGGGGTGCGCTCGAGTGCCTGAACGAAGCGGGCCACGTCATCGAAGCGTTCACTGGGGCGAATGGCCAGGCACTGATCGATGGCATCTGCCACCGCGGCCGACAGGCGAGGGGCGCGCGTGCGCACCGACGGCGCGGGCTCGGCGCTTTGCTGTGCGACGATCGCCACCAGCGACTGGCCGTCGTACGGATACGTGCCCGTTGCCGCCACGTGGAGCGTGACCCCCAGCGCATACAGATCGGCACGGCCATCCACGGTCTCCCCCAGCGCCTGTTCGGGGGCCATGTAGCGAGCCGTCCCCGCCACCTCTCCACTCTGCGACGGCCCGTGATGGGAGATCGCGATGCCGAAATCGGCGATGAGCGCCCGCCCCGTCCCGCGCTCGATCAGGATGTTCTCCGGCTTCACATCGCGGTGCACCACGCCGCGTTCATGCGCGTAGGCCAGCGCCCAGCCGATCTCGCGGCCAAGGCGGCGCACATCTTCTGCCGGCAACGGGCCCACGCGTCGCAACCGATCGGCCAGCGATTCGCCCGCGACGTACGCCATGACGAACCACGCGAGGTCACCCGCTTCGGCCACTTCATGAATGGGCACGATGTTGGGGTGAAAGCACTGGGCCGCCAGACGCGCTTCCCGCAGGAACCGGCGGCGCATGTCCTCGCGGGCGGCCAGCGCCGGCGCCAGCAGCTTGATGGCCACGGGACGTTCGAGAATGACGTCGCGGGCGAGGTAGACGATACCCATGCCGCCGCGGCCAAGTTCGCTTTCAAGGGAGAAGCGACCGGCGACGGCGGACTGCAGGGCGATGAACGACGGGTCGATGGGGGCGGAGCTCACGCTGTGCCGTACGCGCGACAACCCGGCGCGAGTGTCTTCTGTGTCAGAACTCGCGGCGCTTCATTTCCTTGAAGATTTCCTTGGCTTCCGAGTCGTCGCGCTCCTCGGCGCCACGCGTGGCCGCGAGGGTGGGATCGTAGGCCTGCTTGGTGGGCTTCTTGACCTGCGCGGCCTTGGCCTGGGTCTTCTTGAGCAGCGACTTGAGCTGGTTGTCCTTCATCGCGGGGGCTCCGGGTGGGGGAAAGGCGATGAATGGAGGATGCCGCCCGCAGCGCATCCTGTAAAGCGCGGTCGGGTCAGCGTCCCGGCTTCAGGGGGGCGTCATCCCGAGCAGACGCCGTGTCTGGCGAATGGCCTCGGCGCCCGCCGCGGTACGCGGTGCATTGACTTCGAAGTGTCCGCCCGGCACGGTCACGTTTGCTGGCGGCGCATCGCCTGCCGCCACGGCGGCTCGTGCGTAGGCGGCACGGACGGGCTCGGGGGCGATGCCATCCTGCGCGCCGGCCACGTGCGCTGTGGGCACGCCCAGCGGCAGGCGGCGAATGGGTGAGGCGAGCGCCACACGATCGGGCAGCGAAGCCAGGGGACCGCCCAAGAGCATCGAGGCGCCGCGACCGCATCCGCTTGGCATGCGTCCGACAAACTCCTCGAGATCCGTGACACCGCCCAGCGACACCACGCCGGTCAGGCGGAGCGGCGCCGCGCTGGAGAGTGGCGTACCGGCTGGAAGCGACGGTCTCCCGGCGAGCCACAGCGCGAGATGCCCGCCCGCGGAATGCCCCACGGCTACCACGCGGGCGGTGTCGAGCGGATACTCGCGCGCCAGTACCCGGAGGTGGTCGGCGGCCCGAGCGATATCCGTGAAGGTGCCAGGCCACCCGCCTCCGGGGTGATCGGCACGGCGGTATTCCACATTCCAAGTAGCGACACCGTTGGCTGCCAGGGCGTCGGCCAGTGCCGCGGTATTCCGGAGCGTCGCAAACGAGGAGATCCAGCACCCACCATGGATCACCACCGCCACCGGGGCGCGCGCGCCACTCCGGAGCCCCGGGGGCAACCGCAGTTCGCCAAAGTGCAGCGAGTCGTCGCCGTAGGCGATGCGGCGACCGGCATCGCGCAGGGAGAGGGTGTCGAGGTCACTCGCCCGCAGCAACCGCGACGCCCCGGCAGGCTGTGCGTGGGCGGGGCGGACCGGGACCGCGAGCGGGAGCACGAGGAGCGCCATGGCGAGCAGCCGATACGCGGATGCAGGCAAGCGATGGGGGGGCAGGAGACAGGGCATGGCGGGGAACGTGGAGCCGTGGGTCGTTGGCGTCCAGCGACTCCGGCGGAGGGTGTGGCCGGAGCGTGACCAGCGGGCCGGAATTTCAGTATTGACGCGTTGTTCCGGCCGCGCTAACGTCTTGCAGCACTCAGATCATGATGGGCGCGCCACGGCGCGGGAAACGCAGAAGCAGGCGACTTCGGGGACCTGCCTCAAGGCGGGTCCCTCGTTTGTACACGCGCATTGCGATGTGAATGCTTGGTCGCCGTTGCACGACGACGACTAACCCGCGCGGGGGAACGGTCCGCGAATCAACACGAGTGCTCGGTGCGTACGGCAGGGCCGGACTCCGAACACCCAGTAACACACAGGAGCAGTGCCATGCGTACGACCGGCAAGGTGAAGTGGTTCAACGACGCCAAGGGCTTTGGCTTCATCACGCCCGATGACGGCTCGAAGGATTGCTTCGTCCACCACTCGGCCATTCAGGGCGGCGGCTTCCGCACCCTGGCCGAGGGCGAGCGTGTCGAATTCGACATCGTGCAGGGCCAGAAGGGCCCCGCGGCCGAGCAGGTCGTGAAGCTCCGCGGCTAATCGCCGCGTCTTCAGCGAACTGACCACGGGCCATCAGTCATGCGACTGGTGGCCCGTTGGCATTCGTGGCGTTGGTGGTGCTCATTGCCTGTATGACCGACCCTTCGGCCCCCGACGCGCCCACGGGCATGCGCAGCGCACGCCGCCAGCTGGCCGTGCTGTACGACGACGTGCGCCGGCGCCGCGACGAGGCGCTGGTCGCGGTGGGCACGCCGCACGAAGCCGGCTGGCTGGTGGCGCTCGTACCAGTTCACCGCGCCGTGCTGCAGCCCACGGCGGCTGAACGGCACGCCGCCTTCGCGCACCGCCTGCGCGAGCTTGTGGCGTTCGTGCGTGCGCACGGCCCCGACGAGGATCCGCGCACGCTGGCCGAGCCGCCGGCCATGCGCGACCTCGCCGCCCGACTCGTGAGCGCCACCTGCAGCGCCTGTGGTGGCGCCTGTTGCGGCAACGGCGGCGATCACGCGTTCCTGCGCAGCGGCACCGTGCGCGCCTTCATGACGCGCCACCCCCACCTGGATGACGATGGCGTCGTGGCGGCCTACCTGGCCTTCCTGCCACGCGAGGCCATGCACCCGGGGTGTGTGTATCAGGGTGTCGCCGGATGTACGCTGCCACGCGACATGCGCAGCACGATCTGCAATGCGTACCTGTGCGGCGGGTTGCAGCATGCGCTGCACGCGCTGCAGGCGCTGGCGCCGGGCGAGACCCGTGGTGTCTATGTGGCGCAGCGCGACGGCCGCGCGGTCACGGGCGGCGTGCTGCAGCGCGTGGCAGCCCCGTCGGCAACTTCGTAGCACATCCGACTGACACCGTCGCACGACGAGGCAAACATGGGCGTGTTCGACGGCGCCCTGGAGGACATGAGGTAGTACGCGGGGTCGCTGGTGCGCGAAGGCTGCCGCTGCAGCCCCGCGCGCTGGGCGGCGACGGCCTCGTCCCACACGTCGCCACTGGTGGTGAAGCCGGAAATGAGGACAAGGGGCGCGCCCGTGCCGACAACGCGCACGGAACTGGGGGCGTGGCGCCGGTGTTCGGCATTGATTGCGCCGCAGCGCGGGCGATGCCCACCGATTGCAGCACCGCCGAGACGGGGGCATACCGGTGCCTCGGAATGCCCAGGGACATGACTCCTGCCCAGGGGTCCATCGAGGATGACACGGATCTCGATGGACCCATCGCCGGGCGGCAGCGCCGGCTTCGCTGCGTCGCCGCCCGGTCTGGCGGATGTTTTCCAGCCGCGCTGACCGTGACGATACGGCCGTCGGTCAGAAGCTCGTGTTCACCGAGAGGAAGAGCTGACGCGGAGCGCCGGTGAGGAAGGTCGGCAGATCGCCGCGGGCCACGAAACCGCCGCTCCCCATGGTCGCGATGTAGCGCTCGTCGAGGACGTTGTTGGCGTTGAGCTGCAGCTCGATCGACTTGAGGGCGCCGATCGACCCCACGCGGTAGCGCGCCGAGATGTCGGAGACGAAGTAGCCCGGCACCTTGCCCGCGCCGTCACCAACCGTGGCCAGATCGTTCGTGTAGGTGAAGAACCGTTCGCCCACGTAGCGGCCGCCGAGCGACAGATTGAGCCTGCGACGCGTGTAGGACAGCGACCCGTTGAGCATCTGCTGCGGGGCATCCTGCACGAACTTGTCCCTGGTGTTCACCAGCGAGTTGGGATCGCTCGGGTTGGTGCGATAATCCTCGCCGAACCGCGAGCGGTTGAAGGTGGCCGAGCCGAAGAGACGCAGGCCGCGCCCGAGGTCGGCGTTGAGCACGCCTTCGAGCCCCATCGTGTTCACGGAGCCGACGTTGCCGAAGCCCGAGGCGCAGGTGACGGTCTGCGGGCAGAGCGCCACGCCCAGCAGGCGATTGCGGTAATCGATCGTGTACGCGGTGAGCCCTGCCTCGATGGCGCCGCGCCGGGTGCGTGCACCCACCTCGAGCGTCGTGGCCCGCTCCGGCTTCGCGGTGGACTTGAAGAACTCGAAGGTGGTGACCGCCGTGTTGTACACGCCACCGGCGGGGTTGAGCGGAAACTGATTGACGTTCTCCGACCAGTTGGCGAAGAGCTCGTTGCGCTCATTGACCTTGAACACGGCACCAACCTGCGGCAGCAGCCCGCCATCCATCTCGATGTTGAGCGACGGACGACCCTGATCGGCGAAGATGGGGGCCGTGCGGCCGTTCACCGGCGTGTTGCCATTGTTGCGGAAGTCGGCGTTGACCAGCAGATACTTGGCACCGTACGTGAGCGTGAGGCGGTCCTGCAGCAACCGGCTGGTGTTCTGCGCGTACAGGAGGTTGGTGGTCACGTCGGCCGTGCGATCGTAGTCCAGGCGGAGCACATTGGTGAAGTCCACCTCGGGTCCCTGCTGATAGTTGACGAGGCGCCACCGCGGGCGACGATTGTTCGACTCGTTCATCTCGTACCAGCCGCCCACCTCGAACTGGTTGGCCACCGACCCCATGGTGAAGGTGCCGCTGCCCTTGGCCATCACGCCCATGCGATTGGCGTTGTACTGGGTCTGACGGAACATGATGGGGTCGGGGCTGTACGCCGCCCCGTAGCTGGGGGCGTGCCAGTCACCGCCACCACGATTGATATGCAGGTACGGCTGCACCTCGAGGCGCGTGGTCGCGGTGGGCTTGAACTCGCCCTTGAGATAGGCCAGGTGGTCCATGCGCGCACCCTGCGCGGAGTTGTAGTAGGCCGCATCGGTCAGGGGCGTGTATCGGGGAATGCTCGCTTCGGCGAACTGCCTGGCGGTGCTCCAGTTGGTGAAGTAGTCGAACATGGGCCCGAAGCCGAACTGCGAGGATCCCTGCTCGGTGCCGTTGAACACACCGAGCGACAGGTCCATGAAGTCGCTCTCCTTGCGATTGGCGTAATTGTAGAACGCCGTGATCTTGCTCGAACCCAGGAACAGATTGGTCTTGAGGTTCACCTGTTCGTGCCACGTTTCGCCGGCGCCGCCCAGGAAGCCACTCTGTCCGAAGAGCAGATTCTGCTCGCCGGGGAAGTTCGACAGACGTCGGCCAGCCCCTTTCCACTTGTCGGTGTCGAAGCGCGAGACGGACACGAACGCCGATACGCCGTTGCTGCCGCCGCCGAAGGTGCGGAGCCCCAGATCGTAGCGCAGCATGCTGCGCCGCGCGGCGTACTGGCCGCCCATCTGTTGCAGCATGAACTGCTGGCGCGCCGCGGGCTCGGCGGTGGCGTACTGCACCACGCCACCCAAGTTGTTGGCCGAGGCGGTGGCAAGCGCGCCCGTGCCCTGCGTGACCGACGCCGACTCCAGATTGGCCGCGTCGACGGCACGCCCGACGCCGAGGCCGTTCCAGTTGCCGTAGGACATGTCGCCCAGCGGGATCCCGTCCATCGTCTGGCCGATCTGCGCGCTCTGGAAGCCGCGCATGGTGATGCGGTTGGACCATTCGTACATACCGAAACCGTCCACCGATTGCATGTTCACGCCGGGAATGCGTTCGATGGCCTTGAGCGCATTCGTGCCGGGGGTGGTCTGCTTGAGCACGGCGGTGTCGACCACCGAGGCGGCCCGCGCACTGCCGCGTCCGGTCACGCCGGTGACGACCACCTTCCCCAGGGACTGTGCGGAGTCGCGGGTGGCGGCTGCCTGGGCGAAGAGGGTGAACGGAGAGATCGTCAGCAGGGACGCTGCCGACAGGAGCGCGAACTGGAGCGCACGCGGGTCGTTTCGCATAGACACGGAGGAGGAGGGGGGCCGCCCGTTGACCACGTCACGGGATGTGGTCCAAGCTCCGTGTCGATCGTGCCGAGGCGATGATGATCGTGTCGCGAAACGGCTACGGCAGGGTCACGAGTGTCAGACCGGTACGGGTGCGCTACCGGTAGTTGTGCCCCTTCACATGCTGTTCGCCGCCGCCGAGTTCGAGGGCGCGGACCTGCTTCGCGCGCACGTTCACTACCTGCTGCTCCACCTGCAGGGTGCCGCGCACGAGCAACAGGGGCGTCGTGGAGATGAGCAGCGCGTGCTGTTCGAAGCGGTCGGGGGTGATGACGATGTTGATCATCCCCGTTTCGTCTTCGAGGGTGAGAAAGACGAACCCCTTGGCGGTGCCGGGGCGCTGGCGGCAGATGACGAGACCGGCCACGGCTACGGGCTGCCCGTCCTTGCCGCTCTCGTGCGCGTCGCGCGCGGTGCGCACGCCGTTGAGGGCCAGATGCGCCCGCACGTGCACCATGGGGTGCCCGGTGAGCGACAGACCGGTCATGCGGAAGTCCGCTTCGGTGAGTTCCACCGGCGTATAGGCGGGCAGCGGCGCCCGCCGGGCAGTGGTGGGCGTGGCGCGTGGCGCGAGTGGCAATTCCGGTCTGCGCGAGACGGCCATGACCTCCCACAACGCGGCTCGGCGGCGGCGTTCGGGCGGTTCGTGCGCGAACAGGGTGTCGAAGGCACCGGCCTCGGCGAGGTGGCGCCATGCGGCCCGGTCGAGGGGCACTCGCTGTACGGCGTCCTCCACGCTGGTGAATGGCCCGTCGCGCAGCGCGGCTTCGAGACTGCGGCGGGCGCGCGCGCCGAGGCCACGCACGAGGCGGAGGCCGAGTCGGACCGCGACATCGCGTGGGGGGGGAGGAGTTTGGAGTTCCGAGTTGCAGTTGTTGGTTGTCAGTGCTCCCCATCTGACGGTACCGTCATGGGCGTACAGGACGCGGCCATCGGACAACTCGAGGCTGTGGTCCCACACACTTTTCGTGAGATCGAGGGGGAGCACCCGCACGCCGTGGCGTCTGGCATCCTCGATGAGCGTGCCGGGAGAGTAGAACCCCATGGGCTGTGCGTTGAGGATGGCGCACAGATACTCGGGCGCGTAGTAGTGCCGCAGCCACGCGGTGGCGTACACGATGAGCGCAAAACTGGCCGCGTGGCTCTCGGGAAAGCCGTAGTCGGCGAAGGCATTGATCTGGTTGTAAATGCGACGTGCAGTCTCCTCGGGAATGCCGTTGCGCTGCATGCCGGCAATGAGCTCTTCGCAAATGGCCGCCATGCGTTCGCGCGAGCGCTTGTGCCCCATGGCACGACGCAGCACATCGGCCTGCCCGGGGGTGAAGCCGGCGGCGGCAATGGCCACCTGCATTCCCTGCTCCTGGAAGAGCGGCACGCCGAGCGTGCGCCGCAACACGTGCTCCACACTGGGATGCGGATACGTGATGGGTTCCAGCCCCGCCCGCCGGCGCAGATACGGGTGCACCATCTCCCCCTGAATGGGGCCCGGCCGAATGAGCGCCACTTCCACCACGAGATCGTAGAAACAGCGCGGCTTGAGACGCGGCAGCGTGTTCATCTGCGCACGGCTTTCGATCTGGAAGAGTCCCACCGTATCGGCGCGGCACATGACGTCGTACACGGCGGCGTCGCTCATGTCGAGCTGCCCCAGATCCACGGTCACCCCGCGCGTGTGGCGGATGTACAGCAGACAGTCCTGCACGACCGTGAGCATGCCGAGCCCCAGCAGGTCGATTTTCACGAGCCCCACGGGATCGAGATCGTCCTTCTCCCATTGAATGACCGTGCGCCCGGGCATGGACGCCGGTTCGAGAGGTACCACGCCGCCGAGCGGCTCCTCGGTGAGGATGAACCCGCCCACGTGGATGGACCGGTGGCGGGGCAGGGCGTGCAGGCCGTGCACCACGTGCGCGAGCTGCCGCACGCGCGGATCGTCGGGATCGAGTCCGGCACGCTGCAGCAGTGCGCGCCCCGACGGGCCCTCACGAGTGGCGGTGGTGCGGTTGCGCCCCTCCACGAACTCGGCGTGGGTCTCACGCTCGGCGCCCTTGGCGAGCGGGCCCAGCTGCGCGTGTTCGTCGCTCGCGAGCTTCTGTTCGGTACGCAAGTCCATGAGCTGCTGCCAGGTGGCGTCGCGCTCGGTGATGCTCTTGGGGGGCGGGGGCTGGGTCGTGGACTGGGTCGGGGAGAAACGCGTGCCCGCAGCGCTCACCGAGGCGGTGGAGGGCACCGAGGACGACGTGCGCGTAGCGGCCACCGTGCGGGCGCGCTCACGGACAACGCGCGCCTTGGTCGTCGCTTCGGTGCCGCGGATCATGTGCTGGCCATGACGTGCAGCGTCACTGCTGTTAGCGTTCCCGGTACCCTCCACCGCCTCGGTGCGCTCTGTGTGATCGCGTTTCCCCCCGACCTCAGCGCCGCCCTCGACCCCAGCCCCGTTACCGACCTCGTCCACGCGCAACGCCTCCGCGGTGCTCCTGGCACTGAAGCGATCACTCAAGGCCGCCAGCATGTCCGCCTGCTCGGTGCTGAACCCCAGGACGCGCGCGGCATCACGCACGGCACTGCGGCCGCGCCACGTGATCTGCTCGCACACCATGGCCGCGTGTTCGCGCCCGTAGCGGTTGTACACGTACTGCAGCACGCGCTCGCGGTCGCGGTGCGCAAAGTCGATGTCGATGTCGGGCGGTTCCTGGCGCTCTTCGCTGAGAAACCGTTCGAAGAGCAGCTCCATGCGAATGGGATCGACCGCCGTGATGCCGAGGCAGAAGCAGACGGCGGAGTTGGCCGCCGAGCCACGCCCCTGACAGAGGATGCCCTCGCGCCTGGCGAAGCGCACGATGTCCCACACGATGAGGAAGAAGCCGGCCAGCTCGAGCTTGCGGATCATGCCCAATTCGTGGGCGAGTTGCCGGTCGTGCGTGGGCGTGCGGTTGTTGCCCCAGCGCTCGTGCGCCCCCTGCTCCACGAGCCGCGCGAGATATTCGTTGGCCGTGACTCCCGGCGGCAGTGGAAAGGCCGGCAAGCTGGGTTTGAGCTGCTCCAGCCGGAACGCGCAGCGCTCGGCGATGTCCACGGTGGCCCGCACCCCCTCTTCGGCCCCACGCCAGCGCCGGTAGATGCGCGCCACGGGCTTGAGCGCCCATTCGGCGTTGGGCTTGAGTCGTGTGCCCATGGTGTCGAGCGTACGCTCGTGTCGCAGGGTGTGCAGCACGTCGTGCACGATGCGCGCCGCAGGGTCGGCGTAATGCACGTTGTTGGTGACTACCCACGGCACGCCAAGTCGTGCGGCGAGCGGGCGCAGCTGCCCGACCAGCGCGCGCTCCTCGGGGAGCCGATGATCCCAGCACTCGATGGCCAGCTGGGTGCCGAAGACATCGCGCAGCTCACAGGCGGCGGTCCAGGCGAGGTCGGCGCGCCCCTCGGCGAGCAGTTGCGGCAGCCAGCCTCGGGGACAGCCGGTGAGTGCGGTGACCCCCTCCACGTGCCGGGTGACAAGTGCCCAGGGGACGCTGGGGCGCCCGCGCTCGCTGTCCATGCGGGCCCGGGTGACGAGCGTGGCAATGTTGTGGTAGCCGGTGTGCGATTCGGCGAGCAGCACCAGATGCGTACGTCGCTCGCCGCCACGTCCGGCGAGCTCAGGCATGCGTACCGTGAGCTCGGCCCCCAGGATGCCCGGGAGCGCCAGAGCCGCGCAGGCGGTGCCGAAGCGCACCACGCCCCCCATCTCGTCGTGATCGGTGAGGGCGAGGGCCCGGTAGCCCAGCGCCGCCGCCCGTTCGGCGAGCGTCTCAGGGAGAGAGGCGCCGTCGAGCAGCGAGAGAGCGGAATGACAGTGGAGTTCGGCGTACGCGGGACTGGCCATCATACCGAATATATGCCGAAGCGCGACGACGCGCGCGAGGGGCGCTGAAGCAGGGCTGAATGCCGGCTGGATCACGGCGGAATCACCGCCTCGCGTTCGCGCGTTATTCTTGGACGTACCTCCCCAGGACTCCCGTACCACCCCGATGCCCAACCGCTACAAGCAGCAGATCGACGAGGTCCTCGAGGCCGCCGATCACATGACCACCGAGGAGCTGGACCGCCTGCCGTACGGCATGATCCAACTCGATGCGAGCGGTCGCATTCTCAACTACAACGCGCTCGAATCTTCCCTGGCGTCGCTCAGCAAGGGAGACGCCATCGGCAAGCAGTTCTTCACCGAGATTGCGCCGTGCACGCGCGTGCAGGAGTTCTACGGGCGCTTCAAGGAAGGGGTGATACGCGAAGCGCTCGACACGAGCTTCCGCTTCCACTTCGCCTTCAAGCAGAACCCGCGTGATGTGACGGTGCGGCTGCTGTACTCCAAGCGCTCGCGCACGGTGTGGGTGCTGATCTCCGATCACGACGGCAAGCCATTGCGCGCGCAGGCCACCGACGAGGAGTAACCGCGGGGCGCGCGGCGGCGATCAGCGGCGCAGGATGGCGAGTGAATCCGGCGAGCCGTCGTTGGGTGCCGGCGTGATCCCCAGCAGGCGGGCCAGCAGCGGGTACACGTGGACGTTGGCTACGGGGCCGATCACGCGCCCCGGCTGAATGTCGGGCCCCGCCGCCACGAACAGCGCGCCCATGCTGGGCAGGAAGTTGTCGTAGCCGTGCGTGCCGCCACGCGGCATACCGAGCCGCTGCAGGCGCTCGGTGCTGCTGATGGTCCAGCCTTCGTCGGCGAGCAGCACGATGGGCGTGATGCGCGGGTGAGCGCGATAGCGATAGCGCGCCGGCACGCTGTCCTTGAGAAACACCTGCGCGTGCGGTACTCGCTGCAAGGCGCGATACACATCGCGCAGCTTCCCCAGTGCCGGCGTGATGGCTGCTACCGGCATCCAGTCCACCACCTCCATGTCGTCGAGCGATACGTACTCGTCGAGGCGAACGACACGCGCGCTGTCGATCTCGGTCATACCATGATCAGAGACGATCACCAGGTTCACCTGCCCGGACAGCCCGCGGGTGGCGAGGCCATCCACGAGCGCCCCCACGAGCGAATCCACGTGGGCGATGGCGCTGTCCACCTGCGGAGCGGACGGCCCATAGCTGTGTCCCACGTCGTCGGTGGTGCTGACGTACATTGCAATGAAGCGCGGCGCCCGTTCCGGCGGCAGTGCGAGCCACTCCAGCACCTGCTGCACCCGCTGCGTGTTGGGAACGCGCCCGTCGTACGGCCGATAGTAGGTGGGAAACCGACCATTGATGGCGTAGTCGCTCCCCGGCCAGAAGAACCCCGCCGTTCGCACGCCCTGTCGCTCGGCGGTGTTCCAGATGGGTTCACCGCCCCACCATCGCGGATCACGCGCCACATTGGTGTCGCCGATGGTGAACGTGGTGCCGATGCGTGCATCCCGCATGGTGTTGGCCACGATGCCGTGATGCTCCGGATGCAGCCCCGTAACCAGCGTGTAGTGATTGGGGAACGTCTTGCTGGGAAACGCCGGCACCAGGCGCTCCGCGCGCACGCCGCGCGCGGCCAGGGCACGCAGGCGCACCGCTCCCGGCCGCGCGAGGTAGTCAGCGCGGAAGCCATCGAGGGACAGTAGCACGGTGGCACGGGCCGCGGGGGCAGCATGGGAGCCATGCGGCGCTCGCTGTGTCGCGCAGCCGCACAGTACAACCGCCCACTGCAAGACGCCACGGGCAAGGACGCGAGCTGACATCATCCGTAATCGTGTCAGGGAAAACCCGGTGTACACACGAGCACGGCGCGTCGTGCGCGCACCGTGACCAACTCGTGACGAAGTCCGACGGGCGCTTCGCCACTCGCATCGTAACGTCAGGGGATGCACCACTGGAAGCGGGATGGGCGCCGGCGCGGAACCCGATGGCGAGGATACGGCGTGCTGTTGCTGGTCGTACTCACCGGGGCAGCCGCCTGTGCGCGCGGCGACGGCGCCGATGTGGGTGCCGCCCCGGTGGTGCTGGCGGGTTCCACCTCGGTCCTTCCGTTCGCCGAGCGCTGGGCCGAGTTGTACGGCGGCGGCAAGGTCACGGTGCAGGCGGGCGGGTCCACGGCGGGCATTCGCGCCGCGCGCGATGGCACGGCCGACATCGGCATGAGTTCGCGTGCGCTGCTGCGGTCGATCAACCGCATGAACGATCTCGTACCGGGCGTGCGGGTGTCCGGGCAGATCACGGTGAAGGGGGTGGAAGCGTACGGTGCCGGCATGTCCACCGATGTGCTGCGGCGCCACGTGGGCATGGTGCTTCAGCGCCCCAACCCGTTTCCGCTGTCGGTACTCGATAACCTCGCGTACGGGCCGCGGCTCGACGGCCGACTGTCCGGTGGCAAGGCGCGTGAACTGGCCGAGTCGCTGCTCACCGAGGTCGGGCTGTGGGACGCGTTGCGCGACGGGCTCGACCGGTCGGCGCTGCGGCTGTCGCCGGAGCAGCAGCAACGCCTGTGCATTGCGCGGGCGCTGGCGACCCGGCCGGCGGTGCTGCTCATGGACGAACCATGCTCCGCGCTCGATCCCGAAGCCACGGCGCGCGTGGAGGCGCTCATGGTGCGCCTGGCGACGCAGCATGCGGTGGTGGTGGTGACGCACAACATGCAGCAGGCGCAGCGGGTGGCGTCGCACTGCGGGTTCATGCTGATGGGCGAGCTGGTGGAGTTCGGCGCCACCCTGCAGCTGTTTGCCGCCGCGCGGGACGGTCGTACCGCCGATTACGTGGCGGGTCGCTTCGGGTGACGCCACGCGGTCAGGTGGGCGTTACGGAGCGCCAGTAGGCCAGCGCGATTCCCGCCACATAGCCCACCACCAGCAGGATGCTGCCCGGCTCGCGCGCCGCCGCCCGACGGGAGCGCAGCACCAGCGTGCCGAGGGCGATCGTCATGAGCACCACCGCCGCCAGTGCGGTGAGGATGTGATCGGCCGATGCGACGGCGAACATGGGCTGGGGGTGGAACGGGTCGAGGATGGCGAAGATCGTCATGTTGATGGCGTTGCTGCCGAACAGATTGCCCACCGCCAGATCGTAGGCGCGCAGGCGCACGGCCGCCATGGAGGTCACGAGCTCCGGCAACGACGTGGACAGCCCCACGAGCCAGGTGCCCATGAAGGTGTGTCCCAGGCCGCTGACCACCGCGAGCCCCTCCGCCGCCGTGGCGAACTGCGGCGCCACAACGACGATCACCTGCGCGGCGCCAAGAAACGACCAGATCGCGCGACGCAACGACATGGGGTGCGCATGGCTGGAAGGTGCTCCCTCGGCGCGACCCTCGTGGCTGCCGGTCGACTCGGCGCCGCTCATCTCGGTCACCTCACCGGCGGTCTGCGTGACCTGACTCACGCGAAACGCCAGGCTGGAGGTGACGGCATAGGTGGCAACAAGCAGCAACGACCAGGTGCCAATTCCGGCCACGCTGGAGCCCACGCGCGTCACGAGTCCCATGGCCGCGAGAATCGTCATGATGATGGCGAGGCAGGCGTACAGCGCATGATCGAAGGCGGCGCGGCGGAACATGTCCACCCCGGCCGGCGCGAGACTGATGATGGCCAGGATGAGCATGTTGGCCATGCTGCTGCCCATGAGGTCCCCAACGGCGAGATCGATGGCGCCCAGCCGCACGGCCGCAATATCGGTGACGATTTCGGGGAGAGAGGTGGCCAGCGCGAGAAACACCGACCCCACCCAGGCGCCACCCAGCCGGGTGCGCGCCGCCACGACGTCGCCGGCGCGCGCCAGCACCGTGCCGGCGGCGATGACGATGACGGCGGCCACCAGGAAGCGTACAAGCAGTGCGCCGAGCGTCACGCCCCGCCCGCCGCGGTTGCGGGCATGCGATGCAGCAGTACCGGGTGACTGGTGGTGCGCAGCACCTTGTCGGCAACGCTCCCCAGCAGAAGGCGCCCCACGGGGCCGCGCCCGCGCGTGGCGAGCGCGATGAGGTCCACGTCGAGCGAGTCAGCGCAATCCCCGATGGCCCGCTGGGGATCGAACTCCTCGGGCGCGCAGTGCGTCGCCGCAACCCCCTCGCGTTGCAGCGCGCCTTCGACGCCGGTGAGGTATCTCGTCACGAGCGTACGCTGTTCGGCCAGATCACGCTCGTACTCGGCGCCGGTGGCCACGGCGCGCAGCATCGGGTGCAGTGGCGAGACCGCGCGCATGAGCACGCACTCGACGCTGTCCGCCAGGAGCGGCTTGAGTGGCGTGAGAACACTCTCGCTGTCCGGCGAGCCATCGAGGGGCACCAGGACCCGGCGCAACTGCCACTCGGGCAGTGTCTGCGGCGGCGGGGCGTCGGCCGGGCGGACCGCCACAACGGGTACCGGCGAGAGGCGAATGAGCGCGTCGGCGACCGATCCCAGCCAGGCCCGCGACGGGCCGCCACGCCCGTGAGTAGTCACGACGAGCATGGCGGCGTTGACGGCGGTGGCACAGCCGACGAGTGCGTCGGCGATGGGGCCGGTGAGGATGCGGGTGTGCACGACCGGCGCGTTGGTGAGCATGGCAATGCGTGCGGCGGCGCCATCGAGGTAGCGCTGGACCGCCGTGCGCCACTCCGCCGCGTGCTCGTCCTCGAGACGGGAATCGGCAAATGGGGCACCGCCGGTGGCGTAGCGCCACGGGTCACTATCGAGGACCGAGACGAGCAGGAGGTCCGCGCGCAATCGCCGAGCCAGCCCCACCGCCACGGGGAGCGAGGCATCGGCAAACGATGAGCCATCAAGAGCGACGAGCAGGGTCGGCATACAATCCTCGGCAACGGACCAGGAACTTCTCGAACTCCACGGCAACGAACACCAGTGATGCCATGACCACGCAGGCGGCCAGCTCTCCGGCCGTGAGCGGGACCGTGTGAAACAGGCGATTCATGGCCGGCACGTAAATGGTGGCGAGTTGGAGCAGCAGGGTGGCGACCACGGCCATCAGCAGGGCGGGGTTGCTCGTCACTCCCAGACGAAAGAGCGACTGGCGCTCCGACCGGATGGCCATGATATGCGTGAGTTGGGAAAGCGTGAGCACCGTGAAGGTCATGGTCTGCCAGTGCGCGTTGCCTGTGTGCCTGGCCCAGGCGAGGGTGCCGAGCGCCAGCGCCGCCATGAGCAGCCCCACCCACAGGGCATGCTGCCACAGACCATGGGCGAAGATGCCTTCCCGCGGCGGACGCGGCGGGCGCTGCATCACGTCGGGCTCCGCCCGCTCGGCGGCAAGCGCCAGTCCCGGCAATCCGTCGGTGACGAGGTTCATCCACAGGATGTGAATGGGCAGCAACGGGAGTGGCAACCCCACAAAGGGCGCGAGGAAGAGCGTCCAGATCTCGCCCGCGTTGGTGGAGAGCACGAAGCGCACGAAGCGGCGGATGTTGTCGTAGATGCGCCGTCCCTCACGCACCGCCTGCACGATCGTGGCGAAGTTGTCGTCGAGCAGCACCATGTGCGAGGCCTCACGCGCGACATCGGTGCCGCCGCGACCCATGGCAATGCCGATGTCGGCATGGTTGAGCGCCGGTGCGTCGTTCACGCCGTCGCCGGTCATGGCGGCAAACTCGCCGCGTGCCTGCAACGCGCGCACAATGCGCAGCTTGTCTTCCGGCGCGACGCGCGCGTACACGCGCGTGTGCTCGACCTGTTCGCGCAGCGCCTCGTCGGTGAGCTCCCCCAGGGCGCGGCCGGTGAGCACCGGCGCGTCGGCGTCGGTCATGATGCCAAGGCGCAGGGCAATGGCGCGCGCGG
The DNA here is from genome assembly GCF_021298855.1 of Gemmatimonas sp. Lineage (GTDB taxonomy): Bacteria > Gemmatimonadota > Gemmatimonadetes > Gemmatimonadales > Gemmatimonadaceae > Gemmatimonas. Next base: position 56,506 of record NZ_JAJTHI010000006.1, read on the forward strand.
TGGCCGGGTGATCGCCGGTAATCATCACCACACGAATCCCTGCCGTATGGCAGGTACGCACGGCAGCGGCGGCCTCCTGGCGTGGCGGGTCGATCAGGCCCACGAGCGCCAGGAGCAGTTGGTGCTCCTCGAGTGCGTCCGGTGGATCGCCCGGTGCCCTATGATCGCTGTTGGTGGCCACGGCCAGCACCCGTAGCCCCGCGGCCGCCATCTGCTCGGCCTGCTGCAGCACGGCCGCGCGATCGATGGGCACGAGCGCGCCGTCGCGCAGCATGCGGTCGCAGTGGGGCACTACCCGCTCGGGGGCACCCTTCGTGCAGGCCAGGCGCTGCGCGTGTCCGGCCGCGGCGTGTACCGTTGTCATGCGCGCGCGCGCGGAGGTGAACGGCACCTCGGCGATACGCGGCCAGCGCTGCTCGAGTGACGGCTTGTGCGCGTCGTGTGCCGTCGCCCAGCGCACGAGCGCGGTTTCCGTGGGATCACCCACCAGTGCATCGTCTCCCGCGCCCTGCACGTCGGTGCACAGGGTGGCAACACCAGCGATGGAGAGCGCTGCGTGCGGGAGCGGGGTACGCACGTGGGATGCATCGAGCGCGGCTCCGCACGGCGCCTGCGCCACATCCACGCGCATGCGGTTTTCGGTGAGCGTGCCGGTCTTGTCCGTGCAGATGTAGGTGACCGACCCCAGCGTTTCCACTGCGGGGAGGCGCCGAATGAGCGCCTGCTGGCGAACCATGCGGCGGGCTCCCAGCGCCAGCGACACGGTAATGACGGCGGGCAGCGCTTCGGGGATGGCCGCCACCGCGAGGCTGAGGGCGGTCATGAACATGAGTCCCAGCGGTTCGCCGCGCAGCAGGCCAGTCACGAAGATGGCGGCGCAGAGGCCAATCACGAGCAGGGCGAGCCGGCGGCCGAAGGCGGCGAGGCGGAGCTGCAGCGGTGAGCGCACCGCGGTGTCGTCCTGCAGCATGGCGGCGATGCGGCCAAGTTCGGTGCGCATGCCGGTGGCCACGACCAGGCCGGTGCCACGGCCCGCCGCGACACTCGTGCCCTTGTAGAGCATGCCGTGGCGGTCGCCGAGCGGGGCGTCGGCAGCGCTGGTGGGGGCTGTGTCCTTTTCCACCGGCACCGACTCGCCGGTGAGGGCCGCTTCCTCCACGCTGAGGCGCGCGCTGTCGATGAGGCGGACATCGGCGGGAACCACATTGCCCGCTTCCAGCAGCACGAGGTCGCCCGGGACCAGGTCGTGCGAGGGGACGGTGCGCTCCTCCCCCGCGCGCCGCACCCGTGCACTCGGCGCGGCCATGGCGCCGAGGGCCGCGAGTGCCTGCTCGGCGCGGTATTCCTGCACGAAGCCGAGGAGCGCATTGAGGATGACGATGGCGACGATGGCCACCGTATCCTCCGGGTCGCCGACCACGGCGGCAATGATGGCGGCACCGATGAGCACCAGCACCATGACGTCGGCGAACTGCGCGAGCAGCATGCGCAGGGGCCCACGTCGGGTGGCGGCGCGCAGGTTGTTGCTGCCGTACTCCTGCCGGCGGCGCGCCAGCTCGTCGGTGGTGAGCCCGCGGGCAGGGTCGACGCCCAGCAGGTTGGCGACGGCAGCGGGTGTCATGGTGTGCCACGGCCGTTCGAGTGGGCCGGGTGGGGTCATGCAATTCCCGCGTTGGAGGGCTTTCGCAATGATGGGAGCCGTGGGTCAGTCGTACCACCCCTGCAGGTACCAGCCGGTCTCGGTGTGGTACACCAGCAAATCACCGTCGGTGGGGGCGGTGCAGCGCCAGTAGTCGCGGGCGTAGCCATCGCCGCGCCACCAGTCGCCGCTGAGCCGTTCCGGGCCGTGGGCGGCGGCGAGGTCGATGCGGCGGCCGCGCCACCAGACGGCGCCGGGTATGCCGTGCGGGGCTTCGATGTCGACGGGGTCGGGGGCGGGGAGGAGGCGGAGGACGGCGGCGGGCGCCGGGGCGTTGGCCTGGGCCGCCGCGGGGGCAGCGGGCAGGGGCGCGGCGGCGAGGGTGAGGGCGTCGGCGGGCGCCCAGCGACCGGCTTCCTCGGGGCGGTGCGTGTCTCGGGCCTCGGGGTGCACCACGACGTCGCCGCGGTTGTCGGGGTCGAGCACGGCGCGCAGGCGGGCGAACACCGCGTCGGCATTCATGGCCGCATCGCGCCACGAGGGAATGAGCAGGTCGCCCTGGTCGGCGGCCAGCGGCGCCGTGGCGGGGATGCTCAGGGTCACCCCGATGACCGGCGCGGGGATGGGCCAGCGCTCGAGCAGGGCACGGCACTGATCGAAGAGCGGCTCGAGCCGCGCGAGGGGGCGCGCGGGGCGCACTTCCCGGGTGATGGTGCGCTGGGGGATGCCGAGCACTGACGCGGCCGTGCGCGCGGCTGACGCCGCAGGAAGAGGGGGCAGGTGGCGGGGAGCCGGGAGCAGGGGGCAGGGGGGATCGGCATCGGCCTGCGTCGTGCCACCTGCTCCCCGCTTCCGGTCTCCTGCTCGCTGCTTCCTGGTGTGGTCGGAGTCATCACTCGTCTCCGGCACGTGCACATGCCCGCGCAGTTCACTGCCGATCTCCTCGATGGGGTACTGCCGCCCGGCATCGAGGACGAGCGTGATGGCCACGGCGGCCACGGCGCGACCGTCGTGCACGCACTCCTGCAGGAGCCGTTGCAGCTGGGCGCGCAGTACGAAGAGAATGGGCTCGGCGCTTTCCACGGCCCCGGGCAACTCCACGCTCGCGCTGCGCGCGGCGTCGACACGCACGAGCCCCGGACGCCGCGGGTCGTCGCCACGCGCCAGCCGCCAGGCCGTGAGCCCCTCGGCCCCCCAGCGCTGCTCGACCTCCCCGGCGTCGAGGGCGGCGAGCGCCCCCACGGTGGTGAGGCCGAGCATGCGCAGGGCGTCGCGCACCTCGTCGCTCATGGGTACGAGCCCGAGCGGGGCGGGGGCGAGATAGCGGGCGCAGCCGCCGCGGGGAATCCGCGTGATTTCCGCAGGGAGGGGGCAGGAGGCAGGAGGCAGGGGGCCGGGAGCAGGGGGGAACGACGCAGAGGACAACGAGGTCTGCTCCCTGCTGCCTGCCTCCTGCCCCCTGCTCCCTGTTCCGGAGGGTCGTTCGGCACCGGAGTGCCGGCGCACCGGCGCCCACGTGGCCGCGCGCGCCGCCACACAGCTGTCGGCAATGGCCACACGCGCGTCGGGGTGCCACTGGCGCGCGATGGCGAGCAGGGTGCGCGCGAGTTGCTCCTCGCCGCCCAGCGCCTCGAAGCCGGTGGCCCCCACCCACCATAACCCCGGGGCGCTGCTGGCCGGGGTGACCTGAGGGCTGGCCGCCAGCAGCGCCGTGGTCGCGGTGAGCATGGCGTCGGCCACAGCGTGATCGTCCCACGGCCGCACCTCGAGCGCCGCACAGCGCGCTCTGGCGTCGGCAATGGTCATCCCCGCCCGCACACCGGCCCGTCCTGCTGCCAGCGAGACCACACGCAGGCGGGTGCCGTGGCTGAGCGCCCGTGGCAGTTCATCCCAATGCGGAAGGGGAGGCGGGGGCGGAGGTGGGATCGGGGCGCTCTTTCCGCGGGGCCGACTGCCCGCCGCCGCTGCCGAGGAGCGCCCCGGTGCGTTCCCGCGCCAACTCGCGGCGTCCCCGTCGGCCGAAGCCCGACTCGGCGGCGCGCCGTCGCCCGCGGGATGTGGCCCAGTCGCGGGTGCGCCGGTCGAGCTCCCGGTCGAGCTCCCGGTTGAGCCCGAGCCGGTCGTTGCCCTCGGCGTGGTCGTTCCCGAGGCGGTCACCGGGTTCATCGAGTCCAGCGGCAAGTCGAGCTGGATGTCCCGGAAGGTCAGTTCCGTACAGGTCGTGGCTGCCAACGCCGAGTCCGCCCCAGGTGACGGGGTGTTCGCTGCGCCGGGCGTCGTCGCCACCGTCGTCACTGTTGCCGCGGGCGGCCCAGGGATGACGCGCGCTGCGCGCCACCCCGCGCCGATCGGGAATCTCGGGATGCGTACACAGGCGACGCGCCAGGATGACGACACGGGGGACCTCGATGGAGGGAGAGCGGGTTCCGAGGCTGGCTCCTTTCTCGATCGTGAGCAGGGAGCAGGAGGCGGGGGGCAGGGAGCCGGGGGGCGGTGTCAGGGCGCGGGAAGCCGAGGGACGCCCTGCCGGAGCGCGCATGGATGGCGGAGGGCTCAGTGCCACCCGCACGCGCACCGTGCCGGCGAGCCGCTGGACCCGTGCTTCCCCGGGAGTGGCATGCTCCAGCACCACACAGGCGGCATCGCGTTCACGGGCGAGCTGTGCAAGGCGCACGCCGTGCACCCGGGAGAGGGGCGGCGCCCCGTCGAGCACGACCAGCCCGAAGACCCCGCTGCGCAGCAGCAGATCGGTGGTCCAGGCCGCCCGTTTGGCCTCGGGGAGGCGGATGACGACGAACCGCTCCCCCAGGTCGGCCCACGGGGCCGGGGCCAAGGTGCGGCCGGCATCGATCCAGGCCACCCAGGCCCCGCTCCCCAGCACCTGCGCCACCACCTGCCGCAGCAGCGCCGTCTTGCCCACCGCCAGCGGGCCGGTGAGCTCCGTGATACGCCCCCGGGGAATCCCGCCCCCCAACGCCCGGTCGAGTGCCGGCACCCCCGTGGACCAGGGCGCACCGGCCCGACGGCTACCCGCCACCACCCGGTGCACGTCGGCCTGCAGCGCCGGGGAAATGGTGGCCGGGAGCGCCTGCCCAGCCGATTCGGCCCCGACAGGTGGGGACTCCGCGTGAGGACGCAGCGCAGCGGACGACGGGGAGGTGCGTGACATGGCTGATACCGAACAAATGCCGAAAGTTCCGGGGCAGAAAAACCGCCGACTGAAGCGGCGGACCCGTTGTCAACAAAGTGTGCGCTGTCTGACAATTGCCGTGTTCATCCCTTCTTCCTCAGGGAGAACCATTCTTCCGGCGACGTCCCCGCGCAGCTCCGGCAGCAGGGCACCCGATATATTGGACCCTACCGAATATACTCCGAAGTCGCAAGTGGCGGGCGGGGGGTTACTCTACCAGCATGAGTTCCCTCCCCGTGCTTTCCGACATCGAGATCCAGCGCAGCCTGGGTGCCCTGCCCGGGTGGACCCGCAAGGGTGAGACGATCACGAAGAGCTACCACTTCGCGACCTTCCCCGCGGGTATCGCCTTCATTGCGAAGGTGGCCGACGTGGCCGAAGCGCAGCAGCATCACCCCGACGTGGACATTCGCTACACCAAGGTGACCTTCGCGCTGTCCACGCACGACAGCGGCGGCATCACCGCCAAGGACTTCACGCTCGCCGAAGCGATCGAGCGGCTCGCCGCCGAGTAGGACGGGCGCTCAGCTGCCCTTGCGCAGCGTGACCGATCCGTTGACGGTGCTCGCCCGCACGCGTGTCCGTCCGTCACCCACCGTGCCGCGCAGGCGGCGTGACGACAGCGTCCCCGACACCGTGATGGGGAAATCGGTGGACACGCGGCCGTTCACGGTGCTCAGCTCCAACTCGGCGCCGAAGCTGGCCGGCATCTCGAGGGTGATCGAGCCGTTCACCGTCTCGTACTGCAGCTCCTCGGCCCGCGCCAGTGATCCCATCGACACGCTGATGCTGCCGTTCACCGTCTTCGCGTAGACGGGCCCGCCCGCACTGCGCGCGCTGATGCTGCCGTTCACCGTCGTCGCCCGCACGGCGGTGGTCACGTCCCGCACCTCGATGCCGCCGTTCACCGTGGCGAGGTCCACGCGCGTCCCCTCCGGCACCTTCACCACGAAGCGCACCGAGACGTCGTTGCGATCGTTCCAGCGCATGCGCCGCTCCGACTTGATGCCGCTTTCGTCGCAGGTGGCGCCCTCGTTGTAGAGCGCGCAGATGACGATGTTGTCGCCCGACTTCTTCTGCTCGATGCGCACCATCTCCGGGTCGCCACGACGCCAGCGCTTCTCGCCCATGACTTCCACGCGGCCGTTGCTGCTGCGCTCCACCTGCACCCCCCCGTTCACGTTCTTGATGAACAGGGTGCCACCGGTGGGCACGCTCCCGGACCAGGTGAAGGCGGTTTCGCGATTGCCCTCCTGCGCGGCGAGTGCGGACGGCACGAGTGCGGACGGCGCGAGTGCGGATACCGAGAGCAGCGTGTACAGGACGCGGTGGGTGAGCGGACGCGAGACGACGAGTGCGGGCATGGAACGCTCCGGCAGTGAAAGGGTCATGACCTGATCAGAAGCGGAGCGCGCGCAGGAGGCGCACGCTACCGCTGAAGGTGGAGATGTCGATCTGGAGTCCGCGCGCGTCGCCCTTGGCGTCGCCCCCGAACTCGTACTGCTGTGCCCCGCGCCCCCGGTGTCCGCCGGTGACCGTGCCCGGGAGCATGGTGAGGGGGCCACCGGCGGAGAGTTCGCCGTTCACGGTGGAGTGCGAGAGCCGTCCGCGCGCCGCCTCGGGGAGCTGCAGCACCACGTCGCCCGAGTGCGTGTTCACCCGCACGCGTGCCGCCGCCCCGAGGCCCCCCTCCAGGCGCACGTCCCCCGACATCGACTCGGCGTCGAGTCGTGCAATGCCCGATCCACTCACCGTGACGTTGCCACTGGTGGTGTGCAGGGCGATATCGCCACGCGCGTCACGCAGGCGCAGCTCGCCGCTCACCGTGCCCACACGCAAGTGCGTCCCCCCGCTGATGGCCACGTTGCCCGAGATCGTTTCCACGATCACCCGCCCACCCACGTCCTCGAGCCGGACATCCCCGCTGGTGCTCTGCACCTCGACGCCGCCGCGAATGTCACGCACCGCCACGTCGGCCGAACGCGTGGAGACCACGATTCGCACCCCGCGGGGCAAGTCGATCTCGAGCGCGCCACGACTCGCCGACTCGCCCTGCGCCGTGAGCGTGAGCGAAACCCCGCTGCTGCGCAGCTGGTAGTCGCCGGTGGACCCGCGCACACTCCCGATGCTGCCGTCAATGCCGCGCACGGTCAGGCGACCGCTGCGCACGGTGACATCCACCACCGCGTCCGGCACCAAGCGCACGGAGGTGTCGCGCGACTGGGCCGCGAGGGCCGGCGTCGTGAGCGCCACCGCCAGCAGTGCCCGCAGCGCCGGCCGCCACGGAGTCCCGTGAGCGGCACGCATCAGAGCAACGCCACCCGGCGGAGCAGCTCGAGCTTGGCCTGCAGCGCCCGGTCGAGCTGCGACGACACCACCCCGCTGCGCGGATCGCGCGCGAGCGCCTGGCGGCTGTCGCTGATGGCCCGGTCGATGATGTCGAGATTGCGCCGCAACTCCGTCACGGTGCCGGGGTCGAGTTCGGTGAAGCGTTCATCCACGATGCGCCGCAGGGCGACGATCTCGCGTTCGAAGGTCACGTTGGGGTCGGCCGCATCGCGCTCGTCATCGGCAGCCGATGGGTCGGCATCGGCGGGCGCGGTGCGCATGATGGGCGCGCGCGCCGAGTTCACCCCGCTCACGCTGCTCATGGCGCCCACGGCAAAGGTTGTCGTCGCCTGGGGCAACTCCCCCGGGTCGCCGAGCGAGTCCGCCACCGGCGCCGGCGTCGCGACCATGCGCACCGGTTCGCTCGACCCTCGGCCGCGTGCGAGCTGCCACGTGACACCGGAACTCACCGCCACGAGCAGCGTGGCGGCCACCGCGGGCCACCGCCCGGAGTGCCAGGGCGCCGGCGCCGGGGCCAGTGGCATGACGGGTGCCTCGAGACGCGCCTCGATCTCCGCCCACAGGTCGCGCGGCGGCGAAAGGAGGGGCAGCGCCGCCGCACTGGCCACCACCTGCTCGATCTCGCGCACCATGGCGTCACACGCCGTACAGCCGGCGCGATGCGACGCCATCCACCGCTGCTCGGCGGGCTCCAGGTCGTGCTCGAGCCACGCGCCCAGCTGCGCCTCGAAGCGGTGACAGTCACGACGCTCGTTCCCGGCAGCTACCGGGGATGCGTGTGGCGGACGGATGTCGGTGGACATGGATGCGATCCTATCGGGTGAGCGCCGCACGCAGGAGCATGCGGGCCCGGTGCAACTGCGCCTTGCTGCCGCCCGGCGAAATGCCGAGCTGCTCGCCAATCTCTTCGTGCGTGAAGCCCTGCACATCGTGCAACACGAACACCGTGCGGGCCCCCCGGGGGAGCGCGGCAATCGCGCCCTCGAGGTCGAGGCGGTCGCCCACCGCCTCCGGACGCGATGGCGCCTGCTCGAGCGCGTCGTCCTCGGCGATGCGCCCGTCACGAATACCGGCCGACTTGCGGCGCGTGAGCACCACACTCACCGCCACCCGGTGCAGCCACGTCCCGAACGCCGCGTCCCCGCGAAAGCCCGGCAGTTTCTCCCACACCCGCACGAACACGTCCTGCGTCGCCTCCTCGGCGGCCACCCGATCTCCCAGCATCCGCACGCAGAGGGCAAACACGCGATCGGCATGCTCCCGGTACACCCGCTCGAAGGCCCGACGGTCACCGCGGGCAGCGGCGGCCACGTCGTCGCCACCGGGCGCCATCGCCGGGGGATTCAACGGTCGGGTTGGCAGCGAGAGTTCGCTCACGCACGGGGCAGACAGGGGTACTCCAGAAGCTCGACACCCGATTGGACGGCCTGTCGGGCGGAAGGGTTTGAAAGACCCTACTGGAAATCCCGCAGAAGGTTGCGCAGCTCGCCAAAGCCGCTCAGCCAGTAGTCCGGCGCCGCCACGGCGAGTTCGTCCCGGGTGAAGGGGCCCCACAGGGCCGCGGCGGTTTTCACCCCTGCCGCGCGTCCGGCGTGCATGTCGTGTGGCGAATCGCCCACGAAGAGGGCGGCGTTGGCGTTGGCGCCCAACCGCTCGAGCGCCAGCCACACCGGGTCGGGGAGGGGCTTGTGCCGGGTGGTCTCCTCGAAGGTGACGACGGCATCGAAGCTGTCCCCCAGCCCCACGTGGTCGAGCGACCGGCGGGTCATCCCCTTCCCCTTGCTGGTGACGATGGCGGTGGGATAGCCGGCCTCCCGCGCCCAGCGCAGGGTGGCGAGCACGTCGGGAAAGGGGGTGGTGAGCCGCTCGAGGTGGAGGTCCTGGTAATCGCGATAGCGCCCGACCATGGCCTCCACGTCGGCGGCATCGGTGCACCACGTGCTCAACTGGGTGCGCAATGGGGTGCCGATTCCCGCCACCCATTCGGCGGTGGTGGGCGCCCGGTCGCGCCCGGCAAAGGCGTACTGCATGCACTCCAGCAGCAGGCCAATGGAATCGATGAGGGTGCCGTCGAGATCGAAGAGCAGGGCAGGTCGGGGCATCCCCAACTCTAACCGCTGAGGCTCCGCTCATCCGCATCAGGGGTTGGGGAGCGAGCACGCCGCTGCGGAGAGTTGGAGGGCAGAGGCGCACGCACCGGCTCCTGCACCGACTCCTGCACCGGCTCCTGCACCGGCTCCTGCACCGGCTCCTGCACCGGCTCCTGCACCGGCTCACGCACCGGCGCCGCCCCCTCCACGACCGGTCGCGGCAACAGGACCAGGCAGGCGTCCACGTGTGCCCCTTGGTCCTCAACAGTCCACCTTCGGTTGCGGTCATGCCCGAAGCTCCGCACGAGTTCCGGAAACGCGCGCCACGCGCCCACGGCCTCTTCGTGAGTGGCTGCGCCGGCGCGCCAGCGCCGCAATGCCTGTTCGCATCCGGCGCCGGTGGCGGCGGCAATGCACGTTCGCGCCGCGGCGACTTCTGCCGCCCAGCGCCGGCGCTCGACGGCGCTCCAGCCTTGCAGCAGGGAACGCAGCCAGTTCAGGGTCTGCTGCTGCTCTGTACTGGGTCTCCCGACGCTCTCGTGCTCATGGTTGGCGGGCCGCTGACTGGTAGCGTCCGTTGCCAGCCCGCTCAGCCGACGCTGTCGCTCGTGCGCCAGCCAGCGTTGCACGGCGCGGGCAATGCGCCGGCGTACCGCGGGCCACGGCATTTCCGGTTCGGTGCACGTCCCCTGCGGTGCATGCGCGCCGGCCGGCAGTGGAGAGGGTGCTCGCCGGCAGCGTGGTGGCCAGCGCCCTTCTGCGAGGGCGAGCAGGGCATCGGGGCGTGCCGACACCCAGAGGCGCTGCGCGTGCAGCACGACAGCGAGCGCCTGCGGCCCGTGGGGTGTGCGCAGCAATACGAGTGCGCCGTGCAGTGCGCGCGGGGCGCCGCGCCAGCTCGCCCATCTCACCGGGTGTGCGTGTGGTACGCCGTGGTCTCCATGGGCGGGTGCGGGAGTCCATGTGGCGAGCAGTTCGAGCCAGCGGGTGTTGCGGTCGGGTGCCGAGCGGCGGGAGGTGCTGCCGACAAGCCGTGCGGCGAGTGCGGCCTTGTGTGCCACGCGCTGCTCGATGCGCAGGTGCTGTCGGATGTGCGGTGCGCAACGCAGGCGATACTCGTGGACAACGGCATGCGGGGACCCCAGCCGCAGCACGCGTCCGCTGCGTTGGGTGCGCCGCGCGTGGGTCCAGGGCAGATCGAGGTGCAGCACGACGCCGGCATCCTGCAGGTTCACGCCTTCGGCGATGAGGTCGGTGGCGAGCAGCAAGGTGACGCGTTGGTGGGCCGGGGGCGGCGGGCGGCCGTGGGCGCGCGGGGCGAAGGCCTCCAGGAGCGCCGTGCGTGTGATCGGTCCGCTGGCGATGCGTGCCTGCCGGCTGGTGAGGAGTCCCACGCCGGCAATGTCGGCGAGGGCGCGAAACAGGGCCTCCACGGTGCGGGTGTGCTGGGAGAAGGCCACGATGGGTACCTCGCCGTGGCATTGACGGATGCGCCGGATGTACGCGGCCCGCAGCCGGTCGGCGCGGGCGGTTGCGCGATGATGATCGCGCAAGGCGCGCAGCGCGGCGGCGTGACGCTCGAGCACCTCGATCATGGGCTGCGGTGGGTGCGGCGTGTCGAGTGCGTGTTCCACGAGCAGTTCGGGGAAGCCGAGCTGCATGTCGGTGGCCTCATCGCCCACGAGCCAGCTGGCGAGTTCGTGGGCGGTGGGATGCCGTCCTGAGTCGAGCGCCGAGCGGAGCGCGGCGGCGCGTTGCAATCGCCGGGTGATGGCATGGGTGAGCGCGGCGTCGCTGGAGCACCAGGCGCGGAGCAGTCCCAGCCTGATGAGTGCGCCGGTGGCGGCACCGTGGCGTGCGGGGAGTGGGGCGGGGAGTGCCAGCAGGCGATCGAGGGTGCCGGGGTGTTGGGCGATGGTGTGTGGGCGATGGACGCGCTGTGCCGGCGGCGCGGCGCGTGGTCCCCTTGCGGGGCTCTTGCCGGCCAGCCCGCCACCAGTCGTCCCGGCGTGCCCGGGTATCTCCTGAAGGCGATCGCGTCGCACGATGAGGGTGGCGAGGAGGTGGCGGGGAAGTGGGTTGGCGTGATGCCCGCGGAAGAGGGCGAAGAGCGCTTCGAGGTCGCGTGGGCGATTGTGGAGTGGTGTGGCGCTGAGCAGCAGCACCTCGCAGCCTGCGACGGCCTGTGCGACGTGCCGGTAGCGGGCGGTCTGCTCATTGCGCAGGGCGTGGGCTTCGTCGATGATGACGAGCACGCGCTGGTGCTGTGCCGACGAGCCCGTGGCCAGATCGGCGAAGGCGGGCAGTGGTTTCACCGAGGCCTGGTGCAGGGAATGCACGGTGATGGCGGCCTGCTGGCTGCGCAGCAGTGCGGCCTGCCACATGGTCACGAGCGTGGCGGGGGCGATGATGGTGCTGTGCGCATACTGCCGTGCCACGGCGAGCGCCGTAAAGGTCTTGCCGAGTCCGACGGCATCGGCGAGCAGGGCACCGCGGTGGCGTTCGAGCATGGCGAGCAGCCGTGCGGCCGCCTGGCGCTGGTGGGGCAGCAGTCGTACGTCGCCGAGGGCTTCGGGGGGGAGCGGTGGCAGCAGGGTGGTGGCGAAGCGGTGGCGGACAGCGCGCAGGCGGTCAGTCATGGTGGTGCCACTCCAGCAGTGGTGCCAGCAGGGTGGGGGCCAGCTGGTAGGCTTGCAGCACGGCGGCGTCGAGTGTGGCGCTGCTGATGGGCGCACGGTGTACCCGCTGCTGCTGCCGCAGCAGTTGTTCCCCCAGGGGGTGGAGCAGGTGTACGGCGCGGTTCCAGTCGGCGGGCACGGGGAGTGCGGCAACGGTCCAGCCGAGGAATCGTCGGAATCCGCCGCGCGCGGGTTCGGCGAGTGCGCCGAGCCAGGCGTTGGCGATGGAGGAGGAGAGGAGGGCATGCAGTGCGTGGCTGTCGGCGAGCGTGGGGAGTCGCATGACGTAGCAGCTGTTGAGCGGGACGGTGGGATCGCCGGCGGGGAGTACGGTGCAGCGCATGGTGCGGGCGATGTCGGCCCAGACGAGTCGTGGGCGATCGGTGCGGGCGGCTTCGGTGCGGAAGAGTGTCCACCACGGGTGGGTGCGTCGTGCATCGCGGCGCGCTTGCAGGGTGGGGCGCCATTGGGCGAGCCAGCGGGTGGCGGCGGGGGGCAGCGTTTTCAGTGGCCGTCCATCGTGGCCGTGTGTCCAGAGGACGCGCAGGTCCTGTGGGGAGGGTGTGTCGGTACGCGCAGCATGGGGTGCACCGGCGAGGCCGATGGTGTCGCCGCGGAGTGCGGGGCGCAGGAGGACGCGCTCGATGACGGCCTGTCGCGTGGGGCCGGAGAGCGCCGTGACGGTTGCGCCGTCGTCGTGGTGTTCGGTGGCGTGCACGACGAAGGCGGCGTTGCAGCCGCACTTGACGCCGAGGAGTGGGCGGCCGAGCGGCGTGTTGGCGAGCGCGGGTCCGGCGGCGCGGAGCTGTTCGAAGGCCGTGTGGGCGGCGGGTGGGAGCAGCAGCCAGGGTGCGCCGAGGTCGCCTTGCAGCGAGAGCGATTCGGCGCGGCGGTCGAACCAGCGCGTGTGGTGCGTGGTGACGGCGCAGCGGACGAGGGGCGGCGAGCTGTGGTGAGCGGCGGTGGACGGCGCGGTGGTATCGGGAGCGGCCTCGTGGGAAGGTGATGCGTGGCGGTGGGCGGGGGCGCCGTCTGTTCGGCGCGCCACCACGAGTGACGGGTAGGTGGCCGCATCGAAGAGCGCGGGCGCGTGGCTCCAGTCGTGCACGAGGCAGAGCTGCGTTTCCTCGAGGAGGAGGCGTCGGACGCCCCCGCCGGAGAGTGTGCGCCAGAGCTTGGCCGGAACGAGCAGGGCGAGCACACCGTGCGGGGCGAGCAGGTGCACACTGCGTTCGACGAAGGCGGCGGCGAGATCGGCCTGGGCACCGAAGCCGGCGCCGGCTCCGGCGCGAGTGGCGCCGGCCTGCCAGGTGGCGGCGCGCATGACGCGAAACTCGTGGCGCAGCCACTGGCGTTCGCTGGCGGGCAGCGCATGCGGGCGGACCCACGGCGGGTTGCCGATGACCAGTGAAAAGCCGTGGTGGGCGGCCACATCGGCGAACATGGACGCGAAGCGGAAGGGGAGGGCGGCGCCGAGGTGCAGGCGGTGTGTTTCGGCGGCCAGTTCGCGTGCGCGTTGACGCAGCGTGTCGAGGCGCAGGCGTTCGGCGCGTTGCGGGCGTCGGCGGTCGCCAAAGAGGTCGCGTCCGCGCAGCACGGTGAGCAGGGTGCGCCGTTCCCGCTGCAGCGCCTCCCGGCGGCGTGAGAGTTCGCTGACGGCGCGCCGGCGTTCTTCGCGGTCGAGCGTGTCGGCGAGGCGATGCTTGCGGGCGCCGGCGGCCTGCGCGTAGCGCTCGCGCAGGCGGGAGAGCGTGCGGGCGCTGGGGGCCGCGAACTGGAAGCTTCCGCCGGTGAGCGAATCCCCCACGCGGATGTGGTGATCGAGGTTGGGGAGTGGTGGAATGCGGTCCGGGTGTGTGGCCGGGCACTCGATGATCACGGAGAGCCAGAGGCGCAATTCACAGAGCCAGACCGCCATGGGCTGGCGGTCGACGCCGAAGATGGAGCGGGCGAGCAGGTCACGTCGGCGGGTGTGGGCGTCGCGCGGGTCGCCGAGGCGCGCGAGGAGGGTGTCGAGCTGTTCGAGGAGATGGACGAGGAAGGCGCCGGAGCCGCAGGCGGGATCGATCACCCGCAGCGCCTCGATGCGGGCGCGCAGTGCGTCGCGCTGATCGGGGGAAACGGCTGTGCTGGCGGCTGCGGCGGTTTCGCCAAGGAGGACGAGCGCCTCGGGGACATCCCGGAAGAGCGTGGTGAGCGCCGCGTGGACGGTGTGGCCGACCAGTGCGGGGGGCGTGTAGAACGAGCCGGAGCGTCGTCGCTCGCTGCTGGCCATGAGTCCTTCAAAGGCGCGCCCGAGCATTTCGGGGTCGACGGCGGCTTCGGACCATTGCACGGACTCTTCGTGCGCGGTGAAGCGGTGCCGGTCGATGACGGCGACGACGAGATGGGTGACGGCATCGTCGGCAAAGCGCCAGCGGTGCCACCGTCGTTCGAGTGCGGTGGGGGAAAAGAGTCCGCCGTTGAGAAAGGGGACGGCACCGAAGGCGCGTGCGGCGGCCGCGCGTTGGCGGGCCGGGGTGTTGAGGGTGCCGAAGAAGAGGGGGCGGAGCAGGCGATCATGGAGGCGCCCACCGGCTTCCAGCTGTTTCACCGTTTCCGTGAGCAGGAAGTCGCGCCGCTGGTCGAGCCATCCCTTCGCTTCGAGGAACGCGAGGAACAGGCATCGTGATGCGCAGAGCAGGGCGAGTTCGCGCCGTTCCTCGCGCGACGGGGCGCGCGGGTGGGCCCGGGCGGTGGTGGCGGCGAGTGCGGTATCGCCTGTGGCGTCGACGGCACGGCCGCGCGTCTGCTGGGGCGTGTGCAGCGACTGCGCGAGGGTGTCGACCGCCTGCTCGAGGGCGCGGTAGAAGCGTCCGCCGAGTGCATCACGCTGGAGGATGTCGGCAAAGCGGGCGTGTCGCAGCAGGTCGTCGGTCTCACCGACGGCGGCGAGGGTGCGCAGCGTTTCCGCATCGGAGTCAAGCACGCGCGTACACTCGACGCGGAGTGCGGTCACGCGGGTGGTACCCTGGGCCGGGGTGGCGATGGCGAGGCAGAGGGTGGTGCCATCGGCTCGCCGGTCGACGGTGAGCAGGCACCAGAGGCGATCGGGGGCGGACCGGCAGAGCGAGGCAGCAACTCGTCGGGTGCGTTCGCGGGCGTCGTGGAGGGGGAGTGCGTCTGCCGGCGGCGCCGCGAGGTCGGCGAGCAGGAGGCGCAGACTTCCCGTGCCCGTCGCGAGTTCGGCGCGCCGAGTGAGGGTGTCGAGACCGAGGGCGCGCCGGATGGCGGCATCGGCGGGTGCTGCGGGGCCGAAGCCCAGCACCTCACCGATCGCGCGCAGCGGCATGCACGGGTTGAGGGCCCCATCGGGGCGCGCGTCGGCACGCGCGAGCAGTCGGGCAGCAGAGCGGAGAGTGAGCACGGCGGCACGATGTCACCGGCGCGCGCGTGGTGTGTCACCCGAATCGTGCGCGCGTGCGCATTCCAACGCAGGGGCCGACGCTCCATCTTTCGCGCCATGCCGATGACTCCGGTACGCGAAGTGGCATTCGTCTTTACCCGCCTTGGGTTCACGGCGTTCGGCGGTCCGGCGGCGCACATCGCCGCGATGGATGACGAACTCGTCACTCGGCGCGCGTGGCTGTCGCGCGACGACTTCGCCGATCTCATCGGCGCGGCCAATCTCATTCCGGGCCCCAATTCCACCGAACTGGCGATCCATCTGGGGTATCGTCGTGCCGGCTGGCCCGGACTGGTGGTGGCCGGGTGCTGCTTCATCGCCCCGGCGGTGCTGCTGGTGTGGGGCATTGCGTGGGCGTACGTCGCCCTGGGTGCGCGCGTGGAGGTGCAGGCGCTGTTGCAGGGAATGCAGCCGGCGGTGCTGGCCGTGGTCGTGCAGGCCATCTGGCGGCTCAAGGGCAGCCTCGCGCGCACGCGGCTTGGCGTGGTGCTGGCCGTGTTGGCATTCCTGGGGTTGCTGCTGGGCGTGTCGGAGCTGGTGCTGCTGCTGGGGGCGTTGGTCGCGGCGCTGCTGTATTCGGCCGTCTCACGGCGTGACGCCACCGCGTCGGGCGCCGGGTTCGCCATCCTGCCGTGGCTGGGGTCGGGGAGTGTGACGCTTCCCCGGCCGGCGGTTCCGATCGGAGGGGCGGCCGCCGTGGGCAGTGCCGTGGGAGCTGCCGCATCGCTCTCCACGGGGGCGGTGTTCCTGAGCTTCGCGAAGATCGGCAGCGTGCTTTTCGGCAGCGGTTACGTGCTGCTCACCTTTCTGCGCGGTGAGTTCGTGACGCGACTGGGCGTCCTGTCTGAGGCGCAACTGCTGGACGCGATTGCCGTGGGGCAGGTGACGCCGGGGCCGGTCTTCTCGGCCGCGACCTTCGTGGGCTACCTGCTGGGCGGCCACGCCGGTGCCGCCGCGGCCACGGCCGGGATCTTTCTGCCGGCGTTCGTGGGTGTTGCCGTGACGGCGCCGCTGGTGGCGCGCCTGCGCCGGTCGCCGGTGCTGAGCCGCACCCTCGACGCGGTGAACGCCGTCACGCTGGCGTTCATGACGGGCGTGGTCCTGCTCATGGTACGCGGCGTCGTTCTTTCCCCGTGGTCGCTCGCTATCTTGGTGACGGCCACCCTGCTGCTGGTCCGCACCCGCCTTGGTGCCGGATGGGTGCTGTTCGGCGGTGCCCTGGCTGGACTTTCGCGTCTGCTGATCACCGGCGTCCCCGGTACTCCCTGACCTCACTCCCCTCCGCCCCGTGTCCCTGCGCACCTGCTGGATCAACGGCTCGTACGTCTCCGAAGCCGACGCCACAGTCTCCATCTTCGACCGCAGCGTGCTGTTCGGCGACGGCGTGTACGAGGTGGCGGCCGTGTTCAACGGGCGGCTGCTCGATGCCGACCGCCACCTCGTGCGCCTCGAGCGCTCCATGCGCGAGATCGCGCTGCCGAGCGCGTATCCCGTGGCCGAGCTGGAAGCGGTCATGCAGGAGCTGGCCACGCGGGGCGGCATCACCGAAGGGTTGGTGTACCTGCAGGTCACGCGCGGTGCGGCCGAACGCGACTTTGCCTTCCCGGCGCAGGTCACGCCCACGGTGTTCGCCTTCGCGCGCCCGAAGCGGCTGAGCGACGATCCCAACGCCAGCGGCGTGCGTGTGCACGTGGTCCCCGACATTCGCTGGCAGCGGTGCGACATCAAGAGCACGGCGATGCTGGCGCAGGTGCTGGCCAAGCAGGCGGCGCGACAGGCGGGCGCCTTCGAGGCCATGATGCACGAAGACGGACTCGTGACCGAAGGCGGCTCGAGCAACCTGTGGATCGTGCGCGAGGGGGTGGCGTACACTCGGCCGCTGTCGCACGACATTCTGGCCGGCATCACGCGGCACGTGTGCCTCGAGGTGGCCGACGACGCGAAGGTGCCGGTGGTCCAGCGCGCCTTCACGGTGGATCAGGCGCGCGCGGCCGACGAGTGCTTCATCACCAGCGCCACCAGCTTCGTCCTGCCCATCACGTCCATCGATGGCCATATGGTGGGAACGGGGGCCATGGGGCCGGTGACCAGTCGCATGCGCGCGGCGTATCTGGCGCGGGCGGAACGGCTCACCCGGTGACCACCGTCCGGCACGGTTCCCGTTATCTTTCGTGTCTGCCCCACCGTTTCCCCGCTCCGGAGTGTTCGCCATGAAGACCGCGCAGCAGCTGATCGCCGAGGCCAAGGCCGCCATCACCGAAGTCACGGCGCGCGAGGTGCAGGATGCCCTTGCCCACGGTGAGGCGCTCACGCTCATCGACATTCGCGAGCAGAACGAGTGGGCGTTGGGGCATGCGGCACCGGCGCAATACATCGGGCGCGGCGTGCTGGAAAGCCAGATCGAGGCCAAGGTGCCGCGCGATGCGCGGGTGGTGCTGATGTGCGCGAGCGGCAACCGGTCGGCGCTGGCCGCGGTCACGCTGCAGCAGATGGGCTACGGCAACGTGGCCTCGCTCGCCGGCGGATTCCGCGACTGGGTGGCGTCGGGCGGCGAGGTCGCCGGCTGACCCCGCGATTGCCGGCGGTGAACGACGCCGACGCCGCGGCGCGCCTGCACGAGGCGCTGCAGCACCCCACGGTGTCTGCCCTGGCCACGCGCCTGGCAGCCCGCAGTCCCGCGCAGGCCACGGCGCTCGACGACACGCGGCTTGCCGCCGTCGCCGCGGTGCTGCGGGTCGTCGATGGCGCGCCCGAACTGCTGTTCATCAAGCGGGCCGACCACGACGGCGATCCCTGGAGCGGGCACATGGCGTTTCCCGGTGGCCGTTACGAGGCGGCCGATGCGTCGCTGCAGGTCACGGCGCAGCGTGAAACGCTGGAGGAGCTGGCGCTCGACCTGCGGGCGGGGGTGTGGCTGGGGCAGCTGGATGACCTCGCCCCGCGCAATGCGGTGCTGCCGCCGTTGCTCATCCGCCCGTTCGTGGCGCTCGTAGCGGCCGACGTGACATTCCTGCCCAACGAGGAAGTCGCCGCCACGTTCTGGGTTCCGCTCGCCGTCCTCGCGCACGAGGACAGCCGCGGCGAACACGTGATGACCATCAATGGCACGCGGGCGCGCTTCCCCGGCTTTCGCGTGGAGCAGCACATCGTGTGGGGCCTGACCGAACGCATCGTGCAGCAGCTGCTGTCGCTGCTCGATCCTGAGCATCTCACCTTCGAGGACAGCGCGTGACCATCGTCTCCGTGAAGCGGGCAACTGCCGCTGCCAGTGTGGTGCTCCTGCTCGCCGCCTGTACCCGCTCGGCGCCGGTGCCCCTGGCGGCACCCATGGCGGGCAAGCGCGTGGAGGGCGATCGCGGGATGGTGGCGGCGTCCCACCCCGACGCGGCCGCAGCCGGCGCAGCCCTGCTGGGGCAGGGTGGTAACGCCATCGATGCGTACGTGGCCACGGCGTTTGCTCTCTCCGTCACCGACGTGTCGCAGACCGGGCTTGGTGGCGGTGGGGCGATGACCTTCTACGACGCGTCGGCGCGCCGGGTGCAGCACCTGAGCTTCTATCCACGCACCGGCGCCAATCCCGAGTGGGCGCGCCCCGACAGCTCGCGCGGCCGGGCGATGGGACGCGCCGCGGCGACGCCGGGCATGGTGGCCGGGTTGCTGGAGGCGCACGGCAATTGGGGCCGCCTGCCGCTCGCGCAGGTCATGGCGCCGGCCATCCGCCTCGCCCGCGACGGCTTCATCGTGTCCCCGTTGCTGGCGCGCACGATCGAGCGCTCGCGCGACAAGATGATGGCCGATTCGCTGGCGATGCGGCGGTTCATGCCGGGAGGCCGCGCGCTGCGGCCGGGGGAGCGGCTGGTGCAGCCCGAGCTGGCGAACACGCTGGAGCGCATTCGTGATGGCGGGCGTACCGCGTTCTACGGGGGAGACATCGCCGAGCGGTTGAGTGCCAAGGTGCAGGCGCGCGGCGGGCTGATCAGCGTGACCGACATGGAGCGTTATGTCGTGCTGACCGTGCGTCCGCTGTGCACCGCGTGGCGGCAGTACACGGTGCTTGGTGCGCCGCCGCCAATGGGTGGTGCCTCGGTGCTGGCGATGCTGCAGATGGCCGATCGGAGTGGGGTGGCCAACGCGGGGGGCTTCACGTCGCACCCCGAGGCGGTGGTGAAGATGGCCGACATCATGCGCCTTGCGGGTGCCGATGCGAACCGGTGGCGTGGTGATCCGGTGGCGCTGCGCGTGCCGGCGCGCGGCGCGTCGAGCGCCTCGTTTGCGGCCGTGCGGGCGGGGCTTGTCGGCGGCGCCTTGCCGGACACCGTGCCGGCCGGCGACGCACCGGCGTTTGACGGCATCGCGGTGGCGCCGGCGTGTGCGGGTTTCGACCCGTACCCCGCACAGCCGGTGTCGGCGACGGCGCCGGGCGAGGCGGGCGATATGCCAGCGGGACGGGAGCCGTCGGGTGAGGCGTCGCGCGAGGGAGAGAGCTTCACCTCGCACCTGTCGGTGGTGGACGGGCAGGGCAACGCCGTGTCGGCCACGACGACCGTGGGGGTGCTCTTCGGGTCGGGAGTCTACACCGACGGCTTCTGGCTCAATTCGTCGGCCTCGAACTTCGACGCACGGACGCGCGGCACCGAGCGGTACGCCAACAGCACGATGTCTCCCACGCTCGTGCTGGAGGGGAACGCCGTGCGTCTGGTGATCGGTGCGGCCGGGTCGCAGTACATCCAGCCCGCGATCGCGCAGGTGACGTTGCGCACTCTGGCGTTTGGCGAAGATCCCTGGACGGCAATCGCGGCGCCGCGCATTCACGCGTCGGCCGCGAGCACCGAGGTGGAAGTGGAGCCGGGATTCTCGTCGGAGGTGTATGCGGCGCTGGTACGGCGCGGCTATCGCCCGGAGAGTCGGGTGGCCGACATCACCTTTGGTGGCGTGCACGCGGTGTACGTGAGTCCGCGCGGTCGTCGCATTGGCGTGGCCGACCCGCGACGCGACGGGGTGGCGGCGCGGCAGTAGCCCCAGAGGGCCTCCCGTTTCTCCGGTTCTCCCATGGTCAGTGCTCGACGCTGGTGCGGCGGAACTGATGCGGGGAGAATCGGGGAACCGGAGAAAGGGGGAATCTCTGCTCAGTGCCCCGTGGTCCTCCCGTTTCTCCGGTTCTCCCATGGTCAGTTCCCCCCCGCTGGTGCGGCGGAACTGATGCGGGGAGAATCGGGGAACTGGACAAAGGGGGAATCTCTGCTCAGGTGCCCTGTGGTTCTCCCGTTTCTCCGGTTCTCCCATGGTCAGTTCCCCCCCGCTGGTGCGGCAGAACTGATGCGGGGAGAAACGGGGAACTGGAGAAAAGGGGAATCTCTGCTCAGGTGCCCCGTGGTCCTCCCGTTTCTCCGGTTCTCCCATGGTCAGTTCTCCCCCGCTGGTGCGGCGGAACTGCTGCGGGGAGAAACGGGGAACCGGAGAAAGGGGGAATCTCTGCTCAGTGCCCCCGCTTCTGCCGTGGCCCTGAGGCGGGAAAGCCGAGTCAAGCGGGTGCTTGCCTTTGGTTTAGTCGGTCCTAAATTTGCGGGATGGCCATACCAAATCCCGTTCCGCCGGCAGACGCGACGACCGGCGCCCCCGAGGTTGAACCCGGCTGGCGTCGCGCCCGGTTGGCGCCCTCGCTCTCCGAGGTGCACCGCTCCGTCGAGGTGCACGGCGCCACCTGGTTCCGCAAGCTGCTGGCCTTTGCCGGCCCCGGCTATCTGGTGGCGGTGGGGTACATGGACCCGGGCAACTGGGCCACCGATCTCGCTGGTGGGTCACGCTTCGGCTACGCGCTGTTGTCGGTCATCCTGCTCTCGAACCTCATGGCGGTGCTGCTGCAGGGGCTCGCCTCCAAGCTGGGCATCGTCACCGGACGCGATCTCGCGCAGGCCTGTCGGGATCACTATTCGCGGCGCACCGGGCTCGCACTCTGGGTGCTCTGTGAACTCGCCATCGCGGCCTGTGACCTGGCCGAGGTCATCGGCACCGCCATTGCCCTCAACCTGCTATTCGGCATCTCGCTGCCCGTGGGCATTGCCATCACGGCGTTCGACGTGATGATCGTGCTGTACCTGCAGAACAAGGGCTTCCGCCTGCTCGAGGCGCTGGTGATCGCGCTCATCGCGGTGGTGGGCGGCTGCTTCGTCTTCGAGCTGTTCATCTCGAAGCCCGACATCGGCGAGGTGGCGCGCGGCTTCGTGCCCACGACGGACATCATCACCAACCCCGAGATGCTGTACATCGCCATCGGCATTCTGGGCGCCACGGTGATGCCGCACAATCTGTACCTGCATTCGAGCATCGTGCAGACGCGCAAGTACGCCGAGAATACCGAGGGCAAGCGGGAGGCGGTGCGTTTCGCCTTCCTCGACAGCACCATCGCGCTCACCTTCGCGCTGTTCATCAACGCGGCCATCCTCATCGTGGCCGCCGCCACCTTCCACACGAGCGGCAACACCGAGGTGGCGGAGATCCAGGACGCCTACAAGCTGCTCTCACCGCTGCTGGGCGTGGGCGGTGCCAGCGCCGTCTTCGCCCTGGCGCTGCTGGCGTCGGGGCAGAACTCCACGCTCACCGGCACGCTGGCCGGGCAGATCGTCATGGAGGGATTCCTCGACCTCCGGCTGCGGCCGTGGCTGCGCCGGCTCATCACGCGCGCCATTGCCATCGTGCCGGCGGCCATCGTGGCGATACTTTATGGCGAGAGCGGCACGGCCAAGCTGCTGGTGCTGAGCCAGGTCATCCTCTCCCTGCAACTCTCCTTCGCCGTGTTCCCGCTGGTGCAGTTCACCTCCGACAAGGTGAAAATGGGCGCGTTCGTCAACTCCACGCCACTCAAGATCGCGGCCTATACCGTGGCCACGGTCATCGCGTCGCTCAACGTGTGGCTGCTCGCGCAGACCGTGCGCGGGTGGATGCGCTGATGTACCGCCGCATCCTGGTGCCCCTCGAGCACTCGTCGTACGATCGCGTCATCATCGACCACGTGCGCCAGCTCGCCCGCCTTTGCGGGTCGGCCATCGTGCTCATCCACGTGGCCGACGGCTGGGCCGCGCGCAACCAGCAGTCGCTCAAGCTGCGCGAATCGGAGGAGATGCGCGTCGATCGCGACTACATCGAGGGGCTCTGCGCCTGGCTGCGTGGCGAAGGGTTCGAGACCGAGTCCATTCTCGCCGGTGGCGACCCGGCCTCGGAGATCGCGAGCGCCGCCGATCGCGAGCAGTGCGACCTGATTGCCATGGCGACCCACGGGCACAAGGGGCTGCAGGACCTGCTCTACGGGACCACCGCCAACGGGGTCCGCCACCGGACCATGGTGCCGGTCCTCATGGTGCGGGGTCCCGTTGGCGGTCGCCCCCGCTGATCTTTCGCACCATGACTGCCCGCCCCGCCGACTCGCCCCCGCCGCTCACCGAACCGGTCGAGGACTATCTCAAGGCGATCTACGAACTCGAGATGCGCCACGGTGCGGCGGCCACCTCCGACGTGGCCAGCGCGCTCGACGTGGCACCGGCGTCGGTGACCGGGATGATCCGGCGGCTGGCCAGCCAGGGCTTTCTCGATCATGTGCCCTACAAGGGTGTGCAGCTCACGGCGCTGGGCCGGCAGGCGGCGCTGCGCACCATCCGCCGCCACCGCATTCTCGAGACGTACCTCACGCGGGTGCTGGGGTACCCGTGGGACCGCGTGCACGACGAGGCCGAGCGGCTCGAACATGCCGCGTCCGACGACCTCATCGCCCGCATGGCGGCGGCGCTGGGCAACCCCACGGCGGACCCGCACGGCGCCCCCATTCCCACGGCCGACGGCCACGTGGACGAGCGTACACACCGCACGCTGGCCGACCTCGAAGTGGGTGAATGCGCCCGCATGGTGCGCGTGAGCGACAAGGATCCCTCGCTGCTGCGCTACCTGGCCGAAATCTCGTTGCAGCCGGGGGCCGAGATCACGCTCGTGGCTCGCGCGCCCTTCGACGGCCCCATCACGCTGCGCATCGGTACCGACGAGTCGCTGGTGGGACCCAATCTGGCCGCGCAGGTGTTGGTGGAGTCAATGACGTCCTCCATGCCAGCCTCCGCTTCCGCTCGCCGCCCCGCGGCGCCCTCGTCACAGGCTCCTGCCGCCACCGTCGCGTCGGCGGGCGCGCGCCCCCGCTCCCGCAAACCGTCGCGCTGACCCGCCCGCTGTCGTGGCCAAAGGCGGACACATGACGCGTCGCCTGCTGTGGACGTGCACCCTCGTGCTCGCGGGGGGGACCGCGCTCACCGCCACCGCAACGAGTGCCCGGGCGCAGGGAGACACCATCCTGTCCCCCAGCTACGGACGACGTGCGCCGTCGGTGCGCGGTATCGCCGTGGATGCGCGCATGGCCGAGGATTTCGGCCTGCGCCCGGGATCGGTGGTGCGGCTGTCGGGCAAGCCGGGGATACCGGGAGACAGCGTCGCCGTTGCCGCCGTGTTCGAGCGCAAGGCCGACCCCGCCGAAGTGGCACGGCGCGAGTATCGCATTCGCGCCCACCTCGATCATCTGCAGCAGCTGCTCGAACTCGACGATCGGGTCGACCGTTTCGCCGTGGGCGTTCCCGACTCGGTACCCATCGATTCCGCCGTCGCCCGCATCAACCACGTGGCGTTCGGCTTTCGCGCGCACCAATCGGCCGAGGTGGCGGTGCAGAGCTCGCGCACCTTTCGGGTGGTGGAGCGCTTTCATCGCGCCATTGGCCTCATCACCGTAGTGGCCAGCGCGGTCTTTCTGCTCTGCCTGCTGTTGCTGAGCGTTGAGGAACGGCGGCGCGATATTGCGGCGCTGCGGCTCATGGGGATCTCGCAGGCCACGGTCGTGCGGGCCATCGTGATCGAGGCGGCGCTGGTCTCGGTGATCGGGAGCGTCATCGGTGCCGGGATCGGGTGGGTCGCCAGCCTCATCGTGAACGCGCACTTCCAGCAGGTGTACCGCACCCCGCTCCTGTTCGCGCTGCTCACGCCGGAAATCTTCGCCTTCGCCACGCTCACCAGCCTCGTGCTCGGCATCACCGCGGGCGCGGTGGCCGCCTGGCGACTGGTGCGCACCCCGCCGCTCACGCTGCTCGGCCGATGACGCCGCGTACCGGATACTGCCCATGAGCATGCGTGCCACGCTGGCCTTTGCCACCTTGCGCCGCAATCCCGCGCGCACCGTGCTGGCCGTGTTGGGCATCGCCGTGGCGGCCGCACTGCTGCTCGACATGGTCATGCTGGCCACGGGCATGCGGGAAAGCTTCCGTTCGCTGCTGCTCACCCGCGGCTACCAGCTGCGTGTGTCCCCCAAGGGGACGCTCCCCTTCGACAGCGAAGCCACCATTGATGGCGCGACGGCCATCGTGACGGCGTTGCGCGCCAATCCCGACATCCGCGCCGTCAGCCCGGGGCTGGGGGCCACGCTGGCGTTGCCAGGCACGCGTTTCCCGTCCGTTTTTTCGCTCGGCCTCGAATCCGATGTGCAGGGCGACTACGTACTCGAAGGCGGGCGCGACCTGCCGCCGCCGTCCGACACCACCGCCAGCGCGGCCGCACCCTTGCCGGCGGTGGTGAACCGCGCATTTCTGCTGCGCAGCGGCTTGCAGCTGGGCGACACCCTGACGGTGGCCTCCGGTGTCGACGCGCAGCTGCGCACCACGGCGCGCGCGCGCGTGGTGGTGCTGACCGGTGAAGGCCGGTTCTTCTACGTGCCCGCCGAAACGCCGGTCATGGCTCTGCCCCTCCGCGACCTTCGCACCCTGCTGGGGAGCGCCTACCGCGATCGCATGTCCGTGGCCATGGCCGAGAGCCGTCGTGGCGACTCGGCCAGCGTGGAAGCGGTGCGCCGCTGGATCGCGCAGACGCAACCGCGCGTGACCGCCATCAGCACCGAAACCGCCATTCGGCAGGTTGAGGAGCGCCTCTCGTACTTCCGGCAGCTCGCCTTCGTGCTCGGGGGCCATCAGCCTCGGCATCGGCTTTCTCCTCGTGGCCACGCTCGTCACGCTGTCGGTGAATGAGCGACGGGGAGAGATCGCCGTCTTGCGCGCCATTGGCACGCAGAAGGGGGGCGTACTGCGGCAGGTCTTTCTCGAGGGCTTCATGCTGAGCGGCACCGGCATCGCGGGGGGGCTGCTGCTGGGGCTCGTGACCGCACGCTGGCTCAACGGCATCCTGCGAGACTTCCCCGGGCTGCCGGCCGCGTTCGATTTCTTCCTCTGGAGCCCCGAGGCGGCGTGGAAGTCCCTGCTCCTGCTGCTGGTCTCCGGAACGCTCGCCGGGCTGTTGCCGGCGTGGCGCGCCGCCTCCATTCCCATCGTGCGCTCGTTGCGCGAGGATGCCGTTGGCTGACATGACGCACTCCACACCCGCGGGCTCACGTGGCGAGGTGGTGATCCGCTGCGAACAGGTGCAGCGCAGCTACCGCATGGGTGATGCCCTGGTGCAGGCGGTACGCGGCATCGATCTGGAGATCGCCCGCGGGGAGTTCGCCGCCATCACCGGACCATCCGGGTGCGGCAAGAGCACACTGCTGCATCTCCTGGGGGCCATCGATGCGCCGAGCAGCGGGCGCGTGCTCGTGAACGGCCGCGACACCGCGCAGCTGGGCGATACCGAGGCCACCGACTTCCGGCTGCGGCACATCGGCTTCGTGTTCCAGCGCTTCTACCTCATGCCCACGCTGTCGGCCCAGGAGAATGTGGAGTTGCCGCTGGCCGAAGCGGGGATGGACCGGCGTGCGCGCCGTGCGCGTGCCGCGGAGCTGCTGGGCTACGTGGGGCTGGGTGACCGTCGGGACCATCGCCCCACGCAGCTGTCGGGCGGTGAGCAGCAGCGCGTGGCCATTGCGCGTGCGCTCGCCAACCGCCCGGCGCTGGTGCTCGCCGACGAGCCCACGGGCGAGCTGGACGCCGCTACCGGCGAGCGTCTGCTCGAGCTGTTCGGGCAGTTGCATCGCGACGGCACGACGCTGGTGTTCGTCACCCACGACACCGTCGTGGCCAACCGCGCGCAGCGCGTGATTCGCCTGCTCGACGGCCGGGTGTCGTCGGACACACGCCACGGTTCCGCTTGAGCACCGTGCCATGAACCGCGAACGGCTGGGCACCTCGTGGCTGCTGGCGTGGCGCACGGTCACGTCACGTCCGTGGCGTGCGCTGTTGCTGTGCGGTGGATTCGGCGTCGGGGTGGGCGTCATGGTGGTGCTGCTCGCTGTCGGCGAGGCGATGGTGCGCCAGGCCAGTCAGGAGCGACTGGTGGGCGGCGGCCAGATCACGGTGCTGCCGGAGGGAATCGATCTGGAGGTGCTGACCACCGGCGGGCTGGGCGGGCTGTTCTTCTCCGTGCCCAACGCACGCTTCGTGTACCGGCAGGTGCTCAGCAATCCGCGGCTCGCCGATGCGGTCACGGTGGCGGCGCCGCAGATGGAGGGGAAGCTGCTCTATCTCACCACGCCGGATGGCGTGGAGCGGGCCGTTCGGGCCACCGGCGAAGTGCCGTCGGCCACGCGGGCGCTCGGGGCAATGCCCGTCATCGCCGAGGGGGTATGGGACGATGATGCCGGTGACCTGCGCTGGACGCGTCCCACGGTGGCGGAGCTGCGGCATGAGATCGACCGCTTTCATCGTCCCGGCGACGGGCTGGCCAATGCCGATTCGTGGGGCGAGTGGCACTACTTCAACGTGCTCTCCCCCGATGCCTCGCGGTGGGCCTTCATCACGTTCCTCGTGGGCGGTGATGTGCGTGGGGAGCGGTGGGGAGGCCAGCTGCTCGTCACGTTGCACGAGCGTGGGCGGGCGCCGCGGCGCTTCGTCACGAACGTCCCGCGGGAGCAGGTTCGCTTCAGTCGTCGCGATGCCGATGTGCGGATTGGCGAAGGGAGCGTCACGGTGCTTCCCGACGGGCGCTACGCCATTCGCTCGGTGGGCCGTGAGCAGGGCACGGGGGCGTCGCTCTCCCTCGACCTGGTGGTGTCACCAGTGCCGCGCGTGGAGTTTCCCGGTGCCACGTTGGTGAGCGGTGACTTCACGTCGGGCTATGCGGTGCCGGCGCTGCGCGCCACCGCCACCGGCAGCATCTGCGTCGCGGCGCGCTGTGACCGCTACACCGACGCGCAGGCGTATCACGATCACAACTGGGGAAGCTGGCGCGGCGTGACCTGGGAGTGGGGCGCCACGCGCGCCGGTGCCTACACCCTGCTGTACGGACGCGTCACGCCCGAAGACACGGCAGGTGGATCGTCGCCGCTCTTCGTGTACGTGACCGACGAGCGTGGCTTCGCGGCCTTGTTCCGACCCCGGGCGGTGCACTACGACGATGCCCGCGTGGTGAACACGGCGGAGGGGCCGCTGCGCGTGCCGGCCACCGCCGAACTGTTCGACGTGCGCGACGCGGATACGCTGCGGCTGCAGCTCACGATCGACGACGCGGTGGCGACCGACACGCGCACGGGGCTCGCCGAGCGTGGCGAGGGCGATTATGCGCGCGGCCTCGCCCGACCGTGGTTCGTGCAAATGGCGGGCGAGGCGCAGCTCAGCGGACGCATTCGCGGCACCGTGCTCAGCGGGCGCGGGCGCGGCTTCTTCGAAACGTACCGCTGAGCCGTCCTGCCGTGCGTGGTCCCGGAATGCCGGTGCGTCAGCTCACGCGCGGGGTCACGTACTCACGCGTTTCCGGAGCGAGACGCGCGGAGTCCAGCAATCGGTGTGGCGAAACGACACGACTGGCGCCGGAATTGTCGCATGCGGTGGCCCATGCGTGAGACGGAATCATGTCCGGCGATTCGTCTCGGTACGCAAGGGTGGAACTACCCCGCGTGGATCGGCCCCTTCTATCCCGCGCACACGCGGGCCGTGGACTTCCTGCGCACGTATGCGAAGGCGTTCGAGGTGGTGGAGATCGACTCCACTTTC
The DNA here is from genome assembly GCF_021298855.1 of Gemmatimonas sp. Taxonomy (GTDB): domain Bacteria; phylum Gemmatimonadota; class Gemmatimonadetes; order Gemmatimonadales; family Gemmatimonadaceae; genus Gemmatimonas. Next base: position 84,829 of record NZ_JAJTHI010000006.1, read on the forward strand.
TATGCCATTCCTCCGGTGCGCACCGTGCGCGGGTGGGCGTCGCGTGTACCCGAGCACTTCGTGTTCAGCTGCAAGCTGCCGCAGGCCATTACGCACGAGCGGCGCTTTCGCGACAGTCGTGGCCTGCTGGACGAGTTCGCGGATCGCATGCGCGAACTGGGCCCGCGGCTGGGGCCCATTCTCATCCAGTGCGCGCCGGACTTCCTGCCGGCGCAGGGGAAGCCCTTCGCCGAGTGGCTCGCGGCGTTGCCTCGCGACCTGCGCTTCGCCGTGGAGTTTCGGCATCCATCGTGGGTGCGGCGACGGGTGCTGTCACTCCTGCAGGAGCACGGGGTGGCACTGGCGCTCAGCGACGGGCGATGGATTCCCCGGGAGTGGCTGCTGGCGCTCTGCGCGCACCCCACCGCCGACTTCGCCTACCTGCGCTGGATGGGCCCCGATCGCGCGATCACCGACTACTCGCAGCTGCAGGTGGACCGTTCCGCCGAGCTCGATGCGTGGGCGCGCATGATGCCGGTGTTGCAGGGGCAGGTCCGCGAGATCTTCGGCTTCGTGAACAACCATTTCGCGGGCCATGCGCCCGCCTCGGTGCGCCTGCTGCAGACCCGCCTCGGGCTTCCGACGGTGGACCCGGTCCGGCTGGGGGACCAGGCGTCGCTCTTCTGACGCCACGGGGGCACTTGCGGGGCGGTCGCGCCGCCTAGATTCCAGACATGACGACGACCCAAGTGCCGCCCGTGCCCTCCGACGCCGCGCAGCGCCTCGTGCGTGGGGAATCCATGCATCCGCACGACGTGCTCGGGGCGCACGCGGCCACGGTGGATGGCGTGCAAGGCGTCGTGGTCCGCGCGTTCCTCCCCCATGCGGCCGCCGTCTCCGTGCTGGTGGGTGAGCACGAGGTCGTCATGGAGCGTGACGCCACGGGTCTCTTCGCGGCCTTCCTCTCCGATCGCCGCGTGCCGTTGCGCTACCGGCTCGTGGTCACCGCCGGGGAGGGGGAACGCATCACCATCGATGATCCCTACCGCTTCCTGCCAACGGTGGGCGAGGTCGATCTGCACCTCTTCAACGAGGGGCGGCACCTGCGCCTCTGGGAGAAGCTGGGATCGCATCCCATGGTGGTGGACGGGGTAGCCGGAACGGCCTTCGCGGTGTGGGCGCCCAATGCGGAGCGGGTGAGCGTGATCGGCACCTTCAATCGTTGGGACGGGCGCGCCCACACCATGCGCATGCTCGGCACGAGCGGCGTGTTCGAGCTGTTCGTGCCGGGGGTTGGCGCCGAGGCGTTGTACAAGTACGAGATCCGTACGCGCACGGGGGCTACGCGCGTGAAGACCGATCCGTACGCCCACAAGCTGGAGCAGGCCCCGGGGTTCGCGTCCATCGTGCAGGACCGCAGTGGCTATGTGTGGGGCGACGGCAGCTGGCTGGCACAACGCACCGAGAGCGAGCCGCTGCGCGAACCGATGCTGGTCTACGAGGTGCACCTGGGCTCGTGGTTGCGTGGCGATGACGGGCGCGTGCTCAGCTACGGCGAGATCGCGCCGAAGCTGGCGGAGCATGTGCGCCGCATGGGGTTCACGCACGTGGAGCTGCTTCCCGTGCAGGAGCATCCGTTCGGTGGCTCGTGGGGCTACCAGGTGGGCGGGTACTTCGCGCCCACCTCACGCTTCGGCACACCCGACGACTTCCGCCATCTGGTGGACACGCTGCACCAGGCGGGGATCGGCGTGCTGCTGGACTGGGTACCGGCGCATTTCCCCAAGGATGACTGGGCGCTGCGCCGATTCGATGGCACGGCCTGCTACGAGCACGAGGATCCGCGGCTGGGCGATCACCCCGAATGGGGCACGCACATCTTCAACTACGCGCGGCACGAGGTGCGCAACTTCCTCGTGGCGAACGCGCTGTACTGGATCGAGGAGTTCCACATTGACGGGCTGCGCGTGGATGCGGTGGCGTCCATGTTGTATCTCGATTACGGCCGCGAAGCGGGGCAGTGGCTGCGCAACCGTCATGGTGGCCGCGAGAACCTCGATGCCGTGGGATTCCTCAAGCAGCTCAATCATGCCGTGCAGTCGCTGCACCCCGGCGTGATCACGGTGGCCGAGGAGAGCACCGCGTGGCCCAAGGTCACGGCGCCGATCAGCGAGGGCGGACTGGGCTTCACCTTCAAGTGGAACATGGGGTGGATGCACGACACCCTCGACTACTTCCGGGTGGATCCCTTCTTCCGCAAGGGTGCGCACGACAAGATGACGTTCGCGATGTGGTACGAATACAGCGAACGGTTCGTGAATCCGCTGTCACACGACGAAGTGGTGCACCTCAAGAAGTCGCTGCTGGAGAAGATGCCGGGCGACGTGTGGCAGAAGCTGGCCAACGTGCGGGCGCTCATGGGCTATTCGGTGACGCGTCCCGGCAAGTCGCTTTTCTTCATGGGCATGGAGCTGGGCACGCACCACGAGTGGAATCACGACGCGAGCCTGGAGTGGCACCTGCTGGAAGACCCGCGCCGGCGCGGGCTGCTGGAGTACGTCTGTGCCCTGGGCGCACTCTACCGGCAGCTGCCCTGCCTGTGGCGCGGCGATCATGAGCCGAACGGTTATCGCTGGATCGATGTGGCCGATCGCGAGCAGTCGGTGTTTTCGTATGCGCGATTCGACGGCCTCGAGCATGCCGTGGTGGTGCTGAATCTCACGCCGGTGCCCCGTGCCGACTATCGGCTGGGGGCGCCAGCGCGCACCGGCTATCGCGTGGCGCTCAACTCCGATGCGCCCGAGTTCGGTGGCAGCGGGTACGCGGCCACGGTGTCGGCGTGCTCCGATGCGGTCCCGTACCACGGCTTCGAGCAGTCGTTCACGGTGTCGCTGCCACCGTTGAGCATGCTGGTGCTGGTGCCCGAGGCGCTGCCGCAGCCGGCGGCGTCCGATGCGCCGGCATTGGCCGAGGCGAAGTCCGAGCGCAAGCCCGCGAAGAGTAAGAGGCCCAAGGCGGAGAAGCCGCCGAAAGCAGCCAAGCCGCCGAAAGCAGAGAAGCCGCCCAAGGCAGAGAAGCCGCCGAAGGCAAAGAAGCCGCCCAAGGCAGAGAAGCCGCCGAAGGCAGGAAAGCCGCCGAAGGCAGAGAAGCGCTCGAAGGCGGGGGAGCCGCCGAAGGCAGAGAAGCCGCCGAAGGCCGTCAAGCCGGCGAAGGTGGAAGGGCGGCCCAGGGCGACCCCGGCGTCGAAGTCGGCGAGCGTGGGCACGCCATCCCCCTCGCCGGCTCCCGCCGCCACGCGGGCACGCACGCCGCGCCCGCGCCCGCGCCCGGCCCCTCCTGCTCCGCCGGCGCATGAGCAGTAAGGCGAAGACCATCGCGTTCGGCCTGCTCACGGCCGTGGCGGTGGGCGTGTGCGTGCGGCTTGGCCTCTGGCAGCTCGACCGGCTGCAGCAGCGACGCGCGCAGAACGCGATCGTGGCGTCGCGGGGCGCGGCCGACCCGCTGCCGCTGGCCGCGTTGCAGGGGCAGGACACGAGTGTCACGCATTGGCGGCGTGTGCGCATCGAGGCGGTAGCCGACTACGCCAACGAGCTGGTGCACGCCACGCGCACCCAGAACGGGTCGCCTGGTGTGCATCTGCTCACACCGGTGCGCCCACTCGACGGCAGCTGGGGGGATACCGCGATTCTCGTGTTGCGCGGCTATCTCTACGCCGCAGATGGCCGCACGGCCGATTTCGCCAAGGCGCGTGAGGCCGATACGCTGCGTCTGGACGCGGTGCTTACCTCGTTCCCGCCCAAGCGCGGCGGCCAGGCCACCATGCAATCGTCACCGCGGGCCATGCGACTGCTCGACCGCGATACGATCGGCACGCTGGTCGGCCGGCCGGTGGCGCCGTTCGTCCTGCTCGCCCTCGGCGACACCATCATGCAGGACATCACCCGCCCCACGCGCGTGCCGCCACCGGCCATCAACGATGGGCCGCACCTGTCGTACGCGCTGCAGTGGTTCTCCTTCGCCACGGTCTTCCTGGTGGGCTTCGTGGCCTTCGCCCGCACGCGGCGGCGCTGACCGCGCGGTGGCCACGCCACCGGGAATCACGATCCGTACCCGGTGGAGTCCGGGCGGCCAGTGCGAACGGCAGGTAGCGGGGGCGCTACGCGCCGTAGTACGCCCGGTACCACGCCACGAAGCGCGCGACGCCCGTTTCAATGGACGTCTTGGGCGCGAAGCCCACGTCCTGCTCCAGCGCCGCCACATCGGCGTAGGTGGCCGGCACGTCGCCCAGCTGCATGGGCAGCATGTTCTTCACCGCGGTGCGCCCCAGCGCCTGCTCGAGCGTGCCGATCAGGTGCATGAGTTCCACCGGATTGTTGTTGCCGATGTTGTAGATGCGGTACGGCGCCTTGCTCGTGGCGGGATCGGGGCAGTCGCTGTCCCACACCGTGTTGGGCGGGGCCGTATGGTCGCTCGTGCGAATCACCCCTTCCACGATGTCGTCGATGTAGGTGAAGTCGCGGCGCATCTGGCCGTGGTTGAACACGTCGATGGGGCGCCCTTCGAGGATGGCCTTCGTGAACAGGAAGAGGGCCATGTCCGGGCGTCCCCATGGGCCGTACACCGTGAAGAAGCGCAGCCCCGTGGTGGGCAGCCCGTACAGGTGGCTGTACGTGTGCGCCATGAGCTCGTTGGCCTTCTTCGTGGCCGCATACAGCGACAGCGGATGGTCCACGTTCTGGTGCACCGAGAAGGGCATCGCCGTGTTGGCCCCGTACACGCTCGACGAACTCGCGTAGGTGAGATGCTGCACGCCGTGATGGCGGCACCCTTCGAGGATGTGCAGGAACCCCACCAGGTTGCTGTCGATGTACGTGTGCGGATTGGTGAGGGAGTAGCGCACCCCCGCCTGCGCGGCCAGGTTGATGACCTTGTCGAACCGCTCGGTGGCGAAGAGTCGCTCGATGCCGGCGCGGTCGCCCAGGTCCAGCTTCACGAACGTGAACCCCGGCTGCCCCTGCAGTCGCGCGAGGCGCGCGGCCTTCAGCGTGGGGTCGTAGTAGTCGTTGACGTTGTCCAGCCCCACCACCGTGTCGCCGCGCGCCAGCAGGCGTTCGCTCGTGTGGTAGCCAATGAAGCCGGCCGCGCCGGTGACGAGAATCTTTGCCATCGTGGGATTATGACGATCGAGTTGGCGCGGACGCCACCGGACGTTGCAGCAGCAGCACGGCGGCCATGATGGCCGCGCCGCCCACCAGCGTGCCCGTGCCGACGGGCTGCGCCAGGAGCACCACCCCCAGCAGCGTCGTCCAGAAGGGTTCCACCGTGCTCGTGATGGCGGTGCGCACGTTGCCGAGGATGCGCAGCCCCGCCAGAAATCCCACGAAGGCGCCGGAGGCAAGCACGCCCTGCAGCACGCTCGCGCCCAGCGCCACCGCATCGGGTATGGCGAACAGCGTGCCCGACAGCATCGACCACGTGGCGAAACAGAGTGTCCCGCCCACGCAGATCGCGCGCGCGACATCGAGCCCGTCGCGCCCGCGCTGCAGCCCGCTGAGGACGGGGATGTACAGTGCGTAGACGAGCGCCCCCGACAGGATGACGGCCAACCCCACGGGCGAGAGGGACGCGGCGCTGGGTGCGCCCACCATGGCCACGATGCCGCCCAGTGCCAGTGCGAGTGCCAGCAGCCGCGACCCGTCGAGGGGCTCGAGACCACGCACCGCGGTGATCACGGTGACCCACGCGGGGTACGTGTAGAACAGGAAGCTGGCCGTGGCGGCGGGCAGCCAGCGCAGCGCCGCGAGCGCCAGTGTGGCCACGATGGCCTGTCCGCCGCCGGCCATGAGCAGCGTGCGCGGATGATACCAGGGGGAGAGCCCCGCCGCCGGCGCAGGCGGACGCCACCAGCCGTACGCCACCACCAGCGCCGCGCTGGCGAAATAGCGCCAGCTCTGGATACTCTCGAGCGCCATGCCACGCTCGGTGGCCACCACGGTGAGCGGCGAAATGGAGCCGAAACAACAGGCGCTGAACACCACCGCCAGCGTACCGCGCCAGATGGCGCGACGCGCCGCAGGCGATGCACTCACAGCAGCTTGCCGGCGAGGAACAGGTAGGCCACGCTGAAGTAGAGGCTGATCGCCGACACGTCCACGATGGTGGCCACGAACGGCGCCGACGCGCTGGCCGGGTCGAATCCGATGCGCTTGAGCAGGAAGGGCAGCATGGACCCGCTCAGTGAGCCGATGGTCACCACGGCCACCAGCGTCGTACCCACCGCCATGGCAATCCACCACGCATGCACGCCGTAGTCGTAGAGCCCGAGCATGTTCCACGCCACGATGCGGATCATGGCAATGACGCCGATGATGAACCCCAGGATGAGCCCGGCCGGCAACTCGCGCAGCACGATGCGCCACCAGTCGCCCAGGCGCACCTCGCCCAGCGCCATGGCGCGGATGATCAGTGACGTGGCCTGCGACCCCGAGTTGCCCCCCGAACTCATGACGAGTGGAATGAACTGCGAAAGGAACACGGCATCATCGAGGCTGTGCTCGTAGCGCGCCATGACCGAGGCGGTGAAGAACTCGCTCATGGCCAGAATGGCCAGCCAGCCACCGCGCTTGCGCACGTTCTGCCAGAGCGAGATCTGCATGTAGGGCTCCTCGAGCGCCTCCATGCCGCCGAATTTCTGCGCGTCCTCGGTCTGCTCTTCCTGGATGACGTCAATGACGTCGTCCACGGTGACCACGCCCAGCAGCCGCTTCTGCCCGTCCACCACCGGCAGCGCCACCAGGTCGTAGTTGGAGGTCACCTGCGACACCTCTTCCTGCGCGGTGTCCGGCGACACGCTCACCACTTCGGTCCATGCGTGCTCGCTGATGCGCGAGCCTTCCGGCGCCGCCAGCAGCTCGCGCAGCGACAGTACCCCGCGCAGCCGCCCCGCGTCGTCCACCGTGTAGATGGTGTACATGGCCTCGCGCCGGCCACCGCGCGCCATGGCGCGCACCGCCCGCAACGACTCTTCCACCGTGAGCGTCTCCAGCACGCTCACGAACTCGGTGGTCATGAGGCCACCGGCGGTGTACGGATCGTACTGGAGCAGTCGCTCCGTTTCGGCCTTCTCCGCCGGCTCGAGCTCCTGCAGGATCTCGTCGGCCGTCTCCTCGTCGAGCTCCTCGAGGGCGTCGGCGCGCTCGTCGGGGTCCATCTCGGCGACGATTTCCGCCGCCTCCCCCGCCGGCAGCTCCTCGAGCACCTGGGTGCGCAACTCCTCGTCGAGGTACTCCAGCACCTCGGCGGCGCGCTCGCGCGGCAGCGCGGCCAGGAACGCCCGCACCGCGGCCTCCGGCATGGCCTCCGCCACGTCGGCGAGGTCGGCCGGGTGCATCTCCTCCGTCTGCGGGCCGATGCTCTCCGGATGCTCCTCGAGCAGCTCGAGCAGGTCCGGCACGATCAGCGCCGCGAGCGGCCGGTCTTTGTCGGAACGAGGCGTCATGGGCGAAGCGGCGGCGGGTCGGGCGCAAGTTAGTGTGCGCCTCTCCGGGCGCAAAGCGACGTCCGCGGCCGGCCTACAGCACGGGCAACGCGCCTTTCTCCACCGTGATGTTCACCACCCGGACCCCGGCGTGGTCCAGACACGCGTCCAGCAGCTGCCGGTCGATGGGTCCATCGGTCTCCAGTACGGCCCCCTTCATGGACACCTCGGCGTGCTGCACCCCCGGGACGGCCGTCAGGGCCGTCCACACGGCGCGCACGGCGTGCACCGAAAGCAGCCCCTCGATCTGCACGTGGATGCGAAGTCGTGGCATCTTTCAATCTCGGCGCCACCCCACGGCTTCTCAACGGGGACCGGGTGCCGACTGGTTTCCCTCGAGCATGCTCCCATGCCACGTGTCGCGTTTCTCGGTCTCGGCGCCATTGGAACTCCCATGGCGCGCCATCTCGCCCGTCCCGATTTCGCCCTCGCCGTGTGGAACCGCACCACGGCCAAGGCCGAGGCGTTTGCGGCCGCGCACGACGCGCGCGCCGTGGCCACGCCGGCCGAGGCCGCCCGCGACCGTGACGTGGTCGTGACCTGCCTCCCCGTGTCGCGGGATGTCGAGTCGCTGCTCGCCGGCCCGGACGGCCTGCTGGCCACCATGCCGGCCGGCTCCGTCCTCGTGGACTGCACGTCAGGCGACGCCGCCACGTCTCGGCGGATCGCGGCCACCCTGGCCGAGCGCGGCATCGGCTTTCTCGACGCCCCCGTATCGGGCGGGGTGAGCGGGGCGGAGCAGGGGACGCTCACGGTCATGATTGGCGGTGATGCGGACACGCTGGCCCGCGTGCACCCTGTCATCGCGTGCTTCGGGAAGAAGATCGTGCACTGCGGCGCCGTGGGCGCCGGGGATGCGCTCAAGGCGGTGAACAACGCACTGCTGGCCATGCACATCTGGGGCACCGCCGAGGGGCTGGTGGCGCTGGAAAAGGCGGGGGTGAAGGCGGAGGTGGCGCTCGATGTGATCAACACCTCCAGCGGGCGCTCGAACGCCAGCATGCATCTCTTCCCCGAGCGGGTGCTCACGCGTGCCTTCCCGCGCACGTTCCGGCTGGCGCTGCTCGACAAGGACGTGGGCATTGCCGCCGAGCTGGCGCGCGAGCAGCGCCTTACCGCCCCGCTGCTGCAACTCACGGCGGAACTGTTCCGCATGGCCCATCACGAGCTGGGCGAGGAGGCCGATCATGTGGAAGCGGCCCGCGTGGTGGAGCGGCTGGGCGGCGCCATCATTGGTGGCACGGCGGCCACCGGGAGTGCCACCGCATGAGCGCCCCATCGGTTCCGTCGCACCTGTCCGACGGCAGCGCGAACGTGATTGCCAGCCTTGACGCCATTCGTGCCCAGTTTCCCGCCCTCGACCGTCGCGAGGGCGATCAGCTCGTGGCCTACTTCGACGGGCCGGGTGGCACGCAGGTGCCGCGCAGCGTGGCCGACGCCATGACGCACTACCTGCTGCACCATAACGCCAACACGCACTGGGCCTATCCCACCAGCGTGGAGACCGATGCCCTGCTCATGCAGGCGCGCGAAACGCTCGCCGACTTTCTGGGGGCGAGCGCGGGTGAGATCGCGTTCGGTGCCAACATGACCACGCTGCTCTTCCACGTGTCGCGGGCCATCGGTCGCGCTCTGCAGCCGGGCGACGAGATCATCGTGACCGAGCTCGATCACCATGCCAACATTGCGCCGTGGCAGGCACTGGCCAGGGAACGGGGGGCCGTACTGCGCTGGCTGCCGCTCGATCTCGACAGCTTCCGTCACGAGGCGGGCGCGTTCGAGCGATTGCTCAGTGAGCGCACGAAGGTGGTGGCGCTTGGTGCCGCCTCCAACATCCTGGGCACGGTGAGCGATGTGCCGCGCCTGGTGCAGCTCGCCCGCGCCGCCGGGGCCATCACGGTGGTCGATGCCGTGCACTATGCCCCGCACAACCTGGTCGACGTGCAGGCGCTGGGCGCCGACTTCGTGCTCTGCAGTGCCTACAAGTTCTACGGACCGCATGTGGGCGTGGTGTACGGCCGCGCCGAGGCGACCGCCGCCCTCGACCTGCCGCGTCTGGAACCCGCGCCCGACTGGGTCCCGGAGTGCCTGGAAACCGGTACGCAGAACCACGAGGGGATCGTGGGCGCCGCCGCCGCCGTGGAGTTCCTCGCCGGGATTGCCGGCGATGTCACGACCTCGCGCCGCGACCGGCTGGCCGTTGCCATGCACGGGTTGCACGAGCGCGGCGAGCAGCTGTTCGCCCAGCTGTGGGACGGTCTGGCGGCGATCGACGGGGTCACGCTGTACGGACCCCGCCCCGGTACGCCCCGCACGCCCACGCTGAGCTTCCGTGTGCGGGGGCACGACGCCGAGTCGGTGGCGCGCTTCCTTGCACCGCGCGGCGTGTATGTGTCGCACGGCGACTTCTACGCCACCACGGTGGCGCGTCGGTTGGGGTATGAGCAGGAGGGCTTCGTGCGCGCCGGCTGTGCCTGCTACACGAGCGGCACCGAGGTGGCGCGGCTCGTGGATGGCGTGCGTACACTGGTCCAGGGGCGCTGAATGCGCGTTCCGGTCGGTCGATTGCGGGGAGGGGCGCAGGCGGCATCACGCGCGGCCCGGGTGCTGGTGATGGGCGCCTCCACCGCCCTGGTCGTCGCCGCGTTGGCGGCATGTGGAGAGCCGGCGGCCCGCGGCCAGGCGCTGCCCGCGGCCGAGTTTCTCTTTGCGGCGGGTGACTCCACCTATTGGGTACGCAGCGGCGGCGAAGGGATGCGGGTGCGCAGCGCGCCCATCCTGCTCACCGACGTGGATGGGCGCCTCATCGAGGTGTTTCTCTCCGATGATGGCGCGGAGTATCCCAGCGCCTCGTTCGCCACGACCCGGTTGTGGGCGCGCGCCCTGCAGTCGCGCGACAGCACGCTGCTCTTTGCCGACAGCACGGTCATGCGCGAGCTGTCCGCGTGGCGCAAGGCCAACCCGCGTGAGCTCGAGATCGATCCCAACGACGACGACGCGCCCGATGACCCGCGGACCGTCGTGCACGACGGGATCGAGATCATCGATGTGCACGGCCCGTATCTCACTTTCGAGCACTTGCTCGACGCTGACATTGATGGTGGCCCGCCGCACCAGCATCGCGGGCGCCGCTACGTGGTGGATGTGCGCAGCGGGCATGTGAACAGCCTCGCTGAGCTGCTGGGTGCCGAGGAGGCGCGGGCGGTGATGCTGGCCGCGCAGGCATCGCTGGCGCAGCTCACCGACAGCATTCGCCAGGCTGGTGCCGCCGGTGACGAACGGGCGCAGGCCGCCGTGGAGACCCTTGGCAGTTTCGTCTTCGACAGCGGCAGCTTCGGCATCACCGATCTAGCCCGCGAACCGGCCGTCGCGTTCATGGTGCCGGGGCAGGCCACCGATGGCGAGGCGCTGGCGCTGTATCTGCCCCCCATCGGCGTGCGCGCGCCCACCTGGTGGCCGTCGGTGCGCGGCACGCTGCCGGAGTGGAGCGCTGATTCGTCGCGGGCGCGCTGGGAGCGCGGGGCCTATGATGTGACTGCCGTGCCCGCACAGGACGGGGACCTGCTGGGACTGTCGCTCAGTGCGCGTGGGGTCACGACCTCGCGGCGCGAGTGGCCGGTGGCCACGGTGGCTGCCCCGGTATACCAGCTCATTGCCCTCGAGCAGCCGCCGCTCGACAGCGCCGGCCGCGCGGCGCTCGCGCGCGCCTTCGACCGGTCCACGGCGCTCGATGGCCTCGTGCAGCGAGCCTCATACCGCCGCACGCCGCGCCGCCACGATGCCGTGCGCCTGCGCGTGCGCCGCGCCGCCTTCTCCGTCCAGCCATGACCGTCCGACCCGCCCGTCCCGTCGCCCACTCGCAGCACGAGACGAGTGAACTCATCATGCCGCAGGATGCCAACATCCTGGGCCATGCCTTCGGTGGCGCCATCATGGCCATGGTGGACAAGGCGGCGGCGGTCGCGGCCTTCCGTCATGCCCGCACGGCCTGCGTTACCGCCTCCATCGACCGGGTCGACTTCCGAGAGCCCATCCACGTGGGCGACCTCGTGACATGCAAGGCGTCGGTGAACTTCGTGGGCACGACGTCCATGGAGATCGGCGTGCGGGTGGAGGCCGAGGATCTCATCAACGGCACGAGGCGGCACACCAATACCTGCTACCTCACGTTCGTGGCTATCGACCGCAACGGGCGCCCGGTGCCCATCGCCACGGTGACGCCGGAAACCGAGGAGCAGCGGCGGCGCTATGACGCGGCGCAGGCCCGTCGCCGCCGCCGCCTCGAGGAGCGCCAGGACGAGGCCCGCGGCGCGTCGTAGGGAACGTGCCACGCCCGCGCGCGCGCGGATCTGCGACTATGTTGCCGCATGTCCGCTGACCAGATCGGCGAGGCGCGCGATACCTTCGCCGCGCTCCGCCTGCCCAATTTCCGTCGCTACATCCTCGCGCTGTTCACGCTCACCCTGGGCATACAGATCCAGGGGACGGTTGTCGGCTGGCAGGTCTACGATCTCACGAAGGATCCGCTGGCCCTCGGCCTGGTGGGGCTGGCGGAAGCGCTGCCGGCGATCAGCATGTCGCTGTTCGCCGGACATGTTGCCGATACGCACGACCGGCGCCGCATCGCCTTGGCGGCGCTGTCGATGCTGGTGGGGTGCTCGTTCGCGCTCTGGTGGCTGGGGCTTCCCACCCCCGTGGGCGACACGCCGCTCACGGCACCCGCACGCGTGCGCTCCATCTACGCCGTCATCGTGGTGAGCGGTGTGGCGCGCGCCTTTCTGCAGCCGGCGCGACAGGCGCTCAGCGCCGAGTTGGTTCCGCGTACGCTGTACAGCAATGCCGTCACGTGGCGCAGCGGCAGTTGGCAACTGGCCGCCGTGCTGGGGCCGGCGCTGGGCGGCCTGCTGTACGCAGCGGGTGGCATCACGCTCAGCTACGCCGTGGATGCGGTGCTCATGGCGTTCGCGGTACTGGTGCTCTTCTCCGTGCGCCATCGCTCGCCCCAGCGCGAGCGGCGCGATGAACCCGTGCGCGTGGCCATTCTCGGCGGGTTGCGTTTCGTCTTTCGCGATCCGCTGCTGCTGAGCGCCCTGTCACTCGACCTGTTCTCGGTGCTCTTTGGCGGTGCCGTGGCGCTGTTGCCGGTCTTTGCCGGCGAGATACTGCAGGCCGGCCCCACGGGGCTCGGGTTGCTGCGGGCGGCCCCCGCGGCGGGGGCGGTCGTGTCGAGCATCCTGCTTACGCGCTTCCCGCCGTTTGCGCATTCGGGGCGCAATCTGCTGCTCGCCGTAACCGGCTTCGGGCTGTGCACGATTGGCTTCGGGCTCAGCCGCAGCCTGCCGCTCTCCATGGCCTTCCTCGCGCTGGGCGGCGCGAGCGACATGGTCAGCGTGGTCATTCGCAGCCTCATGCTGCAGATGCGCACGCCCGAAGCGCTGCTGGGGCGCGTTTCCAGCGTGAATCAGATCTTCATTGGCAGCTCGAACGAAATCGGGGCGTTCGAGAGTGGCATCACTGCCCGGTGGTGGGGAGCGGTGACGGCGGTGGTGGTGGGTGGGGTGGCCACCCTAGGCGTGGCGGCCACCGTGGCGTGGCGGGTGCCGGCGCTGCGCACGCTGAAGTCGCTCAAGGGACACTGAGCGCGCCGATAGTCGGACGGTCGGACGGTCGGAGGTGGGATTGCCTGCCCGAAGTCGGAGGCCCGAAACGGCGGCCCGAGGTCTGAAACCCGAGTGGTGGCGGGCAGCGCCGCGCGCGCCACCACCACCCCTCCTCCTCCGGCCTCCGACTTCCGAACGCCGTTTCCCGACTCCGATTTCGGGCACTCATCCGACTTCCGATCTCCGGCCAATCCGGCCAATCCGACCGTCCGACCTTATCCGAACCGTACCTCCTCTTCGGTAAGCGCCAGCTCCACTTCGTACCCGTCCTTCGCCACCGTCGTATTGGCGAACACCAGCTTCGCTTCGCGCTCGAGTTCGCGCGCGTTTTGCGAGTAGCGCGCCGAGATGTGGGTGAGGGCGAGCCGCCGCGCGCCCGCGGCCTTGGCCACTTCGGCCGCTTCACGCGCCGTGCTGTGTCCTGTCTCCACCGCACGGGCCACTTCGTCGTCGGCGAAGGTGGCTTCGTGCACGAGCAGGTCGGCGTCGCGCGCTGCCTCAATGGTGTTGGCACAGGGGCGCGTATCGCCGGTAATGACCACGCGCCGACCGCGTCGCCGCTCGCCCACGAGCACCCCCGGATCGATCACGCGCCCGTCGTCGAGGGTGATCTGCTCGCCCCGGTGAATACGCCCCCACAGCGGCCCCTCGGGGATGCCAAGCTCCCGGGCCAGGTCGGGGTTGAAGCGGCCTTTCCGTTCCTCCTCGACCAAGGCGTAGCCCAGCGAGGTGGACGGCCCATGATCCACGGCGAAGGTGTCGATCCGGTACTCGCCGCGGGACAGCGTGGCACCGGCATCGAGCTCGGTGATGTCCACGGGAAACGTGGTGCGTTCGCCACCAAGACTGATGCACTGACGCAACACTCTTCCCGCGCCGCGGGGGGCCCAAAGCCGTAGCCGTTCGGTGCGCCCTTGCAGGGCCATCGTACGGATGAGTCCGGTAATCCCCAGAATGTGGTCGGAGTGCGTGTGCGTGAAGAACAGGTCTTCGAACGAAAAGGATACGCCGTAGCGCATCATCTGGCGCTGCGTGCCTTCGCCGCAGTCGAACAGCAGAGTGTGCCCTTCGCGAATGACGGCGAGTGACGGGACGCCTCGTTCCGCGGTGGGGCGGGAGGCGGCGGTTCCGAGAAAACGGACGAGCAGCGGCATGGGTCGAATATAGACCGGTGCCCCGCGGACTTCGGCAGGATGCCGGTGGCGTGACGGTGGGCTGACGGCCCCGGGTTTGCGTAGGCTGAGGGTGCCGGTATCGGGGCCGAAGTACGGCCCGAGGTTTGCAACATCGGTTGACGGTATTCACGGGGAAGTGCTGGCCGTGTGACGGTGCCCGACGCGGGGTGACCGGAGCGGCCCTCTTCCGCCACTGACATTCACTTCCGGAGGCCGGGGGGCGTATGACCGGAAAAAGCCGACGCGGGTTCGCGTCAATGGATCCCACGCGTCAGCGCGAGATCGCCAGCAAGGGTGGGCGCGCGGCCCACGAGAAGGGGACGGCGCACGAATGGTCGTCCGACGAAGCACGGGAAGCCGGGCGCAAGGGCGGTGTGACTGTCAGTCGCGACCGGGCCCACATGGCCGCCATTGGCCGTGAGGGTGGGGAATCCCGCAGTGCCGCGGCGCGTCAGGCACGCGTTGCGCGGGCAGGAGATCGTGAGATACCGCTGCAGGTGGCGCGGGACGGCGGGGCGTCGCCTGTGGTGTCCGACCGTCCTCGCCCAAGCATCACCCATGCCGACGAGTCGTCGGCGCGCTGACGGCACGGGGGCGTGGCATGACCGTCGCGCTCCCTCCAGTGGCGAACCGGGGCCGGGCCACCGCAGGGTGGGCCCGGCCCGTTGTACATCCGGCGTTGCGCCCGGCGGGCGGCTACCCCGGGTAGCGCGTCGTGAGCGCCTCGAGTCGGGACGGGTCGATGTTGCGACCGCTCACCACCGCCACCAACGGGCCGGCCGGCGCCGTGATGTCGCCATGGCGGAGGGCGGCTACGGTCACCGCCCCTGCCCCCTCCACTGCCATGCCGGTGGTGCGGTGCAGCCACGCGATCGTTTCTCCCAGTTGCTCTTCGGTCACGAGCAGCAGGTCGTCGGCGCAGGTGCGCCCAATGTGCAGCGCCTCATCGTCGATCTGTCCCGCCAGCCCGTCGGCCAGCGTGGGGGTGACGGGGGTGTCCACCACCCGTCCGGCGCGCACGCTGCGCGTCATGGCGGCGGTCTCCTCACTTTGCACGCCAATCACGCGCACGTGCGGCGCAAGCTGACGCAGCACGCCCCCCATGCCGCCCAGCAGACCACCACCGCCGGTGCAGATCAGCACCGTCTGCATGGCCGGCAGCTGCGCCAGCAGCTCGAGGGCCACCGTGCCCTGCCCGGCGAGCAGGTCGAGCCCCAGGCACGGGTTGATGAAGCGAATCCCTTCGCGTGCGGCGTGCGCCCTGGCCATCACCATGGCCACGTCGTAATCGGCCGCTTCGTCGTTTACCGTGGCACCCAGCGCCCGGATCCCGTCCTTCTTCACCTGCGGCGCGTTGGCCGGCACGTACAGCATGGCGGGCGCACCGAAGGCGCGCGCCGCATACGCCACGCCCAAGCCGTGGTTGCCGGCGCTCGAGGCCACCACGCCCCGCGCGCGTTCCTCCGCCGACAGGCCGGCCAGCACGTTGTACGCGCCGCGCACCTTGAACGAGCCGGTGGGATTCTCCAGCTCGAGCTTGAACCAGACGTCCACGCCCAGCGTCTGTGACAGCCCGTCGTGCCGCACGAGCCGGCTGGGTGGCAGAAACGAGCGCAGCCGTTCGGCGGCGGAGCGCACCGCCGAGACTGCGGGAATGATGGCCGGATCGAGTGGGTGCATGCAGGAATTGTAACGGTGCCCGCCACCCGATGCGTTCATTTACAGCAGTCGCGACCCCCGCACGCGGGCGATGTAGCCCTCCACATCGAACTTCATCTTCGCGCGATGCGTGACCATGGGGCGCAGCCCGCCCCACACCGGCTTGTTCCCCCACGGGCGATCCCAGAGCCCGAGGCACCACATGATGCCGCCCACGCTGTTGGGATCACGCCCGTCCAGCGCGTACTTGTCGTTGAGGTGAAACATCCAGGTGCGCGCCTGCTCGTAGCTCTCGGTCCAGAGCAGGATGGTCTTGCCCCAGAGCATGCGCGGATAGTTGTGGATGATCCCCTGCGTCACGAGTTCGTGCTGCGCGGCATTCCACAGGCGGTCACCGGTGCGCGCCTCCTCGAGTGTCTCGAGATCGTACCGCTGCGGGCGCGGATCGTTGACGTGTTCGGCCATGGTGCGCTGCACCCAGTCGGGGAGCGCACTCAGCTGGTCGAAGTGGCGCGTGCGGACGCACCAGTTGTAGCTCAGCTCACGCCACGTGGTGACCTGCTGCACGAAGGCCTCGAGGTCGGCCGCCGACGCGCCCACCGCCTCCCGCGCCGCCCGCGCCTCACGAATCACGCGCGCCGACGCGATGTGGCCGTAGTGCAGGTAGGGCGAGAGGCGCGAGGTGCCCTCGCCGTTGCCGGCCTCGTTGCGCTGGGTGTCGTAGTGCGTGAGCCCGTGCTGCAGGAACTGCGCAAAACGCGCCTGCGCCGCCACGCTGCCCCCTGGCTGCGCCACTGCGCCCACCAGGTGGTCGATCTCGCACGCCGCCACGACGCGCGCGATGTCGTCGTCGGTCATGGTGGCCAGCGGGAGCACCGTGAGCCCGCCCCCGGCGGCCACCGTGTCGCGCAACGAGGCCCGCAATGACTCGCTCACGGGCACCCGCGGCATCCCCTCCGCCACCGGTTCCAGCACCTGATCGAGCAGCTTCGCGATCTTGGGGCGAATGGTGCGCGCGGCAAACTCCGGTTTGGTGAAGGTGCCGCTGGGCACCGTGCACACGCTGTCGACGGCCAGCACCCGGCAGTTGACCCGCTCGCCAAAACGCTCGGTCCGTTCGCGCACGCCGGCGGTGGGGTAGAGGTCGGTGATCACGGCGTACGCGCGCGCCGCGAGCCGATCGAGCACGCGGCGGTCGTCGTCGCGCCGCGCCCGCAGCACGAACTGGTAGTGCAGTCCCAACTGCGCCGCGTGACGTGCCGTGTCGCGCGCCCCCTGCAGGATGAAGGTGTGATGGCGATCGCTGGCGTGCGGATAGGTGGGGTCGAGTCCCTGATGAATGACCAGCGGTCGCTGGACGCGATTGGCGGTGCGGATGGCTGCCCGCAGCGCCCAGTTCTCATCGAGGCGATGCGTGGACTGCATCCAGTACAGCACGTACTCGCCGTCGGGGTGATACGTCTTGCCGTTCACATCGAGGGTGCGCGGCACCAGCTGGTCGCGCACGTACTCCGACTCGAAGGCGTGCGCGCCCGCGGGGTTCGCCCCGTAGGGCAGGGAAGGATGGGCGCGATTCATCGTGCGGGTGAACGCCCCCAACGGTCCGGGAGTTGCCACCGGCGGCTTCGGCCGGCGCCGTTCCGCTTGACTTCCCCTTGCCACCCGCTACCTTCCCTTTCGTTACCCGATGGGCCCCGCGCCACAGGAGCGGGGCCTTTGTTGTCCGGGTCACTTGGGGCTGTAGCTCAGCTGGGAGAGCGCTGCATTCGCATTGCAGAGGTCAGGGGTTCGAGCCCCCTCAGCTCCATCTGCCGGAACCTTTTCAGGCTTCTGGGTTACGGAACGGGAACCGGTTCGTGACGAATCCGGCACTGGCGTGACGGTGGAACACCCTGCATCGTCCAGTGTACACAAGACAAGCCCGCCGCCGTTCGGTAGGACGGAGAGTTCCAATGACGGCGCGCGTGGCAGTTTTCGAACCCCGACAGCTTGGCTGGTCGGGGTTCTTTGCTTTCTCACCTCGGGGAGTCGGATGGGTCGGACTTTTCCGAAGTCGGACGTCGGACACCGGACACCGGATGCGTGCCCGAAATCGGAGGCCGGAACCGGCGGTCGGATGTCCGAGGCCGGAGTAGAGGCGTCCGGTACCCCTCTCCGACACGCCATCTGCCCTCCGACTTCCGGGCAGCTCAATCCGTCCTCCGACTTCCGACCGCCCGTTCGCGCCTCCGAATTCCGGCATCCATCGACATCCGCCCTCGGCGGAATCGGATTGGTCGGATTCCTCCGAGGTCGGATGTCGGACGCCGGATGCGTGCCCGAAATCGGATGCCGGAAACGGCGGTCGGATGTCCGAGGCCGGAGTGGAGGCGTCCGGCACCCCCTCGCCGATACCCAATCCGGCCTCCGCAATCCGGCCTCCGACTGCCGGCCTCTGGGCAGGTCAATCCGTCCTCCGACTTCCGACCGCCCGTTCGCGCCTCCGAATTCCGGCACCCATCCGACATCCGATCGTCCGACCATCCGACCATCCGAGCCGTTACCCCGCGAGAGCGGCCATGTCCGCCCGCATCGCCCGGAACAGCTCCACCAGGAACCGGTTCTCCTCCTCCTCCACGCTGCCGGCGAAATCGCTCATGGCGGTGAAGCCCAGGTTCCCCAGCCAGCGCATGATGGCGCTCTCCTTGACCGCCACATCGACCACGCGTTCGCTGATCGTTTGGCCGGCGGGGCCGGTGCGCAGCCCCAGCTTGAAGAACACGCCGTTCCCCTCGAAGGGGTGGCGGATGGCGCTGCTCAACAGCCGTTCGGCAATGAGCGGCAGGTGCCACTTGGGCTCGCGGGTGAAGCGCAGCTGCCAGGCCCGCTCGCGCGGCGTGTCCACGTGCACGAACTCGCCCACGAGATTCGATACCCCCACCGAGAAGAGCCCCAGCTTGGCCATGGCGTCCACGGTGAGGATGAGCGTGTCGGGCATGGGGCGCGCCGCCCCGACGAGCGGCTGCAGCGTGCCGTTGCGCGTACGGAAGCGTACGGTGAGTACGCGGTTCACCGCCTGCGCATCGAAGTAGTCGCCCGCCAGACGGTCGGAGAGACGAAACCGGTAGCGCGCGGGTTCCACGTACTTCTGCAGAAAGCGCGCGTAGGCGGGATAGCTGGCGGCGATGTCGCGCGCAGTGATGCGGATCTGCATGGCCACCAGCGTGGAGCCGTCGACCTGCGAGGTGGTCACGATGCTGTCGATGGTGAGCAATCGGCCGAGCGCCCCCACGGTACGCGGAAACGCATCGCGATAGTCGACGCGCATGGCGCTGCCGGGGCGTTCGGCGCTGGCGAAGAACGCGCGCGCCACATCGTTCAGTCGTTGCGGGGGCATGGTGCCCACATGGTGCTCCACTACGGTGTGCCAGAACCAGTCATGCTCCTGCCGCTGCGTCACCGCAATGCGGTGGCGCTGCTCTCCCAGCCGCGTGGGGAGCGGCGTGTCGCGCCGCGCCACGAACTGGAACTGGTTGTTCACCAGACTCGCCTGCCACTCGGCGACGCGGTCGGCGCCCGTGCGCGTGGTGCGCATAGCCGTCCAGATCGCGGTATCGTTGGCCAGCTTCGACGGCGCGAAGGCATAACGCGCAATGCGCATGCGCCCGTGCAGCACCTTGGGCTGCCGCGTCACGTTGGTGAAGCGCGCCTCGAACGCCCCCACGAGGCCGTCGAAATGCCGCTGCGCGCCGCGTGGGTCACCGTCGTGCGCCAGCGCGGCCGCCCGGCACCCGGCAAGCAACGGCAGGGTGAGGGCGGTGACGAGCAGGACGGATGCGGCGCGGCGGGGCATGGGGGGACGGGAGCAGGGAGCGGCGGGCAGGGGGCAGGGAGCGGGGACCAGGCAACCGATAGCGGGGCGACCGCCGATGTATACCCGCGAGGATTAGATTGACGGGTCCTCCTTACCCGTACATACGTGTCCGATTCTTCGATTTCCGACAACTCCTCGGCCCCGCGCCGTGACTTCATCCGCGACATGGTGGCGGACGATGTCGCGACCGGCCGTTTTGGTCGTGCCCCCGCCACCCGCTTCCCGCCGGAGCCCAACGGGTTCCTGCACATGGGGCACGCCAAGAGCATCTGCCTCAACTTCGGCATTGCCCAGGAGTTCGGCGGCACCTGCAACCTGCGCTTCGACGACACCAACCCGGCCACGGAAGACATCAGGTACGTGGAGGCCATTCAGCGCGACGTGCAGTGGCTGGGGTTCCAGTGGGACGGGCTCTACTATGCCTCCGACTATTTCGAGAAGCTGTACGAGATCGCCGAGCTGCTCGTGCGGCACGGCAAGGCGTATGTGGACGACCAGAACGAGGAGCAGATCCGCACCAACCGCGGCACGGTGACGAGTGCGGGCACTCCCAGTCCGTGGCGTGACCGCACGGTCGAGGAGAATCTCGACCTGCTGCGTCGCATGCGGGCGGGTGAGTTCCCCGACGGGGCAAAGGTGCTGCGCGCGAAGATCGACATGGCGCATCCCAACATGATCATGCGCGACCCGCTGTTGCTGCGCATTCGCCATGCGCATCACTATCGGCGCGGCAACGACTGGTGCATCTACCCGCTCTACGACTTTGCGCACGGGCTGAGTGACGCCATCGAAGGCATCACGCGCTCGCTCTGCACGCTCGAGTTCAAGGACGCGCGCGAGATCTACGACTGGCTCGTGCGGGAGGCGGGATTCGAGAATCCGCCCACGCAGATCGAGTTCGCGCGGCTCGAGCTGGATTACACCGTGCTCAGCAAGCGCAAGCTGCTGCGTCTCGTGAATGAGGGGCATGTGACGGGGTGGGACGATCCCCGCATGCCCACCATCGCCGGGCTGCGCCGCCGCGGCGTGCGCCCCGAGGCCATTCGCGCCTTCGCCGACGTGATCGGCGTGGCGCGCAAGGATGCGCGCGTGGAGATCGCCACCTTCGAGCATGCGGTGCGCAACGATCTCAACATGGAGGTGCCGCGCCGGCTGTGCGTGCTGAACCCGCTCAAGGTGGTGCTCACCAACTACCCCGAGGGGCAGGTCGAGCAGCTCGAGGCGCAGGACTATCCGCACGACGTGCCCAAGACGGGCAGCCGCACCGTGCCGTTCTCGCGCGAGCTGTACGTGGACCGTGACGACTTCATGGAAGACCCGCCGAAGAAGTTCTATCGGCTGGCGCCGGGTCGTGAGGTGCGCCTGCGCTTCGGCTATTTCATCACCTGTCAGGAGGTCGTGAAGAACGACGCGGGTGAGGTGGTGGAGTTGCGCTGCACTTACGACCCCGCCACGCGCAGCGGCAGTGCGCCCGACGGGCGCAAGGTGCAGGGCACCATTCACTGGGTGAGTGCGTCGCACGCGGCCGACGTGGAGGTGCGTCTCTACGACCGTCTCTTCGCGCAGCCCGACCCCGATGACGTGCCGGAGGGGCAGGACTTCCTGAGTGCACTCAACCCGCAGTCGCTCGTGGTCATCCAGCACGCCAAGGCCGAACCCGGTGTGCTCGACGATCCGCTCGGCTCGCGCTATCAGTTCGAGCGGGTGGGCTATTTCTACGCCGAGCCGGAGGGGAGCACGCCGGAGAAGCGGGTGTTCAACCGCATCGTGGGATTGCGCGACAGCTGGGCCAAGGAAGTGAAGAAGGGGTGACGCGGCCGCTGGCGTTCTGGTGATTCGATCAGCGTAACGGGGGTGACGGGGTTCCGTCGCCCCCGTGGCATGTTGGGGCATGATCCCGCCGAGTTGCGAAAATCGCCGAGGGCCGAGCAGACTATGGGTATGCCAATCGCGCAGGAACGTCGCTGGTCTGTGGAAGACGTCTGGGCGTTGCCGGACGACGGGAATCGCTACGAGACCGTGGATGGGGAGCTCCTCGTGAGCCCCATGCCTCGGTTCGTGCACCAGCGGGCAGTGACTCGGCTGGGGGCGGTGCTCATCGAGTACGTCGATCGACAGCATATTGGCGAGCTGATGTTTTCTCCGTACGATGTCGTCCTCGACCCCTTCACGCTGCTGCAGCCCGACGTGCTGGTCATTCGTCCGGTAGGGATTGAGGTGGTGCGTGGCGAAGCCCCGCCGCCGGCGCCCTTTCTGGCCATCGAGGTGCTATCGCCCACCACGGCCCGTGCCGATCGGATACGGAAGCGGCCGCGCTACCAGCGGGCAGGCATCGAGTGCTGGCTGGTGGATCTCGACTCGGAGCTGGTGGAACGCTGGACGGCCGAGTCGGAGCGGCCGGAGGTGTGCACGGAGCGGTTGGTGTGGCAACCGGCTGGTGCCGGGGCACCGTTCTCCCTCGACGTGGCGGCGTTCATGCGTGAAGTCGTCGGCCCCCGCGCGGAGTGAGGGCATCTGGAGGCGTCGCCCCTTCCACTTGGGTCCGGGCGGCGTATATTTGACGGCTCATCGGTCCACTGGGCCGGTGAAGCCAGCTGCCCCTTAGCTCAACTGGCAGAGCGTCTGACTCTGGATCAGAAGGTTCCTGGTTCGACCCCAGGAGGGGCAATTGCAAGCGCCGCCGTCACTTACGTGATGGCGGCGTTTGTGTTTTGGGGGTGGCTGGAGGGGATTCCCCGTTCCAGCCAATCAGAGACTTCCGAGTTACGTACCCGTCGCGGGGGCAGCGTCCGCCCTCGATACCAGAGGGAAGTCCGCCGGTCGTCGGATCGAGCGGACGGACAGATCCACGTCCAACTGCGGCCAGTAGAGATGATCCGCGCTCGGCCGCTCGACGTTGGTCAACGCGTCGATGGTGGCCTGCCGGAACCACGGAAAGTCCTCGAAGCGCACGAGCAGTTCCTCGTCGCCCAGCAACAGCCAGAAGCCGTGCCGGGACACGTGCGTGACCTCAGGCGCCGAAGTGGCGAAGCCAGGCATCGCGTATCTCTCCTGTGTGACGTTCGACGACGTCCTGCGCATCAGCGAGTTGGCGGGCCGAGAGCCCGACCGAGTCGGCCAAGGCAATTTCGGGCTGAAGCCAGAACTTGGCCTCGCCATCCGGATGCGACACATGCACGTGCATGCGGGGTTCCTCACGCGAGAAGAAGAACAGGCGGAAGGGCCCCTCGCGCAGGACGGTTGGTGACATGACCTCAAATATAGCGCTACGCCAAGCTCCAGAATGGCGACGTGAACCCGTGACGCTGAAAGACGCCGGCGATTTCGTCCGCGGAGCGCTTCCGCCACGGCGCACGCACATAGTCGCCGTACCACTCGCGGGCGAACGCCCACATCTGCGGCAGTGGAACGACCGCTCCCTTCGGTAACGCATGTCGGACACACCAGTCGTCCACTTCCCGCTCCGTGCGAAACGGCTGAAAGCTCGCGCACGCATGAATCACGTTGTCCCACCAATGGCGCGGCGGCGTGGACAGGTGGAAAAGCAGCGCTCGCTCGAGCACCTCACCAGAGCGTACGTGCACGACTACGGGTTCGCGCTCGCCACCCAGTCGGGTGGAGATGTCTGCGTCGGCGCCCACGGCGGCGGCGATGCCGAGACCACAGTAGAGGCAGTTGGCCCACCAACCGCGCTCACCGATTTCGACCCAGCACGAGCCGGGCGACAGGGCGAACGGAGGGACGGCCCACGGTCGCGTCGTGTTCGGATGGAGCAGCAACGCGTGGGCGTTGTGGAGCGCGCGCAATCCGCGTTCGACGTCTGCGGCGGAGCATGTCAGCAATGCTGCCAACTCGGCGTTTGACGGCGCATAGCCACGGGCGGCGATCTCGCGCGTGAGTGCGCCGCGAACGCGCAGGTCGAAGTCTGTCAGCATGCTATTCCGTGCTCTCTCGCGAGTAGCGCTTGTTGTTGCGTGGGATTCACGCTCGGAGACGACACGTTGAATATTCAGTGTAGGTACACATAAAGCAAGCCGTAGCGGCGCGGACCTCCTGACACCACTGTTCCTCAATGTCTCGAACTCTCTGCAACCATCTCGCGCTGCGGCAAACGATGCGGCTCGTCGGGCAGTTGTATGACGCCGAACTCGCGCCGAGTGGACTCAAAACGACGCAGTTCTCCATGCTGACGATCTTGGCGCGTGAGGGACCGTTGACCGTCCACGCGCTCGCTCAGCATATGCTGGTGGATCGCACCACACTCACCCGCAATCTTCAGCCGCTGGAGAGGGAGGGCTGGCTGGAGATGGCCACAGGGAAGGATCGGCGGCAACGCGTGATTTCCCTGACCGCGGCGGGTCGCGCGAAGCGGAAAGAGGCCCACCCTCTGTGGGGGCGTGCGCAGCGCCGGTTCGAGGAGGCGGTGGGCGGCGGGAAGGCCGAAGCGCTCCGGGAGGAGCTGGCGCGCATCAATGAGGCCGTCGCGCCATTGCTCCGTGAAACCGCCTAGCCGTGCTGGTCGCAGAGGGATATGAGCTCCAGGCGCCCAGAGCCGTTCGGCCCCTTCTGGCAGGTGATTCGCGATTGGGAGGCCGTGGTCGGTCACCCAGCTGGACCCCGACATGTGAAAGATTCTGTGTACTCGGGTCGGGCTCTTCTTGGTAGAAATGCCAAGTCGTTCGTGAGAATTGCCAACTTCGGCGGCAAAACTGCGCGTACCAGTCGACTCTGGATCAGAAGGTTCCTGGTTCGATCCCAGGAGGGGCAATTGCAAGCGCAGCCGTCACTTACGAGTGATGGCGGCGTTTGTGTTTAGCCAGGCCAATGGACGGGATTCCTCGTTCACGACCGACAGGAATGCAAGTCTCTTCCTGGTTGCCCGTTGACACCGTGTGCCGATGTGTCCAGTGTTCATGAACACTGGACAAGGAGCCAATGGTGCCGCTCAAGCCCGCTGATGTGGCCGTCGCCCTTCAATTGTGGCTGACCCCCGACGCACCGTACCGCGCGTTGGCCGAGGCCGTGGGGATCTCGCACGGGGAGGCGCATAACGCCGTGCAGCGCCTGCAGGCTGCGCGGCTGCTTCGCGCGGGCTCACGGTCCGTGAAGGCGGAGGCCTTGCTCGAGTTTCTGTTCGGCGGCGTTCCGTATGCGTTTGCGGCCACGCCTGGGGCCAAGGTGCGTGGTGTGCCCACGGCGCACGCCGCGCCGCCACTGTCCGTCGATTTCACCGGGGCTGACGCCTATGTGTGGCCTTCAGCGGAGGGGCGCGTTCGCGGGGAAACGCTTGAGCCATTGTATGCGGGAGCCGTGCACACCGTAATCAGGAATCCGGCACTGTACGAGCTCCTTGCATTGGTGGACGCACTACGCGCCGGGCGCGCGCGCGAGCGCCAGCGGGCCCGTGAGCATCTCCGGCAGCGGCTTGGTGCGGCAGCATGATCGTTCATCTCGATCATCCCAATACGCAGCAGGTTCGGCGCGCGGCCATCGCTCTCGGCGACCTCCTCAACGAGGTCGTATTCGTTGGCGGTCTGATGATACCGTTCTTCATCTCCGACCGCGGCCTCCATCGCATGCGCCCGACCGACGACGTTGATGTCGTGGTCGAGTGCCGCACCAGACAGGCCTATCACCAGTTCGCACAGCGACTGCAAGTACTCGGATTTCGCCCCGATCAATCACCAGGGGCTCCGGTCTGTCGTTATCGAATGGCTGATGGGCTCGTGCTCGACGCCATGCCGCTCGACGGAGAGATCCTCGGCTTCAGCAACCGGTGGTATCCACTGGTCATGGACACCGCAGTCTCCGTGGACCTGTCCAACGGCATTGCAATCCGCGCCGCACACCCGGTGGCGCTGCTCGCGACCAAATGGGAGGCGTTCTTCGACCGTGGTAGCGACGATCCGTTCGGTAGCCACGATCTCGAGGATGTCCTGATGCTCGTCGCCGGTCGCGCCGAACTCGCGTACGAGCTCCAGTCGCTCTCGTTGGACGCGCGCACGTTCATTGCCGAATCCGTCCAGAAGCTGTTGGGGGCACCGTGGTTCGACGACGTGCTCGAAGGAACGTTCCCTGATGCGCAGCGGCTGCCGAAAGTGCTCGTGGGAATTCGTGAGAGAATCTCGGGGCTTGTCCCGCAAACCTCGTAGGCAACTGGGAACTCTTGAGGCGCGTACGCCCCTGCCCGCCAGCTTCAGTCAGAAATCCGTTCGCGCAGAGCGCCCGTTTGCCCGAACCGACCAGCGTCGTGGGAGCAACCGCAATTCGGTGCCCAAGTCCGACTTTCCGGACCGACTCTGGATCAGAAGGTTCCTGGTTCGATCCCAGAGGGGCAATCGTAAACGCCACCGTCACTTGCGTGATGGCGGCGTGCGTGCTGCGCGGGTCACCGGGCGCGAGCTCTTCCGCGTGGGTCCGCGTGAGTCCGCGATTCCGTGGTGCTGTTCCGGGCCCACGCGAAGCGGTCGGGCGGCGCCTGCGGTCGGCCGTGTACATTACCGCTGTGTCCCGATCCGTCTGGTCCCGCTGGACCATCCTGCTGCTGGCGCTGGTGGCCAGCCTCGCGTCGCCCGCTGTTGCCGTGGCGCACGGGGTCGCGCACGCGCATGAGGCAGAGGCACATGGCGTCGCCCACGTGGATGGCGGACGCCGCGAAGCGCCGGCCCACGACCACGACCACGACCACGACCGCGACCACGACCACGACCACGACCACGACCACGACCACGACCGCGACCACGACCTCGCGCACGACCGCGACCACGACGGGCATTCGCATCATCACGCCCGTCTTGAGCCGGTCGCTGGGGGCAGGGCGGAGGTCGGCGATGACGCGGCATCGGTGCCGGTGACCTGTGTCCCACCCGCGCGTGTGCTGCCACTGGCGGTACACGCGCAGCCGCCGTTGACGCGATGGGACACGGTCGCCCTCGCGCGCCCCGCCCCCGATACGGGGCCTCCGCCCGCTCTGCGAGCCCCTCCGACCTGCTGACGTCGACGCCACGCGTCGTGCGCCCACCGCGCACGCCCGCGTGACGCGTACACGGTCGCGCCCTGCGTGACCGCCCCCCGAGGGACGCGGCTCGTGCATACGGCCGGTGTCGCCCTGCCCTCGGGAACGTCAGCCCTTCGTGCTCGTGGTCTCGTCGTTGATCTGGCGCCGGCATGTCCCTGCCGCAGCGCTCCTCTGTGTGGGGCTCCAAACGTCGCTGCTGCCGGCACAGGACAGCGCGGCCGCCCGCTCCCCCGCCACCCTGCTCTCGCTACGCGACGCGCGCGCCGCCGCCCTGCGGCTCGATCCCGCCGTGCGCGTCGCGCAGGAAGCGGTCGCCGCCGCCGCGGGCCGCGAGCGCCAGGCTGCCGCGCTTGCCAATCCCGTCCTCGCCTACGGGCGTGAACAGACCTCACGCGGTCGTCAGGCCAACGCGCAGGACATCGCGCAGATCGAGTGGCCCGTAGATCTGGCAGGGCAACGTTCCGCCCGCGTGGCTGCCGCGCGCTTTCGGCGGGAGGCCGCCGAGGCGCGTCTCGCGGCGGCGCGACATGCGCTCGACGCGGAGCTGGTGCGCGCCTACATCGACGCCATGAGCGCGGCGCACCGCGTGCAGCTGCTCGATGGTGCGTATCGCACGGCCAGCGAGGCCCGCCGCGTGAGCGACGAACGGGTACGTGCCGGCGACGTGGCGGGGTATGCGGGCCGTCGACTGCGTCTCGAGGAGGGACGCTACGCCGCGCGCCTGGCGGACGTGGTCGTGCAGGCCCGCGCCACACGGGAGCGGCTGGCGCTGTTGACCGGAGTACCGGCAGAACGGGTGGCCGTCCCCACCCTGGCCACCGCGGACAGCACGGGAACCGCCTTTGGTGCCCTGCTGGACACGGTGCTCGCGCGCGCGACGGTGCCGCTCGCGCTGACGGCCAACCACGCCGACTCGCTGGTGGCACGGGCGCTCGCGACGCGCGCCGACCTGCTTGGTGCGCAGCGCGATGCGCAGGCAGGGCTCGCCGATGCACGACTCGCGGCACGCGAACGGCTTCCCCTGCCGGCCATCTCGGCGGGCTACAAGGGGGAGCACGTGCAGAGTGGCGCCAACGCCGCGGGGGTCTCGCTGTACGGCTTCGTTGCCGGCTTCACCGTACCGTTGCCGCTGCTCGACCGGCGCGGCGGGGCGGTGGCCGCCGCCGACGCCACCGCGCGCCAGATCAACGCCGAGGCCGATGCCGTGCAGCGTCGGATCACGCGCGAAGTGCTCGACGCCCTCAGCAGCCTGCGCAGCGCCGAAGCGGAGCGCGCGGTGCTGCAGCCGTTCACCGGCGCCGAATCGCGACTGGCGCTGCGCGCCGTGCAGGCGGCCTACGCCGAAGGGGAGATCACCCTCACCGAGTGGCTGGAAGCGGTACGCGCCTGGCAGGAAACGGAACTCGCACTGCTGTCGCTCACGACGAACATCGTCCTGCGCCGCGCGGAGCTCGCGCGCGCGGTTGGCCTCTCGCTCTTTTCCTCCACCGACTCGACCCGATGACCGGCCGCATTCTCTTCCTGGCCTTCGCCGTCGTGGGCGCGGCCGCCTGTGGTGGTACGAAGCCCGCCGACAACGACGCGGCGACCGCCGACGAACCGGCCGGCGGCGCCATCACCTTGTGGACCGACAGCACGGAGCTCTTCATGGAGCATCCCGCGCTGATCGTGGGCGCGCCCGACAAGTTCGCGGTGCACCTCACCGACCTCACCGACTTCGCGCCCCTGCGCAGCGGCCGCATCACCCTCACCTTCATGCCGCGCGGCGGCGGCGCGCCCCTGGTGGTGGTACAGGACACCCCGCGCGCGCCGGGCATCTACGGCCCCAGCCCCACCTTCACCGCGGCCGGGGTCTACGATCTGGTGATTCGCGTGGAGAGCCCGCAGGCGCGCGACAGCATCGTCGTGCCGGGGCTCACCGTGTACGCGAACGCGGCGGCCGCGCCGCGCGACTCCGGCGGCGCCGAGAGTGGTATCTCCTTCCTCAAGGAGCAGGCGTGGAAGACGCCGGGCTTCCGCTCGGCCTTTGCCACGGCGGGTGAGCTTGCGGGCTCCTTCGAGGCGCCCGGGGTGATCGAAGCCGCCGCGGGACGTTTCGCACAGGTGAGCGCACCCATTGCGGGACTCGTGGATGCGTCGGGGGTGGCCAATGCCCCTGCGCCCGGCATGCGCGTATCACGCGGGCAGACCTTGGCACTGCTCGCGCCGTCGCTGGGCGACGCGGGCAGCGCCGCCTACGCCGAAGCGCGCGCCCGACTGCGCGAGGCGGAGGATGAGCACGCGCGGGCCGTGCGCCTGTATGCCGTGGAAGCCGTCCCGCAGCGGCGGGTGCACGAGGCCGAGATTCGCCTCGCGGCCGCGCGCGAAGCACTGGCCGGGTACGGCGGAGGCGAGCTCTCCGCGAGCGGACGCGTGGCGGTGCGGTCGCCCGTGGCCGGCGTGATCGCCGACCGCCGCGTCACCCCCGGCAGCCGCGTGGAGGCGGGAACGCTGCTCTTCACCGTCGTCGACCCCTCGGTCGTGTGGCTGCGCGTGAATGTGCCGGCGGCGCAGGCGGCCAACGTGTCGCGCACCGCCGGCGTGGAGTTTCTGGTGGAAGGCTCGGAGCGCGTCTACGTGGCGCGTCGCGTCGTCTCACTCGGCAGCGTGATCGACAGCCTGTCGCGGTCGGTGCCCTTGCTGCTCGAGGTGGCCAATACCGACGGCACGCTCAAGGTGGGGGCTGCGGCACGGGTGTCGGTGCGGACCGGGCAGCGCGAAGCCGGCGTGACCATGCCGGCATCGGCCGTGCTCGATGAGGATGGACGTCCCATCGCGTACGTACAGCTGGAAGGCGAGACGTTCGAGCGGCGCACGCTCGAGCTGGGGCCTCGCGCCGGGGGGCTCGTGCTGGTGCGCCGCGGCATACAGGCTGGTGAGCGGGTGGTGACGGGCGCCGCGTATCAGGTGCGACTGGCGTCGCTCTCCACGGCCGTGCCGGCGCACGGTCACGAGCATTGAGGCGCGCATGTTGAATCGCTTGATCGCGTGGGCGCTGGCCAATCGCGTCATCGTGCTCGCCGTGTCCGTGCTCATGCTGATCGGTGGGGCCTACACCGCGTGGCGCATGCCGGTGGATGTGTTCCCCGATCTCACGGCGCCCACGGTCACGGTGCTCACCGAGGCGCACGGCATGGCGCCCGAGGAGGTCGAGGCGCTGGTGACGTTCCCCATCGAGACCTCGGTGAACGGGGCCACGGGTGTGCGCAGGGTGCGCTCGTCCACGGCGCAGGGCATTTCGGTGGTGTGGGTCGAGTTCGATTGGGGCACCGACATCTTCCGCGCGCGGCAGATCGTGGCCGAGAAGCTGCAGACGGTGGCGGCGGCGCTGCCTGCGGGGATCTCCGCGCCGGTGCTCGCCCCGGTGTCGAGCGTGATGGGAGAGATCCTCATGATCGGGCTCACGGGCCCGCAGTCGCCCACGGAGCTGCGCACGGTGGCCGATTGGACGATTCGGCGCCGCCTGCTGGCGGTGCCGGGGGTGGCCCAGGTCATCCCCATTGGTGGGGCCGTGAAGCAGTACCAGGTGCTCGCCGACCCGGCGCGCATGATGATGGCCGGCGTCTCACTCGAGCAGGTCGTGCGCGCGGCCCGCGGCTCGAATGCGAATGCCTCGGGCGGCGTGTACATGGATCGCGGCCAGGAGTACGTGATCCGCGGCATCGGCCGCGTGCAGTCGGTGGCCGACATCGCCAGTACGGTGGTCGCCGTGCGCGGTGGCACGCCGGTCACGCTGGGGCAGGTGGCCGACATCACCGTGGGCACGGCGCCCAAGTTCGGTGACGGCAGTGTGAATGCCCAGCCGGGCGTGGTGCTCGCGGTGCAGAAACAGCCCGGCGCGAACACGCTGGAGCTCACGGCGCGCATCGAGCGCGAACTGGCCGCCGTGCAGGCCACGCTGCCTGCCGGCATGCAGGTGCACACGGAGCTGTTCCGGCAGGCCAGCTTCATTCGCGTGGCGGTGGACAACGTGGTGAAGGCGCTGCGAGACGGTGCCGTGCTGGTGGTGATCGTGCTGTTTCTCTTCCTGTGGAACCTGCGCGCGACGGCCATCTCCATCGTGGCCATCCCCCTGTCGCTCGTGGTGGCCATCTTCGCCATGCAGCTGCTTGGCATCAGCATCAACACCATGACGCTGGGTGGCATGGCCATCGCCATCGGCGCACTGGTGGATGATGCCATCATCGACGTGGAGAATGTCTTCCGGCGTCTCAAGGAGAATCATCGTCGCCCGCCTGCGGAACAGCGCCCGGCGTTGCGCGTGGTCTACGACGCGTCGAAGGAGATCCGGGCCAGCATCGTGAACGCCACGCTCATCATCATCGTGGTGTTTCTGCCGCTCTTCTTCCTGGGGGGCGTGGAAGGGCGCCTGTTGCGCCCGCTCGGCTTTGCCTATGTGGTGTCGATTCTCGCATCGCTCCTGGTGGCGGTAACCGTCACGCCGGTGCTGTGCGCATACCTGCTGCCGAACTCCACGGCGGTGAAGCGCGAAGAGGAAAGCCGTCTCGTGGTGTGGCTCAAGGCGCGGTATGCCGGTGTGCTTGCCCCGGTGCTGGCGCACCCCAAGCGGGTGCTCGCCGGCGCGGCCATGGCCCTCGTCCTGAGCATGGCGGCCGTCCCCCTGCTGGGCTCGGCGTTCCTGCCCGAGTTCAACGAAGGGGCGCTTACGGTCTCCGTGGTCACCGTTCCCGGCACGTCGCTCGAGGAGTCGAACGCGATTGGTCTGCGCGTCGAGCAGATCCTCAAGTCCAAGCCGGCGGTCATCAACACGGATCGTCGGCAGGGGCGGGCCGAGCTCGACGAGCACGCGCAGGGGGTGAACGCCGCCGAGATCGACGTCACGCTGCGCGACGATGCCGACAAGGAGGCGCTCTTCGAGGAGCTTCGCAACGAGTTCACGACCATCCCCGGCACCAACGTCACCATTGGCCAGCCCATCGGGCATCGCATCGACCACATGCTGTCGGGCACACGGGCGAACATCGCGGTGAAGCTGTTCGGGCCGGATCTGTATGTGCTGCGGCAGATCGGCACGCAGATTCGTGACGTGATGGCCGGTGTGCCCGGCGTGGCCGACCTGCAGCTCGAGCAGCAGTCGGATGTGCCGCAGCTGCGCATCACGGCCAATCGCGCCGCGCTGGCGCAGTACGGCATGAGCGTGGGGCAGCTGGCCGAAGCGATCGATGTGGCGCTCAACGGCGAGGCCGTGTCGCAGGTGCTGGAGGAGGGGCGCAGCGTGGATCTGGTGGTACGTTTCCCGGAGGCGTACCGCCTCAACGCCGATGCCATTGCGGCGGTCTCGTTCGACACGCCCACGGGCCAGCACGTCCCGCTGTCACAGCTCGCGACCGTAACGGTTGACCGGGGACCCAACACCATCTCGCGCGAGAACGTGCAGCGCAAGATCGTCGTGCAGGCCAACGTTGCGGGGCGGGACCTTGGCAGCACCGTGGCCGACATCGAGCGCGCGGTGAGCGAGGGGGTGATGCTGCCGCCCGGGTATTTCGTGGAATACGGTGGACAGTTCGAGGCGCAGGCGGAAGCCACACGCACGCTGTCGGTGCTCTCGCTGTTGTCGGTCGCGGCCATCTTCCTGCTGCTGTACGGCGAGTTCGGCTCGGCGCGGACCGCCGGTCTGGTGATGGCGAACCTGCCGCTGGCGCTCATCGGGGGCGTGGTGGCGGTGCTGCTCACGGGCCGCGTGGTGAGCATCGCCTCGCTCGTTGGCTTCGTGACGCTCTTCGGCATTGCCACGCGCAACGGCATCCTGCTCGTGGCGCACTATCGCCAGCTGCTCTCGGAAGGGGTGCCGTTCGCCGAGGCCATCACGCGCGGCTCACTCGAGCGGCTGTCGCCCATTCTCATGACCGCGCTCACGGCCGGCCTTGCCCTCATCCCCCTCGCGTTCGGGGGCGGGGAGCCGGGCAATGAACTGCAGACACCCATGGCCATCGTCATTCTCGGTGGCCTGATTTCGGCCACGGGGCTCAACATGATCGTCTTGCCGGCACTCTACTGGTTGTACGGCGCGCGCGTGGTGCCGGCCGCGGAGGCCGCGACATGACAGCTGCGCGCTTGCCTCGATGGGTCCCGCTGCTCGTCGTCGTTCTGCTCGTCGCCCTGCCGAGCGCGCTGCTCGCGCACGGAGTTTCCGTGGGCGACAAGGGGTACATCCAGGAGACGTTCGGCGTGCGGCTGGTGCCGTTCCTCTACCTCGGCGCGAAGCACATGGTCACGGGGTACGACCATATCCTGTTTCTGTGCGGGGTGATCTTCTACCTGTACCGCGTGCGCGACATCGCCACGTACGTCACGCTCTTCGCGGTGGGGCATTCGAGCACGCTCATCCTCGGGGTACTCACGAAGGTCAGCGTCAGTCCGTACCTCATCGACGCCATCATCGGCTTCTCCGTGGCGTACAAGGCGCTCGACAACGTGGGCGCATGGCAGAAGTGGTTCGGCGTGCAGCCCAGTCCGCGTGCCGCCACGCTGGTGTTCGGCCTCTTTCACGGCTTCGGTCTGGCCACCAAGCTGCTCGACTTCGAGATGGACCCGGATGGCCTCGTGCCGAACCTGCTCGCCTTCAACGTGGGCGTGGAGGTGGGGCAGATGCTCGCGCTCACGGTTGTTCTCATCGCGATGAGCTACTGGCGGCGGTCGCCGTCGTTCCTTCGCGGTGGCTTTGCGGCCAACATGCTGTTGCTGGTGGCCGGCCTTCTGCTCATGGGCTATCAGCTCACGGGCTACTTCACCACCCAAGCCTAGGAACCCGTCATGTTCGCACTGTTTACCCGCCTGATCGTCGTCCCCGTGTCGCTCTCGATGTCGTCGCCGGCCGCGCTGCCCGTCGCGTCGCTCTCCGATGTCGTGGCGACTGCGGCTGCGCAGACGAAGCGCGATTCCATGACCGTGACCATCGCGCCGGCCAAGCGCATCGAGGTGAAGCTCGTGATGAAGAAGGGGGAGAAGGCCACCTTCGAGTGGGCCACGAACGGCGCGGCGGTGGGGTACAACCTGCACGCTGAAGTGCCCACCGATCCCAGCGTGAAGGCGCACATCTACCAGCGCGGCTCGT
Organism: Gemmatimonas sp.; assembly: GCF_021298855.1. Taxonomy (GTDB): domain Bacteria; phylum Gemmatimonadota; class Gemmatimonadetes; order Gemmatimonadales; family Gemmatimonadaceae; genus Gemmatimonas. Next base: position 118,824 of record NZ_JAJTHI010000006.1, read on the forward strand.
CGAAGGGCGAGAAGGGGAGCATCGAAGCGGTATTCGATGGGGTGCACGGCTGGTCGTGGCGCAACACCGGCGAGCAGCCGGTCACCGTGACGGTGAAGGCGAGCGGGCAGTTCTCCGCGCTCAAGAAGATGTGATGAAAACGCCGTCGCCAATCCCCGAGGGGCCGAGCCTCGCGTCGCTGCGGCGCGCGTCGGTCATGGCCGTGGTGATCGCGGTGGTGCTGGTGGTGACCGCCGTGCTGCCGGCCGAGTACGGCATCGATCCCACGGGGATCGGTCGTCGCATCGGTCTCACGCAGATGGGTCGGCTGAAGCAGGAACTCGCCAAGGAAGCCATCGAGGACGCGCGAGCGGACTCGGTGGCGGCGGCCGCGGCGGCCGGGAAGTAGCTAATCCTCGAGCACGAGATCGCCGCACGCCACGCGACGGGCGTCGCGTGGTGATGCGGCGACGGCCACATGGAAGTCTCCGGTGTCGGGCATGGCGAGGCGCAGCGTCACCGCGCCGATCCCCTTGCCGTCCGTGCCGATGCGAATGACGGGGTAGGCGGCGGAGTCGCCGAACACCATCCCGGGCTTCGCGCACGTGCCGTGTCGCACCCGCCACGTGCGCCTGGCGCCGGGGGTGTCGTTGCGCTGCGCCAACTCGACGAAGGTTGTGCCGGGCGCCTTGCCGGCAAACATCTCGAGATCGCCGCGCATGGCGCTGCCGTCCGTGGCCATGGCAGTGCCGGCCCACACCTCGTGAGGGAGCGGGCGGGCGGCGGCGAGTAGCGCCCAGAGGGGCGTCAGCAGCAGCGGGCGGAACGCAAGTGAACGGGACATGCCCTCGAATGTGCACTGTTACCCTCGAACGTGCGCCATCCACGCCTCGCGGAACTCGGAAGTGGCGAGCCGGCCCGTTCCAGATTGGCGAATCGGCGGGCGCCAGGTTCGCCCCCGCGTCGTCTTTGTACTTTCCTGACCACCGTCGCGCTTGTCTGCCAGCACTGTGGGCGCGAACGTCTGGTCATGAGACAGAACGCCTTGATCAGCGTGGCGCGGCAGGGGGCTACCACCATCGCGACGGCTAGGCTGGCGCTGGCCACCGTGGGGCTGGCCACCGTGGCCGGCGCGCAGTCGCCGGCGCCCACGGTGGGCGATACGGCCCGCCGCGTGCGCGTGGGTGGCTTCGTGGACGGTTACTACGCCTGGGACATCGGACGCCCGCCGTCGCGCGACCGGTCGTTTGCGGGCGGCGCCCTCTTCGGCACCCAGCCGGCCCGCCACAACGAATTCAACGTGAACCTCGCGTTCATCGACGCCACGCTCGAGGCGCCACGGCATCGCGGTCGGCTGGCGCTGCAGTTCGGCACCAGCGTCCAGGCCAACTATGCGGGCGAACCCACAACGGGACGGGTGAGCGGCCCCGGCGTGCAGCAGTTCCTGCAGGAGGCATTCGGCGGCGTGCGAATCGGACCGCGCACCTGGGTGGACGGCGGCATCTTCTTCTCGAACATGGGCATGGAAGGGTGGATCAGTCGCGACAACCCCTCCTACACCCGCTCGCTCGTGGCCGACTATTCGCCGTACTACAGCACCGGCGTTCGCGTGGTGCACCAGCCCACCGCGGCGCTGGCGGTGCGCCTCGATGTGGTGAACGGCTGGCAGACCATTTCGGAAAACAACCAGGGGAAGGGCGCCGGGGTGCGCGTGGACTGGACGCCCGCCTCGCGCCACCTGGGGCACACCACCACGCTGAGCTACTACAACCTGGCGAGCGAGGAAGCGGGTAGTCGGCTGCGTCTCTTCAACGGGGTGGGCGCCAACGTCACGCGTGGTCGCTGGACACTGGTGGGGGAGGCCGATGTGGGCATGCAGCGTCGGAGCCCTGCCGAGCCGGGCTGGAGCCGCTGGTACGGGTGGATGGCGCTGGCGCGGGTGCGGGTGCGCCCGGCCATGGCGATCGTCACGCGGCTCGAGCGCTTTGCCGATCCGGATCAGGTGATTCTCACCACGGGGGCTCGCACCCTGGGGGCGCTGTCCGTGCCCAACGCGGCCTTTCAGGGGACGGGCGCATCGGTGGGGGTGGATGTGCAGGCCGTCCCGGGGGCGCTCTGGCGTACGGAGCTGCGCGGCCTGCGGGCGGCGCGTCCGCTGTTCCCGAACGGCGGCGCGGAAACGGCGCGGCGTGAGGGCGGCTTTGCGGTGACCTCGCTGGCGGTGACCTTCTGAGTCGCGCCGCGACCGCGGAGTCGCAGGTCTTGACGTATCAGTAAAAATTGATGTATTGTGCAAGCATGGCAGACGCCGACATCATCGATGTGACACGCGCGGCCCAGCTCTTCCACGCGCTCTCCGACGAGACGCGGCTGGAGATCCTGGACATGCTGCGCGACGGCGAGCGGTGCGTGTGCGACTTGCAGGACGCGCTCGAGGCGGCGCAGTCGCGGCTGTCGTTCCACCTCAAGGTGCTGCGTGAGGCCGGGCTCGTGAGCGACCGCAAGGCCGGGCGCTGGTCCTACTACAAGCTGTCCGTCGACACCCTCGCCGAGGTCCAGGAGCTCGTCCGGGTCCTCGGCACGCCGTTTCCCGGGCCAGATCCATCAACCACGTGTTGCTGAAAGGCCACCCCCAGTCCGGAGCGACCATGTCGTCCACCACCCCCGACGTCACCACCATCGTTCGCGAGAAGTACGGCGAGGCCGCGCGCCGCGTACTCGAGCTGGCACCGCAGGACACCGCCGATGCCGCGGCCGCGAGCTGCTGCGGCCCGGTCAACTCCTGCTGCGGCGGCGCCGCCTTCAACGGCACGGTCGATCCCATCACGTCCAACCTCTACGTGAACGGCGAAACCGACGAGCTGCCCAACGCTGCGGTGCTCGCCTCGCTGGGCTGCGGCAATCCCACCGCGCTCGCCGAACTGCGGGAAGGCGAAGTCGTGCTCGACCTCGGCTCCGGTGGCGGCATCGACGTCCTGCTCTCGGCGCGCCGCGTGGGCCCCACCGGCAAGGCGTTCGGTCTCGACATGACCGACGACATGCTGGCCCTCGCCCGGCGCAACGCCGCCGAAGCGGGTGTCGGCAACGTGGAGTTCCTGCGCGGCCGCATCGAGGAGATCCCGCTGCCGTCGAACAGCGTGGATGTGATCATCTCCAATTGCGTCATCAACCTGTCGGGCGACAAGCGGCGCGTACTGGCCGAGGCGTTCCGTGTGCTCAAGCCCGGTGGCCGTTTCGCGGTGAGCGACGTGGTGGTGCGCGGCGCGGTGCCGGCCGATGTGCGGCGCTCCATGGAGCTGTGGGTGGGCTGCGTGGCCGGCGCGCTCGAGGAGCAGGAGTTCCGCACGCTGCTCGCGGAGAGCGGCTTCACGGACATCGACATCGAACCCACGCGCCTCTACCGGAGCGAGGATGCGCGGGCGTTTCTGCAGGAGTCCGGCATCAATGTCGAGGCCAACCTCGCGGCCATCGACGGCAAGTTCATGGCGGCCTTCGTGCGCGCCACGAAGCCGGCGCCCACGCCGGCCCACGCCAGCCTCGCCGCGCCCTGACGATGCGCTACGCTCTGATCTCCGACATTCACGCCAACGTGCAGGCGCTCGATGCCGTGCTCGCCGACATCGACGCGCGCGGCGACGTGGACGCCGTGTACCACCTCGGTGATCTGGTGGGCTACTCCAGCACCCCCAACGAGGTGGTCGAACGGCTGCGCGCCCGCGCCATTGCGGGGATTGCGGGCAACTACGATTCCACGGTGGCCACCGACTACAGGCACTGCGGCTGCAAGTCGGAGAGTGTGCGGCAGGAGGAGCTCGCGCATATCAGCTACGAGTTCACGCGCGGCGCCGTGTCCCCCGCTACGAAGCGGTATCTGGCCGGGCTCCCCTTCTCGCTCGATCTGCGCCCGCTGGGCGGACATGCGTCAGGCCCACGCCTGGTGCTCGTGCACGGCACGCCAACGCTCAACACCGTGTACTTCACCGAAGACCGCCCCGATGACTTCTGTCGCAAGATGGCGGCCAGCGTGGGGCTCAAGGCCGGTGACATGCTGGCGTTCGGGCACACCCACAAGCCGTGGCATCGCCAGGTGGATGACATCCACTTCGTGAACACCGGCAGCGTGGGGCGCCCCAAGGACGGCGACTGGCGGGCCGGGTATGTGCGCGTGACCTTCGGCGCGTCGGCCACCGCCGTGGAGTTCGTGCGCGTGCCCTACGCCATCGAGGCCACCGTGGCCGGCGTGCGTGCTGCCGGCCTGCCGGACGACTTCGTGAGCTTCCTGCAGACGGGCGGGAAGTCTCCCGCCTAGGCGTGCCGGTGCGGGCAATCGCTGGCCCCGGGCGGCAGCAGCGGGCCCTTCACCTGCCAGCGACAGAACAGATGCGCCGCCGCGAACACGCCGTCGTGCTCGCAATGCTGATGTGACGCCGGATGCCCCGCCGCTGCCGGCAGGTCGTGCACGTCCACGATTCCCGACAGCGTGCTCACCGACAGCATGAGCAGCGCCACCACAACCGCGCGCGTCGTCAGCCGGCCCTGCGGGCGATACGCTTCGCCCAGCAGCCGGCGCACTCGGCGGTCCAACAGATCGCGCCGCAGAAAGCCCACCACCGCCAGCGGCCCGGCCACCGGCGCCTCGGGCGGTGGCCACGCGCCCAGCTTCACCAGCGCGCTCGCCACCGCGATGGGGCCCGCCACCGCACTCGCTGCATCGTCGGCAATCACCTCGGCTTCATCGGCAATATCCTCCGAGACCGCACGCACCGCCGGCACCCAGAACAGCGCACGCGCGAGCGTGCGCAGCAGCAGGAACCGCAGCGGATCGCGGCGGCGCACATGCGCCGCTTCGTGCGCCAGCACCGCCGTCAGCTCCTCCGCCGGGAGCGCCTCCGCCCCCTGCAGCAGTGCGTGGGCCACGTACACGCGCGGACGCAGCCCGTGGCCAGCAGTGAACGCCGGAATGGGGAGCCCGTGCACCACGTGCACCGCGGCCGCCGGCAAACCGGCCTGCGCCGCTACCATTGCCTCGGCCGCCGAGAGGCGGCGCATCGGCAACCCCTGCAGCACGCGCCGCGTCTGCCACGCACGCTGCGCGAGATCCCACAGCGCCCAGGCTCCCCCCACCACCACCAGCACGTGCAGCAGCTGGTGCACCGGGGCCAGCAGCTCGTGCAGGGCAATGAGACACATCACCCCGAAGTGATCACTCCCCGACAGCGGACGGTCGGCCAGCCCCAGCACGTGCGTGCCCACCACCGGCACCAGCGACAACAGCAGAATGGCCGCGAGGCCAATGACGAGCAGCCGCTGATAGCGACGCTCTCCATGCACCGTGCCCGCGCGCAGCCACGGGCGTGCCGAATCAGTCACGGTTCGTCACGCTCCGTCACGGCGCCGCCGCGCCTCCTCCACCAGCCTCGCCAGCTGCTCCAGCTGCGCGGGGTCGCGCTGCGCGAGCACGTCCACGAAACAGGCCGCCAGCCGCTGCGGCGCGAAGTCGATGACTCCCTCCACCAGCCGGCGCGACGCGTACTCCTCGAACTCGGCGGGCGACAGCGCGGCCGTGTAGTGCAGCAGCCCGTCGATCTTGCCCCGCGTGAGCAGATGCTTGTCCACGAGCTTGTTGAGCACCGTGACCACCGTGAGCA